>CAZXXA010000009.1:0-106104 GCA_964644615.1 uncultured Methylovirgula sp. | reverse complement strand
CTTCCCGCGCGTCCACATCTCGGGCGGCGTCTCCAACCTCTCCTTCTCGTTCCGCGGCAATGAGCTTGTCCGCCAAGCCATGCATTCGGTCTTCCTCTATCATGCGATCGCAGCCGGCATGGACATGGGCATCGTCAATGCCGGCCAGCTCGCGCTTTATGAGGACATCGATCCGGAGCTGCGTGAGGCCTGCGAAGATGTCGTCCTGAATCGGCGGGCGGATTCGACCGAGCGCCTGCTCGCGCTCGCCGAACGCTTCAAAGGCCAGAGCGGCGAGACGAAGGAAAAGGATCTCGCCTGGCGCGAGGCGCCGGTCGAAAAGCGTCTCGAACATGCGCTCGTCGCCGGCATCACCGAATTCATTGAGCAGGATACCGAAGAAGCGCGCCAGAAGGCCAAGCAACCGCTCGAGGTCATCGAAGGCCCGCTGATGGCCGGCATGAATGTCGTCGGCGATCTCTTCGGTTCCGGCCGCATGTTCCTGCCGCAGGTCGTCAAATCCGCCCGCGTGATGAAACAGGCGGTCGCCTATCTCATGCCCTTCATGGAGGAGGAGAAGGCAAGAACCGGCCTGACGCGGCAGATGGCGGGCAAGATCCTGATGGCGACCGTCAAGGGCGATGTCCATGACATCGGCAAGAACATCGTCGGCGTCGTGCTCGCCTGCAACAATTACGAGATCATTGACCTCGGCGTGATGGTGCCGGCCACCAAGATTTTGGAGACTGCAAAGGCCGAGAAGGTCGATTGCGTTGGCCTCTCCGGCCTCATCACGCCCTCGCTCGACGAAATGTGCTTCGTCGCAGCCGAGATGGAGCGCGAAGGCTTCGACCTGCCGCTACTGATCGGCGGCGCTACGACCAGCCGCGTCCATACGGCCGTGAAAATCCATCCGAACTATCAGCGCGGCCAAGCCGTCTATGTGACGGATGCGAGCCGCGCTGTCGGCACGGTGCAAGCACTGCTTTCGAAGGAGCAGCGCGCCCCCTATATCGACAATGTGCGGGCCGAATATCGCAAGATCGCCGAGGCGCATGCGCGCGGCGAGGCGGAAAAATTGCGCCTGCCGCTTGAAAAGGCGCGCGCCAATGCGTTGAAGGCCGATTTCAAGGATTATCAGCCGCCGAAACCGCTGTTCACCGGCACGCGCATCTTCCGCTCCTATCCGATCGAAGAGCTCGTCCCCTATATCGACTGGACGCCTTTCTTCCAGGCCTGGGAGCTGCGCGGCCGCTATCCGACGCTGCTCGATGACAAGGAGCAAGGTCCGGCGGCGCGCCAGCTCTTCGAAGATGCGCAGGAAATGCTGAAGCAGATCGTCGCCGAGCGCTGGTTTGACCCGAAGGCCGTCATCGGCTTCTGGCCGGCGAACACGGTCGGCGACGACATCAAGCTCTATACGGGCGAGTCACGCAGCGAGACGCTCGCGACGCTCCATACGCTGCGCCAGCAGCTGACCAAGCGCGACGGCAGGCCCAATATCGCGATGGCGGATTTCGTCGCACCGGAAGGCACCAAGCCCGACTATGTCGGCGCCTTCGTCGTGACTGCGGGCGCGCGGGAAGACAAATTCGCCGAGCGCTTCGCCAGAGCGAATGACGATTACCGCTCAATCCTGGTCAAGGCGCTCGCCGACCGCATCGCCGAAGCCTTGGCCGAGCGCATGCATGAGCGTGTTCGCAAGGAGTTCTGGGCCTATGCGCCGGACGAAAATCTGACGCCCGACGAGCTGATCGGCGAAGATTATCGCGGCATCCGTCCGGCGCCCGGCTATCCCGCGCAGCCCGACCATACCGAAAAAGAGACTCTCTTCCGCCTGCTCGAAGCCGAGCGGCGCATCGGCGTCAATCTCACCGAGTCCTTTGCCATGTGGCCCGGCGCTTCGGTCAGCGGGCTCTACTTCGCGCATCCGCAGAGCTTCTACTTTGGCGTCGGCTAGATCGAGCGCGATCAAGTCGAGGATTATGCGCGGCGCAAGGGCATGCATGTCGCTGAGGCTGAGCGCTGGCTGCTGCCGATCCTCAACTACGATCCCGCTTCGCGCGTGAAAGCCGCGGAATAGTTTCGGAAAAATTATGATTGCAGCTTGCCATGCGGCCAATTGTGGCCGCAGGTAAGTTTCGCGCAAGCGACGCAGCTCAGATTGATTCGCGCGTTTTTGTGACGAGCCGCATGCCAGCAAATGGCGGATTGCCGCGGGTCGTATTCGTTTGTTGCGTTGATCGTCCGGCGCCGATTGGTTTGCGCCTCTCCCGAAAGAACCTCGCGTCAGGGTTTGCTCGCGTCTCGACCGCCGCTGGCGGACGGCTGGGCTCGACCGAGATCAATCCTGATGCCTATGCCTATCATCTACCACAGCAAGATTTGCGAGATCGCGCATGGCGCCATGGCGAACCTTTTCGCCGCCGGCCTCATCGACGCGGATTGCATGATGGAATTCGACCGCCGCTGCGTGAGCGATCAGCCCGCGCCGGAAGCCGACGTCATTTCGGTCCCGCTGGCAGTTCCGATGGCAGTTCCGCCGCAAGCTGCCGCGCCCCAGCCGCAACCGCTTCGAGCCGAAAAAGCCCCGCCAGTCGCTCAAGCTCCCGAGGCGCCCCAAACCGCCGCTGCGCTGCGGGCGCTGCGCGAGCGCGAAGGGGTGAACGTTGCCGTCTTCGCACATCATCTGGATGTGCAGCCGCAGGCGGTGCTTGCTTGGGAAGCCGGTTTCTTGCGGCCGACAGCCGCTGTCGCGCGCCTCTTGGAGGTCATTGCCGAAAAGGGCCTATCGGCCATTCAGTAGGGTCGCTCAGCCGTGGCTGCCCTTCAGCAACGCCTGTAATGTCGCGACTGTTGAGCGATCCGCCTTGCCGTCGATCCGCATGGGCCGAAAATGCTGCTGAAAGGCCCTGACGATCCGTTCGGTTGTCTGATCGTATTGGCCAGTGACGGCGGCTTCATAGCCATAAGCTGCGAGCATCTCCTGCAGGCTTTCGACGCTTTTGCCGCTTGAGCCAAGACCAAGCGGCACATCATCTTCCAAAGGCAGCGGCGTGACGTGATGGCCGACGCCCGCTGCTGCGAGCGTCGCCCATGGAAAATATTCGCCCGGGTCCTGCTTGCGGCCCGGTGCAATATCGGAATGCGCCAGGATGCGTGGCGGGCGGATTTTGTGGCGCCTGGCGATGTCCTTACACAGTGCGATCACCGCGGCGATCTGCGCATCGGAATAGTCCGGCGAACCGAAATCATGGCCGCCATTGACGATCTCGATGCCAATCGAGGCGGAGTTCATGTCCCTTTCGCCGGCCCAATAGGATTTGCCCGCGTGCCAGGCACGCAGCGCCTCCGGCACCAGCTGCAGGATCGTGCCGTCTTCCTCGACCAGGTAATGGCAGGAAACTTCGGATGCCGGATCGCAGAGCCATGCCAATGCCGCCGCGCCCGTTTCCATGCCGGTGTAATGCAAGACGATCGCGTCGGGGCGCTTTCCCTCGCGACGTTCGCCGTGATTGGGCGAGGCCCGCACCACGCTGACCAGAGTGCTGTCGGGATTAAAACCAGCCATCAACGGACATCGGCTGCGCCGAGCCTTTCACTGTGCCGAATAAGCGATGCATACGGGATCGCCATAGACGTCGTCGCCGCGCTGTTCGCAACGACTTTTATACGGTTGCGGCTCGGGACGCTTCGGGATGGAAGCGGTTGTCGCCGGCGGCGGAACGGGTTGAGGCGCAGGAGCCGGCGGCGGCGGCGCGGCAGGCTGCGGAAACAGCGCGGCCGATGCGGACGCAAAGAAATTGTCGTTGCTCGGAGCGCTCGCGACGGGTGCGGGCGTGGACACCGCGCTGCAGGCCGCCAACGGCAGCGCCGCAGCCAGGATCAGGCAGAAGACCGGGCCGATTCGCATCGCTTTCCTGCTCCACGAACAGAAATCAGATCGGGCGGCACGTTATGGGTCAAGCAGGCCGAAAGCGGCAGCCACAGATTTCCGTGCATTGACCGAGGTCGTGCATGGCGCGTTATGCAAGGCTCGGCGTGCTTGGCGCGGCGTGCATGGCGCGGCGCTATGGTTGACCCTTTAGCGCCCCATGCCCGATGGACCCATCCGGGCAGAGAGACATGCTTCAACCCGTTAAGCTAGAGCATGCTTTGCGCGAAAAACCGCTCACACTTTTTCGCAGCATGCTCTATGCCGAGCTTGCCAGTCGGCTGGATGGCCGCCGCTCAATGCGGAGGAAAGTCCGGGCTCCACGGAGATACGGTGCCGGATAACGTCCGGCGGGGGAAACCCCAGGGAAAGCGCCACAGAAAAGTAGACCGCCTATCGGTTCGCCGACAGGCAAGGGTGAAACGGTGCGGTAAGAGCGCACCGCGCGGCTGGTAACAGGCGCGGCACGGCAAGCCCCACCGGGAGCAAAACCGAATAGGGGCGCACGCGGCTCGTCTTTGGCGAACCGCAGGTCCATCTCCGGATCGCCGCCCGGGTTGGTTGCTCGAGGTTGCCGGTAACGGCTGCCCTAGAGGAATGGCCATCACGCATGCGGGCTCCCCGCGTGCCATACCAAACCCGGCTTATAGGCCGGCTGGCGCCCTCTCCTGAAACAAAAAAGATCCCGAAAAGCTTGGCAGCTTTCGGGATCTTTGGTGTTGGCTTTCTCAGCGCATTATCTTGGTCCGAAAAGTCTGCAACCTTTCGGGATGATGACACTTTTTGCGCATCAACTGGTCCGAAAAGTCTGCAACTTTTCGGGATGATGCGTTAGCCCAGACGCCCCGCGGCATGCGCGAGCATCGTATAGACCTTGCCCGTCTCGGAGGTGAGATAGGTGCGGGTCAGATTCTCGTCGCGATCGTCGCGATTGACGTCCGCCAGGAGCCGTTCGAACTCCTGGATATAGCGGTCGACCGTCGCGCGGAAATCCGAATCCGATTTATAGCGGCGGCGGATATCGTCGAAGGTCTGCGGACCGCGGCCGATATAGAGCTGCCGGTTGAAGGCGCCCATGTCGCCATGCCGGTAGCGATCCCACGCGACGGCGAGAGCGCCGTGATCGACCATGCGCGCAATGTCGTGCGAAATCGTATCGAGCGTCTCGCTCTCCACCGGACGCGGAATGCTGGCACGGCCGCCGGTGGCTTCATCGCGTGAGGCGCGGGCCAGGAGATCGGACAGCCAGCCGCCACTACCACCACCGCTGCGCTCCGGAGACGGGGTCGAGCGCTCCTGAACCGCCGCCGGCGGACGCGGGGTGACGGCACGCGGACGCAGCGGATCCGGCCGCTGTTCTGACCGGCTTGGCTCGGGTTGCGGCTCGCTGTAGCGCATCTCCTGCCGTGCCGGCTCAAGGCGGCGTCCCGCGGGAACCGCATCGACCACCCGGCCCGCCGAGGCGGCAACCGGCTCGGCAATGTCATAGGCGCGGCCGGAGCGGGCCACGACATCTGTGAGCTCGTTGAGCGCCTTGATCTGGTCGGCGACCACCCGGCGCATCACCGCCGCCTGATCCGCCGTTTCCTGCGGCAGGCTCACGGCATTGCGATGCAGCTCTTCGCGGGTCGTCTCAAGCTCGCGCTGAATCTCGCGCGCCAGCCCGCGCATTTCGGTCGCAGCGGATTGGAAGCGCTCCGTCGATTGTGAGAAGATCGCATCGATTTCCGTGCTGGCCTGTTCATAGGCCGCACGCAGCAGCGAAGCCGTGTGCGTGCGCTCATTGCCCATTGCCGTGCGGATGTCGCTGAACTGCCGCTCGACGAGGCCCGTCGTCGACTGCGACGTCTCGGCGAGGAAGGAGCCGATCTCGCGGGCGCGGCGTTCGACGCGTTCGAAAGAAGCTTCGATGGCCGTGGAAAAGGCACCCATGACTTCGTCGAGGTCGGTGCGCCGGCTCTCGACCGAGGTCAACAGCGCTTGCAGCGAGGCGCGCCGCTCGTCGAGCGTCCGGTCGAGTTCGGACTGCGAACGCGCCAGCTCGGTTGCCGCCGCGGCGAGCGACTGCTGCTGCCGCGAGATGTTCTCATAGAGCGCATGAGCACTGGCAATGGTCGTATCGGCATTGGCGCCGACGTCCCGGACTTCGCGCGTGACTTCGGAGATCGCGGTCTGGAAGCCCGTGACGCCGTTCGTCAAAGCATCTTCGACGACATGGAAAGTGTTCGTCGCATTGTTGATCAGATCGCGCAGCGTCGCATTGCGCTCGTCGATCCGCGACAGCGTCCCGGCGATCGTCGTGCTCAGCTTCTCATTCGCATCGATCATCGCGCCAACAGACGCAGCGGCACCCGTTTCAAGCGCGCTGCGCAGCTGCACCGACGATTGGTCGAGCGTTGCCGCCAATTCACGCTGACGCTCGACAATCTCCTGACCGATGAGCGCGCTGCGCGACGACAGAAGTTCGACAACATCGCTGCCTTTCGAATCGAGCAGTGTGTGAATCTCGGTGAGGCAACGGCGCAGCGTCGTCTCCAGATTCTCGCTGCGATCGTCGAGCGCGCGCTGCACTTCGGCAAGCCGGTTGGCCAGCGTGACGCCGATCTCATTGACGCGGCCGGAGAGAACCGTGCCGATCTCGCCGGTGCGGCCGGCAAGCGTCGTATCGAGATCATGCGCGGCTTGCCCGAGCAGTTCGCGCAGCGACTCGGCGCGGCCGTTGAGCACTTCGGCGAGCAGGCCGGACTCGTGGCCGAGCACCTGATCGATCGTCTGCGCATGCTGGCGCAGGGTCGAGTCGATTTCCGTCGCGCAAGCGATCAGCGTTTCCGCGACGCTGCGGCCGCGGACATCGAGATCGGACGAGATGGTGTTCAGGCGGCCGACAACTTGCTCTTCGAAGCGGCCGATCCGCTCGTCGAGCGTCGCGGCGATTTCTTCCGAGCGTGAACCGAGCGCCTGATGGATCTCTTCCGCCTTGGATGAGAAGGTCTCGGCGATTTCGAGCGCGCGGCCCCCCAAAGTCTGATTGAGCTCTTCGACGCGCGCCGAAAGCGCCTCGGCGATCTCGGTGGCACGGCCGCCAAGCGTCTGATGGACATCTTCGATACGGGACGACAGAGAATCGGAGATTTCGACCGCGCGGCTGCCGAGCGTCTGATTGAGCTCCTCGGCACGAGCCAACAAAGTCGCGGCGATTTCAGTCGCCCGGCCACCCAGCGTCTGATCGATTTCCGCCGCACGCGCCGCGAGCGTCTCGGCGATTTCCATCGCCCGGCCGCCCAGCGTGTGGTCGAGGTCCGCCGCACGCGCCGTGAGCGTCTCGGCAATTTCCAGCGCCCGGCCGCCCAGCGTGTGGTCGAGGTCCGCCGCCCGTGCCGTGAGTGTCTCGGCAATTTCCAGCGCCCGCCCGCCAAGCGTGTGGTCAAGATCGGCGGTCCGCGTCGCCAGCGTCTCGGCGATTTCCAGCGCCCGCCCGCCCAGTGTGGTGTCGAGTTCGGCGGCCCGCGCCGCCAGCGTCTCGGCGATTTCCATCGCGCGGCTACCAAGCGCGTGATTGAGGTCGTCAGCCCGCGCTGCAAGATTGTCGGAGATCTCAATCGAGCGCGAGCCGAGGACCTGGTTGACCTCGTCGGCACGCGCCGAGAAGGTCTCGGCGATTTCCAGCGCCCGTCCGCCAAGCGCCACATTGAGTTCGTTCGCCTTGGCCCCGAGCGTCTCGGTCAGAGATTCCGAACGCTCCGCCAACAATTGCTCGATCTCGCCAATCTTGAGGTCGAGCGCCTGGGTCACCTCGCGGCCACCCTCGCCCAACTGGCGGGCGATCTCGAGCGTGCGCGCGGCCAGCGTCTCGTTGAGCGCTTTGGCGCGATCGTCGAGGCCAGTATCGATACGCTCCAGCAGGCCTTCGATCTGCTCGGCGATTCGCGAGGTTGCCGCATTGGTGCGCTCTTCGAACGCCAGCAATTGCGTGTTGAGGGCTTCGGTCGTCTCGTGCGAGCGCGCTTCGAGTTCGCTGCTGCGGGTGCTGAACGCTGTTTCCATCGCCTCGAAATGGCCGCCCAGCATATTCGAGAAATCGACCGTCTCATTGGCGAGCCGTTCGACCACCTGGCCGCCCTGAATGAGCATGGTCTGCTCGAAGCGGGCGATGCGGTTGGCGAGATTCTCGCTGACGCGGTCGCCATGCGTGGCGATCGCCGTGACCGCGTCGCCGACCGTTTCGGCGAAACGATCGTTCAGCGCATTCGCATGATAGGTGAAGGTGTCGAGCGTCTGCTGAGCGGCGGTGCCGACCGTCTCCTGCATCGTGTCGATGTGGTTGACGAGCGCGCTCAACGTCTCTTGCGCCGTCAGCGATAAACGGTCGTTCATCTGCTCCGACTGCACTGTGATCGTGGTGAGCGTCTCGCTCAGGGTCGAATTGAGGCGATTGTTCGCCTGTTCGAGCGTGTTGGTGATGTGGCCGCCGCCTTCGTTCAAGGTCGAGGCGATCCGCATGCCGGCATCGTCCAGCTGCTCGACAAAGCCCGCGATCAGCGCTTCGCCGGCACCGCGCAAATTGGTGTCGAGTTCGCCGACACGCTGCATCAGACCTTCGCTGATCGCATTGCCCGTCTCGGCAAGGCTCTGGCCGACATAATGCTGTGTCTGTTCGAGACGGGTGATGATGTCTTCGCCGCGCATCAGCAGATTGGCGATCAGTTCTTCGCCCGCATGACTGAGAGACGCGCGGATCTCCTCGCCCTTGGCGCCGAGCGAGGACGTCACGCGGCTCGCCGTATCGCCAAGACTTTCGGTGATGCGCATCGACGCATTATCGATGTCCTGCGCGAAGGTCTCCTGCATGCCGGAGATCGCAGTGCGCATGCGCTCCGCATTGCTGAGCAGATGCTCGCGCTCGCTCGACAGGCCGTCGACGAGCGCCTTGATGCGGCGCTCATTCTCCGAATAAGAACGTTCCAGATTGGAAACTTCCGAGCGCACCAGCGTCTCGAGCTCGCCGGCACGCGCCAGCGCACGTTCGATGCCGTCCCCCATGGAGACGATCTCGCGGCGGATCGCCTGCGACAGCGTCACGATCTGCTCGCTCGCAATCGTCTCGGGCTCGGCGAGCCGCATGGCGATCTCGGCCATGGAGCGCGCGGTGAAGCGCATTTCCTGCGTCCGGCGAACCAGCATCGCCGTCACGATGAAGAAGAGAACCGGCCCGATCGCCAGCATCAGATAGAGCGCTGCTGTCGGGCGCAAGAAACCGCCCTGTGCGGCGATATTGGCGCGATCGGCGAAGAGATAGGCGCCAACCAGAAGGAGCCAGAAGACCGAGCAGACAATGGCAAGAACCTGCGGTACGCCACTCGGCTTTTGATTGAGCGCGCGCAAAATCGGGCCGACCGAATGACGGTCGTCGTTGGCCGGGGGCGCGGGCGCCGCCATGCGTTCGCTGCGCTCATTGCCGCGCTCTTCGGGAAGCAGCGGCAGCGACGGTTCGACACCACGTCGACGCTCGGCGCGGTCCGGCCGTTTCGGCGCAAAGAGCGGATGATCGTCTACTTCGGGCAGGCGCGCCTGACCGCGATCGGGATCTTCGAAAGGCGGTGGCGGCGGGGCTTTGACGTCGGCCGGCTCAGTGCTCGGCTCTCCTCGCCGCATCAGTTTGGGCGTCTTGTCGGGATCCGAAGCCTTGGGGAAAATCGGCGTCGACAACGCGGGCTCCTTCGGAGCCTCTCCGAAGCCTTCGCGGCCCACGGCAAGGTTCAAGGCCTCCTCGATTGCCGACAGTGCTGCGGCTTCCGGATCTTGCGCCTTGTTGGACGTGGCCATAACTGCCTCTCTACTCTCCGGCCGCAGCGAAAACCGCCCCGCGAAGGGTCAACGCCGTGCCGCCTGTTAACCAATTTTTATCCTACATCTCTGCTGCATCGATGGAAACCGCCGCGCCCAAAGGGTTTCGAATCGTCGTTAACGCGGCGTTTGCCATAACCGCAAAGATATTGCTGCCGGGTGCTCCCGGATAATGGCGTTGGCGCATTTCATGCCACAAATGCGGGGAAAGTACGCCTATTCAGCGCCTTTTCACGCCAGCGCGCCAGCCCGACGCGCGAGCTATCCGTCCATCGGGCCAGACACCGGTTTATGCACAAGCAAGCCTTCGCGCCCTCAGCCGATATCTGCCTCGATTTGGCACATCTCGATCAGCAGACCGGCGGCGATCTCCCGCTCCAGCAGGAACTGTTGACGCTCTTTGCGTCCCGCTCGCGCGAAGTCCTCGACCAAATTCATGCGCTCGCCGGTACGGCCGCGCAAGACGGCACGCCATTGCGTAATCTCGCGCATCAACTGCGTGGATCGGCGCTGGCGATCGGGGCATTCGGAGTTGCCGCCGCGGCCGAAACGGTCGAACAAACGGTCGCCAGCGAAGCCGCTGCAGCCGCGACACCTGCCGCACTCAACGGCCTTGCCGCGGCTCACGCACAGGCGCTCGCGGCCATCGGCGGGCACCTGCGGCAGCTCGCCGCGCAGGCTCTCAATTGAAGCGCTTTGAGCTGCATTTTCTGGGCTGAAACGCTACTATTGGTATGCCAGACAGCCGCTCTCGGCCGCTCCTTCTCGGCTCTTCCGCGTCGCTCAAGCAAGCCCGCCAAAATCCTGGCCGGGCGTGGCGCGGCGAGGCTATCCAGCCCATTCGGAGTTGTCTAAAGAGGCCTTGACCCTGGCTGCAACCCCAAAGACTGGTTCCTCATGACCAAAATTATCTTCATCGATTCCCATGGCGAGAAGCGCGTTTGCGATGCTGAGGACGGCTCGACCGTCATGGAAACGGCGATCCGCAATTCGATTCCGGAAATCACTGCCGAATGCGGCGGCGCCTGCGCCTGCGCGACGTGCCATGTCTATGTGGCTGACGCATTTCTCGACAAGACCGGCACGCCGGGGCCGCAAGAAGAGGATATGCTGGATTTCGCCTACGCCGTTCAGAGCAATTCGCGACTGTCCTGTCAGATCAAGGTTTCCCCCGAGCTCGACGGGCTCACCGTCACCACGCCGCCGCGACAGGGCTGACAATAGCACGAGTGATCCTCGCTTGTACTGTCCACGATGGATGAGACACGCCGCCCCGCACGCAAAGATGCTAAGCGTGGGTCATCGTGAAAAGAGCGAGGTATTTGCAGGAGCAACGTATGGAAGAAGAAACTATTAAAACGGACGTCGTCATTGTGGGCGCCGGTCCAACTGGTCTGTTCGCCGTTTTCGAACTTGGCCTCCTCGATATTAAGGCCCATTTGATCGACATTCTCCCGCGTGCTGGCGGACAATGTTCGGAGCTCTATCCGGAAAAGCCGATCTACGACATTCCGGGCCATCCGATGGTCACCGGCCAAGGCCTGGTGGATAATCTCCTCGCTCAGATCGAACCGTTCCATCCCACCTTCCATTTCGAGCAGATGGTTTCGACGCTGGAAGTGATCGGCACGAGCCAGGCGCCGGCGTTCCGCATCCGCACCGATGCCGGCAAGACCTTCGAGTGCAAATCCGTGCTCGTTGCTGCGGGTGGCGGCTCGTTCCAGCCGAAGAAACCGCCGATCGACGGCATCGATGCCTATGAGCAGAAGTCGGTCTATTACGCTGTTCGCAAGATGGATGATTTCCGTGGCAAGAACGTCGTCATCGTCGGCGGCGGCGACTCGGCGCTCGATTGGACGCTGAATCTGCAACCTGTCGCGAAGAAGCTGACGCTCGTCCATCGCCGCGACGACTTCCGCGGCGCGCCGCATTCCGTCAAGGCGATGCGCGACCTCGTGGCGGAAGGCAAGATCGATCTCAAGATCGGCCAGATCCAGTCGCTCGCAGGCGACAATGGCGAACTGACATCGGTCACCTGCAAGGGCAATGACGGCTCGCTCACGGACATCCTGTGCGACCGCATGATCCCCTTCTTCGGCCTCACGATGAAGCTCGGCCCGGTCGCCGAATGGGGCTTGAACCTGCACGAAAACCTGGTGCCGGTGGACACGGCCGCCTTTGAGACCAACGTTCCCGGCATCTTCGCCATCGGCGACATCAATCACTATCCGGGCAAGTTGAAGCTCATTTTGTGCGGCTTCCACGAGGCCTCGCTCGCCGCGCAGAAGGTCCATAGATATGTCTATCCGGACAAGAAGCTGACCTTCCAGTACACGACGTCTTCGACCAATCTGCAGAAGAAGCTCGGCGTCGCGTAGTCGAAGCCCTCGCGTGCGGGACGATATGTCGTTAAGACATGTCATTAGGTCGCATAATAAGTGAAGCCGGCCTTGCGCCGGCTTCACTGCGTTTAGCGCTTATTTCCAGCCCGTTCCGCATCGCAGGCCTTCCGCTCGGCTTGGTGGCTCTTTTCCCACTGCGTGATCGACTGCGTCTCGTTGCTGCTCATCTTGTTGTTCATGCACTTGCAGCATTTGTAGACGACGTCTCCCGATGCGCCTTCGGACTTGTTGTCCTTCAGGCACTGCGAAATCCACTTGATTCGTCGGCATCGGCGAGAGCAGCGGCGGTCGCACGACAAGACCAGCCAGCAGGATGAGCGGCATTACGAATTTCATTGGCGTCCCGGACAATTCCCGGACGCTGCAAGCTGAGCCTTATTTCACGGATTTTGAATTATGTGAAAATGAACGCGGTTGTCCTCATTTGTCCCCGGCAAAGAGGAAGGGCGCCACATCGGCCACATGCGGCGGCCGCTCCACCTCAAAGGGCATTGGCCGGCAGACGGCCATGGCCGAGAGGCCGACGCGGGTAGTCAAAAGCCCATTGAGGACGCCCTCCCCGAGCCGTGCCGAAATCTTCGCGGCGATACCATGGCCGAGGAGCTGCTGCAGGATACTGTCGCCGACAGCGACACCGCCCGTGATGGCGAGATGCGCGCCGACCGAACGCATCAGTCTCAGAAAGCCGAAAAACCCCGGACGCCCGCCGTAGATTTCAGCGATACGACGCACGAGATAGAGCGCCTGGCCGGCGACAAAAATCACGTCGACAATGGCGCGCGGCGCGACAGCCGTCACCAGCGACACGCGCTTCGCGGCCTGGGCAATCTCGCGGCGGACGTCTTTGTCGAGCGGCGCGACGAGATCGCGCTCGGCGATATCGATCAGATCCCGGCCGTCGACGATCTCCTGGGTGAGGCTCAGAAGATCGGCGCGGACGCGCGCCAGTTCCGGACGCCGCTCATAAAGCGCGACCAGCGCTGTGACCTCGCGGCGGGCCGAGTCCCGATCATCGGCAGCTCGCGCGCCGGCAAAGGCGATATGCAGATGCGCAATGCGGCCTTGCCGGGCGATGCCATAGATCTCACGGACGATGAGGACGATGAGCGCAATGGCGGCAATGGTCGCCAGGGCCACGCCCACAGTGCCGAGCGCCCGCGAGCGGGCGAAGAGATCGGCGACAAGGCCGATGAACCAATTGGTCAGCGCCAGAACGATGAAGCTGCCAGCGGCCGAGAGGAAGATACCGACCCAAGAGACTGCGCCGCGCGAGAGAATGCCCTTGCTCTGCGCGACTTCGACCGCTGCCTCGGTCTCTCCGACATCTCTCTGCAAGGCCTCCGCCTCGGCTTCGGCGAAGTCAGCCAGCGGTTCGATCTCGATGGCGTCGCGCTCTGGCGTGTCGATGCGAAAAGCTTGCGGGCGCGGTCTGGGGGCGGACATGGCGCGGACCCTTCCAATCTGAACTTTGGGGCCTGCCGACGACCCATCCGTATATAGTTGCCGTCGCTGGCGGCTGCGACCGTATCGCCGCAGGCTATTTCAGCCGGTCGCCGAGCAAAAACTGCAGCGCGCGATCGAGCCTGATATGCGGCAGCGGCAGAAGCTGGCCTGTCGCATCGCGTGCCGGAATGGGCGGCCGGAAGCGCAGAAAGCGATAGTCGGCATTCTGCAATTCGAACGCCGTCTCATTGGTGAAAATCGCTTTCGGATCGCTTGGCAATTCGCCCGGGAAGATGGCCGCTTCCGCGATGCCGTCGAAAACGTCCTTGCCGATCCGCTCGCCTTTCATCGGAATGCCGACGACGGCCGGAAGCTCGGCCGTCTGCCCGAAGGCGCCGGTCTTTGTCGCGACCTTCACCTCTTTCGTCGCGCGCACGGCAGAGAGCGCAATGACATCGACGCTCGCGCCGAGCCCTTCGGCGCGCGAAATAGCCCGCGCCGTCAGGAAGCGCAGGATCGCTTCCAGCCGGTCATGGCTCACATGATTGAGGTGGTCGGCCTTGGTTGCCGCAAACAGGATCTTGTCGATGCGTGGCCGGAACAGGGTCGAGAGGATGCTGTTGCGGCCGGTGCGGAAGGCTTGCAGCACTTCGAGCAGCGCCGTCTCGAGATCGCGCACCGCGGCCGGTCCAGCATTCAATGCGGCCAGCGTATCGACAAGCACGATCTGCCGGTCGAGCCGGGCGAAATGATCGCGGAAGAAGGGTTTGACGATGTGCTGTTTGTAGGATTCGTAGCGCCGCTCCATCATCGCGGCGAAACTGCCGGACGGCGCCGTCACGCCTTCGGCCGATTGCAGCGGCGCGAAGGTCAAAAGCGGTGAGCCTTCATGATCGCCCGGCATCAGGAAACGGCCTGGCGGCAATGCGGAAGCGGAAATCGGCTCGGCACGGCAGGCCGAGAGATAGGCCTTGAATAGCGTCGCGGCGCGTTGCGCCACCTCTTCATCAAATTTCGCGGCGGGATCGATCTCGCTGACATAAGCGCGCCAATCCGCAGCGACAGCAGCGCGCGCCGGCGTCGCGGCGGCATTGAGCGCTTCGCGCGACCATTGCGCATAGGGTTTTTCGAGCAGCGGCAGATCGAGCAGCCATTCGCCGGGATAATCGACGATATCGATCGAGAGGTTTGCCGGGCCCTTGCGCAGACCAAGTGCGCGCTCGAATTCGAGCGTCAAGCGCAATTCGGAGACGCGCTTCGTCGATTGCGGCCATTCGCGCAGATTCACATTGCCGCCCGGCCCTGTAAGGCTCGCGAGATGCTGCTCATAAGCGAAACGCGGCACGGCATCGTCGGGCTGCGGCTCGAGAAAGCCGCGGACGAGCCGGCCTTCGGCATGGACGCGAAAGACGGGGAGCGGATTCTTGCCCTGCATGCCGCGTGCGGCAACGGTGGTGAGATGCTGAACGAGGGCGGTCACGAAAATCGTCTTGCCGGCACCCGAAAGGCCGGTGACGCCGACACGCAACGCATGACCCGAAAGCGCTTCAGCAAGCGTCTGCGCAGTTTCGACGATAGCCTGCGCCGAGCCCAAAAGATTTTGTGCCGTCCCGGCGATATTTTCGGCGTTGAGGCTTTGCGCTTTTTGCGCCAGCCATTTCGCGAAAGAGGACGGCTCCTCGTTCATGACGATTCCATTTTCGCGAGCGCGCCGCGGGTGACGAAGAGCTCGAGCTTGCCCTCGCCAGGCAGAGCCTTCTTCCAACTCTTCACGTCGAATTCGATCAAAGCGAGGCAAGGCGTCGGGAAATGTTCGCGCATCCGGGCGAGATCGGATTTCTTGCCCTTTCCCACCAAAGCATCGGCGAGTTCCGCAAAACCGGGATTATGTCCGACGAGCAGCAGAAACTTCGCCTGCTTGTCCACATCGGCGACAATAGATTCGAGTGCTTCGAGCCCAGCATTGTAAATTGCCGGCACATAATCGACCGGGAACTTTTTCTCGGCGCCGATCTGCAAGCCGTCGAAAGTTTCGCGCGTGCGCCGCGACGGCGACACCAAAGCGAGATCGGGTTCGAGCCCGGTCTCACGGAAATAACGTCCCATGCGCTCCGCCATGTCGCGGCCAGACGCACTCAAAGGACGCTCGATGTCACCGCCTTCGGCGAGCGGCACGGCTTCGGCATGACGAACAATGGCTAGACGCAGCATGAGGATGATGGCGAGAGACAGGAGGAGACTATTATCGCCCCAAGTTTTGACGTTTGAAAGTCTTAACCTTGGAACAACGGGCTTCGGCGATCAGGCGGGACCACATTCCTCTGTGACGGAGGCTTCCAGCATGACCTGAAGCGCTTGGACGCTTTTGTGCTGTGCAGAATCAAAGGACCGCCCGTCAAGCATCTGGCACGGCGCCAAAAGCCGCAGACTATTCGTCGCAAAAATGGCGTCGGCGCGCGAAAGTTCGTCACGTGTCAAAGACCGCGCCTCGGCCACGAGACCTGTGGACTTGGCGCGCGCCAGAATCAGCGCTCGTATTATGCCGGCGAGCACGCCATCTTCGAGCCGCGGCGTCACCAGCCGGTCGCCGAAAATTGCGAAGAGATTCGCAACCGAAAAGCAAGCGACGTGGCCGGACATGTTCTTGAACAGCACGTCGTCGGCGCCTTGCGCCTTGGCTTCGCGCAGAGCGAGTATCGCATCGAGATAGGCAAGCGCCTTGAGCCGCGCCACGGGCGACGTTTCATTGCGGCGGATTCGCGTCGTCACGACATTTAGAGCTTGAAAGACAGGCGACGGCGGAAAGCTTGCGCCGAAGAGAAAAGGCTTTGCGTTTTCCGGCAACGCAAGGCCGCGTGCGCCGCCGCCACGAGTCAGCGTCAGGCGAATGCCGCCGTTTCCTACCGATTGCGCAAGCGCATCGAGCGCCTGCCCCGCTATCTTCGCATCGAAAGGAATGGCAAGCGCCGCGGCGCTCGCCGTCAGGCGATCAAGATGCGCCTGGCGTTGAAAGACCCGGCCGTTGCGCACCAGCGAGGTGTCGAACAAACCGTCGCCAAGTGTCAGGCCGCGATCGGTCAGATCGACCGGCGCGATGGATGAGTCATGCAAAGCGCCGTCAAACCAGAACACGGATGCCCTCAACGCGAGAGATCATCGACTTTAGGCAGAATGCGCCGCTGGCTCAACCAGCGTGGCCAACTTGGCTTCGCCCGCCTTTGTGATGCCCGCCAACCGCAGGAAATTGGCGAACAGCGCGTGACCGTGTTCGGTCAAGATCGATTCCGGATGGAACTGCACGCCATAGGTCGGCGCCGTCCGATGCGAGAGCGCCATCACCTCGCCCTCCTCGGACACCGCATCGATCGACAGCACAGCATTCATCGCCGGCGTCGGATCAACGATGAGCGAATGATAGCGCCCGACCGTCAATTGCTGCGGTAGGCCCTCGAATAGCCGCTCGCCGACGTGCGACAGATGCGAGACCCGCCCATGTAGCGGCCGCTTCGCCGGCACGACGGGCCCGCCGAATTCGGCGCCGATACATTGATGGCCGAGGCAGACGCCGAGGATCGGCAGTTCGCCGTTGAGCTCATGCACGACTGCCTGCGAAATGCCGGCGTCGCGCGGCGCACCGGGCCCCGGCGAGATGACGACCGCTTCCGGCGCGAGCTGCCTGATGCCCGCGATGTCGATCGCATCATTGCGGATGACGCGCACATCCTGGCCGAGCTCTTCGAAATAGCGCGCGACATTGAAGACGAAGGAGTCGTAATTGTCGATGACGAGGATCATTGCGCGGTTTTTTCCAACTCCGGCCGGTCTGTCGCCTCTTGTGCCGCAAAGGCATCGAAAATGCGCTGCGCCTTGGCATAGGTCTCGGCATATTCGGCGGCGGGGTTCGACAGATAAGTGATGCCGCCGCCCGCATGCACGCGCGCCTTGCCGCCCCTCAACACCGCGGTACGGATGGCAATGTTCATATCTGCCGTTCCGTCGAAGCCGATGTAAGCGATCGTGCCGCAATAATAGCCGCGCGGCGTCGCCTCGATCGCTTCGATGATCTCCATCGCACGGCGTTTCGGCGCGCCGGTGATTGAACCGCCGGGAAAGGCCGCCGCCAGGAGATCGAGCACATCGCGGCCGTCGGCGAGTTCGCCGGTCACCACAGACACGAGATGATGGACGTTGGCGTAAGTTTCAAGGCCGCAGAGGATCGGCACATCGACCGAATAAGGCCGGCAGACAAGCGACAGATCATTGCGCAGAAGATCGACGATCATGATGTTTTCGGCGCGATCTTTTTCCGATGCCAGAAGCGTCTCGCCTCGTTGCGCATCCTCGATCGGATCGGCTGAACGCTTGATCGTCCCCTTGATTGGTCGTGCTTCGACGAAGGCGCTCACTTTGCGCAGCAGGCGCTCCGGCGAAGACGAAGCGATCGCTGTATCGCCGAAGGCAAGATAAGCGCCGAAGGGCGCCGGATTTGTCGCCCGCAATTTTTCGTAGAAAGCGAAAGGCGCGAAGTCCGCTGGCAGATTGATCTCGAAGCGTTGCGCGATATTCGCCTGATAGATGTCGCCGGCATAGATATGCGCACGAACCTTCTCGATCGCGGCGCTATAGGCGGTTTCGCTGAAATTCGAACGCCAAGCCCCTTCGGTAGGCGGAGCATGGCCATTGTCGCGCGGCGCGCGGTCGATGAGAGACAGCGCCTCGTCGATCCGTTCGGCGGCGCGGCGGCTGCGCGCCTCGGCATCTTCCTCCGGGAAGCCGGAGGAAATAATGAAGGTGCGCCGCTCCAGCTGATCGAAGGCGATGACGAGATCGTAGAAAGCGAGATGCACGGGCTCGTTGCAGAGCGCGTGATCGCGGGCGCGCAGAATTTCGAGCTGCCAGCCGAATTCGTAAGGGATAGCGCCGATCACCCCGCCCTGAAACGGCGGCAGGATTGGATTGGTTTTCAGCGCATACCGCTGCAACAGGCTGCGCAGCGCCACCAGCGGTCGCTCCGTCAAAGCCGCGCCATTCCAGGCCGGACGGCCCTCAATGACTGTGAATGTCCCGAAGGGCTCTATGCCGATGAAGGAATAGCGGCCAAGCTGCGGGTGAAACATCGCGCTGTCGAGAAAAGCGAAGCCGTCCACATCGGCAAGCCGCCGTGCGACGTCGAAAGGCTCGCGCCAGCCGATCTCCAAATATGCTGCGCTCTCCGCCACGCCCGATCCTACATCCAGGGGTCAAAGCTTTAATATATGTAGACGATATGGTCCCGCCGCGGGGTGCGGCGCAGACATCACAGCTATTTTGCCGCAGAAAGCCCCGTCGAGCTGCGCGGCACCGGCGGCCGCCGCCTTTGCAAGAGGCCGGCGCCTGGCTTAGGTGTGTTGGAGCAGGATTTCTCGCGAAAACCCGTGGCCACTTTTTCGCACCCCGCTCTAAAGTCGCCTGCCTCAAAGTCACGGCTTTTCAAACGCGTCTCAGGGGCTCCATGTCGGCGGATCATACCAACGTCCTCCCCGCGCCCGAGGCGGCGAAAGCCCTGCTGCGGGATACGGCCCTCGCCCGCGTACTCGCCCTTGTCGATTGCGACGGCGAGGAGGCGCGCCTGATCGGCGGCGCGCTGCGTAATGCCCTGCTCGGCCGTCCCGTTCTTGACAGCGACATAGCAACGACTGCGATCCCCGAAACGGTGATGGCCCGCGCCAAAAAAGCGGGCATTCGCGCCATCGGCACGGGCGTCGCGCATGGAACGGTGACCCTGGTCGTTGACGGAAAGCCGTTCGAAGTCACCAGCCTGCGCGAGGACGTCGAAACTGACGGGCGGCATGCCAGAGTCCGCTTCAGCCGGGATTTTGCCGCCGACGCAATGCGGCGCGATTTCACCATGAATGCGCTGTCGATGACCCGCGACGGCATGCTTTACGATTACACCGGCGGCTTGGCCGATCTGGAAGCGCGGCGGCTGCGCTTCATTGGCGATCCGGTGGCGCGGATCCGCGAAGATTATCTGCGAATCCTCCGCTTCTTCCGCTTTGCCGCCGATTATGCGGAAGGCCCGCTCGATGAGGCGGCGCTCCACGCCGCGATGATCGAACGCGACGGGCTCGCGCGCCTTTCGCGCGAGCGCATCCGCAGCGAAATCATGAAGCTTCTGGCGGCCCGGCGCGCAGGCGAAGTGGTCCGGATTTTCTGCGAGACGGGCCTCTTTGGACCGCTTGTCGCCTCGGCTCCCAATCCGACACGGCTTGAGAATCTGTTGCGTTATCGCGCCGGTGATCCCGCCGACGCGGTGCTGCGGCTCGCCGCGCTCTGCCTCAATTTGCCGGAAGATGCGTTGCGGCTGCGCGATTATCTGCGGTTCTCCAATCAGGAGCATCAGCGGCTTGAAGCTGTCGGAAAAGCTCTGGTAGCGCTCCATGGGATGACGGCGCCGCCGGCGGCCACCGGGCTTTTGCGCCTGCTCTTCCGCTATGGCCGGCAGGCGGCCTGCGATGCGCTGATCCTGCTGCAAGCGGATGCCGGTCCTGCCGCAGCGGACGCATTCGATGCAGCGATCTCCTTCCTGCGCGCGGCACAGGAACCGAAACTGCCCTTCTCGGGCAGCGATCTTTTGGCCCGCGGCGTGGCCGGCGGCCCGGCCATTGGCACGGCGCTGAAGATATTGCAGGAGCGCTGGATCGAGGCGGGTTTTCCGCAGGACCCGCATCTCCTCGCGAAATTGTTGGAGGAAACGGTGGCGCAGACCGAACCGGACGAAAACGGCGCGTCCGAATGATCACCTTTAAGGAGATCTGCCCCGCGTTTCAGAAAGACGATATTATCGTCGGACGTCCTATGTGAATTGACAGGCACCTTTCGCGAGGGAGGATGTTCATGACCAAGCGACACACGCTGACAGCGACGCTGGCGATCTTGCTCACCGTAGCGGCAGTCGAATATGGCGCGGCGCAGTCCGCCGTTCCCGACGGCTATCGGAGCCCTGATCTGCTGACAAAACCCTATCTGACGCCGAGCGGCCAGGTCGTGCCGAAGCCCGGCGAGTCGCAAAGCGGGCCGCAGACGGCGCAGGAGCGCAAGGCGCAGCATCAGAGCGATCAGATCCTGAATTCGATCTGCAGCAATTGCTGAGGCCCGGCTCGAAACTGGTTCAATCACCAGCGGTCAGCTGAGGCTGCGGATTGTCGAGATAGGTCGGCGCGACGCCATCGACATCGACCAGCAGCATGCCATCCTCGACCTTCGAGGGATATTCGGCGAGATGGCAGGGCTTGCCCTTAAGGCATTTGCCGGTGGCGCCGTCGAACCGCCACTCATGATGACGGCATTCCAGCACTTTGCCGTCGAAGCGGCCATCGGCGAGCGGCTCCTTCTCATGCGGGCATAAGGCCTGGAAGGCCCTCGGCTGGGCGCCTTCCGGCCAGATGATTATGAGAAGCGTCCTTTTGACGACCGCCACCTCACATTTGCCCTCGATCAGGTGGGCGATATCGGCAGCTTTTTCATACATGAAGACACCTCTGGCACGGCCTTTTTTTGACTCGGCTGGCGCGGACCCTGCCCGCCACTTATGTTTAGCAAAAGAACATCTGGGTGTTGACGGCCCGCATCGCGTACTGCTTGGCTATAGCCGTCTATTTTTGAGCACCAATGATGTTCTTGGAGTTGCGTATGGGCGCAGATCGCCGCAAAGCCCCTTCCGATATCGCGCGCCGGCTTGGCGCGCGCACGGCGATGCGTGCCTCCGAGCAGCCTTCGAAAAGCTGGCGGCGCGAGACTTATACGCTGCCACGCGGCGAGGCGCGCGACAAAGCCCGCGAGTGGTTCACGAAATTTCCAAAGGCCGCCTATATGACCGAGATCGAGTTCTGGCGCGAGCTCGCCGACGGTCGCATCGAATTTACAATTCGGCGGTTGCCGAGTGCCGATTAAATTTTCCTCGGCATGCCGCCGCGCGGCTCTGCAGGCGCAGCAGCCAAAGCACATTGCAGACTTAGATCACCAGGCGAGATGCTGTCCGGCATCGACCAAGAGCAATTGGCCGGTGATGCTGCGCGCCTCCGCGAGGTAGAGCACGGCTTCCGCAATGTCTTGCGGATCGACGGGATGTTGCAGCGGCACTTTCGCAACTTCCGCTGCAAATCCGGCTTCGCCTTCGGGTTCATTCGGCAGGACCGGGCCCGGTCCGATTCCATTCACCCTGATGCGTGGCGCGAAACTTTGCGCCATCGTCTGCGTCGCGGCCCACAGCGCCGCCTTGCTGATGCCATAGGAAAAGAACTGCGGGCTCGGCCGCAAAATCCGCTGATCGATGATGTTGACGATCGCACCCTGCGCGTCTTGCGGAAGCTGCGCGGCGAAATGCTGGGCCAGCAATAGAGGCGCGCGCAGATTGACCGCGAGCTGCCGCTCGAAAATCTTGAGATCGACCGCACGGGCGCTGTCGTCTTCGAACACGGCGGCGCTGTTGACGAGAAGACCGAGCGGCCCAAAGGGACGTCCGGCATCGGCGATGATCCCTGTCGGCGCGGCTGGATCGGCGAGATCGCCGACGACGATCGCCGCATCGATGTTCTCCGCCGCCATATGCGCACTCGCCGTCTTCGCTTCATCGACGGACGCGGCGCTGCAATGGATCACGATTTTGTAGCCGTGCCGGCCAAGATGTTCGGCCACCGCAAGGCCGATCCGTCGCGCTGCGCCGGTCACGAGCGCCACTTTCGGCATCATAATAATCTGCCCTCCCGTCCCGGTTCCCCAGCTCAAGCACCTCAGCCGCATAGATCAGAAGCGGCATAAACGGAGTCGCCCGGACCCTCAACGGGGATTCAGCAACTCTTAACCATAGAGCTGCCGAAGATTAACGCCCAAGTTTTTGAAGAAATGAAGATTCATATGCTCTTAACCATACGCATTATGTTTCCTTTATAGCCATGCTTAACACGTGGTAAATGTACTATATTTATATTTGACGATTGTTTTATTTAATTCATAAGTAACCTAGCGAGATTAAGCCTCTGCCGAGCGACAGAAGTAGAGGGTAATCGCGCATGAAACGGACTTTTTCGGCTCTTGTGGCGGGGGCTGGCCTGGCCGCCCTGACGGTGGCTTCAGCCCATGCGGCGGACCTGCCGTCCCGCAGGATGGCGCCCTATTATGCGGCGCCGCCGCTGTTCACCTGGACGGGCTTCTATGCCGGCGCCAATGCGGGCCTCAACTTCGGCCAGTTCACCGAAGGCGGCCAAAGCTTCTTCAATAACGCGATCGGCGGACTCTACGGCGTTGAAG
This sequence comes from uncultured Methylovirgula sp., assembly GCA_964644615.1. Classification (GTDB taxonomy): domain Bacteria; phylum Pseudomonadota; class Alphaproteobacteria; order Rhizobiales; family Beijerinckiaceae; genus Methylovirgula. The sequence goes on along the minus strand of CAZXXA010000009.1, from coordinate 83,214 downwards.
CGGGCTACAATTATCAGTCCGGCGCCTTCGTGGTCGGCGGCGCCGCCGACATCAATTTCGGCAGCGTCAACGGCACGTCAAGCCCCTTCCCGGGCGCCAACGCCACCGGCAATGTGACAGGTGACGGCACGATCCGTGTGCGCTTCGGCTATGCGCTCGACCGCGCCCTCATCTACATCACGGGCGGTTATGCGGGCGCCAATATGAAGGGCAGCGTCGCCGATTTCCGCGGCGGTGGAACGGTTTTCTCGAGCGAGTCGAACTATCTGAACGGCTTCACGGTCGGCGGCGGTCTCGAATTCGCCGTGACCAACAATATTTCGCTCAAAGGCGAATATCTCTTCAAGGACTTCGGTTCGGCGACCTATTTCTCCGGCACGCGTGACGCGACCACGGCGGGGATCAGCTATTCGACTCTACGGGCGGGCATAGACTACCACTTTTGAGGAGCAGTTCAGTTCCTCGACCTTGGCGGCTCGAAGTCATTCGGGCCGCTTTTTTATTGTCTGACTTTTTGCCTGACTTGCACTGCGATTTTACGCCGAGGGGCGCGTTTCGGCGAAGGCCGGTACGTCGGCTTCGAAAGCGGTCAGCCATTCAGCCAGATCTTTATGCGTCTCGCGCCAGTGCCCGTCGAAGCGCAAATCGAGATAGCCGAGCGCACAGGCAAGGCCGATATGCGCGACATCGCGCTTGCCGGAGGGCGGAGCGGCGGCGAAGAGCGTCAGAGCACGGTCGATCTTTCCGCGCTGATGATCGGTCCATTTCGCGACATGCAGCTCCGGCGCGCGAAACCGTCCTTCATAGACAAGAAGCAGCGCCGCATCGGTCAGGCCATCGGCGCGCGCCGCTTGCGTCAACACATTGAAGCGCAACTTCGGATCAGCGGGGATCAGCGCACCGCCGCCCGCAAGCCAATCGAGATATTCGACGATCACCCGGCTATCGTAGAGCGTCGTACCGTCTTCGAGGATGAGCACCGGAATTTTGCCGAGCGGATTCTGTTCGCGGAGAATTTCGTTTGGATCGTTCGTATCGGCAAAGACGACCTCGATTTTATTCCTGACGCCGATCAAGGACGCCGCGATCTTGACCTTGCGCCCGAAGGGCGACAGCGGCGAGGAACGCAATATCATCATCTTCTTTTCACCCCGATATTGTATTGGCTGCATTGTATTGGCTGCTTGAGCCGCAGCACGGGCCGAACCTAATGCGTCGCGGACTCATTGTCGTCATGAGCGATCATAATGCTTTCAGTACATGGCCAGCATCGCACGAGAGCCCCAGCGCCTGAACGAGATAAGGCAGGATGAGTCGGGCCTCGGCTTCGAGCACATAGGGCGGATTGATCAGAACAAGTCCGTTGCCCGCGAGCGGACCGTCGCGATCGATCGCATCGATCCAGAATTCGAGACACAGCGCATCATGCGCGCCCGTCTTTGCCGGGCCGGCATGCGCGATGACGTCGCCGAGCTGCCGATAGAAATGCGCCACGGCATTGCGGTCTTTGATCGGAAACCAGACCATATACGTGCCGGTCGGCCATTTCCCCAGCGCCGTCTCGAGCCCCGCGACAATGCGATCGAATTCGTCGCGCATTTCGAACGGCGGATCGATCAGCACCAGGCCGCGGCGTTCGACCGGCGGCACGAAAGCACCGAGCCCCATAAAGCCATCGATCTCGATGATCTTGGCGCGCTTGTCGCGTCCCAGATGCGATGTGAGCGCAGCGGCGGCGGCCGGATGCGCGTCACAGAAGATCATCCGGTCTTGCTTGCGCAGCAGCGCCGCCGCGAGCGCCGGCGAACCCGGATAGATCTGTTGTGCGGCTTGCGGTGCGACGAGGGCGAGATAAGGCGCGAGGAGAGGCTCCACATCTGCAGGAACCGGAACCTCCTTACTGACCAAGCGGCCGATGCCGCCGCGCCACTCCGCGGTTTTCTCCGCCGCTTCGCCCGCGAGATTATAGATCCCCTCGCCCGCATGCGTATCGATGAAGCGCAAGGCGGCTGACTTTTGCGCGAGATAGGTCAGGATGCGGGTCAACACCACATGTTTGAAGACATCCGCGAAATTGCCCGCGTGATAGGCGTGGCGGTAGTTCATTACTGAATCGGCGGCACCGTCATTTCACGGCCGAAGCAATTGTGGCGCGCGACTTCCGGGCAGGCAACGAAATTGCGCAGATCCTTCGACATGCAGATGCGCACTTCGTTCAGCGTCGAGCGATTGCATTCGACCGACATCATGCCCGGCCGTAGCCGCGGATTGGCGGCGAAGAAGGCGCGTTCGAGATCCATCGGCGCCCACCGCTGCGCCTGACGCGGCGCGCGGAATTGCTCCGGTATGGTGATCGCTTGGCGGGCACGGCGGACATCGGCGAAATAGTCCGTCGGGCTTTCGCCCGCACAGGTGCCGTGGGTCCGCCATTCGTGTCGCGCCAGACCTTCGTCGGGATAAAGTCCTTTCGTGGATTCAAGCGCGATCCGCGATGGGAAGCGGCCGGCCGCATCGCAATTCGACGGATAGCCGTGCGTGTTTTGCGGCCAAAGCCCGTGCACGACAAAACCGAGCCCTGCGCCCGGCGCACATTGCTCGGGCGCCTTCTCGGCGCCGCCGGTCGCGCAAAACCCCGGCGACCAGGAGAGCGCCAGCACGTAGAAGTTGAAACTGCCCGTCGCCTTGCCGCCACCCATGGGCGCTATCGGCGCGGCAGCCGCTGCGTTCGTAGGCCGCGTTGGTTGCGTGCTATCGGCGGGCTTGGGCGGTTTTCTATCCGCACAATTGTCGAGAATGCAGTCGGAGTCATCCTGCGCCCATGCACCTGCCAGCGGCGCGGCAAGCATGAAACCCAACAGCGCGGCAGCAAGCCAAAATCTCCGACTGACATTCATGAATTGCCTCTCGATCCGCCGGCCTATTGCATTGGCCGCTCGAGTTGGCAATTGGGGGCATCCGCATAATTGCGGTCAAGCCCCACGACGCACCAATCGACGCCGTAGCCGAGGCCGATAATGCCCTGGCCTTCGGCAATCGAATAGGACACGCGACGCGCCGACTGATCGTTGAAATGCGCAAGCGCGACGCAATAGCGGCGTGGGATGTAATCCAGCCCGTTGCTGCGCATGCCGATCTCGCGGATTTCGTTGAAGCCAACGATGTCAAGCCCCGATTTCCAGAATTCACTCTCGCGATCGTGAAAACGCGATTGAATGCGCTCCATCACGCCCGCATCTCCGCAATTGGGTAATTGACCGCCAAAATAATCGTAACGGCGCTCCGCCGGCACCATCGGCCGGCGATTCTGCGCCAGTACGACGCCACAGCCGAACGGCGCCACTGTAGCGGCGATTGCGATGACAGACACCGCCTTGCAAGCGATGGCTGCGGCGAATTCACGAAAGCTTCGCATATCCGATCCTGCCCCCTTCAAGATCACGATGATTTTGGATCAACCCAACTCGGACCTGTCCGAGATGGGCATTTTTAGCTCAAGTCGGGCAAGCCCGACTTGAGTGATCCAAAATCATGAACGTGATCGATTCCAAAAGCTTAGAGCGGGATTTGCGCGAAAAACCGCTCACACTTTTTCGCATCCCGCTCTGGTCGCGTTTTTTCGCGAAGGACGATGCGTTGCCGGAGCCAGAGCGTCAAGAGGCGGCGGCCACCGCAAATCGTCCTTGGCATGCCTCCCTATCGCACAGGCACTAGCCTTGCTGCGAGCCCCCGCTAGGGCCAGGCGCGGGGGCGCCGACGTATCAAGCGGGGAATTTCTGTGTCGCTGTGGAACAATAGCTTGCCGGATTTCTCTGACATCGTCCGTTTGTTTCGGAGCGAGACAGAGGCGAAACAGATCTTCGCCCGCGAGACCTTCGGCGCCCGGATGCGCCAGCGGACCGCAACGTTCCGCAGCGGCTTTTTCGCTGTGGCGGCCCTGACCGACATGGCGGCGATCTTCGCTAGCGGTGCGGCTGCCTCCTTGCTGCATCATCTCGTCTACAGCCATCTGCCGCGCGATTTTCATCTCTGGATGTGCCTGCTCATCAGTTTTCTCTTCGTGGCGATCAGCGCGATGGACAATGACTATGCCATCGCCCGCTATCTGAACGCGAAAGATCAGCTGATCCGCTCGCTTGCCCCATGGGGCAGCGCCTTCGCTATGACGCTCCTCATCGCGCTTCTCGTCGGCGCGCCGAACCGGCAGACGCTTCTGCCAACCGCGAGCCTTTTCGTCATCGGCTTCATCGGCGTCGGCATTGCGCGCCGCGGCCTCGCCTATCGCATCCACCAGCGCGCCGCACAGGGCCACATTGCGGCGAAACGATTGTTCTTGATCGGTTTCGAAAACGAGCTGGAAAGCTTCACCAGCGGCTGGGAGCCGCATCGCTTCGGCATGCATATCGTCGCCGCTTCCGTGCTGCGCGGGCCGGACAGTCTCGCCGAGGACCTCGCTCTGGCGCGCGCCTATGCCCGCATCCTGCAGCCGGATGATGTCTTTGTGCTCGTCCCCTGGTCGGACACGGTGACGATCCAGGCGGCTGTCGACGCCTTCCTCGGCATTCCAGCGGCCATCCATCTCGGCCCGGAAAAAGTTCTCGACCGTTTCGCGACGCCGCGGATCACCAAGATCGGGCCGATCACCTGCCTCAATCTCGTCGATCATCCGCTGTCGCCGGCGGCACTTTTCATGAAGCGGCTGTTCGATCTCGTGCTCGCCTCGACGGCGCTGATCATTCTGGCGCCGCTTTTCATCGTGGTCGCCATCGCGATCAAGCTCGATAGCCCTGGCCCGGTCATCTTCAAGCAGAATCGCTACGGCTTCAATCAGCAGCCGTTCAAGATCTTCAAATTCCGTTCAATGACGACTTGCGAAGACAATGCGAAGCTCGTGCAGGTCACATCGCGCGACGATGCGCGTGTCACGCGGGTCGGTGCTTTTCTGCGCAGCCACAATATCGACGAGCTGCCGCAGCTGGTGAATGTGATTCTCGGCCAGATGTCGCTCGTCGGCCCGCGTCCGATGGCCGTCGTGCATGATCAGATGTTCGAGCGGCGCATCGCGCTTTATGCGCGCCGCCACAACGTCAAGCCTGGCATCACCGGCTGGGCCCAGGTCAACGGCTGCCGCGGCGGCATCTCAGAAGAGAAAATCCGCGCCCGCATCGAACACGATCTCTATTACATCGACCATTGGTCGCTGTGGTTCGACATTAATATTCTGTGGCGCACGATAGTTTCGAAGGAAGCCTATATCGACGCCTTCTAATGCGCCTTCTGATAGTCCTTCACATCCGAGAAGCGGATGTTCGGCCATTTCTCCTGCTCATAGCGCAGGTCCCAGGCGGAGGCCGCGAGATAGACCGGCGCGTGATCGAGATCGACCGCCATCGAGGCCGGATAGGCCCGCGTGAATTTTTCGAGCTCTGCGACATCGCTGGCTTCAACCCAGCGGGCAAGTTCGAAGCGCGAACTCTCGAAAGTCGCATCGAGCCCATATTCGGCTGAGAGCCGCTCGGAGAGAACGTCGAGCTGCAGCGCGCCGACGACGCCGACCATAGCGCTCGAACCATCATTCGGCAGGAAGAGCTGAACGACCCCCTCCTCCGCCATCTGCTGCAGAGCCTCGCGCAGCTTCTTTGCCTTCATGGCGTCGCCGATACGAACGCGGCGCAGGATTTCCGGCGCGAAGCTCGGCACGCCGCGGAAGACGAGATCCTCGCCCTCAGTCAGCGTGTCGCCGATACGCAGCGTTCCATGATTGGGAATGCCGACGACATCGCCGGCATAGGCTTCCTCGGCCAGCTGGCGGTCCTGGGCGAAGAAGAATTGCGGCGCATTGAGCGCGATATTCTTCGAGGTACGCACCAGCTTCACCTTCATGCCGCGCGTGAGCCGCCCCGAGCAGATGCGCATGAAGGCGATGCGGTCGCGGTGGTTGGGGTCCATATTCGCCTGAATTTTGAAGACGAAGCCGGTGAGCTTCGGCTCCTCCGCCTCGACGCGGCGCTGCGCGGCGTCGAGCCCATGCGGCGGCGGCGCGAATTCGCCGAGCGCGTCGATGAGATCGCGAACGCCGAAATTGCGCAGCGCGCTGCCGAAGAAGACCGGCGTCAGATGGCCTTCGAGAAAGGCCTGATGATCGAAGGGCTTCATCGCCTCGCGCGCCAGCGTGATCTGATCGACCGCTTCGAGATAGGCGCCGGGCGGCAGCAGCGCCTCGATGCGGGAATCCTCCGGCCCATTTACCGTGACCGGCGCATCATCCGTATCGATGCGGCGGATCTGGTTGCGGCGCAGATCGTAGGTGCCGGCGAAATCGCGGCCGCGGCCAAGCGGCCAGGTGACGGGCGCGATATCGAGCGCCAGCGTCTTCTCGATCTCGTCCAGAAGATCGAAAGGATCGCGCGTCTCGCGATCGAGTTTGTTTACGAATGTGACAATGGGGATGTCGCGCAAGCGGCAGACTTCGAAAAGTTTGCGGGTGCGCGCTTCGATGCCCTTTGCGGCGTCGATGACCATGATGGCGGAATCGACAGCGGTCAGCGTCCGGTACGTATCTTCCGAAAAGTCTTCGTGACCTGGCGTGTCGAGCAGATTGTAAACGCAGCCGTCATATTCGAAGGTCATCACCGATGTGACGACCGAGATCCCGCGCTCGCGTTCGATGCCCATCCAGTCGGAACGCGTCTGCCGCCGATTGGCTTTTGCACGCACTTCACCGGCAAGCTGAATGGCACCGCCGAACAGCAGCAGCTTTTCGGTGAGCGTCGTCTTGCCCGCATCGGGGTGGGAGATGATAGCGAAGGTGCGCCGCCGCGCGACCTGATTCTTGATTGGCATATCCTTCATTGTCATGGCGCTTACATAAGCCAGGAGGCGGCGTCACGGAAGTGACGCGGCGCCGCAATTTTTGCCGCATCGACGGCCGCGCAGTCCCGGCTTTATTCGCGATCTCGAAACCATGTCGCGCGGAGTCCGGCGGATTTGGCTCTTGTTAACGCCAACCTGCAACCAGGCCTTAACGGCGGCGCTGGCATCAAAGGCCCAAGTCGCCGCGCACAAAGTCGGACATCACCTCCGGACGACAGCGATGGCAATACGAATTTAACACTGCATCGCTTTCCACGAAGGATCTCGTGCCATGAATAATAGGATCGAAAACGCAAGGCCTTTCAACGTCCTCTTCGTCTGCCCCGACAATTCTGCCCGTTCGATCATGGCCGAGTCCATCATGAACGGCATGTACGGCAACCGTTTTAAAGCGTACAGCGCTGCGCCTTCGCCGAAGGGCCATGTCGATCCCTACGCCGCGGCTTCGCTCTATAAGGCCGGTTTCAGCCTCGATGGCCTGCGCTCGAAGAGTTGGGACGAATTCGCCAAAGACGGCGCGCCCGAGCTCGATTTCGTCTTCTTGCTCTCCAAGGAGATTGCACAGGAAAGCTGCCCGCAATGGCCCGGCCGTCCGGCGGTCGCCATCTGGGACATTTCCAATCCGGAAACCGTGGCGGATACGGAAGTGATGCGGCACCTTGCCTGCGCCGACACGTTCCGCATGCTCTGCAATCGTATCGGCAGCTTCGGCGTCCTGCCGCAGAAGAGCCTCGACCAAATCGCGCTGGAAAGCCGCCTCGTCGCTGCGTAGATCCGGTCAACCAAACCATCAACGAAAAGAGCCCCGGCCGTATGGCCGGGGCTCTCTTTTTTTCGGCTGCAATCGACAGCTATTCGGCAGCGGCACGTTCCGGTCCAATGCCATGGCGTGCCGGATCATCGCTCTGCATCTCGCGATCCTTCCCGTGATCGCGCGCCACGAACGTATAGATCGCCGGCGTCACGAACAGCGTAAACAAAGTACCGATGCTCATGCCGAAGGCGATCACAACACCGATCGCGAAACGGCTGCGTGCGCCGGCACCTTCTGCGATGATCAAGGGGATCATCGCGACGACCATCGCCGCCGTCGTCATCAGGATCGGCCGCAACCGCACGCCGGCTGCCTGTTCGATCGCCTCGCGCCGGCTCAAATGTTCCGTCTCCTGCAGCTTATTGGCGAATTCGACCATCAGAATGCCGTGCTTCGAAATCAACCCGATGAGCGTGACGAGACCGATCTCCGAATAGATGTTCATGCTCGCCTGGCCGAGGAAGCCCAAGAGGTTGAGCGGCAGCATGGCGCCGAACATCGATGTCGGTAGCGCGATCAGAATGATCAGCGGGTCGCGGAAGCTCTCGAACTGCGCCGCCAGCACCAGGAAGATGACGATCAGCGCGAAGACGAATGTGACGAGAAGCGTATTGCCTTCCTGCACATATTGCCGGCTCTCGCCCTGATAATCCATCGTATAGCCTTCCGGCATCAGCTGCTTGGCCTTCTCCTGCAGGAAGGTGATGCAATCGCCGATGGTGCGGCCTGGGAAGGGGACGGCCTGCAGCGTCGCCGAGTTCAACTGCTGAAAGGTCGGCAGGCTGTTCGGCTGCACGCTGGTTTTGACTGAAGCGATGGTCGAAAGCGGCACGAGATCGCCGCTCGCAGTCCGGATCTGATAGCGCGTCAGCCAATCGGCATTCTGGCGGAATTCGCGCGGCACCTGCGGGATCACCTCGTAGCTGCGGCCATAGAGGTTGAAGCGGTTGACATAATTGCCGCCGAGCAGAGTCGCGAGCGACGTGCCGACCGCCTGCATATTGATGCCGAGGCGGTTCGCCTTATCCGCATCGATCTTGAATTCGAGCTGCGGCGTATCGAATTTGAGATCCGTGTCGGTGAAGATGAAGAGGCCGCTCTTCTTGGCTTCCGCGTCGAGCTGAGCCATCACATCGGCGAGCTGCTTGTAGTCGCCAATGGTGCGCAGGACGAATTGCACCGGCGGGCCGCCGGTCGAACCGGGCAGCGACGGCGGCGAGAAGCCGATGATCGGGCCGCCGGTGATCGCGGCGAGCTTCGGCTGCAGGACCTGCAAGATGGCTTTCTGGTTGCGCTTGCGCATATCCCAAGGTTTCAGGATCAGGCCTGCCAGGCCCTGATGCACGCCAGCCGAGCCGTTGATGACGAAGACATGATCCTTTTCCGGAATCGTGTCGGCCGCCTCGGTGAACTGGCCGGTCATCTTCTCCATATAGTCGAGGTTCGAATATTGCGGCGCCTTGATGAGCGCGAAGATCGCACCCTGGTCTTCCTCGGGCGCGAGCTCCTTCGGCGTCGACATGAACATGATGCCGGTCAGAACCAGCACGCCCGCCAAAATGAGAAGCGTCAAAGCACGGAAGTTCAGCGTCTTGTGCAGCCGCGACGTGTAGCGGCGCCGTAACCTGTCGAACATGCGGTCGAGCCAGGCGGCGAAGCCCTTGCCGTTCTGTTTCGGCGGCTTCAAAAGCCGCGAGCACATCATCGGCGACAAGGTCAGGGCGATGACACCCGAGACGATGACCGAACCAGCGAGGGTGAAGGCGAATTCGCGGAACAGCGCCCCGGTTAGACCGGAGACGAAGCCAATCGGCGCATAGACCGCCGCCAGCGTGATCGTCATCGAGACGACGGGGCCGGTGATTTCGCGCGCGCCTTGCAGCGCCGCCGCTCGCGCGGTGGCACCCTCCTCCATGTGCCGGTAGATATTTTCGACGACCACGATAGCGTCATCGACGACAAGGCCGATGGCGAGCACGAAGGCGAGCAGCGTCAGGAGATTGAGCGAATAGCCGAGCAGCAGCAGAAGGCTCATCACGCCGATGAGCGACAGCGGAATGGTGACGATCGGAATGATCGTCGAGCGCAGATTGCCGAGGAAGAGGAAGATGACGACGATGACGATGATCGCCGCTTCGCCGAGCGTCTTCGCGACTTCCTTGATCGAGGCGCGAATGAAGGCCGTCGCGTCATAGGCGATCGAAGCCTGCAGGCCGACCGGCAGCTGGCTCTGTAACTCAGGGAAGGACTTGCGAACATTGTTGATGACATCGAGCGGATTGGCCGTCGGCGTCGGATAGATGCCGATGAAGACGGCTTTCAGTCCGTCGAAAGCCGAAGATGAATCGACCGATTCCGGCCCGAGATTGATCGTCGAAATGTCGCCGAGACGGATCAGCGTGTCGCCGCTTTGCTTGACGACGAGCTGGCCGAAGGCCTTCGCCGAGTCGAGCGAGGTCAGCGCATTGATGCTCGTCTGCGTATAGGCGTTTTTGACCTGGCCGGCGGCCGAGGTGAAATTGTTCGCCGCCAGCGCCAGGCTCACATCGTTCGGGGTGACGCCGCGCGCCGCCATCTTGTTCGGATCGAGCCACACGCGCATCGCGAAGGTCTGGCCGCCAAGGATCTGCGCATTGGCGACGCCGTCGATCGTCTGTAATTTCGGCTGCACGACGCGGGTCAGATAGTCGGTGATTTGCGAACCGGTCAGCTTGTCCGAATTGAAGGACATATAGAGCAGCGCGGTCGATTCACCCGTCTGCTTGACGACGACCGGATCGAGCGCCTCGCGCGGCAGGATGTATTTGACCTGATTGACCTTGGCGAGCACGTCCGCGACCGCGCGATCGGGATTGGCGTTGAGCCGCAGATTGAGCGTGATCGTCGAGGTGTTCTGCTGCGAATTGGTAACGAGCGTATCGATACCTTCCGAGCTCGCCACTGCCTGCGCGATCGGTGTCGTGATGAAGCCTTGGATCACGTCGGCATTGGCGCCCGGATAGGCCGTCGTGATGGTGATCGTCGTCGACGACAGCTCCGGATATTGGCGGATCTGCAGTTTGAATCCGGCCTGCGCGCCGACAAGCAGGATCAGCAGGCTGACAACGCTCGCCAGCACCGGCCGCTTGATGAAGATATCGGTGAAGGACATCGTTATTCCTTCGGCAAAACCGCTGGCGGCTTGAGCCCGGCGCTGCGATCGATCTTCACCAGCGCACCGGATTGCAATTTGAGCTGGCCTTCGCTGACGACCATCTCGCCGGCCTTGACGCCGGAGACGATGGAGACTTGATCGCCACGCTCCTCGCCCGTCTTCACGAAGCGCCGCTCGACCTTGTAAGGAACGTCGCGGACGAGCTGCGCCGCCTGCGCGCCGCCGCTGGACGGCTGCTCGGCCGGCACGACGGCGAAAACAGCATCGCCATAAAGCGAATAAGTGACAGCCGTCCGCGGCAAAGTGACGACGGTTTTCGGCGCGCCGGCGATCACCGCGACATTAGCGAACATGCCGGGACGTAGCGCGTAGTCATCATTGTTGAAGATAGCCCGGACGAGGACGTTGCGGGTGGCCTGATCGACCTTCGCGTCGATCGTGTGCACTTTGCCGCTGAAGACGCGGCCGGGGAATGTATCGACCGTCACTTCAACCGTCTGGCCTGCCTTCAGATCAGCCAGCGCCTGTTCGGGCAGCGGAAAATCGACGAAGATCGGGTTCAGCGCCTGCAAAGTGATGAGATTGGTACCGGGCGCAACATATTGACCGAGGTCGACGCGGCGGATGCCGAGCCGGCCGGCAAAGGGCGCGACGATCTTCTTCTGGGCGATCAGCGCCCGCACGCGCGCAACGCTCGCGGCAGCCTGATCGCGCGCCGCCTGAGCGGCATCGACATTGGCCTTGGTCGTATTGCCCGACATGGTGAGCTGGCGCTGGCGCTCGAGAACGAGTTCGGCGTTTTTCAACGTCGCAAGATTGTTCTGGAGATCCGCCTCTTCCACCGATGTGTCGATGTTGAAGAGCGGCGCGCCGGCCTGAACGTCCTGGCCGGAGTCGACCTCAATCTTGGTTATGACGCCACCCACCTGCGGCGCGAGGTCGACGCCTTTCACGGCGCGAAAACTACCGATCGCCGGAATGCGCGGTGACCAGGTTTCGGCCTTCGCCTCAGTGACCGCGACGCTCGCCGGCGGCGGAGCGGCCTTGGCGATGAAGCTCTTGATCATCTGCGGTTTGAAGGTGAACTGCACATAAGAGAGCCCACCGATGAGACCGGCAAGCAGCAGAAAGACGACCGCGAAAAGGAAAACGCGTCTCACTTGAGAGATCTCGCAAAACTATCGTTGAACAGCTGGACAGCGAGCGCTTCAACGGCCGAAGCCCAAAAGACCGCCAAAAAATCATGCGGAAAGGGGTGCGCTCTTCCTAACCGGACCCACGGGTACGCTAGCAGATCGCCTAAAATCCGACAACCGGCTGCGGCTTACGTAAGTATACGTGGTACATGAAAACCACGCAGCACCGCCTCATATATCTACGGCATAAACGGTGCTTGCCGTCGGTTTATCGGGGCATATCCTCGTTTGAATGGGCCTCGAGTCGCCTGGAAGCTTTGGTCGCTGATCCAGCTCCGGAGACGAAGAAAGTCTGCCTAAACATCGGTCGTCCGGGTTGAGTCCCGCGTTGGCAGTCCGCGAATGGACTGCGGCCGTGCGCCGCCCTAGCCGTTAAGCTGTTGCGCCGCATCTAACACTTCGGAAGAGCAGGCGCGCAAAAAGGGCGCCATCCTCGCAGCGAGCAACGGCACAGTCCAAGTCGCGCAGGCGCCGCATAGAGACGGCAAGTCCCAAATCTCTAGAGCTTCCGCGTTTGTTGCTGGGCGCAGCCGTCGCCGTATAGCTGCGCCAAAACTGTGACATTTCCATGTAAGATATGCGACAGGCGCATAACAGACTGGCACATCTGCTGCTTGTTGTGCGCCGCAACAACTCAAAGATCAGCTGGGGCGCCAACTAAACGAGAGAGCCACAATGACACCTTTTACGATCCTCATCTTGATCTGCTCACTGAGCCTCGATCATGCGGCCTGCCAGCCGGACACGGCGCGTGCCTCTTTGCAGGGCCCGCACGTCAACAGCGAAATGGCCTGCGGTCAGCTCGGACAGGTCACGATCGCGCAGACCGCTGCCGAAGTCCGGCCGGAACCGGGCAAGGAATACGTCAAGATCGTCTGCAGCCACAGCGCCACGGCGCACAAGACTGCGGATTTGCAGTAAAAGGCTGAATCCGAAGCTCGTGGCTGCGCCAGGCGGGGGCTGGCGCAGCCATGGGCTTGGCTCGCCTGCACCCCTTCAGGTCTCTCTCGCCAATTTTAGGGCACTGCTTAATTTTTAACCACCCAGCTGCGCCCGGCGCTTTATGCGATCCGTCGGCGCTAGCGCGGCACAGCGAAATTCGACGACTTCCGGTACAGCAGAATCAACGAGGCGATGAGTTCGGCGAGGATCGCCGCGCCGATCACGACAACGAGCCGCGGGTCCTGCCGCACCAGGCTCTCCGACCCGATCAATATGGTGATATGCGCCAAAGGAATCGCGATCAGCGCGATAATCGCTGCCGCGCCGCGCCCTGTCGCGCTTGAGAAGGTCAGCACAAGGCCGATCGCGAACAACGTATGCGTCAAGGCAATGAAGGGAATGCCGACGCGCTTCGTCGCCTCGCTCATCCATTCGGAAAGCTGATGCCTTTCCTCGACGCTCGTCCCCGTCGGACGTGACTCGAAGAATTTGAGTGCCGGCAGTTCGAACACGCCGACCCAATTGCGCTTCGGCAGGCCGCCCGTCCCCTGCATGTCGATCTGTAGAAAATTCTCGTCGAAATCGGCACTTCGCATCTTGGTCGTGCCGGCGGTTTCGCTCTGCGATGTCCCATGGCTCAGGATCAAGAGAACGCCATGAGCGTTACGGCGAAACTCCGCCTCCTTGGCATAGATGATCTGTTCTTCGTTTTTCTTCTTCGAAAACTGATGAATGAACATGCCCTCGACGACGTCTTGCGTCTTCCAGCGCTGGAAATAGAGCGTTCGCTCGCCGTTATCGAACGTGTAGAACTGCGCCGGCTCCAGCATGCGGTGATTGAGCGAATTGCGAATGACGTAGATGACGTCATGCATCTGACCGACATAGGTCGGCGCCAAAAAAGACGAAACCCAATAGCCGAGGATGACGGCGATCGTGGCGACGACCACCGCCGGCAGCGAGATCGACCAGACCGACAGCCGCAGGGAATAGAGGACCGCGATCATCCCCTCCGACGCCATGCGGGAAAACTCCACTGCGACGGCAATGCCCACAGCCATGGGCAGAGCGATATAGGTGACGGTAGGAAAAGTCCCGAGCAGTGCGGGAACGAGCAGGCCGCTGCGCAAGGCACTCGCCGGCAGGTAATGGAACAGCGAGGTCAGCACCACCGGAACGCAAAGGCTCGTTTCGATCAGCAGCGCCGAAATGAACAGACGTTTTGCGAGATAGAAATAGAGCAGCCGGGGCATACAAGGTCCTGCAGTGGGCGAGACATAACAAATTACGACAAAGGTTCAAGCCAGCTCACCGGCCCATGATCCGATCACGGACCCCGCCCTCGGCTTGTCAAAGCGCCTCAATTATGTGCCAAATCCAAGGCAGATCGTCCCCATAATTTATGTTAGATTTCAATAGCCGAGATGTTATGGCATTACGATTAAAGCTGGGCCGGGACGGCCGAGGGGTGCGAAGAGGTCGTCATGAATATTGCTAATCGGGTCGAGGATCTTTCGAAGACGAAGGATCTTCGCGACCAGCTGATGACGCCGACCTTCCATCTGCCCACGGTCAGCGTGGTCATCGTTAATTACAATTACGGCCGCTACCTCGCCGAATCCGTGCAATCGGTCTACGCGCAGACTTACGCGAATATCGAATGCATCATTGTCGACAATGCTTCGACGGACGAGTCTCCGGCAGTCATCGTGGAGCTTCAGGAGCGCTATCCCGATATCGTTGTGGTCCGCCGGACGGCAAATGACGGCCAGACGGTCGCCAGCCTCGACGGCTTCGCCCGCGCGACCGGCCAATATGTGATCTTCCTCGACGCCGATGACGTGCTCCTGCCGCGCGCGCTCGAAACCCACATTTATGTGCATCTTTCATCGCGGCTGCATGTCGGCTTCACCGCCGGGGACATGCTGCAGGCCCGCAATGGCGACATTGTCGTCGCAACGGGCGAAGCGATGAATGTCTATCTGCGCAGCGGGCGCGGCAAACGCACGAATATCTGGCGCCCCTATCGCGCCGAACCCGGCTGGCCGCCATCGCATATCGGCGAAAATCTCAGTCAAAAGGCGCGCTATGTGCCGCCGCTTTGCACGAACTGGGTATGGACGCCGACTTCGGGACTTTGCTACCGGCGCGATGCGCTGGCGCTTTTCGCCGACAATCCGAACCTGCAGAAACTCTGGACCGCAACCGACATGTATTTTGCGCATGGGCTCGGCGGCTGGTGCGGCAGCATTCTGATCGATGAACCCGTCTTCATCTATCGTCTGCACGGATCGAACATCTTCTCGCAGATGGCGCAGCTTCATCACACGCTGAACTATCAGCCCGGCGGCTCCGGCGATTACAACGACAAAGCGATTGCCGTCATCGTCGATCAGCTCATCAGCCGGAGCGAACGGTTTTCGCAGAACCTGCTGCTGAAACTGCATCTCATCATTTTGCTGTTCGGCCTCTCTCGCGGTGAAGCCGATCCCGAGCTGCCGCACTGGGCACGGCGCTCTTGCGTTGCCTATCGGCTCGTGATGCATGCCGAACGCTTCGCGCCGAATGTCGGTCCGCGCCTGACCTATCTGCTCATGGCGATCTTCGGTGTTCCCTCCAGCGTGATTTGGGAATGCCGCAAGAAGATCAACCGCGCCCGTAAGCGGACCGGGCTTTGACGGCGCAATCGGACGTTCAGATTACGCAGCAGAGTTCGGACGTCCGTCCGGCGCAAAACCTCGCCGGCAAACGCGTCGTTCTCGTTCATCCGGCCTGGCACTCTTGCGGCAGCCATCAAGTGTTCGTCGCGCAGGCGCAGGCCTATCGCGCCTTGGGCGCCAAGGTCATCAGCCTCGCGGTCGCCGATTTTCCGGGCTGGACCGAAGGTTCGAAGAACGACCAAACCTATCGCGCGATGACTGCCGATCTCATCGCCGATCAACGCTTCTATACGGGCATGCCGCCCTCCGGCATCTCGAGGCCGCGCTTTCTCTCGGCCGCTTTCGGCTGGCTGCGTGGCGATGCCGCGACCATGCTCTGCGAAACGGTGGCGGCCGCGCCTCTACCTAATGCGCTTCTCGGCCTGCCGCAGATCGATCTCATCCATTGCAATCATTTCTTCCTGATGCCGGCGGCGCGGCGGCTGAGAGGCGATCGCACCTGCCCCGTTCTTCTCGACACGCATGACGTCCAGGCAAGGCAGTTCGCCTTGCGCAACGAAAGCCGCTCGCTGCTGCCGCCGAAAGTCAGCTTCAAGACGTTGCTGGCGCGCGAAATCGCCGAGATGCGTGACGCCGATCTTCTCATCCACCTCAATGACGAGGAGGCGCGCGACTGGCAGGAGCTTCTCCCCAACGCGCGGCATGCACTCATCTATCCGGCGATCAAATCGGCACCGACCGGGCCGGGCGGCGCCGACATCATCATCGTGGCGAGCGCCAACCATCCGAATTACCTGAGCATCAAATGGTTCTTGCAGGAGGTACGCCCGCTCTGCCGCGAAGTGCCTTTGCGCATCATCGGCAACGTCGACGAGATGGTGCGCACGCAATCGCCTGCGCTTTACGCGCAACATGCGGATCTCTTCACCGGCCGCGTGGACGATCTCGATGCAGCCTATGCCAAAGCGGGCCTCATCTTGCTGCCGACCATTTCGGGTCATGGCCTGTCGATCAAAACCGCCGAAGCGCTTTCCTGCGGCACGCCACTCGTCGCGACGGCGGAAGCGTTCCGCGGTATCGCGGTTGATCCCAATTCGCTCGGCAATGTCTCGCTGGTCTCGGATGCTGCAGGTTTTGCCGCGGCCGTGAACGACCGCGCGCACAAACCGCCCGCGACAGAAAACGAGCGCCGCGCAAGCGATACGCGGCGTCTCTACGAGCAGCTCTTTGCTTTTGAGGCCTATTGCGCGGCGCTCGGCACGGCTGCGTCTATGCGGCTCGCTGCGTAAGCCGCGTGAAGCTTGGAGCATGTCCTGGAAAAGTTGATCGACCTTTCCGACAAAGGACATGTCCCATAGTTTTCAATCGAGCCGATTTGTCCAGATTAATGGATCGGCTCTAGGCGATCTCCTTCATACGCGCCGCTGCCTTCTGCGCGAATTTGTGCCACAGCGTATCCATCACACGCCGTCCTGGCATGCCGATGATGCCCGGCCAATGGCAGAAGTAGATTTCCTTGCCGTCCTGGTCGAGCGCCGCCATACCGTCATCAGTCAGAGTGATGCCTTCGGCCTTGTAATAGCTTTCGCCCGAGGCATTCGGCAGACAGTCAAAAAGTGTCGTGAGCTTCAGCCCGCGGCGGTGGACGACGAAATTGGTAAGCGGCTGCGCAAAGAGGCCGCCGCGCTGGCGCACGGCGTGGAAGATTTTCTCATCCGCCGCGATAGTATCGTAGAAATCCTGCAGCGACAGAATATGTCGCGAGGTCGCGAAGAAGCCGTCGTTGAACAGCATCACGTCGCGCAGGAAGTCATATTGCGCCGCCCGCGAATTATAGACGTATTCGTGGCACTCGTTGGCGACGATAAACTCGCTCTGGCCGGCTGCGAGCTTGCCGAAGATCGGCGCGAAATCACGCAACAGGATGATGTCGACGTCGAGATAGATCACTTCGTCGAGCGGCAGCGCCAGCGCGAGGAGCTTGCGCAGGCGGCGGCGATGGCCCGGATTGAAGGGATAGAGCCGACGCGCCAGCTCGTCCAATTCCCGATTGTCGAGATCGACAACCTCCACGCCATAGACTTCGGCAGCACGGCGCGTACGCGCCATGTTGTCATCATAGGGGATCAGATAGAGCGGCGTCGCCGCGCTGGTCGCCTTGTAGCTTTCAAGGAATGGCAATAGCCAGTCGATGACGCGATCATTGGCGATAATGGCGATTCCATATTTCTTGGTCGCCGTCGCGTTTTGCAACATTGAGTCGGATAGCCCCGTGGGGATGGTCTCATCGAACCGAGGTGCCCAAGAAGCAGAGCTTTGAGGGAGAATCAACCCTGGCCTCCAATTACCTTGGTCCAATGTCATGCGGCACGCATCTCCCGAAAAAGTGAACTTTATTTCGGGAAGAATTCTCTGGTGATGCGCTTGTGCTCTTGAGCAAGACAGACGTGGCAGCAACGGCGAAGGCTATTCCACCCATAATCATGTCCGCCGCATGGCAAAGCGCGGGCGCGGCCCTAAACGCCGCGGACTCTTCGTCGCATGAGGTCCTGTGCGAAGCCGCCGATCAGCAGCCAAGAGGGCACAATAGAGGTTGGACGCAACATAAGTGTCTGAATACTTGGTAATATAAAGAATTGCTTATATCTTTATTGCGTTACCCAAAGCCTGCTGCTATAGCCAAACGAGTTTTCGCCAAGGAGCCAGCGTGCCCATGACTCATCCCACTTCGGACTATGCCATCACCGACATCGGCCTTGCCGCCTGGGGACGCAAAGAGATTGCGATCGCCGAGACGGAAATGCCGGGCCTCATGGCAACCCGCGCCGAATTCGGCCCGAAGCAGCCGTTGAAGGGCGCGCGTATCGCCGGCTCGCTGCATATGACCATCCAGACGGCCGTGCTGATCGAGACGCTGAAGGCGCTCGGTGCGGATATCCGCTGGGCGTCTTGCAACATCTATTCGACGCAAGATCACGCTGCCGCGGCAATCGCCGAAGCCGGTATTCCGGTCTTCGCCCGCAAGGGCGAGAGCCTCTACGACTATTGGGAATACACCCATAAGATTTTCGAGTGGGGCGACGGCGGCGCACCGAATCTCATTCTCGACGACGGCGGTGACGCGACGCTGCTCATCCATCTCGGCCTGCGCGCCGAAGGCGGCGACACCGCATTCCTCGACAAGGCGACCAATGAGGAAGAGACGATCCTCTTCGCCTCGATCAAGCGCCGCCTGAAGGAAAATCCCGGCTGGTACGGCCGCTGCGCGACGGCGATCAAAGGCGTCAGCGAAGAGACGACGACGGGCGTGCATCGCCTCTATGCGATGCAGAAGGAAGGCAAGCTGCTTTGGCCGGCGATCAATGTGAACGACTCGGTCACGAAGTCGAAGTTCGACAATCTCTACGGCTGCCGCGAATCGCTCGTCGACGGCATCCGCCGCGGCACCGATGTCATGATGGCTGGCAAGGTCGCAATGGTTGCGGGTTTCGGCGACGTCGGCAAGGGTTCGGCCGCCTCGCTGCGCAATGCCGGCTGCCGCGTCATCGTCTCCGAGATTGATCCGATCTGCGCTCTGCAGGCCGCGATGGAAGGCTATGAAGTCGTGACCATGGAAGAGGCGGCGCCGCGCGCCGACATTTTCGTCACCTGCACCGGCAATATCGACGTCATCACCGTCGAACATATGCGGGCGATGAAGGACCGCGCGATCGTCTGCAACATCGGTCACTTCGATTCGGAAATTCAGGTCGCCGGCTTGCGCAATTATAAATGGCACAACGTCAAGCCGCAGGTGGACGAAATCGAATTTTCCGACGGCAAGCGGATCATCCTTTTGTCGGAGGGCCGCCTCGTCAATCTCGGCAATGCGACGGGCCACCCCTCATTCGTGATGTCGGCGTCCTTCACCAACCAGACGCTCGCCCAGATCGAGCTGTGGACCAAGCAGGGTCATTACCGCAAAGAGGTCTACACCCTGCCCAAGCATCTCGACGAGAAGGTCGCGGCGCTCCACCTCGCCAAGGTCGGCGCCCATCTCACCAAGATGTCGGCCGAGCAGGCCGCCTATATCGGCGTGCCGCAGGGCGGCCCGTTCAAGTCGGACCACTACCGCTACTGATCGCCTCGAGGGGTTGCGACTTCGGTTGCACCCCCCGCCTCGCTCTGGATCGCTCGAGTCTTAGCTCGGAGACTCCTATCCGAGGCTCTCTCCTATCCAAAACTCCCCTCCAAGCCTCGCCTCCCGGGCCGTTGCCCTAGACTTGGGCTCCAGCGATAAAGCTGTGGCCGGCTTTGGTGAGACTGTATTAACCACTTTCTCAAATCTCGCCGCTATGGCTTAAACTGCCCTGAGTCGTGGCGGCGCCGGCTGATCCTTTCCCGCGAATCGCGTGAAGCGGTTCCGCGCTTTCGCATTTTCATTGCGGCGGTATCAAGCGTTCGATCGCCAGGGTAAAAAGGTGATTCGATGTGACGGACGGGGGTTCATCGCATCATCGGCCTGCGAGAGGGTGCAATGCAGGATGGAGCGCGGCAGCGCGGGGATTTGGCCTGCCTTAGGCCGCAATTGAGACGCCGTTTGAACGGCGCGACGCTTTCCGGCTCATCTTTATTTATTGCCTGTCTTTATCTGACGCTGGCGCCGACCGGTGCCCTCGGCCATACCACCGATCCGATCGTCCTCTTCGACAATCTGCGCCAGAGCCAGGACGTCATCGGCCTCTCCTTCATCGTCGGACTCGTCTTGTTTTCGACGATTACGGCGCTTCTGCATCTGCGCGAGCGGCATCAGTGGAACAAGAGCGAGGCCGCCCTCTCGCTCGAACTCAACAATCTGCGTGCCAAAGTCGACCGCGCCGAGGTTTTTCTCGCGGCCGAGCCGCAGATCATCATCGCCTGGGACGGCCCCGGCGGCGAAGCTGAAATCGAAGGCGATCTGAGCCTCGTCACGGATGTGCCGATTTCCCGCCGTGTGCTCGGCTTCGGCTCCTGGCTGGCGCCTGAGCGGGCGCAAAAGCTCGACAACTGCGTCGATCGCCTCCGCGAGAAAGGCGAAGGCTTCCGTTTCGCTCTCGAAAGCCTCGGCGGCCGCCGGCTCGAAATCGAGGGCCGCGCCGTCAGCGGCCGCGCCGTCATGCGCATTCGAGACGTCTCCGGCGACCGGCTCGAAGCCGTGCGGCTGCGCGAGCGCCTTGTCGCGACCATCGCCGAACTTGATGCTCTGAAGGCCATCTTGAATGCGATCGATTCGCCCGCCTGGCTGCGCGACCAGAACGAGCGGCTGAGCTGGGCTAACGCCGCCTATGTCCGCGGTGTCGAGGCCGCCGACGTGACGGATGCCGTCCTCCATGCGACCGAACTGCTCGAGCGGCCGACGCGCGAGGCCTCGGCTGAAACCCGCCGCACCGGCGCCATCTGGCGGGGCCGTGCCGCCGCCATCGCCGCCGGTCAGAGACGCATTCTCGACATTGTCGATGTGCCGGTCGCCGTCGGCTCTGCCGGCATTGCGATGGACATGTCGGAAGTCGAGGCGATGCGGGCCGAACTCGACCGGCAAATGCAAGCGCATGCCGCGACCCTTGATCTGCTCTCGACGGCCGTCGCCATGTTCGACCGGCGCAAGCGCCTCGTCTTCCATAATGCGGCCTATCGCCAGCTCTGGGGCTTCAATCAGGCTTTCGTCGATCTGCATCCGACCGATTCGGAAGTTCTCGATCAGCTCCGCGTCCGCGGCCTGCTGCCGGAACAGGCGGATTTTCGCGCCTGGCGCGAAGCCCTGCATGCGGCCTATCAGGCGCTCGAGACGAGCGAACAGGTCTGGTATCTGCCCGACGGGCGCACGCTGCGCGTCGTCATCACGCCCAATGTCCAGGGCGGCGTCACCTATCTCTTCGACGATGTGACGGAGCGCTTCAATCTGCAATCGCAGTTCAATGCGCTGGCCCGCGTCCAGAGCGAGACGCTCGACACGCTGAAAGAAGGCGTCGCCGTCTTCGGAACCGATGGCCGGCTCAAATTCTACAATCCAGCTTTTGCGCATCTCCTTCATCTCGATCCGGCGGCCATCACCGAAAAACCGCATATCGACCGCATCGCGGCGATGAGCTCCCTCTTCCGCAATGGCGACGCGGGCCTTGTCGAGATCCGCAGCATCATCACCGGCCTGCGCGACCGCCGCACCGGCTTCGAGCTGCGCATTGCCGGCCGTGACGGCTCGGTGCTCGATTGCCTCACCCAACCCCTGCCCGACGGCGCGACGCTCCTCACCTTCATCGACACGACAGCAAATGTGAATGTCGAGCGCGCGCTGACCGAGCGCAATCAGGCGCTCGAACAGGCCGAGAAGCTGCGCAACGAATTCGTCCACCATGTCTCTTACGAGCTGCGGACGCCGCTGACCAATATCATCGGCTTCATCGATCTCTTGAGCGGCGGCGTGGCCGGTCCGCTCAACGAGCGCCAGCATGAATATGCCGGACACGTCTCGCGCTCTTCGACCGCGCTGCTGGCGATCATCAACAATATTCTCGATCTCGCCTCGATCGATGCCGACGCTTTGGAACTCGTGCCGGAAGAGGTCGATATTCGCGAAACCATCCGTGCAGCGGCTGAAGGCGTGCAGGACCGTCTGACGGAATCCTCGATCCATCTGCGTCTTGTCGCGATGGATGACGTCGGCAGTTTCGTCGCCGACGTCAAACGCATAAGGCAGATCCTCTTCAACCTCCTGTCGAATGCGATCGGCTTCTCAGAGCCGGGCCAAACGGTGACGCTCGCCGCGCTGCGGCGCGACGATGAGATCATCTTCAAAGTCTCGGACGAGGGGCGCGGCATTCCACCCGAGGCCATCGCACAGGTCTTCGATCGTTTCCGCAGCCACACCGGAGGCTCGCGTCACCGCGGCGCCGGCCTGGGCCTGTCGATCGTGCGCTCGCTCGTGGAACTTCACGGCGGCCATGTTCTCATCGATTCGGTGCCGGGTGCCGGCACCACGATCACCTGCATTTTTCCGGCGCAAGGCGGCCAGACAAAAAAAGCCAAGACCGCGTGACGCATCCCGCGCCAGCGCGATTCCTTCAGGCTGCACAGTTTCAGGCACAATTGTCGCGTAACAATGCGTGAGAGGCTACGCTTGCCTGCTAGACTTTTTGCCATCAAACGGCTGTAGAAAATTAATACGGCGCGCAGCCGACAGAGGGGACGAAGGCATGGCGGCTGCACCGCCGCAAACAACCAAATGGCAGCTTGAGCTTCCCGACGAAGCGGCGACCATCGCCTTGGCCGCCGATGTCGCCGGCTGGATCAAGCCCGGCGACCTCATCACCCTTTCGGGCCATCTCGGCGCCGGCAAGACGACCTTTGCGCGGGCCTTGATTCGCATTCTCGCCCGCGATGCCGATCTCGAAGTGCCGAGTCCGACCTTCACGCTGATGCAGCTTTACGAAGGCAGCACCTATCCGATCGTGCATGCCGATCTCTACCGCATCGCCCGGCCGCAAGAGCTCGTCGAGCTCGGCTGGGAAGAGGCGGCGGAAGGCGCGCTCGTCCTCGTCGAATGGCCCGAACGCGCCGGCACCTATCTCACTGACGACCGGCTCGACATCTCCTTCACGATCGATGCGCGGCGCGGCCCCGATCACCGCGCCGCCGTTCTGACCGGCATGGGCAGTTTCGCGCAGCGGCTCGCGCTCGCCCATGCGATTCACGATCTGCTCGGCCAAAGTGAATGGCGGGACGCGACGCGGCACCATATGCAGGGCGACGCCTCGACGCGCGCCTATGAGCGGCTGCATCTGCCGGATGGGCGAACCGCCGTTCTGGTGATCTCGCCGCCCCGCCCCGACGGCCCGGTGCTGCGGGCGGGCAAATCCTACAGCGCGCTCGCGCATCTCGCCGAAGACATCAATGCCTTTGTCGCGATCGACCGCGGCTTGCGCGCGCTCGGCCTCTCCGCACCGGCCATATTGGCTCTCGACCGCAAGGCCGGCGTCGCCCTTCTCGAAGACCTCGGGACCAAAAGCATCGTCGATGCAAAGGGGCCGGTCCTCGAACGCTATGCCGAAGCCGTCGCCGTACTCGCCCGAATCCATGGCGTGGAACTGCCCGAAACCATCCCGATCGACACGACCGACAGCTATACGATTCCGCCTTTCGACCTCGACGCGCTCACGACCGAGGCCGAATTGCTGCTCGAATGGTATGCGCCGCATGTCGCGCATGTGACATTGGCCTCCGGCGCCAAGGCGACGTTCCTGAATCTCTGGCGCCACACGCTGCGCGATATCGTCAACGCGCCGCCGACCTGGACGCTGCGCGACTTTCACTCGCCCAATCTGCTGTGGCTGGCAGAACGCGAGAGCTTCGCCCGGATCGGCGTTATCGATTTCCAGGACTGTGTTCTCGGCCATCCGGCCTATGACGTGGTCTCTCTGTTACAAGACGCGCGTATCGATGTACCGGATATGCTGGAATTGCGTCTGCTCGGGCTTTATGCGCAATTGCGGCAAGCAGGGGGCGAGCGATTCGACATGACGAGCTTTGCCGGCGCCTATGCCGTTCTCGGCGCGCAGCGCGCGACGAAAATCCTCGGCATTTTCGCACGTCTCGACAAGCGCGACCGCAAGCCCGCCTATCTCGCGCATCTGCCGCGCATCGAGACCTATCTCGCGAAGAATCTCGCACATCCGCAATTGACCGAATTGCGTGCCTGGTATGAGACCTATCTGCCGTCGCTGCTGGCGCGCGGCGCGGCAAAAGCTTCCTCGTGACGGATTTGATGTCATTCATGCCCGACACAGCGATGGTGTTTGCCGCAGGGCTCGGCTCGCGCATGCGGCCGATCACCGACAAATTGCCGAAGCCGCTCGTCATCACCGCCGGCAAGGCGCTGATCGACCATAGCCTCGACCGTTTTGCCGAGGCCGGTGTGAAAACCGCCGTCGTCAACGTCCATCATCACGCCGATCAGATCGAGGCGCATCTCGCCAAGCGGACGCGGCCGCCGAAGATCATCATCTCCGATGAGCGCGAGAAACTGCTCGATCAGGGCGGCGGCATCCGCAAGGCGCTACCGCTGCTCGGTACGAAGCCGATCTTCATCTGCAACACGGATGCCTTCTGGGTCGAAGGGCCGCGGCCGGTTCTGCCGCGCTTCGCCGAAAACTGGAACCCGGAGAAGATGGACATTCTGCTGCTCGTCGCGGCGACCTCGACGAGCATCGGCGTCGATTGGCCCGGCGATTTCACGATGGATTCGCTCGGCCGGCTCATCTCGCGCGAGGAGCGCCGCGTCGCACCTTTCGTCTACTCAGGCATCGGCATTTTGAAGCCGGAACTCTTCAAGGATGCGACCGACGACGTGTTCCGCCTCGCCCCTTATTTTCACAAGGCAGCGGCGGAGGAACGGCTGTATGGCGTGCGGCTCGACGGGCTCTGGTTCCATGTCGGCACGCCGCAAGCGATCGAAGACGCCGAACGCACATTTGCAAGGTCGATTTTGTGACCCTCTCCCTGTGGGAGAGGGTGGTCGGCAGAGCCGACCGGGTGAGGGGTTGCCCCTCTTTTGCTAGATCTGTAACCCCTCATCCGGCTTGCTTCGCAAGCCACCTTCTCCCACTGGGAGAAGGTTCGCGGACCTCCGACTACTTCGTTACCGCATCGATCCAAGAGAGATAGGCGGAAAGACCCGCCTCAACCGGCAGCATGACGATCTCCGGCGTCTCATAGCTGTGCAGCTTGAGAATGGCGGCTTCCACTTCGGCATACTCGCTGCGCTTGATCTTGCAGATCAGCAGAATTTCCGCCGCCTCTTCCGCCTTGCCCTGCCATTGATAGACGCTCTCGATGGGCAGCATTTGCACGCAGGCAGCGAGATGCCACTCGACCAGCGCCCAGGCGATGGTGCGTGCCGCGGCCTTGTCGGGCGTGGTCGTCAGGACAACGGCATAGGCCATGAGCGCTCCTTAAAATTGTTTCGCAATTCCCTTGGGCAATTCCCCTGCCTCGCCAATAGGGCTTTGGCAGACTATATTGCCGGAATGGCATCGATGATTCAGCCCGCGCCGCGGAAGGACCGGAAACTCAAGGACAGCGCTGCGACCAAAAGCGCGCTTCAGGCGGCCGAGGAGGTCTGCCACGCGCATGGCGTTCGCCTGACCCCGGCCCGTCGCCTCATCCTCGAAATTCTTGCCCGCGAGGGCGGTCCCCTCGGCGCCTATGACATGATCGAAAAGGTCGCGGAGGCGACCGGCAAGCGCCCCGCCCCCGTCTCGATCTACCGGGCGCTCGATTTCCTGCTCGAAAACGGCCTGATCCACCGGCTCGCCTCGCGCAATGCGTTCCTCGCCTGCGGCCACGGCCATCATGAGCAGGATCTCGTCGTCTTCCTGATCTGCGAGAGCTGCGGCACGGTCGTCGAGGCGACTTCGGATGCGCTGCGGCGCGATCTCGCGGCGCTCACGGCATCGAGCCGCTTCGTGCCGCATACGCAGGTCATGGAAATCGCCGGCCGCTGCAAGGCCTGCGGCGAGAGTGCTTGAGGGCGCCCCAAAATCGCGTCACGCGATCTGATCCCTGAGCATGGTCAAAAACACCCGCATAGCCTCATGGCCGAGTTTGCTGGCTATGATGTAGTGTGGGTCTGCCGAATTCCACAGCTTCTGCAATTGCTGCTCGCTCGGGTTCTGAGCTAAGAGACGCGTGAGAAATTCTTTGAGCTTGCGTTTGTTCTGCTCGCTCAGACGTTCGAGCCTCAATGCGATCATCCGCTTGAACAATTCCTCTCCGGACGGGTCTTGGCTCGGCTCATAGCCGATTTTTACCTCATCCAGACCCTCAGGAAAGAAGGTTCGCACGAAGTGCTCGAATTCGGGAGAGGCTTTCAAATCGCTCATCGGTTCGAACACTTCGTTAGACGACGGGTTGATGTCGCGGACGCGAAGCTTGCTGGCGCATCAACGACATGGTTTTACGCGATTTGGTCTCTGATCATCGTCAAAAATGCCCGCATCGCCTCGTAACCGTGTTTGCCAGTCATAAAGTAATGAGAGCCGGACGAATTCCACAGCTCCTGCAATTGCTCCTCGCTGGGGTTTTGAGCCAAGAGATGAGTTAGGCATTCTTTGATGATGCGTTTTTTCTGGTCGCTCAAACGGCTAAGCGTGAATGCGATCCACCTTTTTCGCAATTCCAGTCGGTCGGGATCTTGGCTCGGATCATAGTTGTCCTCTTGGACAAGCTCCAGACTCTCAGGAAAGAACGCTCCAACCAACTCGCGGAATTCAGGTGGTGCTTTTAATTCGCGCATCTTCGGACACTTCATTGGATGTTGAATGAGAGCCGGAGATTGCCAACGGCTCCGTCAAATCAATCGAAATTCATCGGGTAAGCTGTACGGATACGAAATCCACGTGGCGAGCTGGCGTCATGCCAAATGACCACGCCTACGCCATACGTCTTCCGCGTAGTAAATTCCTTGTCATTGGGACGATACACCTCGTAGCCGGTGACGAACCCAAAACGATATTCGATCCAATCCCACGAAACTTGCCCGCTTGCGACGCGATCGACCTGAGCGGCCTTCGCACGAAGCGTCCGATTGACAAGGTCGTTGGCATTCTCGATCGTGTCAAACGAGCCTTCTCTCTTCCTTCCGAAATCGGCGGCCCAGCTGTGTGCATCCGGAGGAAACTCTGCCCTTAGCTGCGCTTCAGTTCTGGCGACATGCGCGCTGATCGCATGGCCAGGACCGTTGGGCGCCTCCTCTTCTACCAAATTGACAGGGAGGCTTCGCCAATCCTTTGCGGCGGCAAGCTGAATAAGAGAGTCGATCGGATGGTCGGCTGTCAGGCCGTTGGACGCCGCTTCTTCCGTCAAATTGGAGGGGAGCCGTCGCTGGTCATTTGAAGCGAGCTGAATATGAGGTTCGACTGGATGGTTGACCCCTTGCGAGTCGCTCGAAGAGCCATCCACCTCACCATCCGTCCAGCGTCCGCTTTCGCGCCCATTGCCTGCCGGCACACGCGGCTGATCGGGGCTATATTTCAGAAGATCGAGCTGGCTTGCATCGAGACCGCGCGCCAACATCAGCGCGCGCGGCGAAATACCGAGCTTGACGAATCCATCAGCGAAGAAGAGCGGCCGGGCGTTTTCAGGGCTTTCAAAGCGGGGCAGGCGCGCATAGGCGAGCTCAAAATGGGCGAGCGCTTTCTCGCCGCGCGACCATTGCTCCGAAGCGCGCCGGATGAATTTGAGCGCACTAATCGGAATCGACTTGCGAAAGCCGAGCGACAGCGTCGCGAGAATGCGTACCTCTTCCCCATCAAGCGCGAGGCCTGGCACGCCCGCCTGATTCACCGCCATAGGCGCGAGCAGCGTACCCGCGCCGAGGCTCAGCCCTTCATCGTCGATGTAGAGATAAGGCCGGAAAGGCCGAAACCGCGCCTCTTCGCGCCATTGCTTCCGCAAAGCATCGATCGCCGCCACGCAAAGACCTCATAGGTTTTATCTTTGCATAGCGTAAGTGTTGAGATCGGTTTCGTAAAGAACATATATAGAACAACAAACGTACGTCACGCTCACCTGAAGTATGCCCTAAAGTACAAATCCAGTTATCCTCGTTTCCGTGGTCGAATTAAATAACTGCTCTTCTCGAACCACGCCCCGCCCCGGATTTTAAGCTCAACCACCGGCACACTGGCCGGACGCCTTGACGGGCCCCATATTTTTGATCACCAAGGCCCTGCACCCTTCATGATAAGGTCATGACGGCAGGTCTTTGCTCGACCGCGCCTCCCCCAGCGAAGAAGGTTCTCATGTCAGCTCCCGCGCCCAGTCTTTCGCTTGCTTCCGAAGCCATCGAGGCCGGTCCCGGCCCGCGGCGGCGTTCAGTGGGCGTTCTGGTCGGCCACGGCCCCGGCGCGGTGATGGTCGGCGGCGGCGCCCCGATCGTCGTGCAGTCGATGACCAATACGGACACCGCGGACGTCGCGGCGACGACGGCTCAGGTCGCGGCGCTAGCGCGCGAAGGCTCCGAACTGGTCCGCATCACCGTCGACCGCCCCGAGGCGGCGGCCGCCGTGCCGCATATCCGCGAGAAGCTCGACAAGATGGGCGTCACCGTCCCGCTCATCGGCGACTTCCACTACATCGGCCATAAGCTTCTCGCCGAACATCCGGCCTGCGCCGAAGCGCTCGCCAAATACCGGATCAATCCCGGCAATGTCGGCTTCAAGGACAAGCGCGACACACAATTCGCGCAGATCGTCGAATTCGCCATCAAATACGGCAAGACGGTCCGCATCGGCGCCAATTGGGGCTCGCTCGATCAGGAGCTTCTCACCGCGCTGATGGACGAGAACGCCAAGTCGGCCGAACCGCTCGAAGCCGCCGCCGTCATGCGCGAAGCCATGGTGCAGTCGGCGCTGCATTCCGCCATCCGCGCCGAAGCAATCGGCTTGCCGAAGAACCGCATCATCCTTTCGGCCAAAGTCTCGGATGTGCAGCATCTGATCGCCGTCTACCGCATGCTGGCGAAGCGCAGCGATTACGCATTGCATCTCGGCCTCACCGAAGCCGGCATGGGCAGCAAAGGCATTGTCGCTTCCTCGGCTGCCCTCGGCATTCTGCTGCAGGACGGCATCGGCGACACGATCCGCGTCTCGCTGACACCCGAGCCCGGCGGCGATCGCACGCTCGAAGTGAAGGTCGGCCAGGAAATCCTGCAGACGATGGGCTTCCGCACCTTCGTGCCGCTCGTCGCCGCCTGCCCCGGCTGCGGCCGCACCACCTCGACCGTGTTCCAGGAACTGGCGCGCGACATCCAGAGCTATATCCGCGAAGAAATGCCGACGTGGCGCGAGCGCTATCCCGGCGTCGAAACGCTCAATGTCGCGGTGATGGGCTGCATCGTGAACGGCCCCGGCGAGTCGAAACATGCCGATATCGGCATTTCGCTGCCCGGCACCGGCGAAACGCCGTCAGCGCCCGTCTTCATTGACGGCGAGAAGGCGATGACGTTGCGTGGCGAAGGCATTGCCGCTGAATTCAAGACGATCGTGCAGGATTACATCAAGCGGCGCTTCGGCGGAGCCAAGAGCGCGGCCGAATGAGCACCAAACGTGCTGCCGCATGGCTGATGGCATTAGCCGCGGCGGTGCTGCCGCTGCAGTCTGCTCTAGCACAATCCGCCGATCAGGAGGCCGCCTTTAAGAAATATGTCGACTCGATTGAGCTTGGGCGCATGGTCGCTACGGCCATCGCAAGTCTGCCGCATGAAGTCTTTCAGCGCTGTCCCGCGCTCGTCGCGCCGGGCTCGAAGGTCACGATCATCAAGCCGATCGAGATGGGCGCCGACGGCAAGCCCAAGGCCGGTGCCTGGTGGCAGAGATTCCCGGTCAAAGGCTGCGGCAACGACACGGTCCTGAACTTCTATTTCACCGTCGGTGACGGCGGGAAGATTGCCACAAATATTGCGCTTCCCGGGACCACCCGCGCCGATCTCGTCTTGCAGCACGATGCCCTTTTCTATGCGGGTCTGGGACCGCATGCGCGGGTGAAAGACTGCAAAAGCTTGATGATCACCAACACCAAATTTGAGGGCTACGGCAGCCACGACCATCCCACGCAGACCCCGGCGGCGGGACAGTTCCAGCCGTGGTGGGAAACGTGGACTGTGAAGGGTTGCGGCCACACCTTCAGCGTGCCGATGGATTTTACGCCCGACGCAAACGGCACGCAGATCAAACAGAAGCCGGACGCCATTCGCGAGCCTTGAGGCGGGTCACGATTGCGTGTGACTGATGTTCCTCAACCTTAACGACCGTGAATCGGTTGAAGAAGCGGTCCTACTGGCCCATTTTGGAGGAAAGACCGCGCGTTCGGCGCACGGGCTCTTCTCGGAGATCAATCATGCGCATGGCATTCCGCACGGGCTTAGCGGTCATCGCCCTTCTCAGTGCCGACGTTTTGCCCGCCGCGGCGCAGACGCATCACAAGCATCATGTCGCGCATGCGCATCGGTATGGCGGCTCACACGGCGGCTCCATCGGCTATCTGCCGATGGGCGCCTCGGGCCGCGGCGCGGGCTACAAGGAACTCGTCGGCGATCCGGGTTCGGGCGTCGGCTTCTACGCACTGCCGACCCGCTATCGCATCGGCGCTTATCGCTATCACCAGCGCGGTGGCGGCGTGCCGCCCTATATCCGCAACGGCGTGCTCTATGCGATGATGGCCGATCAGGCCCGCTATTGGTATTGGAACGCGACGCCCGTGGTCGATTCCTACAAATACGGCGTCTACGATCCCTATGAGGGCGTCGGCACCCCCTACTCGGGCGGCTATTATGGTCCCGCCGGTGACAGCGACGAGCCATCCTTCCCCTTCGGCGATCCCTATCAAGAGCGCTGAAGCCCCAGCTTCTCGCGCAACTGATGTGAATAAAAAAGCCCCCTCTGAGAGGGGGCTTTTCGTTTTATCGCGTTACAGCGGCGATGATCAGTTGTTGCGCCCGCCGGTGAGGTAGAGCAGCGACTGGAAGATGTTGATGAAGTCGAGATAGAGCATCAGCGCGCCGTTCACCGACTTCTTGGTCGCCACCTCATAGCTGTCGGAGGCGAAATACATCTCCTTGATCGCCTGCGTGTCATAGGCGGTCAGGCCCGCGAAGATCAGCACCGTCAAGATCGACACCGCGAACTGGAAGCCCGAGCTGTGGACGAAGAAAACGTTCACCAGGCTCGCAATGATCAGGCCGAAGACGCCCATGATCAGGAAGGAGCCGATCGGCGAGAGATCCCGCTTCGTCGTATAGCCGTAGAGGCTTAAGGCACCGAAAGCCGCCGCCGTTTCAAAGAAGGCGGTCGCGATCGACTGGCCGGTGTAGACCAGCAGAATCGATGAGAGCGACAGACCCATTGCCGCCGCGAAGGCGAAGAAGGTGTTGCGCGCCGCCGCTGCCGACATCTGATTGATGCGGAACGAGAAGAAGAAGACGAAGGCGAGCGGCGCCAGGAAGATGACCCACTTCAGCGCCGAGCCATAAATAGCGACGCCGAAAGAGGTCAGCATGATGCTGCCCATGCGGGCCGCGGCCTGGCTCGGGTCGGATGTGACCGCGAGCATGTGAACGCCGAGCGCCACAAGACCGGTGACCGCCAGACCGATCACCATGTTGTTGTAGACCCCGAGCATATAGGTGCGAAGGCCCTGGTCGACGACGGCGCGCCCGGCCTGGGCATAACCCTGGCCCCAGCGGGCTGCGTTGCGATCGAAGTCGGACATGGTTTCCTCATAAGTCTAGGAGAATACAGCGCTGTGCGGGCTCTCTTGCCCCTCGAACGGCGCTGCGACCTTCCCACCGACCGGAGAACCGGTCATGAACGGGCGTCGGCAAGTAATATGGCCTTAGTCTTGTGACGGCACAAGGGCGGCCAAGCCCTGGGAGCGCAAGCCGAACCTAAAGATTTCGTAAATATTGGGCCGGCTTGCGCCCAAGTATACGGAAGGTTCCGGCCAATCCGAGAAAAACCGCGACCGCCAAAGCGCCAAAGGCGGCGATGAGTGCCTGCGGCCAAAGCCAGACGAAATCGAGCTTCATGACAAAATGAACGATGGCGAGCGCGGCAAAACTCCCGGCAATCACGCCGAAGACCGCCGTCGCCAAGCCAATGACGCCGAATTCATAAAGGAAAGCCGCCAATAGCTTCGCCCGCGTCGCGCCCAGAACTTTCAAGACAACGCTGTCATAGAGCCGCGTCTCCTGGCTCGCCGCAAGCGCGCCGCCGAGCACCAAAGTCGCGGCGATCAACGCCACGCTCGCGGCGCCGCGCACCGCCAGATTGAGCTGATCGAGGACATCCTTGATCGCATCGAGCGCATCGCGCACGCGCAGACTCACGATGGCCGGAAAGCTTTTGGCGACGTCGCGCACCAAAGCAACATCACGCGCGGTGGTGTCTTTTGGAAGCGTCACCGCCGCAAGGTCGCTATAAGGCGCGCCGGCGAAGACATTCGGTGAAAAGACGAGAACGAAATTGATGCCCATGTTGCGCCAATCGACATGGCGCAGATTGGCGACGCGCGCGACGATCGTGCGCCCGAGAACATTGACGCCGATGTCGTCGCCGACGCTCAGGCCGAGCCCGTCGGCAACGTCATCCGCCAGCGACACCAGCGGCGTGCCGGTATAGCCCTTTTCCCACCATTTTCCCGCAACGAGCTTTGAACCTTCCGGCACAGTTTCAGAAAAAGTGATGCCGCGGTCGCCGAGCAGCGCCCAGGCCGCCTTGTCTTTCACTTTCACCTTGTCGGCTGGCACGCCCTTCAGCGCGGTGATGCGCCCGCGCAGCATGGGTACGAGTTCGAGCCTGCCGTTTGCCGCATGATCCTTGAGGAAGCCGCGGAAATGTTCCGCATCGCTTTGCGGAATGCCAAGAAAGAAAAAGCTTGGCGTCTCGCCGCCGCGTGAAGCGCTGAGCTCGCGATGTAGATTGCCGTCGACGAGCGCGAGTCCGACCAGCAGCGTCAAGCCAAGTCCGAGCGACAAAACGATGGCCGGGGTCAAGGCACCGGGGCGATGCAAATTGGAGAGTGCGAGGCGTAAGGCCACGCGCCGCGTGCGTGGCGCGCGCTTCGCCGCCGCCATCAGCGCGATCGCGGCGATACGCAGAAAAACGAAGCCGCCGAGACAGGCAGCGAGATAGGTCAAGGCCAGGCTGCGGTCCGCCGTCAGCGAGAAGACGGCGATCGCCAGCCCAAGCGCCGCCGCAGCGCTCATCAGGCGATAGCGCAGGCGCAGCGGCGTCGCATCATGTGAGACCTCGTCGCGGAACAGTGCCGGCACAGCTACGTCATGCGCGCGGCCAAGCGCCGGCAGCGAGAAGGCAAGCGCCGTCAGCGTGCCATAAAGAACACCGATCGCCATTTCGCTCGGATAGAGCGATGCCGCGAGCGGAAACGGAATCAGCCGCGCGAACAATGCTTCGATCACGAAAGGCAGCGACGAGCCAAGCGCAACGCCGATCACAATACCGATCGCCGCCATGAAGAGCACTTCGGCGAGCATGATCGCAAAGACGAAGGAGCCCGTGGCGCCGAGCGCCTTGAAGGTCGCGATCACCGGCTTTTTGCGTTCGATGAAGACCGTGACGGCATTGGCGATGCCGACGCCGCCGATGATGAGCGAGGTCAGGCCGACGAGCGTCAGGAACTGGCTGAAACGTTCGAGCCCGCGGGTAAATTCCGGCGAAACGTTTTTGCGCGTGCGGACTTCGAAACCGGCGTCTGGCAGTGCCTTTTTGACTGTCGCCGCCACGCTGGCGAGCTTGGAATCGGACGGCGCGGTCGCATCCGGCAGAGAGACGCGATAGAGCCATTTGACCAGTGCGCCCGGCTGCAAAAGCCCTGTCGCGCGCAGAGCATCCTGCGCCATGATCATTCGCGGCCCGAAGCCGATACCGCCCGCGAGCTTATCGGGCTCATTGGTGAGATCGGCGCGCAGTTCGAAGGTCTGCCTGCCGATGGTGAAACGGTCGCCGCGTTGCAAGCCGAGGCGCGCGGCAATCGTTGGATCGGCAACGACGCCGAAGGCGCCGTTGCGGAAGGCCAGCGCATCGGCAAGCGGCATCGCCGGATCGAGGCCGACGGTGCCCTCGACAGGGTAGGTCTGATCGACGGCTTTGACTTCGACGAGCGCCGAATGATTATCGCTCGTGCGCGCCATGGCGCGCATCAACGCGACACTTGCGAGTCTGCCTTGCGCAGCGAGAACCGCGCGCTCTTGCGGCGTCGCCTCGCGCTGCACGAGTTCGAAGGAAATATCGCCGCCGAGGATCACCCTGCCCTTTTGCGCGAGACCGTCCGAGAGCGCATGCGCAATCGCGCCGACGCCGGTGATCGCCGCTACGCCGAGCGCCAGACAGGCGAGAAAGATGAAGAAGCCGGACATGCCGCCGCGGAAGTCACGCAGCGCAAGGCGAAGGATGAGAGAAAGAGACAGCATGCGGATCACTCAATCCGCCCCGATCTCAGCCGGATCGTCCGGTCGCATCTTTGCGCCAAGCCAACATCATGCGTCACCAGCACCAGCGTCGCCCGGCGTTCGCGGCGGAGCGCGAACATCAGTTCGATGACGCTTTTGCCCGTCTCTTCGTCGAGATTGCCGGTCGGCTCGTCGGCGATCAGCAATGACGGACCGGGCGCCAGCGCACGCGCGAGTGCGACGCGCTGCTGTTCGCCGCCCGAGAGTTCAGCCGGATGATGCGTGAGCCTCTCTTTCAATCCGACCGCCGCGAGTTCAGCCGAGGCCCGCGCGAAAGCGTCGGCAATGCCGGCCAGCTCCAAAGGCACGGCAACATTTTCGAGCGCCGTCATCGTCGGGATCAAATGGAAGGATTGGAAGACGATGCCGATCGTCTGGCCGCGAAAACGGGCGAGCTGATCCTCATTCAGTTTTTCGAGCGCGGTGCCGCCGATCTTGACGCTGCCCGCGTCCGGCCGCTCCAGCCCGGCCATCGTCATGAGCAGCGTCGATTTGCCGGAGCCTGACGGACCAAGCAGCGCCACGGTTTCGCCGCGCGTTATCTCTAGGGAGATTTGCTTTAGAATATGGATGCGGGCCGCGCCGCGTCCCAGACTCAGGTCGACATCCGTCAACGAAACCGCCGCATCATCCATGCTTTTATCCGTCACATCGCCATCGCGATGCCTTCAGGCGCCGAAGAGTAGCGCACCTCTTCTGCGCAGCCTAAGTGCCTTTGTGATTCCGGCGGTTTTCTGGCTGGCCTCACATTCCACTGCCAGCGCCGCTCCGGCGATCCGCCTGGTCGCCTTCGGCGACAGCCTCACCGCCGGCTATCTCCTGCCGGAGGACAAAGGCTTTGCAGCCGTGCTCGAGAAGGCTCTGCGCAAACATGGGTTCAATGTCGATGTGATCAATGCAGGCGTCTCTGGCAATACGTCCTCCGACGGGCTCGCGCGGCTCGACTGGAGCTTGGGCGAGAACGCCGATGCCGTCATTCTGGAGCTCGGCGCCAATGACATGCTGCAAGGAATCGATCCGGCCGTGACCGAGAAAGTGCTCGATCAAATTCTCGGGCGGCTGAAGGCGCGACACATTAAGACGCTGCTCGCCGGGATGCGCGCTACGCCGAGCCTCGGCCAAGCCTATGTCACGGCCTTCAACAAGATCTACCCTGATCTCGCCGCCAAATATCAGGTGCCGCTCTACGCGTTTTTCCTCGACGGTGTCGCGACACATAAGGATCTGGTGCTCGCCGATGGCATGCATCCGACGGGTGCCGGCGTGGAAGTGATCGTCAAGGGCATTCTGCCGCAGGTCGAAGCGCTGCTGAGAACGGTCAAGAAGCCTTAGAGCATGCTTTCGGAAAAATTGATCGACTTTTCCGATAAAAGACCTGCTCCAAGGTTTTGAATTGAGCCGATTTGTCCCGATCAAATGGATCGCGCGCGATTCCATTTAGTCGGGATCGGCTCAAGGAAAATTCCGTCCTGGCGCTTTTGCGCGCGGCGGATTCAGTCCACAATGGCGCTGCGACTCAGTTGCGCCTTTCGCGACGGGCTTCGGTCCGTTCCGAGCTGCGCCTTTTTCGAGGAGGGACCTATGCCCCGTCTATTCACGGGCCTCGAGATCCCCTCCGATATTGCTCTCGACCTCGCCAATCTTCGCGGGGGCCTCTCCGGCGCACGCTGGATCGATGTCGAAAACTATCACATCACACTGCGCTTCATCGGCGATATCGACGATAGCACGGCGCGTGACGTTTACGCGACATTGGGCCAAATCCGCCGCCGGCCATTCACGGTGACGCTGGACGCCTTGGACTCGTTCGGCGGTGGACGGCCGCGCGCCATCATCGCCAAAGCGAAGCCGGCACAACAGCTCGTCGAATTGCAAGCCGAGCAGGAACGGCTGATGCGCCGCATCGGCATTCCGCCGGAGCCGCGGAAATTCACGCCGCATGTCACGCTGGCGCGTTTGCGCGACGCCTCGGCGCCCGCTGTCGCCGCTTACCTGTCGGCGCGCGGCTGCTTCTATTCGAAGCGCTTCGAGGCCAACCGCTTCGTGCTGTTTTCGTCGCGCAATTCGGTCGGTGGTGGCCCCTATGTGGTCGAGGCCGCCTATCCCCTTGGATAGCGGTTACTTCTTCACGAGACTGTCGGTGTTGGCGGCCTTGGCGAACACCGGGAGTG
The DNA here is from genome assembly GCA_964644615.1 of uncultured Methylovirgula sp. Classification (GTDB taxonomy): domain Bacteria; phylum Pseudomonadota; class Alphaproteobacteria; order Rhizobiales; family Beijerinckiaceae; genus Methylovirgula. The sequence goes on along the minus strand of CAZXXA010000009.1, from coordinate 46,371 downwards.
CCACCGCATCGATCGTCGCGTTTTGCACGTCGCAATCGGTCAGGATCGTATTGCCGAAGATCGCGCCGCTGAAATCAGCGGCCGTCGCCGTTGCGCCCGACAGATCGGAATTGGTGAAATTCGCGCCACTCAAATGCGCGAAGGTGAGATCGGTACGCCGAAGATCCGCATCTTTGAAATTGGCGCCCGTCAGATCGACCGAGCGCAGCACCGCCCGCATCAGACCCATGGACTGGTTCTTCATATCGGCGGAGAGATCGGCCCGCGCCAGAATGGCTTTGCGCATATGGCTGCCGCTGAAATCTCCGGCGACGCGCGCATAGGAGAGGTCGGCGCCGTCGAAATTCGACTTCTGCATCTGCGAGCCGAAGAAGGAGGCGCGCGTCAGATCGGCGCCGGAGAAATCCGAGCCGAGCGCCCAGACCTGATCGAAAATCGCGCCTTCGAGACGGGCGCCGGCAAGCTTCGTCTTGTTGAGATAAGAGGCGCGGAAATTGGCGCCGACCAGATCGAGGCCGGACAGATCGAGCCCGTTGAGACTCTTGTGCGAGAGATCGATGCTCTTGCCCGCCGCGATCAGATTCTCGATATCGGCGCGGGTCATATCCGCCCGCGTCATTTGCGGCGAATTGAGATCGAGCCCGCTCATCATGTCCTGCGCTGAAAGTTCGTTCGGCAGGAAAGCTGAGGCACCCAGCATCAGGCCGGCCACCAAAAAACAAATGTTCGAGAGCTTCATGTCGCTACTCCTGGCGCGCTCAGCCATTGCTGCCTGTGGCGCATCTTACTCTTTCGTTTGCGTTTGGCTGAATACTTTTTGCAACCCGCGTCTTTGCGGTCCCGTGATTGCGCGTGAGCAGCCCGGCCTATCTTCAGCCTGGTCTTACCTGATGACGATGCGGTCGAGATGCGCCGCATCGGCAAACACCGGCATTTGCGACGGTTCGATGATCGTGCCGGAGACGTCGCAATCGGCGACTGTCGTATTGCCGAAGATCGCACCGCGGAAATCTGCCTTCACCGCATCGGCCTTGCTCAGATCCGCATCCATGAAATTGGTGCCCGCACATATCGTGAAGCCGAGATCGGCGCGGGTCATGATCGCGGATTCGAAATCGGCGCCGCGCAGATCGGCCTTGCGGAAAATCGCGTGGTCGATGTCGCCCGGCTTGGCTGCTCGCTCGGCGGCGAGATCGGCGCCGACGACCAGCGTCTTATGGAACCGCGTGTCCGAAAAATCGCCCGCGAGGCGTGCGTAGGAGAGATCGGCGGCGTCGAACAGCGCCTTCTGCATCTGCACGGAGTAGAGCGAAGCCTGGGTGAGATCGGCGCCTGTGAAATCCGCCTCCATGGCAATGGCGTGGTCGAATTTCGCGCTTTGGAGCCGGGCGCCGGCGAATTTCGTCTTGTTGAGATGCGCCCGGCGAAAATCGGCGCCGGTGAAATCGAGGCCGGACAGATCGAGCCCGTTGAGATTCTTTCCCGCGAGCTTCAGCTTCCCTTTGCCGATCATCTTTTCAATATCGACGCGCTGCATCTCGGCCGCTGTGAAGGCCGGTGATTTGAGGTCGCCATCGCTTGGGGCCATATCACTCGACGCGGTACCACTCGGCGCCGCATCATTTGGCGCCGTCTGGGCCACGAGCCGCGCTGCAAACGGCAGCCCGCCAAAAAGCCCGGCGAGCGCCAACAAGGCCTGCCGCCGGCTCATCAGCCGAATTTTATGGCCAGAAGGATCGTCCATGCCCCGTCTTAGGCCCGCTTGGCTTGCGCGTGGCTCGACAGATAGGACGCGGTGGCGCTCCAGCCGGCTTCAGAGGGCATCGGCCTACGCCTATGCGGGCTGTCCTAAAGGGCAAATGACTGGCGAGGGAGAAGGAAAAGCCGTCATTGCGAGAGGGCGCCCGCAATGACGCTGCATGGTCACTCGTGGCCGTGCGCTTCTTCGTTCAAGGTGATCGTCGGCATATCCGAAAAATCGACGGCGACCGGCTGATTGGCTTTGCGTGCCGCGGTCTGCAGCGTCTTGATCACATGTTCGAGCCGGCGATAGGCTTCCTTATAGTCCTCCGAACTCGCACCGACCTTGAACGGCTGGAGGCAATATTCGATGATTTCGCGCGGGTGTTCCAACGTGCTCATCTCGCTGTCCTTGCGTCTTTCTTGCTCGCAATCAAACCGTCTTAGCCCCCTCGCGGTTCAATAGCCAGCCGCGAAACGGACAATCATCGTATGATCTGCATCCGCATGATCCGGTTTTATCGGTCATCCGGCGTTCTGTTTTGCCGTTACACATTCGGGATATTGTCAATCTCTTCGACAACCGTCATCGCGACAAGAACGGCGAATCGCCGTAAAGCACGGAAATACCCGCGTCGGTCTTTGCGGAGCATTATGGGGCCGGATTTGCTCCTGGCTTCAAGGACACCGGCACCTTGGCGCATGTGCTGCGTGAACTCGACGAGCCGTCCCTCACCAAATTGGTGAAGGACCATGAAGGCGGACACCTGGCCAGCCACATCGCCAAGCACTCATGAAGAAGCGCGCGTAAATCGCGTTCGCATCTCGATTTTTCGCTTCTGACCGAAATCCCCAGGCCTCGCCCGCCGCGACACCGCGACCGTAGGCCAAGCTCCCGACTGGGCTTCCGGCGCGGGATCGCCTAAATTTGCCCGAAGAGGGCATTTGGAGTTTATGTGGATCATGGCGGAAGCGGCAGCGCATGCGGCGCGGATCGGCGTGGTCACCGCCTCCGACAGGGCTTCGGCCGGCATCTATCAGGATGAGAGCGGTCCGGCGATCATCGCCTATCTCCATCGCATCCTGACCACGCCTTTCGAGGTTTTACGCAGAATCGTGCCGGACGGTTTCGAATCCGTCCGCGATACGCTGATCGATCTTGCCGACAAGGAACGCTGCGATCTCATCCTGACGACGGGCGGCACCGGGCCCGGTCCACGCGACCTGACGCCGGAGGCGACGCTGGCTGCCGCCCCGCGCGAACTCCCCGGCTTCGGTGAATTGATGCGGCAGGTCAGCCTGCAACAGGTGCCGACCGCGATCCTGTCGCGGCAATTGGCGGCGCATCGCGGCGCCTGTCTCATCATCAACCTGCCCGGCAAGCCAGCCTCGATCGAAGTCTGTCTCAATGCGGTATTTCCCGCCGTGCCTTATTGTCTCGATCTGATCGGCGCGGCGCGCATCGAGACCGATCCGGCGCAGCTCAAAGCTTTTCGGCCGAAGTCCTGACATGCGGGTTTCGCAATCACCTTCCTCCACGGATATCGCCTCAGAGCGCTTTGCCGCGCTCACCAGCGCATATCGGCCGCTGCCCAATATTCCCGACGAATTCATCGACGCCGACGGCCGTCAGCGTCCGCATTGGGTGCGCTTTCTTTCAGCCTTATCGAGCCACGACGCAGAGGACATCGACCGCCGCTTTGCCACCGCCGACCGCCATATCCGCGATGCCGGCGTTTCCTATCGCGCCTATGGCGACACAAGCGAACACGCCTGGCCGTTGAGCCACCTGCCACTGTTGATCGAAGCCTCCGAATGGCAAGAGATCGCGGCCGGCGTTGCGCAAAGAGCCCGGCTTCTCGAAGCCGTGCTCGGCGATATCTACGGCGACGGCGCGCTCGTGGCGGAAGGCGCGCTGCCGGCCGCCGCGATCACCGGCTCGCCGGATTTTCTGCATCCGCTCTCCGGTACCACGCCGCGCGGCGGCAAGTTCCTGCATTTCTATGCCGCCGATCTCGGCCGCGGTCCGGATGGCCGCTGGTGGGTGCTGGGGGACCGTTCGCAGGCACCTTCCGGCGCTGGCTATGCGCTCGCCAATCGCCTTGTCATGTCGCGCGCCTTTCCGGCGCTCTATCGCGACATGAATGCGGAACGGCTGGCGCCCTTCTTCCAGGCCTTCCGCCACGGCCTCACCTCGATGGCGACGCGGTCGGACCCGCGCATCTGCCTGCTGACGCCCGGCCCCTATAGCGAGACCTATTTCGAACAGGCCTATCTCGCCCGTTATCTCGGCTTCCTTCTCGTCGAAGGCGGCGATCTCACCATGCGCGACGATGAGATCCACGTCCGCACCATCGCCGGGCTGAAGCGCGCCGATGTCATCTGGCGGCGCATCGACTCCGATTTCGCCGATCCGCTCGAGCTCAACGGCCGCTCGCACCTCGGCGTGCCGGGACTCGTTGCAGCGCTGCGTGCCGGCGGCGTGGTGCTCGCCAATGCGCTCGGCTCGGGCGTTCTCGAAACACCGGCTCTCTTGAGCTTTCTGCCGCGGCTTTGTCAGCGTCTGCTGCGCGAGGATCTGCGCCTGCCGAATGTCGCGACCTGGTGGTGCGGACAGAAGGCCGAGCAGGACGAGGTGATCGAGGATCTCGACCACATGGCCATCACTGGTGCCTTCGGCAATCCGGTGCTCGATTACAAATCAAACCAGCCGGTTGCCGGCGCGGCGCTCTCGCCCGAGGAGAAACAGCGGCTGATCGCGGACATCCGCCAGCGCGGCATCGATTTCGTCGGCCAGGAAGTCGTGAAGCTTTCGACGACGCCAATCTGGGACAATGGCACGCTGACGCCGCGGCCCTTCGTGGTGCGCGTCTATGCGGCGCGCACCGAGGACGGCTGGACGGTCATGCCGGGTGGCTTCTGCCGCATTTCCGACCGGCTCGATGCGCGGGCGCTGTCGATGGGGGTCGGCGTGCGTTCCGCCGACGTGTGGGTCCTCTCCGATGCGCCGGTCGAACCCGTCTCTCTGCTCCCGACTGATGAGACGGTCCGCATCCGCCGGCTCATGGGCAATCTGCCGAGCCGCGCCGCCGACAATCTCTTCTGGCTCGGCCGCTATCTGGAGCGCGCCGAGGCGACGGTTCGCCTCGTTCGCATTCTTGCCAGCCGGATGATCGACACGGATGCGCAGGCCGATTCGCAGCGCGTTGTCGAGCGTATCGGCGGCCTGCTCGTCGCATGGGGCGCCGTCTCGGCAAAACTCCTCGGTGAACCGACGCGGCTCGCGGCAATGGCCCTGCACGGCCACGACTATGGCTCGGCGCTGTCGCTTGTGCGTGACGCGCATCGCGCCGCCTCCTTCATTCGCGAGCGCCTGTCGACCGACACCTGGCGGCTCGTCGACGAGCTGGCAGCGCGGCTCGAACGCATCGACACCGGCCTCCACACGGAAGCCGAAGCGATTGAGCGCAGCGATGCGGCGCTGCAGGTGATCGCTGCCATCGCCGGTCTCGCGCAGGAAAACATGAACCGTGGCGCAGGCTGGCATTTCCTCGAGCTCGGTCGCCGCATCGAACGGGCGATCAACACCTGCCGCTTCGCCCGTCATTTCGCCGGTGCCGACGCGCCCGCCGAAGATCTCGATCTTCTGCTCGATCTGATCGATTCACCGATTACCTATCGCTCGCGCTACATGATGGGCGTCGCGCTCGCGCCGGTGCGCGATATGGCGCTGCTCGATCCGTTTAACCCGCGCTCTGTCGCTTTCCAGATCGAGAGCCTCGCCGATCATTTGGCCGGCCTGCCGAGCCTGAGCGATGACGGCATGTTGGAAACGCCGCAGCGCATGGCAATGAAGCTTGCCGGCGAAATCGCCACGAGCGCAGCGGCGGAGCTCAGCAACGCGAACATTCTCGCCTTCGAGCAGACCCTGCTTGGTCTCGCCGATGCGATTGCGGCGCGCTACTTCCTGCAAGGCCCGCATATGGCACGTGCCGACAAATCAAGTGGTCTTGCGTGATCTACGACATCCGCCATGTGACCCTGTATGAATACGCCTCGCTCGTAACTTTCAGCCATTGTGCCCTCCGGCTTCTGCCCCATGACGAGCCGGGACAGCTTGTACTCGCGACGTCGCTGACAGTCGACCCAGTACCGCGCGAAATGACCGAGCGGTCCTGTTTTTTTGGCAACCGTGTGACGTCACTGACGATAGCGAGGGCGCATCACCGGCTCATCATCGAGGCGCGGGCCAGCGTCGATGTTTCGCGTCCGCTACCGCCTGATGCCGCAACGACGGAGCCTTGGGACAACATACGCGAAGCTGCCTTTGCGAGCCATTCGATCAACGCCGACTCGCCCGCACATTTTGTTCATCAAAGCCGCTTTGTGCCGCTTTACGAGCCTGTCACCGATTATGCGCGGCAGAGTTTTGCGCCAGGCCGGCCGGTGCTCGAAGCTGCCATCGAGCTCATGCAGCGCATGCGCACAGATTTTGCCTATGACCCGAAGGCGACCGTAGTCACGACGCCGCTCTCCGAAGCATTCCAGAAAAGATGCGGCGTCTGCCAGGACTTCGCCCATATCATGATCGCCGGCTTGCGCGGCCTCGGCCTGCCGGCCGCCTATGTCAGCGGCTATATCCGCACCATTCCACCGGAAGGCGGTCAGCGCCTCGAAGGCGCCGATGCGATGCATGCTTGGGTGGCGTTGTGGTGCGGCGAGGCGGTGGGACTCATCGGCCTCGATCCGACCAATGCGCTGCTTGTCGGCAATGATCACATCAGCCTGGCACGTGGCCGCGACTATGCCGACATCTCGCCCGTCTCCGGCATTCTTCTCGGCGCGGGCGATCAGGAAATCGATGTCAGAGTCGATGTCGTGCCGCGTTCTTAAGATAACGCGGCGTGACGCTTTTCTCAGAACTCTTCCCAGTTGTCGTCATGGCTTGACGCCGCGCTCGCGACGCGCAGCGGTTGAGGTTGCGGGCGGCCGAGCTGGCGTGCCGGCTGGCGGAAGGCATGCGGCGCCACCTTTTGCAACTGCTTGCGTATCGCCGTGTTGTCGCGCTGCTCGCCAATGCGGAACTGGCCGACGAGGCTCGAGAGCTGCTCGGTCTCCTGCGCCAAAGAATGGCTCGCAGCCGTCGTTTCCTCAACCATGGCGGCATTCTTCTGCGTCACCTCATCCATCTGATTGATAGCCGTATTGATCTCGGCGAGGCCCGTCGCTTGTTCCGAGGCGCCCGTCGCGATCTGCGCGACGACCGTATTGATCTCGCTTACCTGAGCCATGATGCGTTCCAGCGCCTTCCCCGTCTCGGCCACCAGTGCAACGCCATGATCGACTTCGACCGTCGACGTCGAGATCAGCTGCTTGATCTCCTTCGCCGCTTCGGCCGAGCGCTGCGCCAAGGCACGCACTTCGGAAGCGACGACCGCAAAGCCACGGCCCGCGTCGCCGGCACGTGCCGCCTCGACGCCTGCATTGAGTGCGAGCAGATTGGTCTGGAAGGCGATCTCGTCAATCACGCCGATGATCTGGCTGATCTGTTGCGCCGATTTGGCGATCGCATCCATCGCATCGATGGCTTGGCGCACGACGAGCGCGCCCTTCTTCGCATCATTATCGGTGGTCGCCACTACTTGACGAGCGTAGGTCGCGCCTTCTGCCGATTTGCGCACAGTCGCGGTGATCTCATCGAGCGCCGCGGCCGTCTCTTCAAGGCTTGCGGCCTGCTGCTCGGTCCGGCGCGAAAGATCGTCGGAGGCCTGGGTGATCTCACCCGTGCCGGATTTAATCTCCTGCGTCGTTTCGGCAATGACCGTCATGGTCTTGCGCAACCGCACGATGGCGGAATTGAAGTCGTCCTTCAGTTTTTTATATTCAGCAGTGAAGGCCGCATCGATCTGCAACGTCAGATCTCCTTCCGAGAGGCGCGCGAGTCCATTGGCAAGCGCCTGCACGACATTTTCCTGTTCGCGCGCCAGCCGCTGCCGCTCCGCCTCGTTGCGATTGCGGTCCGCCTCCGCTGCGGCTTCCATGCGCTGCCGGTCGGCAGTCGCCGCCTCCAGAGCGAGCGCATTTTCCTTGAAGATCTGCACGGCCGACGCCATCGCGCCGATCTCGTCGGGACGCCCCTGCCCCTCGATCTCGGTTGCGAGATCACCGGAGGCCAGATTGTTCATCGCACGCGTGAGCTTGCGGATCGGGCGCGCCAACGAGAAAGCGAATCCAGTGAAGAAGATAAGCGACAGAACAGCGATCACGACCGAGCTGATGATCGTCGCCCAGAGCGACGCCCGCCCTCGCTCGATAACCGGCGTAACATCGACCGCGAATTCGACGATGCCGATCTTATGGCCGGAAAAATCCATCAGGGGCCGGGCTGTGACCGCGAGGCTGCGGCCGTTCTCATCGACCGTTTTCTCGATATGCTGGCCGTCGATCGCTTCTTTTGCCTCGGCCGGGGTCAGAAAGGTCTTCGCCTGAAAGGTCGCGTTCTGCGTTTCGAAACGGCCATCATTATCGATCTGGAGCGCGATATCGACGTGATGGTCCTTCTTCAGCCGTTCGAAGAAGGCATCGGTCAGTTGCGTACCGACATCAATCGTGCCGATGACGCCCTTCGTCGTCACAATTGGAACAGTCGCGAAAGTGGTCAGAAGCCCGTTCCAAGCCCTCTCGATGCCGACCTCCGATTTGCCGCTTTGCATCGCCCGCACAATCATCTGGCGGTTACGGGCAAGATTGTCGCCGAAGTCCGAAGGCGCATGGACACGCGCAATCGCAATTCCCGGCGGCTTGCAAAAGATGATCAGCTGAATGCTGGCATTCTTGATGAGATTGGGCAGCGCTTTGGCGTAGCGGCTGATCAGCGCTTCGCGGTCGCCTGATTCGATCAACGGCACGATACCCGGCTCGGCGGCGATCGTTGTCGCGACGCTCGACGTTACCTGGCTCTGCGTATCAAACGCCTGGAAAATGCCCTTGCCGGCGCGGTTGAGTTCTGTGCGGATCGCATGATCGATCATGTCCCTCTGTTTGTACCAGGCAAGGCCGGTTATGGCGGCGCAGGCGAGAATGACGGTTCCTGAGCCGAGCGCGGCGACTCGGCGCCACAGGGGATTGCGAATCTCTGGGATTCCGGTCGAGTGATCGGCCGGAAAGCGATCGACAAAAGCCATGGAGTGATCCGAATAAGGAAGAGACAATTTTGTTTAGGATCACAATCTTAAGAATTCGGCCAATAGACGCGCTGCAGCTGGCCCACCGTCCTCAGTCCCTCGTAGGATCATCACCGATCTCACCCTCACGATGTGGTGAATCTCCGCGCACTGCCCTAAAAAGCGGCAGTGTCCCCCTTATTTGAACAAGGCAGCTTCTGCCTAATGACTCCCAATCAATCGAGGATCGATGATGACGCATGACGCCGATATTCTTTTTGCGCCCTTCCGCTTGGGCGATCTCGAATTGCCGAATCGAATTGTGATGGCGCCCCTGACGCGCAATCGCGCCACGCGCGGCACCGATGCGCCGAACGATCTCAATGCGGAATATTATCGCCAGCGTGCGTCCGCCGCCGTCATCATCACCGAAGCGACACAAATCTCGCAGCAGGGCCAGGGCTATGTCTGGACGCCCGGGATTTATACGCAGGCCCAGGTGGGAGGCTGGCGGAAAGTCACCAAGGCCGTGCATGAGGCCGGCGGCCGCATCTTTCTCCAGCTCTGGCATGTCGGACGTATTTCGCATGTCTCGCTGCAGCCGAATGGCGCTGCGCCCGTCTCCTCCTCGGCGATCCGCGCCAAGACGCAGACCTTCATCGAAAGCGGCTTCGTCGATGTGTCCGAACCGCATGCGCTGACGGTGGATGAGATTGCGGGTGTCGTCAGCGATTACGCGGCGGCAGCAGAGAACGCCAAAAAGGCCGGCTTCGACGGCGTCGAGATTCATGCCGCCAACGGCTATCTCATCGATCAATTCCTGCGCGACGGCGTCAACAAACGCACTGACGCCTATGGCGGCGCGATCGAGAACCGCGTCCGTTTCGCGCTCGAAGTCACTGATGCGATTCTGAAAATCTGGGACAGCGGCCGTGTCGGCATACGCATTTCGCCGGTGAGCCCTTTCAACGATATGAGCGACAGCGATCCGCAAAAGATCTACTTCCATCTGGCCGAGAAACTGAGTGCCCGCGGGCTCGCTTATCTGCATGTAGTCGAAGGCGCGACCGGCGGTCCGCGCGACGCCGCGGCTTTCGATTTCGTGGCTTTGCGCAAGATCTTCTCCGGCGCCTATATGGCCAATAATGGCTATACGCGCGAGCTGGCGATCGAAGCACTCAGCGAAAAGCGCGTCGATCTCGTCGCTTTCGGCCGGCCTTTCATTTCCAATCCTGATCTCGTGGAACGGCTACGCCGCAACGCGCCGCTCGCCGAGGCCAATCAGGCGACCTTCTATGGCGGCGACGCCAAGGGCTACACTGATTATCCACCGCTGGCGACGGCAGCCGAGTAGGGCTTTCCCATTTCGGGACGTGGTAGCCGCGGCGCTAAGCCGTCGTTAACCATGTTTGCCTAACCCTTACCCGGAACGGCTGCGTGTCGGCCGGGCAAGGATAGGCCATGTCCCGAAGCGGAGAGGCCGGACTTTTGAAAAGTCTGGGCTTCTCCCGACATGCGCCAGAGAGAGGTGCGTGTGCCGGTCCGTCATCGCGACCGCATGTTGATGTTGACAGCGGCGGCGATGATTTTCGTCGCGGCGAGCGATGATGCACGCGCGCAAAACGCCGGACAGCGTCTCAGCCAGAGTCAGGACCAGATGCCCGGCCTCGATCTGCGCGGCACGCAGGATTCGCCGGTCTCGACACTGCCGGTGCAGCCCTATACGGATGACGATACGGGCGCCGCGACCGGCATTCCAGCGGATGTCCCGATCACCGGCCCGAAATATGGCGTGAACCCGCAAGAGACGGCGCCCGTCGATGGGCCGCCCTCCCCCGGCGGTTCCGCCAGCCCGACCTTTTACGGCCAGCCGAAACCCAAGCGCCCGAAGCTTTATCAGCTGCCGCAACTGCATAAGGAGAAGCCGCGCGGCTTTCCCCCCTTGCCGCCGCTGACCACTTATAAGACCGCGCCGGGAACGCAGAAGCGCAATTCCAATCCGCCCGCGCGATCGCCGACCGATACGAGCGATCCGCCGCCGACGGTCGCCGTCATTCCGACATTGCCTATTGCGCCGAAGCCGAAGCGCGACGAGCACCCATATCAGCAACTCGGCATCGACGTCGGCACGCTGCGGCTCTATCCCTATGCCGAGGCGGACACCGGCTATGACAGCAACCCCAATCTCTTGCCGACCGGGGTGAAGGGTTCGGCCTTCGTGCATGGCGAGACCGGCGGTCACCTTGAATCGCAATGGTCGCAGCACAGCCTCACCGGCGATCTGCGCGCCGGCTATTGGGATTATTTCAGCAATCCCGATGCGAACCGGCCGGAAGGCAATGGCACGGTCGATGCGCGCATCGACGTGACGCGCGATACGAAGATCAATCTCGAAAGCCGCTTCAGCGTGGCGACGCAATCGCCCGGCTCGCCGCAAATCGCCATTCCCGGTGCAATTTTCACCACCAACCGGCCGCTGATCGTGACGCTCGGCCAGACGGCCGGTGCGAGCCATCAGTTCAATCGCCTCACGCTCGATCTGCGCGCCAGCTTCGACCGCGACATCTTCGGCAATGCGACGGAGTCGGACGGCACCGAATTGGCGCTCTCGCTCGACAACTACAATACCTATGGGATAACCGGACGCGCCTCTTACGAGCTCACGCCGGGTCTTATCCCCTATGTCGAGCTGCGCGGCGATGAACGCCGCTACGACAGCTATTACGATATTGGCGGCTTTGCCCGCAATTCCGACGGCATCGCCGGCAAAGTCGGCGCACGTTTCGAAGCCGGCCGTCTGATCACCGGCGATCTGGCAGTCGGTTATGCGGATCGCGACTATGTCGATCCGCGTCTGCCGCATTTGCAATCGCCGACGATCGACGCCAAGGTCAATTATGCGGTGACGCAGCTCACGACTTTGTCGCTGAACGCTTCGACCAACCTATCCGAGACGACGACGCCCTTCGCCTCCGGCGCCGTGGCCTATGAAATCGACGGCCAAGTCGCGCATCAGCTCTTCCGCAATCTAACGCTGACCGGCAAAGCGTCCTATCAGATCAACAATTATGAAGGCGTGCCGATCACCGAGCATCTCTATACGCTCGGTGTCGGCGCCGAATACAACATCACGCGCTATCTCATGCTGCGCGGCAGCTATACGCACACGCAGCTCACCAGTAATCTGGCGAATGATTTCTATACGGGCGACGTCTTCCTGCTCGGCCTCAAATATATGCCGTGACGCCGCCCGATAGTGATGCTTTTGCTTGCGATTACAGTTTGCCGACGAGGTGCCGCAGCATGTCGCGGAATTCGCCGGAAATTTCCGGATTGGCGGCAGCGAAAGCGACATTCGCAGTCAAGAAGCCGAGGCGCGAGCCGCAATCGTAAGTCGTGCCGTTGAAGCGCACGCCGTGGAAGGGCTGCGTCTTCGCCAGCGCCCGCATGCCATCGGTCAGCTGTATCTCACCGCCCGAACCCTTCTCGACCTTTTCGAGAATGTCGAAGATTTCAGGCGACAAGATATAACGGCCGGAGATGATGAAATTGGACTGCGCTGTACCTTGCGGCGGCTTCTCCACCATGCCGGTGATCTCGAAAGCCGGGCCGAAGCTCTTGCCCACCGACACGACGCCATATTTATGGGTCTCTTCCGGAGCCACCTCTTCGACCGCTATGATATTTCCGCCATGCTTCTCATAGGCCTCGATGCATTGCGCGAGGCAGCGTGGCTTCGATCCGTCGGACGGCATGGTCAGCATGTCGGGCAGAATGACGGCAAAGGGCTCATCGCCGACGATGTCGCGGGCGCACCAGACCGCATGGCCGAGACCGAGCGGCGACTGTTGGCGGGTGAAGCTCATCGAGCCGGGCTTCGGCAATTCGGCAATGAGGGCTTCCCATTCCTTCTTCTTGCCACGCTTCAGCAGAATGTCTTCAAGCTCATAGGCAGCGTCGAAATAATCCTCGATGACCGCCTTATTGCGGCCGGTGACAAAGATGCAATGTTCGATGCCTGCTTCACGTGCCTCTTCGACGACATGTTGAAGGACGGGACGATCCACCACGGTCAGCATTTCTTTCGGCACTGATTTGGTCGCGGGAAGAAAGCGGGTTCCGAGACCGGCAACCGGAAAGACGGCTTTGCGAATGCGTTTGCTCATAATCTCTTCCAAAATTCGCGGATCAAATCCGCAGTTGGTGGATCGGCTGTTCCTTTGAACGCTCGCGAACAGTTCGATCGCGATCCTGTAAAGAACGTTTAGGATATTTTTGGGCATCTTCAAGAAGATGCGGGGTGGGTGGATCGGCGATCGGCTGCCTGACTAGACGTGCGCTTCCGGGGCGTCAACTCGCGGCGGCGCTTAGAGTTGCGCTCAAGATGGGGCTTGATTTCCGCGGATCGTCTCGGGACCGCCCGACGAAATAAGGCCCTAAGGGACACATGATATGGCAGTCTTGGTCACGGGGGGCGCCGGCTATATCGGCAGCCATATGGTTCTCGCGCTATTGGACGCGGGGGAGGAAGTCGTCGTTCTCGATGATCTATCCACCGGATTTCCCTGGGCCGTCCCGAAAGCAGCGACCCTAGCGATCGGCGATTTCGGCGACACGGAGAAACTTGCCACAATTTTCGCCACGCACGGGATCGAGGCGATTGCCCATTTCGCCGCCAAAATCGTCGTGCCGGAATCGGTTGCCGAGCCCCTCACCTATTATCTCAACAACACGGCGAAGGCCCGCAATCTCATTGAAACGGCGCTCGCTCACGGCGTCAAGAACTTCATCTTCTCTTCGACAGCCGCTGTTTATGGCGAGCCAAGCGTCAATCCGATCAATGAGGATGTGCCGCCCAATCCGATCAATCCCTACGGCCGTTCCAAGCTGATGGTTGAATGGATGCTGCAGGACGTCGCCAAGTCGCGAGATCTGGCCAAGGATTTTTCCTATGTCGCGCTGCGCTATTTCAACGTCGCGGGCGCCGATCCGCTGGGCCGCAGCGGCCAATCGACACCGAATGCGACCCATCTCATCAAAGTCGCCGTACAAGCCGCGCTCGGCATGCGGCGCGGCATGGATGTGTTCGGCACCGACTATCCAACCGCCGACGGCACCTGCATTCGCGATTATATTCACGTCAGCGATCTCATCGCCGCGCATCTTCTCGCGCTCAAACATTTGCGCAGTGGCGGCAAGAGTCTCGTGTTGAATTGCGGCTACGGCCACGGCCATTCGGTGAAGGAAGTCATCGATGTGGTGAAGGATATCACCGGCGTCGATTTCGACGTGCGGCTAGCTGGCCGTCGTGCCGGCGATCCGGCCGCGCTTGTCGCGAATGCCGATCGCATTCGCCAGCTACTTGGCTGGCATCCGCAGCACGATCATCTCTCAGAGATCGTCAAGCAGGCGTATGAATGGGAAAGCAAGCTGCCGGCTCTTCTCGCACAAGGCAAATAAAGAGCCGGCTCGCAATCAGAGCACGGCGCGATCTGAAGCACGCCATGTCATAAGCTCTTAGTGATGATCGCCGGATGTCGGCTCCGGCGCGCCCTGGTGCTCCATCTGCTGATGTTTTTGCTGCGCCTTCAGGGCCTTCTGCTGCTTGTTATATTCGTGCCGGCGGATCATGCCGACGGTGCAACCAGCGATGAAGCCCTTGACGCCGTGGTGATGGGCATAGTGGCCAGCGACGGCACCCGCAGCACCGTATTTAAGGCAACCGCCGGGCTTTCCAGCCTCCGCCGGAGTCGATGCGAGAAACGCCGAACTGGCCAGACCGAAAATCGACAAAGCCGCGACAAACACCTTAATTTTCATGATCGCCTCCTCAGCGGGTTTCGGATGGAAACCACGATAAACATCATCCTATCGCCTGGATGAACGCCAGCATAACGCTTCAGCATGGCGATTAGATGCAACTGCGAATCGGCGAAATCAGATCCAGCCGGCCAGCTCCCGCTTGATGCAGTCCTCAATCACCCGCATGCCCTCGGCGCTGGCATTCAGGCACGGCACGACGGAAAAATGCGCGCCGCCATTATGCAGGAAATATTCGCGGTTCTCGATGCCGATTTCTTCCAATGTTTCCAAGCAATCGGCTGAAAATCCGGGGGTGATGACAAGCAGGTTTTTCACCCCTGACTTGGCCAGTTCGATTACCGTCGCATCGGTATAAGGTTGCAGCCATTCGGCCGGCCCGAAGCGCGATTGATAGCTCATGCGTATCTGGAAGGGCGCATTTTCAAGGGCCTTGGCGAAGAGGCGAAATGTCGCCTCGCAATGGATCGGATAGGGATCGCCCTTTTCGGCATAGGTCTGCGGTATGCCATGATAGGAGAGAAGAACCGCGTCCGGCGTAAAACCGCATGTCGCGATATGCGCCTGCAATGATGCGACGAGTGCTTCGATATAGGCCGGCGTATCGTAATAAGGCGCAGCGATCCGCAGTGCCGGCTGATAGCGCTGCCGCGCCAGGGATATGAAGACGGAATCGGCCACGGTTGCCGTGCTTGTGGCCGAATATTGCGGATAGAGCGGCAGTACGAGCAGCCGGTCGCAACCTTTGTCGATGAGACGTGTGATCGCTGCATCGATCGATGGCGCGCCATAGCGCATCGCCCAATCGACTTCGATCATTTCGGCATGCGGCAGACCCCCCGCGGCGATCCAGGCGGCGAGCTCATGGCTCTGAGCGCGCGTAATTGTCTTCAGCGGGCTTTCGTTTTCGGCGGTGTCCCAGATCTTCTTATAGGCTGCACCGCTGCGGCTCGGACGTGTCGAAAGGATGAAGAGATTGAGAATCGGCCACCAGATCAGGCGCGGCGTCTCGATGACGCGACGGTCCGACAGAAATTCTTTGAGATAGCGTCGCACCGACCAGAAATCGGTCGCCTCGGGCGTGCCGAGGTTGGCGAGAAGGACGCCGACTTTTCGCGGCAAGGCGGCGGGCAGAAGCTGATCGGACACGATGCGCTCTCGGCTGCAATGAGGCTCATGCGAGGGCGCGTTGCATAGCACATGGCACGGCACATCGCGCCCTCAGAAGGGCGGCTGCTGTCATAACGGCTTGTTATGATATGCGCCACTTATGGCGTGTGCCGGCTCTATGGAGTGCGCCGCCTGCGCGTCAGGCCGCCTCGGTCGCGACGCCGATCTTTTCGGCCGCGGCGCGCAGTGCCCGCAGCGCGTGATCAAGGTCTTCGCGCTGGCGCTCGAGCTGCCGGATTTGGGAAATGATCTGTTCCGGGTTCAGGCTGAGCTCGAGATCGGCATGTTTCGTGGTCTCGCCGCGCGCCGCCAGAATGGCGCGAATGCCGCTCAGGGTGAAACCGAGCTGCTTGCCCTTTAGGATCATCTGCAGGGCGGATCGGTCGAGTTCCGTATAGAGGCGCTTCGTCCCCTGCCGGACAGGATGCAGCAAATCGCGGTCCTCGTAGAAGCGCAGCGTCCGCAAGCTGACACCGAATTCGCGTGCCACTTCGCCGATCGAAAAGAACTGAACCGGAGCTGGAGGCGCGTCCATAGAACCTTCCGTTTGAACGCTGACGTGATAGTGGCCTGACTCGTGTTCCATCATCCGTTCCGCCTGATGACCTTCCCAAGCAGCGTAACTTTAAGTGTATTCATATCGCCATTGCAACCAAAAATTGCATTTTTTATCCGCGGTTGTACCGCGTGAATTGTCCCAAAATCGGCCAGCGTTAACCCGGTATTTACCGCAGCTCTCGAAATTCGTGGACTGAGGCGGTATCCGGCGCGTCGATCTCGAATCAACGCACTTTCTCTTCCTCACCAACTGGGTTCCCTGTCGGAGAGAACATGCAGAAGCCGATTCCCTGGGGCATGAGGGGTGGGGAGGCTAACATTCGTGAAGCGGCGCGGAATGCGGCGCGGCGCGAAGGGTTGAGCCTGAACGCCTGGTTCGCCCAAGCCGTCGGTGAATATGCGGCGGAGATCGACGTCGATCCGGCCGAGCTGACGGAAGAGGAACACGCCGAAGCCATCGCAGCGAAGCTGCGTCATTCAGCTGCCAACCCGCGCCCCGTAGGCGTTGGCGCGCGCGCCAAAGGCCGCCAGCCACGAATCAGCGAGCGCGCGGAACGCGCAGCGCGGCCGCCGGCGCGCAGCATGCGCAATGAAGACAGCCTGCTCGACAGAGCGTTTCGGCGCCTGGAGCGCTCCGCCGATTTCGATAGCCCGCCGCCTCCGCGGCGCAGCCGCCACGAGCCTGAAGTCGCGGCTCGCCGTCCTGTTGTCGCGGCGGCCCGCCGCCCCTCCCTCGCCAATGCGGTTGCCGAAATCAGCCGCCGCCAGCGCGATCTGGAGGAAGACATTCCCTCCATGAGCCAACCCGAGGCAGCGGATCATGCCGACGCCGTGGCAGGCGGCGCGACGCTCGAAAATCTGCGCGGCGATATCGCCGCGCTGGCGAATCAGATTCACGGCCTGCGCCGCGACCAGGCGGAGCGTGTCGTCGCCCCGGCGGGCTGCAATCTCGATAAATTGAGCGGCGAAATCGCCGCGATGTCGACGGCGCTGCGCGGCATGTCCGAACGCGGTTCGACCGCGCCGCTCGAATCAGCGATCCGCCATCTGACGCAGCAAATCGACTCCTCGCGTGGCGAGGGCATTCGCGAAACGGTTTTGCAGCCGCTCGAGCGGCTTGTCGGCGATTTGCGCATCGCGCTCGCCGAAGCCGATCCGCGCACAACCATCCGTGGCCTCGAAGCCGAGGTGAAGAAGCTCGGTAGCAAGCTCGACAATCTCGGGCGCACGCATGTCGATGCCTCGGCTCTCGGTCTGATCGATGCGCGCACGCGCGAAATCCGCGAGCTGCTGTCGGGCAGCGCCTTCCAATCCGCACCCATCGAACGGATCGGCCGGCAAATCGAGGCGCTGAGCGAACGTTTCGATCAGCTGCGCGAATTGCAGGATCGCCGCCCAGTCGGGCGCGAAGACGGTGACCTCGCGGCGGTTGCCGAAGAAATCCGGCTTTTGACCAGCGACCGCGGCAGCGGCGCTTTCGCCAAGATCGAAGATCAGCTCTCGACGATCGGCGCCAAAGTCGATCTGGCGCTGGCCGAGGCGCGCGACGAAAGCCGCTACACGGCTCTCGCCAATCGCATCAACGATGTGCATCAGGAACTGGCCGACCGCCCGCCGCCGCAGTCGCAGCTCGATATCCAGGGCCTGGAAAAACTCGTTCTCAATCTTGCCGAGAAGATCGACAACGCCAAGCGGCCCGAAGCCGACGGCCGCGCCATAGAAGCCCTGCAGAGACAGGTCAGCGAATTCGCTTCGCGTCTCGATCAGGCCAATGCAGGCTTCCCGTCGCTGGTTTCGCTCGAACAGACGATCGCCAATCTCTTCACCGAGCTCGAACGCACCCGCGATGCCTCCTATGCGGCAGCGGAGAAGGCCGCGCGCAATGTTCTCGACGAGGTCGCACAAAAACTTGCGCCGCACGAGACGCGCGATCGCTCGCAAGACATTCTCGACTTCCGCGCCATGCAGGAAGAAGCCGACCGGCGCACCTTCTCGACCTTGAATGCTGTGCACGAGACCTTGGAAAAGGTCGTCGACCGGCTCGCGCTCGTCGAAAATGAGATCGCCGACGTCCGTACCCGGCCGCCGGAAATTCTGGCCTCCGGTCCGGCTCCAAATTTTGCGCCAGCCGCAACGGCGCGCATGCCCGACACGCTTGCCGCCTCACGCCCTGCCCTCGTTCATTCCGTGCGCGCGGCCGCGCAGGCGCTCAGCGAAGCGGACGACAGAGATGCCCCTATGCTCGATGACTTTCTCATCGAGCCGGGCCGCGGCCTGCCCGGGTCGCGCAGCCAGCGCACCGCCGATGAGGATGAGCGCGCGGGCGCTGATTCCTTCGATCTGCCGGAGGCGAGCACCGGCCGGTCAGGCTTCATCGCCGCCGCTCGCCGCGCCGCCCAGGCCGCCCAGATGGAAACCGCAACGGCTATGCGGAGCGCGCCTGTGCGCACCGAAAACGCAGGGCTCGTCGATCAGACGCGCAGCTTTATCGCCCAGCACAAGCGGCCGGTGGTTCTCTCGGTCGCCGCGCTCTTCCTGGCGATGGGCGCCTATGCCGTCGTGAAAACGGTCAACCACGCGCCGCTCGATCTGCCGCCCGCGGGCAAGGTCAATGCGCCCGAACACAGCGCTCCGGCGCGTCCGGCGCCCGCAGAGCATGGTGCGCTTTCAGCGCCGTCCGCAGTGCCGGCCCCGAAACCCGCCGCCACTTTGCCGGCGCCCACGCCGGCATCAGACCCGGCCGCGGCGCCCGCTGCAGCTTCTCCGCCACAGCCGTCCGCGTCCATCGGCCCGGCCGACCAGGCCCCGATCTTTACGGGATCGATCGGACACTCCGTCGATATCACCAGCTTGCAAAGGGCCGCCCAAAACGGCAACGCCAAGGCGCAATATGTGCTTGCCACCAATTACGCCAGCGGCCATGGCGTCCAGCGCGATCTCCACCTCGCGGTGCAATGGTATGAGAAGGCCGCCCAGGCGGGCCTCGCGCCGGCGCAATATCGCCTTGGTTCGCTTTACGAAAAAGGCCTGGGTGTCCAGCGGAACGCCAATCAGGCGATGGCCTGGTACCGGAAGGCGGCCGATCACGGCAATGTCCGCGCCATGCACAATCTTGCCGTGCTGACCGCCGAGGGCGGCGAAGGCGGCAAGCCGGATTATGCCAATGCGGCGCAATGGTTCCGCAAGGCGGCCGAATATGGCGTCAGGGACAGCCAGTACAATGTCGCGATCCTGCTCGCCCGCGGCCTCGGCGTGCCGCAGAATCTGACGCTGTCCTATGTCTGGTTCGCGGCCGCCGCCGCGCAGGGCGATGCGGATGCCGGCAGCAAGCGCGATGATGTGGGAGCGCGCCTCAGCCCGGCCGATCTCGCCGCCGCCAAGGCAACCGCCGCCGCCTTCCGTCCCAAAACGCCGGATCCGGCGGCCAATGACGTCGAAGCGCCAGCCGGCGGTTGGGGTACGCCGGCTGCAATCGGCAAGCCGGGGCACCCGAAGGTCTCGCAACTCTAGGGCCGGACGGACGCGCCGCGCCGGCAATGCACGCATTCCGAGGCTTTCCGCGTCATCCCGGTGGCATACCTTTCACTGTCACTGCTTCAGCTGATTGCTTGCAGATACAGCTTCATCGCATGTTCAGAAAGCTTTACGTCGGCGGCTCTTCAATAGCCGATGATATATTGCGCCAGAATGGAACGCTTACCTACGTCAACTATTCGCCCGCACATGAACAACCTATGTGAAGGGTGAAGAAAATGACTAAAATCTTCATGCATTCGGTGGCCGCAGCAGCACTCATCATCGCTGCACCGGCGGCCTTTGCTCAAAGTCCTCAGCCGAATCGCCAAATGGCTCAGACGAGCACCAGCGATCAGCAGTCGACCCCGAGCTCCAAACGTGAGCACCGCAACGCGACCGACGAGCGCGGCAGCGCCGGCGCGGCGGCGAAAGGCTCGGCGCAGACCGACGCGACCGAAGGGAAGTCCGGGACTTCAGCCGAGACGCGCGGATCCGCGCAAACCAAGGGTACGGCAGCGGCCCAAAAGAACGACCAATCGCAGGGCAGCTCAGCTACTTCGGGCGAGGCGAAGCCTTCGGAAAAGAAGAGCTCCGCGCAAAAGTCACAGCAAGGCTCTGAGCAAAGCTCGCAAGCCCGTGGCAAAGGTGAGGAGCACGGCAACGCTGCTTCGCCCGACAAGACGACGGGTTCGACAGCCGGAAGCGAGCGCAGCCGCACAAACGGCGCCGCAGCCGCGACGCAGGATCGGAACGCCGCGACCTCAGGCGCGGCGGCCTCAGGCAGCGCGCATGAAAATGCGGCCATGGGCGAAGGCGGGCACAAGATCGCGCCCGGCAAGGCAAACCGGATCCGCGAAGCTATCCGTGGCGAGCATGTCGAGAAAATCTCGCATGCGGACTTCTCAGTGCGCGTGGGCACGGTGATTCCGTCGCACTATCACTTCTATCCGCTGCCGGAAGACATTGTCTCGATCGTGCCGGAATATCGCGGTTACGACTATGTGGTCGTCAACGACGAGATCCTGATCGTTGAGCCGCAGTCGCATCGGATCGTCTACACGCTCCCGGAAAACGAGAGCGCGTCGTCCGAGGGGCACCGCAGCAATTGCGACTGATCCTCAAAATGCGAAGGGCGTCACTGGCGCCCTTCGCCGCCCTCCCATAATGCGACGATGCCCTCGCGGTAGGTCGGAAAAGCCAGCGTAACCCCGAGCTTCTCTTTCAGCTTGCCGTTCGAAGCGCGCTTGTTCTCGCCATAGAAAGTGCGGCCGAGCGCACTCAAATTGGCGACTTCAATGTCCTGCTCCGGCGGGGGCTCGACGCCCATGATGCTGGCGGCAAAGGTCACGACATCTTGCGGCGGCGACGGCTCGTCATCGCTCAGATTCCAGATTTCTCCCGGGCCATCGCCGGCATAATTCAGCACTGCGGCGATTGCGGCACTGATATCGGCGACATGGATGCGGTTGAAGACCTGATCCTTCTTGATGATCCGGTGCGCCTTGCCTTCCCGCAAAGCCATGAGCGCATTGCGGCCCGGCCCATAGATGCCGGCGAGCCGCAGAATATGGACGGTCTTGCGGCCATCCTGCGCGAGCGTCGTCCAAGCCTTTTCGGCATGCAGCCGCGCGACCGAACGATCGCTCTTCGGCGACGGCAGCCTGTCTTCGGTGACCCATTCGCCCTGCCGGTCGCCGTAAACGCCGATGGTCGAGAGATAGATGATCGTCAGCTTCTGCGGCAGGGCGGCGAGCCTGCGGCCGAATTTCGCCAGCACGGGATCGACCGAGATGCCCGGCGGAACAGAGACGAGAATCACATCGGATTGCGCCAATGCGTCGGCGATGCCGGGATCTTCCCGGTCGCGATCGAAGATGAATGTCGTCACCTCCTGATCGCCATTCACGCGCGGCTTTTCGGCATCGCGGACGGTACCCGAGATCGCATCAAAAGCGGAACCGTAGCGCGCGATGAAATCGCAGGCGCAATAGCCAAGACCGAAGGCGAAGAGTTTCATAGGCGCTGCTCCTGTTTTGCGAGCGCCGCCGACCATTCCGACATCACATCCAAATCCTGTTCCACTCCCTCTCGTCGCTGCGCTTGCTGTTGAAGGCGTGCCGCGGGCGCCAATTCGGCCAAGGCCCAGATGGCCATGGCACGAACGAGCGCTGATTCTGCATCGAGTTGGTGTTCAATCAAGGGCAGGAGATCGGTATTACCCGAATTCCCCGCAGCAATCAGAACATTGCGGAGAAATCGCGCCAAGCCGATCCGTTTGACCGGGCTGCCGGAGAAGAACTGCCGGAACGTCGCGTCATCGAATCGCAAGAAATCGGCGATTGTCGGCGCCATGAGATCGGCCCGCGGCCGCAATTTTTCCTCGCGCGCCTGCTGCGCGAATTTGTTCCAAGGACAGACCGCGAGACAATCGTCGCAGCCATAGATGCGATTGCCCATCGCTTTGCGGAATTCGCCGGCGATATGGCCTTTGTGCTCGATCGTCAGATAGGAGATGCAGCGCCGCGCATCGAGAAGATGCGGTGCCGGAAAGGCTTTGGTCGGACAAATATCGAGACAGGCTTGGCAGGAGCCGCAGTGATCGGTCTCGGCCACATCCGGAGGCAATTCGCAATCGGTGAAGATCGCGCCGAGAAACAGCCAGGAACCGAACTCGCGCGAAACGAGATTGGTGTGTTTGCCGGCCCAGCCGAGGCCCGCCTGCGCGGCGAGCGGCTTTTCCATCACCGGCGCCGTATCGACGAAAACTTTGATATCGGTGCCCGGCGTTTGCGCGACGAACCAGGAGGCAAGCTGCTTGAGCTTGCCTTTGATAAGGTCGTGATAATCACGATGACGCGCATAGACGGAGATGTTGGCACAGCTTTTATTCGCGAGGAGTGCCAGCGGATCGCTCTCCGGCGCATAGTTCACGCCGAGCATGATGACGCTTTTGACATCGGACCACAGCGCCTGCGGCGCGCCGCGGCGCTCCTGCGTCTCGGCCATATAATCCATCGTGCCGGCGAAGCCCGCCTTGAGCCATTCGGCGAGCCGCTCCGGCGCTTGCGGGATGCTGTCGGCCCGTGTGACGCGGCAGAGATCGAAGCCGAGAGCCGCGGCCCTTTCAGCTAACGCCGTCTTCAGCGCGGCGCCATTCAGAAATCGAGATCCGCGTAGACGGGACCCGGCGTGAGACCCGGCAGGCGATCGGCGAGCAGCGTGCGGAAGCTCGGCCGCGACTTCACGCGGGCGTACCAAAGCTTCGCCGTCTGATCTTCGTCCCATGGAACATCGCCCAGAAAATCGGCCACCGAAATATGCGCCGCCGCCGCCAGATCGGCATAGCTCAGCCGGTCGCCCGCGAGCCATCTACGATGCGCAGTCAGATAGCCGACATAGCGTAGATGATAGCGGATATTGGCCCGCGCCGCGCGGATCAGATCCATATCGGGTGCGCCGCCGCCCTGCTCGCGGGTCATGAAGCGCTTATAGATCTTCTCGGTCAGGAGCCAGGACGACACCTCCGAATAGAATTTCTGGGTGAACCAGTTGAGCAGGCGGCGGACCTCGATGCGCCCGGCAGGGTCCTCCGGCAGCAGCCGATGGGCGCCTAAAGCGAGACCGCGCGTTTCGTCGAAATATTCCGCGATGACCGCCGGTCCGGGCACCACCAGCGCACCGTCCTCCTCGGTCACAACCGGCGTTTCGCCGGCCGGATCGAGGCGCAGAAAGGCCTCATTCCGCTCGAAGGGCCGTTCCTCGACGAGCTGCGGCTCGATTCCATATTCCCCCAATAACAGCCGGACGAAACGCGATTGCGGGCAGAGCGGATAGTGATGCAGCGTAACCATTCAGACCTGGGGGAAGACTTGCAATCGGCGGGCACCGGGGTATAGGCCGCGCCGCAGCATGCGACAAGCCCAAGACACTGCGTGATATGGCACTCGTCCAACGGCAAAGAGTACCAGTCTCAGTTCCCCGCCACGCCGGCCGGACCAACGCCGATGACCGGCTGCAGTTGTGGTAAAGCTTGCCGCGCCAGCCGCCGCACCGCAATCGGCCGGTAAAGCTGCTTGGTCGCCTCCACGATTGTGATGCCTGCGCCGGGAAGCGCGAGCTTGGCACCGATCCGCTCGAACAGAGTCGCCGAACGCAGAAAAATCCCCTTCTCGAACGGCGGCGTATAGAGCGCCTCGGTCCAGAAGGTCGGCAGGAAAAGCGCATCGCGCATCAATTCGCGTAGTTGGCTGCGCGAATAGGGCTGGCCATAGCCGAAAGGCGTCGTATCGAGCCGCGCCCACAATCCGGCGCGGCGCGGCACGACCACGATCATCCGGCCGCCCGGCGTCAAGATCCGCCAGATTTCGTCGAGAAGCTCGCGCGGATGATCGACGATTTCGAGCGCATGTACGACGATGATGCGGTCCATGCAGGAATCCGGCAGCGGCATCATGCTCGATTCGACGAGCGCCGAAGCGGACAGGCCGACGGGCGGCCAGTTCACTACGCCCTGCGCCGCAGGCATGAAGGCCAGGGTCCGCAGCGCCTCGCCGCGAAAGAGATCGAGATAGGGCGTCGCATAGCCGACCCCCATCACCGACTGGCCGATGCATGTATCGAATCGCGCGCGGATGGCACGGCCGATGAAGCGGCTCGCGACAACTCCGAGCCCAGAGTCGTAAAAGCTGCGCAGATCGAGGATATCGAGCGGCATGGCGCTTTCCTCGCATGTTCTGACGCGGCGTCAAACCGGATTTCGTCAATAGAGCAAACGCGACGCGGTTTGACCCTTGCGGAACGCGTGGCTAGAGCATGTCCCGGAAAAGTTGATCGACTTTTCCGACAAAGGACATGCTCCAGGGATTTTAATCGAGCCGATTTGTCCCGACTAAATGGATGGCGAAGCGATCCATTTAGTCGGGATCGGCTCTATATGACGCCCGGATCTGCCGTTCGAAGGTTGAAGCTATGCTGGAAGTCCATCAGTTCCTCTGCCTCACCGACAATTTCGGTGTCCTCGTCCACGATGCTGCGACCGGCGCCACGGCCTCGATCGACGCGCCGGAAGCCGGTCCCATCCGCAAAGCGCTGGCGGAAAAGAACTGGCAGCTCACCGATATTCTCGTCACCCATCATCATGGCGACCACACGCAGGGCATTCCCGAACTCAAAGACGCCTTTCCGAATGTGCGGGTCGTCGGCCCGGCGAAAGAAGCGGCGCAGATCGGCACGCTTGATGAAACCGTGAAGGAAGGCGATGTCGTCAGCGTCGGCGGGCAGGACGCCAAGGTCATCGAGGTGCCGGGCCATACGCTCGGCCATATCGCTTATTGGTTCGAAAAGGACGGCGTGCTCTTCTCCGGCGATACATTGTTTGCACTCGGATGCGGCCGCGGTTTCGAGGCGCCGCCCGACGTCCTCTATCATTCGCTGATGAAGCTCGCGGCCCTGCCCGCAACACAGATCTATTGCGGCCACGAATACACGCTCTCCAATGCGCGGTTCGCGCTGAGCGTCGATCCGGCGAATGAAAATCTGAAGACGCGCGCCGAGGAATTCGGAGCGTTACGCGCTGCCGGCCACTTCACACTGCCGACGCGCATGGATCTCGAACTTGCGACAAATCCTTTCCTGCGGGCTTCTGATCCCGACGTGCAGGCCGGCGTCGGCCTCAAGGGCGCCGATCCGGCGAAAGTCTTCGCCGAGCTGCGCGAACGTAAAAACCATTTTCGCGGATGACAAGACTTCCGGATCTTCGGGAGATCATCGGCCGGCTCGATCTCAAGCCGCATCCTGAGGGCGGCTTTTATCGCGAGACCTTTCGCGATGTGCCGGGTCCCGACGGGCGGGCGCGCTCGACGCTTATCTATTTTCTTTTGGCTGCCGGACAGATCTCCGCCTGGCATCGCGTCGATGCGGTGGAGGTCTGGCACTTTTATATGGGCGCGCCGCTCCGGCTCAGCGCCTGGACTGAAGGCAAGGCTGTCGAGACCGCCGTGCTCGGCCTCGATCTCGCCGCGGGCCAGCAGCCGCAATATGTCATTCCGGCGCATCATTGGCAGATGGCCGAATGTTTGGCACAGGCATCCGGCGATTGGGCGCTTGTCGGTTGCAGTGTCGCGCCGGGCTTCGATTTTGCCGGCTTCGAAATGGCGCCGCCCGGCTGGCAGCCGGGCTAAGGCAAACGGCCGAACAGCAACTCTATCGATTTGATTTAAAACGTAATTTTATATGTCGCCGACAGCTAGACCAGGAGCGTGATCTATAGAGCTTCTTAACGCAGCCCTGGTAAGCGTTGGGACGCGCAAATGGCCATTGGCCAGCGCCGAACGAATTCATGACGAGCCGATGATGGCAGAGCCGCCTATGTCTTTCGAAAGCAGCCGACCGACCTCTGCCGATAAAGCCGCGCTCGATCCGCGGACGATCCTCAGCTCGATCGGCGAAGTCGTCTACGATTGGGATTTGGCGACGGATCAGCTCACCTTCGGCCCCAATGCTGCCGAAGCCTTGAACTTTCCGGGCTTTCCTTCGCAGACGACCGGCCGCGCCTTTGCCGAATATCTGTCCTCCGCGAGCCCCTCGTCACGCTATGAGGCGATCATGGATTCTGGCGAGCCCGACCTCGGACGCGGCGTCGCCTATCGCGTCGTCTACGGTCTCGTCGATCGGCCGCAGTCCGGCAGCCGCGGCACGCTGATCTGGATCGAAGACAATGGCCGCTGGTTCGCCGGCGCCGATGGGCGCCCGGCCCATGCGCATGGCACGGTCCGCGTCATCACTGATCGTTATGAGGCGGAACGCGCCCTCGCCCAGCAGTCGCAATGCGATCCGCTGACCGGCGCGATGAATCGCAACCGCTTCAAGGATCAGGTCGAAACCTTGCTGGAAAAATGCCAGCGCAAGGGCGGCCATTTCGCGCTCTTGCTTGCGGGCATTGACAATCTGGCGGGGCTCAACCGCAGCTATGGCTATGACATCGGCGATGAGATCATCGCCGCCGCCGTGGGCCGGCTGAAGGCGCATATTCGCGCGACTGATATGGTCGCGCGTTATGCCGGCAATAAATTCGCGCTGCTGCTCGAAGACTGTTCGGCCGAGCAGATGCAGATCGCCGCGCAACGCTTCCTCGATGCGATCCAGGATGAGCCGCTGCAGACCAAAGCCGGCTGCATCATCGCGTCGATCCGCATCGGCGGCGCCATCGCCCCGCTCCAGGGCCGCACCGTGCAGACGCTTTTCTATCATCTCGAAGAAGCATTGGAAGCCGCGCGGCGCATGTCACGCGAGCGTTTCGTCGCCTATACCGAAAGCCTCGTCCGCGACGATGCCCGCATGCAGATCCAGAACATTTCGGACGAGATCCTCGCAGCGCTCAATCAGTCGCGCATCGTGCTCGCCTTGCAGCCGGTGATTTCAACGAGGACCGGCGCCGTCGCTTTTCATGAAGCCTTGATGCGCGTCGTAACCGAGCGCGGCACTGTCATGTTGCCGGCCGAAATTCTGCCCGTCGCCGAGAAAACCGGCCTCGTGCAATTGATCGATCACCGCATGCTCGAACTCGCGGTGCAGGAACTCGCCCGCGATCCCAATCTCAAGATCGCAATCAATGCGTCGGGCGAAACGGTTCTCGACCTGCATTGGTCAGATCGGCTGCGGGCGGCCTTCGCCTTCCATCCCGACGTGGCAGCGCGCCTGATCATCGAGATCACTGAGACCTGCGCCATCGCCGATCTTGAGGCGGTCCGTCACGCAATTGTCGCAATGCATGACTGCGGTGTCAAAGTCGCGATGGACGATTTCGGCTCGGGCCATACGTCATTTCGCAATCTGCGCAATCTGCGCTTCGATCTGCTGAAGATCGATGGCGCCTTCATTCAGAATCTGGCGCGCTCGGAAGACGACCGTTTCTTCGTCCGCACGCTGGTCGAACTCGCTCGCCATCTTGGCATTCCGACAGTCGCGGAATGGGTTGAGGATGCCGAATCCGCCGCGCTCCTCGGCGAATGGGGCGTCGACTATCTGCAAGGCCATCATTTCAGCAAGGCCGAGACGAAACAGCCCGCTCCCGGCGGCGAGCCGGTCCTGCGCAACGCCAGCTGACCGTCGTCAGATCTTCAATGGTTCTATGTTGGCGTCATGCGCGGGCTTGACCCGCGCATCCAAGCGCCAACGGATCACAGAAAAAAGCCGACTCGAGTGTTTGGATGGCCGGGTCAAGCCCGGCCATGACGCGGCCGGAAGACTTCCGCCTCTATCTGAATGGTTGATGCTTCAGCCGAAGCGCGCTCTCGAAGCTTATTCTTTCGGCGGCATGCCGTCCTTTGGGGTCAGGCCTTCAAGGCGCTTCTGCAGATCATCGAGCTGCCGCTTCATATCCTCGATGTCGGATTTGGGTTCGGGCTCGGGCGAACCCTCGCTGGCCGGCGCGGCCGAGCGGGCAAAGGGCGAGAACATCGTCAGCGCCTGGCTGAACATCGCCATGTTCTTGCGGGCCTGTTCTTCGAGCGTGCCGAACATCTGCCGGGTCGGGCTCGGCAGGCCGGCGGCATCGAACGCACTGGCGAACTGGTCGCGGAACTTTTGCTGTTCCTTGGTCAGCTTGTCGATCGTGAATTCAAGATAGCTCGGCACCAGCATCTGCATGCTGTCGCCATAAAAGCGGATCAGCTGACGCAAAAAGGTAATCGGCAACAGGCTCTGGCCGTTCTTGCCTTCCTGTTCGAAGATGATCTGGGTGAGGACGGAGCGCGTAATGTCTTCGCCCGTCTTCGCGTCGTAAACCAAGAAATCCTCGCCCCGCTTCACCATTTCGGCGAGGTCTTCGAGCGTTACGTAAGCGCTTGTGCCGGTGTTATAGAGCCGCCGGTTCGCATATTTCTTGATCGTGATTGGTTGCTTGTCATTGGCCATGGACGATCAACACCTTATTTTAGGAGCGCTTTTGTCGGCTCGATGAGCGTTTTGCGGCAGGCGCCTCCGGGCGGCCTTCTTGGGGGCATTATGGCAAGCATAAGGCGCTTTGCTGAAAAGCGAAAACGAATTTCGCAACCTCCGCCGAAAGCGCGCCCTCGCGGCGCTTGACCATCGCCGGAGCGGGTGGTTGAGAAAGATCTAATGCCGGTTTGACCCGGGCGGCAGCTATCTGGCCCGACCGCGTCCTTAACAGGAGAAAACTCGATGTCGCGCGATACTGTCATCGTCGGTGCAGCCCGCACCGCAGTCGGCTCGTTCAATGGGGCCTTTGCCACCCTGCCCGCGCATGAGCTCGGCGCCATCGCGATCAGCGCGGCGCTGAACCGCGCCAGGGTCGCCGCTGCCGACGTCGATGAAGTGATCCTCGGTCAGATATTGGCGGCGGGCGAAGGCCAGAACCCGGCGCGCCAAGCGGCCATGAAGGCTGGCGTCCCGCAGGAAAAGACCGCTTGGGGCCTCAATCAGGTCTGCGGCTCGGGCCTGCGCGCCGTTGCCCTCGGCATGCAGCAGATCGCCAATGGCGATGCCAATGTCATCGTTGCCGGCGGCCAGGAAAGCATGACGCTTGCGCCCCATGCCGCTTATTTACGCGCCGGCACGAAGATGGGCGATCTCAAATTCACCGATACCATGCTGCGCGACGGCCTGATCGATGCCTTCCAGGGCTATCACATGGGCATTACCGCAGAGAACATCGCGACCAAGTGGCAGATCAGCCGCGACGAGCAGGATCAGTTCGCGCTCGGTTCGCAGAACAAGGCCGAGGCGGCACAAAGGGGCGGCCTCTTCGCCGATGAAATCACGCCGGTCACGATCGCTAGCAAGAAGGGCGACATCATCGTCGATCAGGACGAATATATCCGCGCCGGCACGACGATCGACGGACTCGCGAAACTGCGGCCCGCCTTCTCGAAAGACGGCACGGTCACGGCCGGCAATGCCTCGGGCATCAATGATGGCGCCGCGGCGATCGTTCTGATGAGCGCGCAGGAAGCCGCATCGCGCGGCCTCACGCCCCTCGCTCGCATCGCCTCCTGGGCAACCGCCGGCGTCGATCCCGCCATCATGGGTTCGGGCCCGATCCCGGCTTCCCGCAAGGCGCTCGAAAAGGCCGGCTGGAAGGTGAAGGATCTCGAACTCGTCGAAGCCAATGAGGCTTTTGCCGCTCAGGCCATCGCGGTCAACAAGGACATGGGCTGGGACCCGGCCCTCGTCAACGTGAATGGCGGCGCGATCGCCATCGGACATCCGATCGGCGCTTCGGGCGCGCGCATCCTCACCACTCTGCTCTATGAGATGCAGCGGCGCGGCGCCCGCAAAGGTTTGGCGACGCTGTGCATCGGCGGCGGCATGGGAATCGCGCTCACAGTCGAACGCTGAGCTTCCAGACTTCCCGGGCTTAGAACCATCGGGCTGCACAGTGCCGTGCAAGCAGAACGATCAGGGGATAGAAGGTCATGGCGCGCGTAGCAGTGGTGAGCGGCGGCACGCGCGGCATCGGCGCGGCCATCTCGAAGGCCTTGGCAGCGAATGGCTATCGCGTAGCGGCGGTCTATCACGGCAATGACGAAGCCGCCGCCAAATTCAAAGCCGAGACCGGCATCGCGGTCTACAAATGGAATGTCGCCGACTATGCGGCTTGCAGCGAAGGACTGAGCCGCGTCGTCGCCGATCTCGGCCCTATCGATGTTCTGATCAACAATGCCGGCATCACACGTGATGCCGTCTTTCATAAGATGACGCCCGAGCAATGGTACGAGGTCGTCAACACCAATCTGAATTCGCTTTTCAATATGACCCGCCCGGTGATCGAGGGCATGCGGGAACGCGGCTTCGGCCGCATCGTCAACATCTCATCGATCAATGGACAGAAGGGCCAACGGGGCCAGGCCAATTATTCGGCCTCGAAGGCCGGCGATATCGGCTTCACCAAGGCGTTGGCGCAAGAAAACGCCAATAAGGGCATCACCGTCAACGCGATCTGCCCCGGCTACATCGCCACCGATATGGTGAAGGCTGTCCCGAAAGATGTTTTGGAAAAATCGGTACTGCCGGAAATTCCCGTCGGCCGCCTTGGCGAACCGGAGGAAATCGCCCGCTGCGTCATCTTCCTCGTGGCGGAGGACGCGGGCTTCATCACCGGCTCGACGCTGACCGCCAATGGCGGCCAATATTCCATCTAAGCCGCAGGCCTAGCCCCTTCCCTCGGGAGAGGCTTATGCCTAGTTTATTCCTGCTCAGTCTTGGGCTTGAGCACCTGACGGCCGCGATACATGCCGGTCTTGAGGTCGACGTGATGCGGACGGCGCAGCTCGCCCGAGTCCTTGTCCTCGACATAGGTCGGCGCGGTGAGCGCATCGGCGGAGCGCCGGAAACCCCGTTTCATCGGGGATGTTTTTCGTTTCGGAACAGCCATTTAAAGCTCCTATGGACGGCACTGGCGCCGCTATAGAGCGGCGGCGGCGCGCCGCGATTGGCGCCGGCAAGAGGCCGGGCGGAAAAGGGAAGTGGCGCTCTTACACTGGAAATCGGTTCCTGGCTAGCCTTTAGCGCATCCTGCGCAAAACTCTGTGCGGTTTTGCGCGCCCAAGGATGGGCTATCTAGAACATGTCCTCTGTCGAAAGGTCGATCAACTTTTCCTGGACATGACCTAGCGCAGGCAGGCGGTGACCGGCTGGTAGCGCGCCAGACGGTTTATGACCGTCCTTGCGTGCAGCATCAAGGGCCGCGTCGGATGGCGGGGATCGCGGTGGCGGGGATCGGGCAGCACCGAGACGAGCAGCGCCGCCTCGCGGGCATCGAGATCGCGGGCGCTCTTGTGAAAATACATCTGCGAGGCCGCCTCGGCACCGAAAGTGCCGTTCGGGCCCCATTCGGCAATATTGAGATAAATTTCCAGGATGCGCCGCTTGGGCCAGACGAAATCGATCAGTAGGGCGACCGGAATTTCCAGGCCTTTGCGGATGAAGGCCAGCGGCGACTGCCAAAGGAAGAGATTGCGGGCGACCTGCATGGTGATGGTCGAGGCGCCGCGCGAGGGGCCATCCTCGCCGCTGTCGTTGATGACCTCGCGCAGCGCCCCCCAATCCACGCCGTGATGGTGGCAGAAATGCGCATCTTCCGAGGTGATCAGCGATGAGACGAGATGTGGCGAAAAGTCGGCAAAAGGCTTGTAGACACGGTCCACACGCTGCAGCGTGACCATTCTCCCAAGCATGAGCGTCGAAACCGGCGTGACGAAGCGATAGGCGACGACCAACACCACGAATATGACCACGAGCAGCAGAAAAAGCCGCGAAATGAACCGTACGATGCTGCCCAACACCCCGGAAGCGCCGGTCTTTTGAAACATGGGCGAGCCTTGACCGATCTTGTCCGATGAGGCAAGCGGAACCGAAGTCGAGGTCTTATGGGCGCCATCTCGGAACGTCCAGCCGCTCCCTGCTTGATCGCCATAAACCCCGAACCATAAGCCCACCGCCGGAAAGGACACGAACGGATGACGGCTGCCTCCGCCGCAGAAGAGTTTCACAAGCGGCTTTCAGCCGTCGCCGATTCCACCGAGCGCATGCTCGATCGCCTCCTCGGGCCCACCTCTCTCCCCGGTGAGACCTATCGTCCCCCGCGCTTTCTTGACGCTATGCGCTACGCCTCGCTCGGCGGCGGCAAAAGGCTGCGGCCGTTTTTGATGATCGAGACGGCGCGCCTTTTCGGCGTCGAAGATGAAGGCGTGCTGCGCGCCGCCGCGGCACTCGAAATGATCCATTGCTATTCTCTCGTGCATGACGATCTGCCGGCGCTCGACAATGACGATCTGCGCCGCGGCCGTCCGACGACCCACAAAGCCTATGATGAAGCGACCGCTATTCTCGTCGGCGACGGCCTTCTGACCTATGCATTCGATGTCACCGCCGATCCGGCGACGCATGAAGATCCGGCGATCCGCGCCGCGCTCGTTCTTGCGCTCGCGCGCCACGCCGGCCTCGGCGGCATGGTCGGCGGCCAGGTGCTCGATCTCGAAGCCGAAGCCTCGTCCGAGCCGCATACGCCGGACGCGGTCATCAAACTGCAATCGATGAAGACCGGCGCGCTGCTGCATTACGCTGTCATCGCGGGCGCAATCTTCGCTCAGGCCGATGCGGCAGCGAAGGACGCGCTGTCGCGTTATGGCAAGGCGATCGGCGCGGCGTTCCAAGTTGCCGACGACATCCTCGACGTCGAAGCGGATGAAGCGGCACTCGGCAAGCGCGCCGGCAAGGATGCGGACCGCAATAAAGCGACGCTCGTTGCGGCTCTTGGCCTCGACGCCGCGCGCGCGCACCGCGACCGGCTGGCGCAAGAGGCGATCGCAGCACTCGGTCAGTTCCCGCAGGGGCGCAATGCCGAGATCTTGAAAGAGGCGGCACGCTTTGCGGTGAGCCGCAAGAACTGAGCCGCGCAAGAATTTCCGAAGACCAGAATCGGGGACTGCACGATGAGCGAACCTCTGCCGCCGCCCGTCCGGCTCTGGGCGGCACCAAGCCGCTTAATGAAGGCGCGGCCGCGCCTCTTCGCGAGCCTGCTGATCGGCATCATCGTCGGATTCCTGACGCCGGCAGATTGGCGCATCACGACGCGGATTCTGCTCGGCTGGAATGGTTTTGCGCTGATCTATTTCGTGCTCGCCGGACATATGTTCCTGACCGAGTCGCATGGGAAGATCTCACAGCGGGCCGAAGACCAGGACGAAGGCCGTTTCGTCATCCTGATCTTCGCCATCCTCGCAGCCACGGCCGCCTTCGGCGCGATCATCCTGGAGCTCGCGGTCGTCAAGGACA
Organism: uncultured Methylovirgula sp.; assembly: GCA_964644615.1. GTDB lineage: Bacteria > Pseudomonadota > Alphaproteobacteria > Rhizobiales > Beijerinckiaceae > Methylovirgula. The sequence continues at coordinate 12,610 of CAZXXA010000009.1, read as the reverse complement.
TGAAGGGACTGATAAAGAACCTTCACATCTTGCTCGCCGGAGGCACGATCATCAGCGCCTGGGCGCTGATCCATCTGATGTTCACATTGCATTATGCGCATGAATTCATGATGGAGCGGGCGGCGCGCGGCAAAAAGCCAGCCAAGTCCTGCGGCGGTCTCATCTTTCCCGGCACGACGACACCGGACTATATGGACTTTCTCTATTTCTCTTACGTGATCGGCGTTGCCTGCCAAACCGCCGATGTCGAGATTTCCTCGCCCGAGATGCGCACCATCGCCCTCGTCCACGGCGTGCTGGCGTTCTTCTTCAACAGCGCGGTGCTGGCGCTGACCATCAATATCGCCGCCGGCCTGATTTGAGCGATCAGCCCATGTTGAGCGCGGACATATAGAGATCGAGGATCGCCTCGAACTCGGCGCGCTCATTGCGGTCCTGCTTGCGAAGCTTGACGATGTGGCGGACCGCCTTGGTCTCGAAGCCGCGGCCCTTCAACTCGGCATAGACATCGCGCACATCGTCGGCGATCGCCTTTTTCTCTTCTTCGAGCCGTTCAATCCGCTCGATAAACTGCTTCAACTCCGCGCCTGCGACGCCGGTAGCCCCGATGTCTGCGTCCATCTCTTTCGATTCCTTTCACGCGGCGCATCTGCGGCCAAGCATCAGCCGTTCGCACCTTCTCATCTCAATCGATTGAGGTCTCGACCCATCAAAATCAAGCATGGGCCCGGCGAAATCCCCGACATTCATTTCGTGTCGGTGCGACTCACAGTTTTTTCGATCCGATGCATTTCGGGGCGCGCAAGAATGGGTTTTAATAGCGCCGCGAGCCGGTCTGCGAACGCCTGCGCTTTCGCGACAGAATCAACGAGATCCTGGCGGGTTTCGATCAGCACATGGGCAAGCCCATGCCTCGTCGCGTGATCATAAAGCGTGTCGCCGTGCAGCGCGCCGTCATAAGGCTCATTGTTACCGACCGTAAAACCTGCCTCGTGAAGGACGCTCATGAGCGGGCGCGGCAGGCGCGCATCAGCGTCCCACAACACCGCGATTTCCCAAGGGCGTAATGCGCCGCGCCAAACCGGCGTGAATGTGTGAATTGAGACGAGCGCCGGCAATGGTCCGTGCGCCGACATCTGTTCGGTTATTCGCGCAATCGCGTCGCGGTACGGCGCCCAATATAGCTTGCGGCGCGCTGCGATCTCATCGGCATCGATCCGCGCATTGCCTGGAATTATGCGCCGGTCGGAAATCCGCATGACCAATGTCGGATCATCGGCGCCGCGATTGACGTCGATGAGCAGCCGCGAAAAACAGGTGAGCAGAGCGGGCGCGTCGAGCCGTTCGGCGAGCCGGCGCGTCATATCGGCAGCGCCGATGTCATAGGCCCGGTGGCTTGCGAGATCGTCTTCGGTGAGGCCGAGCGTGCCATAGCCCGGCGGCATCTGGTTCGAGGCATGATCGCAAAGAAGCAGCACGCCGGCATCGAGCCGTCCGGGCCATAATTCGACCGGCGCGCAACCCGCCCCCGCTCCGCCCGGTAGATCGCCGCCCTGCTGATCGTCGCGCATATCGCGCCATCCCCGCCGTCAAAGCGCTTTTCTCCTGTGTTTTCACGGGGTCGGCAAGGGGCAGCAAGTCGGATTCAGCCTTGATCCTGCCGCGATCCGCAGCAAAATAGCGAAGCTTGGATTGTGATTCGAGCAGCGTCAGTAGGACGCCTTGGCTTTGAGACGCGGTCCGCCTCAAAGCACGGTCAGGGGCTCCGCCTCAGCAGTGTGTCGCGTCACCGCGCCTCCAAGTTCCCGATGCTTTGCCAATCCGGTCCCTACCAGCCGATGAGATTTTTCCGCCTCGCCATGCTTACCGCGCTTGCCCTTCTGCCATTCGCAGGGCCGGCACGGGCCGATTTGCGGCTCTGCAACAATACGGTCAACCGGGTGAGCGTCGCGATCGCCTATACGGACGGCTCGTCCTGGACCAGCGAAGGCTGGTGGAATTTGAAGGCGAATGGCTGCGAAATCCTGGTCCGCGGGCCGCTGGCCGCGGAATTCTATTATGTCTACGCCATGGACGAGCGGGGCGCCGAATGGAAGGGCAAGACCTTCATGTGCACCCGCGATCACGAATTCCGGATCACGGGGCGGCAGGACTGTTTCGTGCGCGGCTTCGACCGGACCGGTTTCTTCGAGGTGGACACCGGCAAGGATTCCCGCAACTGGACGGTGCAGCTGACCGATCCGAACCCTATCACCAAGACGCACCATTAGCGGACGCACCACTAGAGCCGATCCCGATTAAATGAATCGCTTGGCGATCCATTTGATCGGGACAAATCGGCTCGATTCAGAGTCTTGAGCATGTCCTTTGTCGGAAAAGTCGATCAACTTTTCCGGGACATGCTATAGCGCCAGCGGGCCGTAGCCTTTAAGGCTGTTGCCGCGTCCGACTTGCCGTCACAAAATTTGGCTATAAACGACGTTTTCAGTGGGATGTACCCGGCATCCCCGATGCCTAAGATCACGATGATTTTGGATCGATCCGATCCAAAGTCATGAACGTGATCGATTCTAAATACTTAGAGCGGGATTTATGCGAAAAACCGCTTACACTTTTTCGCATCCCGCTCTATGTCCGCAAAAAACTCCCCAACCAGGGCGGGACGAGGACCAGCGGGACTTTACGTCCCCGCGGCCTCCGCCGATTTAAGAAAAAGGAGACGCCGATGCGACGGCTGCGCCGCTGCAAGATTATCGCAACCTTGGGACCCGCCTCGTCCGATCAGGCCGTCCTCTCGGAATTGTTCCGCGCCGGCGTCGACGTCTTCCGCATCAATATGAGCCACGCCAGCCATGACGACATGCGCGAGCGCGTGCGCATGATCCGCAGCCTGGAAAAAGAATACGGCCGGCCGATCGGCATTCTGCTCGATCTGCAAGGCCCGAAGCTGCGGCTCGGAACGTTTGCCGAAGGCTCAGCCCAGCTCGCCCGCAGCGCGCAGTTCGTTCTCGATTCCGATCCGACGCCCGGCGACAAGACCCGCGTGCATCTTCCGCATCCGGAAATTCTGCGGGCGCTGCAGCCCGGCCATTCCGTCCTGATCGACGATGGCAAGGTGCGCCTGCATGTCATCGAAGCGCAGCCGCAACGCGCGGTGGCGATGGTCGATATTGCCGGCACGGTCTCGAACCGCAAAGGCGTCAGCCTGCCCGACACCGAAATCGCCGTCTCCTCGATGACCGAGAAGGACCGGACCGATCTCGACGCCGGGCTCAATGAAGGCGTCGATTGGGTCGCCGCCTCTTTCGTGCAGCGCGCCGACGACGTTGCCGAAGTGAAGAAGATCGTCCGCGGCCGCGCCTTTGTGATGTCCAAGATCGAGAAACCGCAGGCGATCTCGCGGCTCGAAGAAATCATCGAAATGTCGGACGGCCTGATGGTCGCGCGCGGCGATCTCGGCGTCGAAATGCCGCTTGAGAAAGTGCCGGGTTTGCAGAAGCGGATGACGCGGATCTGCCGGCGTCAGGGCAAGCCGGTTGTGATCGCGACCCAAATGCTGGAATCGATGATGACGCTGCCGGTGCCAACGCGCGCCGAAGTCTCGGATGTCGCGACCGCCGTGTTCGAAGGCGCCGACACCGTGATGCTTTCAGCCGAAAGCGCATCGGGCCGCTATCCCGTCGAAGCCGTGACGATGATGAGCAAGATCGCCGAAGAGGTCGAACAGGACCCCTTCTTCCGACAGATCATCAATGCGCAGCGCGCAATCCCCGAAGCGACCGGCGCCGATGCAATCGCTTCTGCGGTACGCGACGTCGCCGAGACGCTCGATCTCAAGGCGATCATTGCTTGGACGTCATCGGGCGCAACGGCGCTGCGCATTGCGCGCGAACGGCCGGAGTCGCCGGTGCTCGCCTTGACGCCCAATCATGAGACGGCCTGCCGCCTCGCGGCGGTTTGGGGCGTGCACGCGGTCGTCACTCAGGATGCGCAGGACATCGATGACATGGTGCAGCGCGCCTGCGCGCTGGCCAAGAGCGAAGGTTTTGCGGCCGCGGGCGAACGGGTGATCATCGTCGCCGGCGTTCCTTTCGGCACGCCCGGCGCCACCAATATGGTCCGGATCGCTTACATCGACGCGTAAGCGCACGAAACGCGGATCGCGGGTACGATATCTTGTCAGATATCGCGGCCCTCGACCTCGACGCTGAGCTTATCGACGATCTCTTTGATCTGCGGTTGCTGCGGATCGATCGCCAAGGATTGGCGCATGGCGGCAAGCGCTTCCTTTTTGAAGCCTTGCTTGTGCAGCACGAGGCCGAGCGCGGCGAAGGCCGAGAATTGCCGCGGCTCGAGCTTCAAGGCCTGATGCATATCGGTGACGGCTCCGTCAAGATCGCCGCCCAGCAGGCGGGTCGTCGCCCGCTTTTCCCAGGCCTCGGACCAGTTCGGCTGCAACTGCAAAAGCCTGTCGAAGACCGTCAGGGCGAGCGGCAGATGCTTGCCCTCCATCGCGGCGAGACCGCGCTGCATCAGCAGATTGGCAGTCGCCGAATCCGACTGCAGCCAGACTTTTTCGATGGCACCAGAGATTGCTTCAGCCTCTTCGGCATCGGCCGCCTTGCCGAGTCGTTTGAACAGCGCGTCGAGCATTTCGCCGCGGATTTCGGCATGGGTCTTTTGCGGTGCCATCGCTCGCTTCAGCGCCTCGGCCTTGGCGGCCTTGGCTTTTTCCTGCGGCGACAAGCTCGGCTTCAGATTGCCGGAACGGTGCGGCTGCAAGCCTTGCTGTCCATAGCCTTGCGGCCCAAAGCCAGGCTGCCCATAGCCCTGCTGGCCCGAGAATCGCGGCGGCCGCGGCACGATTTGTCCATTCGGCAGGACTTGCACGGGCGGCATGCCGGGAAACTGCAAGACCGAGTCGCCACCGGGGCCGGCATCCTCATCCGCCCAGCCGTCGCCATCAGGCGGCATTTGGCCGGCCGCAAAGGCCAGTGAGCCACTGAAACTCAATTGCAACGTCACGACGCTGGCCGTCGCCAGCGTCCGGAAAAAGCGCGACCGCATCGGCCTTCCAACCTTCCCCAAGCCCGTGCCCCAAGCCCCGTGGTGCTAATCTAGGCGTTCAAGCGCGAAAGAGTATCCGGGCTTCGGCCCGGGCAAACAAGCCCAACCCGTTTCAGCGTCGAAATTTTGACGGGCGGCTGCATGAGCGCAGACGCGCGCAAGCGCCGAGCAGTCAGCCCGGCGCTGAGACAACAGGTCGAAACGGGAGATTAGCCCTGGCGCGCCTTATAGCGCTTCTGGACCTTGTTGATGATGTAGACGCGGCCCTTGCGCCGGACGAGCTGATTGCTCCGGTGCCGCTTGAGCAAAGATTTGAGCGAATTACGAATCTTCATCGGTCGGTCCTTTAAAACTCCTCGACCGGCCAAGCTTTCTGCATGAAGAGCACGGTGAGCGATCGGCGCGAGCCCGTCCCCGCTTGGCGGCGGCTCAGCAAATCCGAGAGCGGCCATATGCCCGATTTGGCCTTCAGGATCAAGCCTAAAGACGGATTTTTCCGCCACGCATCCCGCGACCCTGGCCTACCTCTTGCTTGACCCCTCCTCAGTCGGCTGCGGGCGAAGCTGCTCACTTCATTGAAGAAGGAGGCCGACCTGGGACAAATTCGCCTCACCGGCGGGGCCTTTCTACCGCTCCATTAGACGACGACGTCTTGGCGCACCCACCCCCCGCACGGCTCTGCGCCGCACGGGACAAGGTCTGTGACGGCGCGTGCTGCGCAAAGCTTGGGCAGCGTGCCGAGGGAATGGCCAGGGGTCGAAGATGAGAAACGTAGACGCCGCGATCGTGAAGCTGACGGCCCCGCTGGGAGCGGACTGCCTGCGCGACGCGCCCTTCACCTGTGAATCTCAACACCAAGGCTGTCGATTCCTCGTTTCACCGGCATCAGCCAAAAACCCGCTCTGAAACCGCGCCGCCGCAGCGGCCAACTCTCGGCAATGGCGCCGAACACCACAGGGAGCCAAGGGATGTTTGCCAAGACCATCCAGACGTTTGGTGACATGGCGCGCACCAAAGCCGAGAACGCGCAAAAGCGCCCCGCCGCCTTTTTGGTCTCCGCCGCCATGGCTGGCGCTTACATTGGCGCCGGCATCATCCTCATCTTCAGTCTCGGACAGGCCGCCGATCCCGCTTGGCGCAGCCTTGCCATGGGCGCGAGTTTCGGCATCGCCCTCACCCTGGTCATCTTCGCCGGCTCTGAACTCTTCACCGGCCACACGATGTTCATGACGCTCGGCGTCATGAGCCGTTCCGTCGATGTCGCGGGCCTTGTCCGCACCTGGACGATGAGCTGGGTCGGCAATCTCATCGGCGCGGTGCTGCTCGCCGTCATCTTCACGCTCGGCGGCGGCGGCGCGATCCTGAAACAAGGCGCCGATTTCGTCTACACGATCGCCGCGGCGAAGATGCATGCGCCCGTCATCGAACTCGTTGCCCGCGCGGCGCTCTGCAACTGGCTCGTGTGTCTTGCGGTCTGGACGAGCGCGCGCACGACCAGCGACACGGCGAAATGCATTCTGATCTTCTGGTGCCTCTTCGCCTTCATCGCTTCGGGCTTCGAACATTCCGTCGCGAATATGACTTTGCTCTCGATCGCCCTCCTCGGCCACCATCCGGCGACGATCACGCTGGCCGGCATGGGCTACAATCTTTTCTGGGTGACGATCGGCAACATCATCGGCGGCGCAGTCTTCGTCGGCCTTGGCTACTGGGCGGCGAATACTGAAGATGTGGGCAAGACGGCGCGCGTCGAAATCGAAGCCCCTGCGCCTGCAGCCGAAGCGGCACTCAGCCCCTAGTCCTTTGATCGGAAACGGCGTGCCGTCTCGATACGGCACGCTCTTAAATATGCGCGGCATGCGCTTGCAGCGAGGATTGAATGAACGGCGAATTCACGCCTGAACAAAAGCGCTATCTTGAAGGTTTTGCTTCAGGCCTCGCGGTTTCGCGGGCCGGACGCGGCGCCGCGACTTCTGCCCCCCCGGGAGCTGCGGCGCCGCCGACGCCCGCTCAGAGCGGCCCGGATGCCGCGCATCTCGCGGCAATGGCGCGTTTTGAGGCAGCAGGCAAAAAGCTTGCAGATCAAGAGAAATGGAAACGCGAAGAACATCCCTTCGATGCCTATCAGCGGCTTGAGGCGCAGGCGGCACGCGACGAATTGCCGAAGCCGCAGGACAATTTCCGCTGGCGCTATCTCGGCCTCTTTTATGTCGGGCCGACGCAAGAATCCTATATGTGCCGCTTGAGGATTCCGAATGGCATTCTCAATCACTGGCAGATGGCGGGGCTCGCCGATGTCGCTGATCGCTATGCTGGCGGCTATGCGCATGTGACGACCAGAGCCAATCTGCAGATCCGCGAAGTCGCGGCGAAGAACGCGACGCATGTCCTCGAATCGATCCTTGATCTCGGACTCTGTTCGCGCGGCTCCGGCGCCGACAACATTCGTAATGTGACGGGCGATGCGACGGCCGGCATCGACCGCCAAGCGCTCCTCGACACGCGGCCCTATGCACGCGCCTGGCACTTCCATATTCTGAACGACCGTTCGCTGACCGGCCTGCCGCGCAAATTCAATGTCGCTTTTGATGGCGGCGGCGCCATTCCAACACTTGAAGACACGAATGACATCGGCTTCCAGGCCGTCGAGGTGAAGGATGGCGCCGGCATCGAACCCGGCCTCTATTTCCGTGTCGTTCTCGGCGGCATCACCGGCCATAAGGATCTGGCGCGCGATACGGGCGTCGTCATCAAGCCGGAAGAAGCGACGCAAATTGCCGATGCGATGGTGCGCGTCTTCATCGATCATGGCGACCGCACCAACCGCAGCAAGGCTCGGCTGAAATATCTGCTCGACTCCTGGGGTTTCGAGAAATTCCTCGCTGCCGTCGAAACCAAAGTCGGCCGCGCCTTGTCGCGCGTGAAGGACGAATTCGTGGCGCCGCGGCCGGCGCAGGCACGTCAGGCGCATGTCGGCATCCATCCGCAAAAGCAGGACGGGCTCTTTTATCTCGGTGTCGTGCTGCCAGTCGGCAAACTCACGACGGCGCAGATGCGCGAACTTGCAAGCATCGCACGCGAATGCGGCGACGGCGATCTGCGCCTCACCGTCTGGCAGAATCTCTTGATCTCGGGCATTTCCGAAGGGCGATTGGCGGAGGCTAAAGAGCGCATCGAAGCCTGCGGCCTCGACTGGCGTGCCTCAAGCGTTCGTGCCGGCCTCGTCGCTTGCACGGGCTCACGCGGCTGCAAATTCGCCGCCTCCGACACGAAGGGCCATGCGGAGGACATCGCCGCCTGGTGCGAGAGCCGCGTGAAGCTCGATCAGCCGATCAACATCCATCTGACCGGCTGCCATCACTCCTGTGCCCAGCACTACATCGGCGACATCGGCCTCATCGGCGCGCGCGTCGCGCTCAACGACGATGGCGACACGGTCGATGGCTATCACGTCGTTGTCGGTGGCGGCTTCGGCACAAGTGCCGGCATCGGCCGCGAACTCTTCCGCGATGTGAAGGCAGAGGCCGCGCCGCGGCTCGTAGAGCATCTCCTAAATGCCTATCTCGCGCGGCGCGCGGATGCGCAGGAGAGCTTTCATCATTTCACCGGACGGCACGAGATTGCCGCGCTGAAGACATTCGTTGAGGCCGAAGAAATCGCGGCGAAGGAGATGGCGTGATGAGTTTTTCCGGTCCTATCCCAGCGATGGTTCCGTTGTTGCCGGATTCGGCGCCCTTCTCGATCGAGCAGCGCGCCTGGCTCAACGGCTTCTTCGCGGGGATTTATGCGCCGACCGATGCAATGGCCGGCGTGCAGCCGATTTCCGCCGAAGCGGCGCTGGGTCAGCCGGCACCGGCCGCCGAGGTCGACGATGGCGCGCCTTGGCACGATCCGGGAATGGGCATCGACGAGCGGATGAAGCTTGCCGAAGGTAAGCCGCTGCGCCGCAGACTGATGGCTGCCATGGCGCAGCAGGATTGCGGCCAATGCGGCTATCTCTGCGAGACTTATGCGGATGCGATCGCGAACGGCGCTGAGACGCGGCTCAATCTCTGCGTGCCCGGTGAAAAGGCGACGCTGCGCGTCGTGAAAGCGCTCGTCGAGGAAAAAGGTGGCGCTGCGCCGGCGCCTGCGACTGTCCCGGCAAAACCCGCCGCGCCCGTCGCTGCACCGAAGGCTGCGGGCTATAGCCGTTCGACACCGGTCGACGTCAAATTCCTGTCGCGCCGGCGTCTGACCAAGGAGGGCTCGGAAAAGGCCGCCTATCACATCGAATTCGATCTCTCCGGGAGCGGCATCGAATATGCGGCGGGCGACAGTTTCGGCATCTTCCCGCGCAATGATCCGGCCCTCGTCGATGCCGTGCTTGCGGCCATTCACGCGCCGCCGGATTTTCCGATCATGGACAGGACGTTGCGCGAAGTTCTCGTGAACGAGGTTTCGCTCTCCCCGGCCCCGGACTCGCTGTTCGAGCTGATCTCCTACATCACCGGAGGCGATCGCCGACAGAAAGCCAAGGCGCTCGCCAAGGGCGAAGATCCGGATGGAGACGCGCGCAGTCTCGACGTGCTTGCGGCCTTCGAGAAATTCGAGGGCATCCGCCTCGACCCGGAGGCGCTCGTCGAATGTCTCGATTCCCTGCAGCCGCGACTCTATTCGATCTCGTCATCGCCAAAACATACGCCAGGACGCGTGACTCTCACGGTCGATCATGTGCGCTATTTCATCGATGATAGGCTGCGCCATGGCGTTGCCTCCTCCTTCCTGGCGGAGCGCGCGCAGGAAGGCGAAGTGTTGAAGGGCTATATTCAGAAGGCGCATGGCTTCGCTCTGCCGCCGCAGGGCGAGACGCCGGTCATCATGATCGGCCCCGGCACAGGCGTCGCGCCTTTCCGCGCCTTCCTGCAGGAACGCGATGCGACGGGCGCCTCAGGCGGCAACTGGCTGTTCTTCGGTCATCAGCGCAGCCACACAGACTTCTTCTATCAAGACGAGATGGAAGCCTATCTGGAGAAAGGCACGCTCACACATCTGTCGCTCGCCTGGTCGCGCGACAGCGACAAGAAAGTCTATGTGCAGGACCGGCTGCGCGAAGCCGGCAAGGGCATTTGGGATTGGATCGCGCGCGGCGCGCACATCTATATCTGTGGCGATGCCTCGCGCATGGCCGGCGACGTCGAACGCGCCATCACTGATATCGTCGCGGAACATTCGCGCCGTGACGCGGAGGCCGCCCGCGCCTTCGTCCAGGAGATGAAGAAGACCGGCTTCTATCAGACCGACGTATATTGATTATCGCCCAACAAAAAGCCGCCCTCGCTTCGAGACGAAGATCTCGGAGCGAGGGCGGCTCTTTTTTTGCCCGAATGGACGCGGCTTACGCCTTGGCCGCGGCCGGCAGCTTATAAGCGACGCCCTTGGAGTCGAACATTTGGGTCAGCTCGCCCGTCTGGAACATCTCGCGGACGATATCGCAGCCGCCGATGAACTCGCCCTTGACGTAGAGCTGCGGGATCGTCGGCCAGTTGGAGAAGCTCTTGATGCCCTGGCGGATCTCGTCCGTCTCCAGGCAGTTCACCGACTCATAATTGACGCCGAGATAGTGCAGGATCTGCACGAGCTGGCCGGAGAAGCCGCATTGCGGGAAGTTCGGCGTGCCTTTCATGAAGAGCACGACATCGTTCTTGTCGACGGTGGACTGGATAAAATCGTGAGTGGCTGTCATTGGCCGTTCCTTTCGCGAAGTCTTTGCGTGGGCCCAAGGTCTTTGCGCGGGTCGAAGTTATTTCGGTGCGTGGGTGGTGAGCTGCAAGGCATGCAGTGCCCCGCCCATATGGCCGCCGAGCGCCTTATAGACGAGCTGGTGCTGCTGCACCTTGGATTTGCCGGCGAATGCCGACGAGATGACCACTGCCGCCCAATGGTCGTCATCATCCGCCAGGGCGGTCATCTGCACCTGGGCGTCCGGAATACCTTCCTTGATCAGCCGTTCGATCTCGGCTCTGGGCATAGGCATGAATTGGGGTCCTCGTCTGTCGGCTGCTACCTAACTTTCGGCCGAACGCTTATCGCCAAGGCGGTTTTATATAGCAACTTGGGCCGAAGCGGAAGCAAGGTCAGCGGCTTGACCGCTCAGCCATGCCTGAGCGCATGAACTCCGGCAGCCATTGCTCGAAACGGCGTTGCAGCTCGTTGAGAGATATGGCGGTCTCACCCGCGATAGTCAAAGCGTCCCCGCCCGTCGTACCGATAATGAGGCAGCAGATGCCCTTCGCAAGCGCTGCGGCGCTGATGGCATCGGCCTTTTCCGGTGTCGCCGTCAGAACATAGCGGCTCTGGTCCTCACCAAACAAAAAGCCGTGCATCGGCAGATCATGCGGCCGGAATTCGATTTTCGCCCCAATGCCCGACGCCAGCGCCATTTCGGCCAGCGCCACGGCGAGGCCGCCCTCGGCAATGTCATGCGACGCGGACACCGCCCGATTGTGCACGAGGCCGCGGACGAAATTGCCGTTGCGCTTCTCGATGGCGAGATCGACGGGCGGCGGCGCGCCCTCTTCGCGGCCGCAAATCTCACGCAGATAGGCGGAGGAACCGAGATAGCCCTTCACCGTCGAGCCGATGACGAGGATGCGGTCGCCCGGCCGTTTGAAGGCGATCGATTGCGTGCGGGTCACGTCAGCGAGCACACCGACGGCGCCGATCGACGGAGTCGGTGGAATGGCGCCCGTCGGGCTCTCATTGTAGAGCGACACATTGCCGGAAACGATCGGGAAATCCAGCGCCTTGCAGGCGGCGGCCATGCCCTCGATCGCGGCGATGAACTGCCCCATGACCTCGGCTTTCTCCGGATTGCCGAAATTGAGATTGTCGGTCACGGCGAGCGGCTCGGCGCCGACCGCCGAGAGATTGCGCCAGGCTTCCGCAACGGCCTGCTTGCCGCCTTCATACGGATCGGAGGCGCAATAGACCTCGTTGACATCGACGGTGAGCGCCAAGCCCTTCGGCCCTTCGCCGATGCGGATCACCGCGGCATCGCCTGCCCCCGGCGCCACCACCGTATTGCCGAGGATCAGATGGTCGTATTGCTCATAGACCCAGCGCTTCGAGGCGAGATTGGCGCTGCCGACGAGGCGCAGCAGCGCCTCTGAATTGGACACCGGCGGCTTCACATCGCAGCTGAGGATCACCGGCGGCTTGATCGGCGGAATATGCAGCCGGTCATAGAGCGGCGCCTGATCGCCAAGCTCCTTGATCGGCAGATCGGCTTTAACCTCGCCATGATGCTTCACGACGAAGCGCAGATTATCCGTCGTCTTGCCGATGACCGCGAAATCGAGGCCCCATTTGCGGAAGATTGCCTCCGCCTGCTTTTCCTTCTCCGGCACGAGCACCATGAGCATGCGCTCCTGGCTTTCGGAGAGCATCATCTCATAGGCGGTCATGCCTTCTTCGCGGCATGGCACCTGATCGAGATCGAGCTCAATGCCGAGATCGCCCTTGGCGCCCATTTCGACGGCCGAGGACGTGAGGCCCGCCGCGC
>CAZXXA010000008.1:0-109208 GCA_964644615.1 uncultured Methylovirgula sp. | reverse complement strand
CCGGCGGCAATGTCATGATGTTCGTCAACCTTATCTGGGCCTGGGGTCATCCGGAAGTCTATATCCTTGTTCTGCCGGCCTTCGGCATCTACTCCGAAGTCGTCTCGACCTTCTCGCGCAAGCCGCTGTTCGGCTATCACTCGATGGTCATGGCGACGATGGCAATCTGCATCCTCTCCTTCATGGTCTGGCTGCATCACTTCTTCACCATGGGCGCTGGCGCTGATGTGAACGCGATTTTTGGCATTGCGAGCATGATCATCGCCATACCGACCGGCGTCAAAGTCTTCAACTGGCTCTTCACGATGTACGGCGGACGGGTGGACTTCAAAACGCCCATGCTGTGGTCCGTCGCCTTCATGGCGACTTTCGTCATCGGCGGCCTGACGGGCGTTCTGCTCGCCGTCCCGCCGGCGGATTTCATCCTCCACAATAGCCTATTTCTTGTCGCGCATTTCCATAATGTGATCATCGGCGGGGTGCTGTTCGGTGCCTTCGCCGGCTACACCTATTGGTTCCCGAAGGCCTTCGGCTTCAAATTGCACGAAGGTCTCGGCAAGGCCGCCTTCTGGTGTTGGTTCCTCGGATTCTATCTCGCCTTCATGCCGCTCTATGTTCTGGGGTTCCTCGGCATGACGCGACGCATGCAGCACTATGACGTCGCTGCCTGGCATCCCTGGACCTTGGTCGCCGAGGCCGGCGCCATATTGATCCTGATCGGCATCATCTGCCAGATCGCCCAGCTCGTTGTCAGCATCCGCAATCGTGAGGAGCTGCGCGATATAACGGGCGATCCCTGGGACGGCCGCTCACTCGAATGGTCGACCGCCTCGCCGCCGCCGGTGTTCAATTTCGCGATTATGCCGAATGTCGAAGGTGAGGAGGCTTATTGGGCGATCAAAGAACGCGCTCGCGAGGAGACCAAGCCTGAAGAGATCACCTATGAGCCGATCGAAATGCCGCGCAATTCGCCCACCGGCTTCATCTGCGCTTTCTTCGCGACGATCATGGGTTTCTCGCTAATCTGGCACATCTGGTGGCTCGTCATCGCCGGCGCAGTCGGCGCTTATGCGACCTTCGTCGTCTTCGCCTGGCGCGACCGCGATGAAGATACGATCCCGGCTGAGACCGTCGCCCAGATCGATCAAGCGCATCGTGCCAGCCGCCGCCAACTTATTCCGGCTTAACGGGGAACCCATGACCTCGATTCCCTTCACCTCCGAAACGCCCGATCCCTATCGGGTGGTCACATATGGCGGCCACGATGCCGAGTCGGGCGGCGGTCCGGCGCCAAAGCGGATCTTCGTCGCTTATGGCTTCTGGATTTTTCTGCTCAGCGACATCGTCATGTTCTCCGCCTTCTTCGCCGCCTATGCGGTGCTGGTGAAGGACACGGCCGGCGGGCCCTCGGCCCGCGACATTGTCGATTTAGGCAATGCCGCGCTCGAAACGGCCTTCCTTCTGGCATCGAGCTTTACCTGCGGCCTCGCCAGCATAGCGATGGCAGCGCGCAGCAGGTCCTGGTTCTATATCGCCATGGCGGTGACCTGCGTTTTCGGCCTAGGCTTTCTGACATGGGAAATCACCGAATTTGCCCATCTCGTCGCAACCGGCGCAGGGCCGACGCGCAGCGCCTTCCTATCCGCCTTCTTTACTCTCGTCGGCTGTCACGGCTTGCATGTCTCGGTCGGCATTCTCTGGCTCTTGACGATGATGGCGCAGGTCTTCGCCAAGGGCTTCCGCGCCGATATTGAGCGCCGCGTTTTGTGCTTCGCACTGTTCTGGCACGCCCTCGACATTATTTGGGTGGCGCTGTTTACCGTCGTCTATCTCATGGGGTCGATCCAATGAGCCATACGCATGACCACAGACACCTGCATGGCCATGACTACGCGCCGGGCGACGAACGCCCCGATGCGGAAGGCATTGCCGAAGGTATACGCAATTATCTGATCGGCCTAGGACTCGCCATTCTGCTGACGGCGACGTCGTTCTTTATTGCCGGCACCCATCTCGTCTGGCAGCCGAGCATTCCCGTCGCGCTGATCGTGCTCGCCATCGCCCAGATGGGCGTGCATCTCGTGTTCTTCCTCCATATCACCACGGGACCGGAGAACACGAACAACGTCATGGCTCTGGCCTTCGGCGTCCTGATCGTCTTCCTGGTCATTGGCGGCTCGATCTGGATCATGGATCACATGAACCAGAATATGATGCCGATGAATCAGATCATGCAGATGCAGCGCTGAGAGGCTTTCAGCTCCTCGGCACTACGGCTGGCGGCGGCTGCGTAGCGCGCCAGCCGACAATTGCGGCTTCTCCTCCGCATAGGCACGCAGGGACAACCCATCTAAGCGGCACAATATCCATTCTTCCATCATCCGCGCGCCCGCGCCTCGAAAAAGCCGATCGATGGCGAATTCCAATTGAGCACCGCCCATTCCACCCGGCCGGGGTTTTCGGTGATGCAGCGATGCGCGAGCGGCGGGCGATCAGCTTGGATGGCACGCCCTAACCGCCGGCAAAGGCCGGCGCCGCCTTGGGCTGCGGACGCAGCAGCAAATAGAAGGCCGTGAGATGGGTGATCATCAGCAGCGGCACATAGATGACCGGAATCACGTAGGCGGAGCGGAGTTCGCCTGCTATTGCCGGAAGATTGACGGCAACCGCGTGATAATAGTCGAGAAGGATGTCGGCAGTGCCCACCACATTGAAGGCGACGACGAAGGACCAGAACAGCGGCCGGATATGGACGGTGAGGAGCGCCATCATGGCTAGCACTGCAGTTGCGAAGTCCACATAAGCAGCGAAGACCGTGAAGCCCGCGGGCAGACTGGGCCCGACAACGCCCGGTAAAATGAAGACGAGCCCGAAGAACCGGAAGCTGTGAAGCGCGGCGATCGCCCGTTGCGCATCGACGCGATCCATCCCCTTGAGCCACGGCCAGATATAGGCGCCAAAGCAAAGCAGCCAGGCGATATATCCAAAGATGAGATGGATTCGGAAAAGCGTTTCAGCCGACATTTCACTCTCCTCTCAACTGTCGATCGCGACGGCTTCGAAAACCGCCATCACGACGCCGAGGCGGCCTTCCAAAAGATTGCGTCCCAAATTGCCGGTGAGCTGTGCGAAGTCCGGTCCCATCACCAGGCCGAGATTGGGCGGTGGCGGCGGACCTGCGGCACGCGTTTCAGCAAACCAGACTGCCGCGGCCTTCGTATCGTCTTGCCAGACGCGCGCACGGAAACCGGCCGCTTCGATCGCTTCGCGCGTCGCGGCGGCAGTGAGGAGGAGGCTGGTGGCGGGCGTCCGCGCCCAGGGAACCGGATAATGCGGCTCCCCGGCGTCCAGCACGACGTCGAAGGTCGCAAACCGACCGCCCGATTTCAGCACACGGCGGATCTCGCGGTAAAGCCGCGGCCGGTCGGCGATATTCATCGCGACATGCTGCAGAAACGCGGCGTCGAAACTGCCGGCATCGAAAGGAAGAGCGAGTGCGCTCGCCATCTCGAAGGAGACGAGCCCCGTCTGCCGCGTCCGTGCGGTCAGGTAGCGGGCCGCTTCGACAAAGGGTTCGCTGAGATCGATGCCTGTCACACGGCAGCCGTAGGCCGCAGCCAGAAAGCGCGCCGGTCCGCCAACGCCCGAGCCGATATCGAGGACGGCTATATCCGCCGTAATCCCGGCCAATCGCGCGAGGTCCGTTGTCGCGGCAAGTCCACGCGAATGAAACTGATCGAGCTGCGCCAGCTGCTCCGGCGCGAGCGTTTGGTCCTCCGGCCCCAGGACGGCGAGCGCCATCTTCAGCCGCTCCGTCAGGCCAATCGCGCGATAATGGTCGCGCACGCCATCGAGCCCATCCGTCATCTGATCGTCCCTTCGTGATCTCCCACCTCTCACATACGACCGCTTTGCATGGACGACTATTCGCGATAATATCGACGTGTTATGAAGCAAAACTTCACAGTCAGGCATGGTGCGCTCGACGGGGTGGAAGCCTTCCTGACGGTCGCCGAGTTCTGGAGTTTTCGCCGCGCCGCCGCAGAACTCGGCGTGACGCCTTCGGCGATCAGCCAAGCCATCCGTGCGCTCGAGACACGTGTCGGCGCGGCTTTGTTCACGCGCACGACGCGCAGCGTCGGCCTGACGGAAGCCGGCGAACGATTCCTTTCGCGGGCCAAGCCGGCATTCGAAGAACTCGTCGCGGCGGCGGAAGCGGCGCGCGAATTGGGGCAGCGGCCGGCGGGGCTGCTCCGCCTCTCAGTGCCGCGTGCCGTCGTGCCGATCCTGCTGCAGCCTTTGATCACCTCGTTCTGTCGGGCCTATCCCGAGATCGAGGTTGAGATCTCCGCAACCGAAGAGCTGATCGATCTCGCCGCCGAAGGTTTCGATGCTGGTATCCGCCTCGGCCAATTCATCGCCGCCGATATGGTCGCCGTCCGTCTTACGCAGCCGTTTCGTTTGATGATCGTCGGGGGTCCCGCCTATCTGGCCGGCAGCGGCCGGCTCGAACGGCCCGAAGATCTGCGCCACCACGCCTGCCTGCGCCTGAGAAGAGCCGGTGGTGGACTCGCTTTATGGCCGCTCAATGATAATGGCCGCGCCGTCGAAGTCGCGGTGTCGGGCCCGCTCCTCGCCAACGACTTCCCGACTCTTTTGGGAGCTGCGCTCGAAGGCATGGGACTCGCACAAGTGCCGGAGCCGATCGCCGCCGAAGCAGTGGCCGACGGCCGATTGGTCCATGTGCTGGAGGCCTTCGCGCCGATAACGCCCGGCGTTTTTCTGTACCACCCTGGACGTCGCCAAGTGCTGCCGAAGCTGCGTGCCTTCATTGATCACATCAAGAGCCGCCCGCCGGCCATGCCGCTTGTCGGAAGCGCGCGCGCTCAAAATTCGACGCGCCGAAAATAGCGGAGCGGCGAAGACTCGGCCGGCAGCGCTCACGTTTGGCCCGAAAATATTGAAAGCTTGCAGTTGTTGGAACTCTTCAAAGGTCACGCCTGCGCCTTGAAGCTGATGGCTTTTTGAGACCAGCAAGACGGCGTCAAGAGCAATCGTGTGCATAACTGAATTTGCTCAGTTTCGCCACACGGGGAATCATAATTCACTTACTCGCGCTCAAGCAGTCGCACATGACAAGTTAATCGCGCGCCGGAACTTCAACCTACACTGACATATTGTTCTATCAGACCTTGTAGGAAACATGAGCCGAGGCCGTCACATTTGGGGTCCCTTTTGATCTTGTTCTCGACAGCTCTCATTTTTGTAGGCGCGCTTTTCAGTCGCTGGCTCAAAATCTTCGCCATCATACCGGCGACGATTGTCGCCTGGATTGCCGCGGCTCATTTGGCCCGCAACGAAGGCCTCTCCTGGATGGGAATCATTGGCGCAGCTTTCGTCGCCGGGGCCTGTTTGCAGTTCGGCTATATCGCCGGCGCGCTGCTCATGCCCTATTGGCGAGCCTTTGCTCGAAAAGCCCCCGTCACCTTGCCAGGCCGCTCGCATTAGCGGCTGTTTTCACTTTGCTGAAGAACGAGCGCACGATTGAGAACGTGACGCAATTGCTCGACGACATCCTCAAAGCCCATGACCGCTGCCGCGGACGCTGCTTGCAATTTCAGGTGATCTTCCTCGACGCGCCGCAATTTGTCGAAACAGGCGGCCAGGTCCGAAACATTTTCATGGCTTTTGACGAGGGCTGATACGGCGACTGTCAGTGCGCGAACTTGGCCGAGCACGATATCGATTTGTTCTGATTGATCATGATTGATGCTTGCCATTGCCATTGTCCTAATAGGCTCAGCCTCTCGCAATAAAGGCTGCTCTGGAATCATTTGGGTCGTATTCGCGATGCTCACTCTGACAGCCTATCCGGCCTGAGGCGTGGCGACGGCCGCCAAGGGAGGAGTCACCGCCCACGCCGTCAAATTCTCGGCGAGAAACTGCTTGAACCGCACGCGTGCCCAACTCTCGGGAATCCCAGCAATCTCGCAAAATCTCGCTTTCTGCCCGCTTGGTAATGGAAGCGACGAGTCGACTGAAAGATAAAGAATCGCATTTCGCAGACCGTCGCGCGCCGTCCGACCGCTTATCTCATGTGATTTTCCAAAAATGTCATGGCCGGCCAAATAGGCCTTCGACACGATCATGATGACCGAGTGGCCCGCCAGCAGGCAGCGCCTCATCCAAGATAGACCGATGGCCGCGCGCCAATGCGTTTCATTCAAATCCGCCGCATAACCCATTTGCTTGAGTTCGCGCGCCGCCCAAAAGGCCCATTCGCGATCGACCGATGCATAAGAAATGAAGACGCTGCGCATTTTGAAACCTCATTGAATTTGGATTTGGATTGGGATTGGGAATTGGAATCGGGATTGCGAATATGACTCCTCGCGGAGGAGGAGCCGGAGTCCGGTGTTCTTGCCGAAAGATGCCGCCTATTTCGCTTGGCGTGGCGACTAAATAGAAAGACGCTTTGCGCCGGCGCGCCCTGCAAATTGAGACGCATGAGCAATGAAAGTCTCAGCGCAACAGCCCCTGCGAATCGGCGAACGTCTCTCGCGACTCGAATGCCCTCTCTCGGCATCAAGGCTATAGTGGACGATGCGTTAAACGGTCGGCCGGGTACATTTACGATATGAGACGAGACCGATGGCGCCCCTAAGAGCCGTATTCACGCGCGACCGGTAAACCCAAGTATTTGAATATACGCCTTGTTCGGAAACGGCACATTTACTGCTGTTTGTTGTGGCTCCCTGGCCACATGCGCGCGTTAACAGCGCCGGGTTTACTTCGCCCCCTGGTTGAGGTCAGTCCGCGTGTGCTAGGCTTCCCGAACGCTTGATGCCTGTTTAACCACGAAATTCTAAGAAAAATTGTGAAGGCTGTTTGATCGGATGGTCTTTAAAATTCAAAACCGGCGCAGGAGTTGTTCGGGTTCTTTTTGGGCATCGCGGGGGGCGGTGATGATTTCGAAATCTCTACCCATCGTGGCCATTCTTTCCGGCCTGATGCTTGGAAGCTGCGCGGTCTTGTCTGGGTCCGGGCCTGAGAGCTGGGATGTGCGCGTGGGTCAGCACGACCCGCAAAGCCTGCCCTATTCGCTCGTCCGTATCACGCCGCATGTCATCGACGTTCTGGCGCGTAACGCGCCGCGACTGTCCACTGTCTTTTCCGACCACGGCCCGCCGAAGGACATCCGCTTCGGCGTCGGCGACCTCGTCGGTGTGACGATCTTCGAAGCGGCTTCTGGCGGTCTCTTCATTCCGGCCGAGGCCGGCGTGCGTCCGGGCAATTTCATTACGCTTCCCGCACAGCAGGTCGACAGCCAAGGCAATATCTCTGTTCCCTACGCCGGCAATATTAAAGCCAAAGGCAGGACTCAGGTCGAGGTTCAGCAAGAAATCGTCGACGCCCTCAAGAACCGCGCGATCGAGCCGCAAGTTGTCGTGACGCTTGTCGAGCAGCGTGCGACGCTCATTAGCGTCTTGGGCGACGTCAACGCGCCGAACCGTTTCCCGGTCAATCACGCCGGTGAACGCATTCTCGACGCCATCGCGCAGGCGGGCGGTCCGAAGAACCAGGGCTTTGAGGAATGGGTGCTGCTGGAGCGCAACGGCAGGCGCGCCGTGACGCCGTTCGGCGCCCTGGTGTGGGACCCCTCGTCTAACATCTTCGTGCGCCCCGAGGACACGCTCTACGTCTATCGCGAGCCGCAGACCTTCCTGGCGTTCGGCGCTTCGGGCTCGCAGGGCATCATCAACTTTGAAAGCTGGCGCATGTCGCTGTCGGAGGCGCTCGCGAAAGCCGGCGGCCTCAATGACGCGTCTGCCGACGCATTCAACGTCTTCCTTTATCGCGGCGAGCCGATCGAGGTCGCACGTGAGCTCGGTCTCGATGTGTCCCAAAATCCGGGTCCGGTCGTCCCGGTCATCTATCTCCTGAATCTGCGCGATCCAGCCGGCTGGTTCCTGGCGAAGAAGTTCGAGATGCGCAACAAGGACGTGATCTACATCCCGAATGCGCCGACGTATGAAGCCAACAAGGCGATGGTCTTCTTCCGTCAGGTGGTCGGCACTGTGAACGATCCGCTGGTCGCGGCTCTCAATGTCTATGCGATCAAGGCGGCTGCAACCGGGACCGCGACATCGACGGTCACGCTCGTTGGTGGCGGTATCGCGACTGCGCCGGCAGCGGCGGCGGCGCCTTAGCCGAGGCTCTCGCCCACAGCTTGCTGTTGTGCCACGGCAAGCTCTTGGGGGCGTCAATTCGACCGTTATCGAGCGGCTTCAAGCAGCATGAGCTGTCGGCTCAGCGGCGGCGATGCCGGATAGCCGTTCAGCGCCTCCATGTCCGCATCGACCATTTCTGCGACCAGATCGTCGAAACCAATCCTGTGATACCAGCCAAGGCGCTCATGCGCCTTGGTCGCATCGCCGATCAGCAAGTCGACTTCGGTCGGCCGGAAGTAGCGCGGATCGATCTCGACCAGAATGCGCCCCGAGGCGGCATCGATGCCTCTTTCGTCAACGCCCTCGCCTGTCCATACGATGCGGCGGCCGACGTGCGCGAAAGCCTTTTCGACAAATTCCCGCACCGAATGCATCTCGCCCGTCGCTAAAACATAATCGTCAGGCCTCTCTTGCTGGACAATCCGCCACATGCCTTCGACATAGTCGCGCGCATGGCCCCAGTCGCGCTTTGCGTCGAGATTGCCGAGATAGAGTTTGCCCTCCAAACCTATTTCGATCGCCGCGACGGCGCGCGTGATTTTACGCGTGACAAATGTCTCGCCGCGCATCGGGCTTTCATGGTTGAAGAGAATGCCGTTGGAGGCATGCATTCCGTAGGCTTCCCGGTAATTGATCGTGATCCAATAGGCATAGAGCTTTGCGGCCGCATAAGGCGACCGCGGATAAAATGGCGTCGTCTCACATTGCGGGATTGCCTGCACTTTGCCGAAGAGTTCCGACGTTGACGCTTGATAGAAGCGCGTTTCGCGTTCTTTCCCGAGGATGCGGATGGCTTCGAGCAGACGCAATGTGCCGAGCGCATCGGAATTCGCGGTGTATTCCGGCGTCTCGAAAGAAACCTGCACATGGCTCTGCGCCGCAAGATTATAGATCTCGTCCGGCTGCGTCTGCTGGATGATGCGCAGCAGATTGGTGCCATCCGTCAGATCGCCATAGTGCATCATGAACGACAGGTCAGGCTCATGCAGATCCTGATAAAGATGCTCGACGCGGGCCGTATTGAAAGACGACGACCGTCGCTTGATCCCATGGACGACATAGCCCTTGGACAGCAAAAACTCGGCGAGATAGGCGCCATCCTGTCCGGTGACGCCAGTAATCAATGCGACGCGCTGACCCATGTATATACTCCTTAATGAACTTCAAATTGAAAGGCAGTTTCGACAATCGCGCAGATCGAAAGCTAAGTGCTCGCGGCCGCAGTACCGACTTTCGGTGAGCTGATGTGGCGCGCATAAAGCGCCAGCATGTCATAGGCGACATCGATACTTCGCCGCGGCGGGGATACGCCTGCCTTCAGTCTCTGCCGAAGTGCTGAATCCGTTGCGACGCGTTGAAAGATATCGCGCCACCGTGCCGTATCGGGCGGCTCGATCAATAACCCATTGACCTCATCCCGAATCAGATCGGCGATGCCTCCGATCCGCCAGCCGATCACCGGTATCCCGGCGGCAAAGGCTTCGAGAACCACGAGCGGACCGGTTTCCATCCATTGCGAGGGTACGGCCAGAAAATCGTAATCTTTCAACCGCTGTGGCACCTCGCTCGGCGGCAGCGGACCCTTAAAGGCTATGCGGGCATCGCCTGCTGCACGTCTGAGCAATGTCCCTCGATACGTCAAATTGGCATCGCTTTGGGGAGCGCCGAAAATATCGAGCGAAAGCCGCAATTCCGGCAGCGCAAGAAGCGTATCGATGAGAACATGAATGCCCTTATAAATGTCGATGCGTCCGACAAAAGCGATCTTCACCACGTCGGATGCATGCGATGACGGACGCCGCGAATCTGCATGCTTATTATCCGGCCATCTGATTCCATGTGTGCAAAGCGAAATCTTGTTTGGAGGCGCATCATTGGCGAGCAACACCGCTTGCGCCCAGCGACAGACCGCAACAATGTGATCGGCATCGGATAGCAATTGCCGGATGGCGGCGTGACGGCGCCGCACGAGTTCGCCCATTCGCGCGGCAGTCCAAACCCCGCCGTGCCATTTTCTCTCTGCGATCCATTCTTGAAGCGAAAGCGGAAGGCGGCTCGTCAGATCAGCGATTTGGCGATTGAGGCCCAATCCGTGCAGTGTGCAGCCCGTGCATCTCACGGCATCCAACGTTCCGTCGCAGGGCCGCTCACCCCAAAGCATCATCGAGCCACGCTGGCAGCTCACCGTAGGCGTATGATAGGTGAAGATGATCGGGATTTTTCGCGCGCGACATGCAGCGATCAATTTCAACGAAACCGCGCGCGTAAAGGCATGCAGATGGACGATATTCGGCGCTTCCGCATCCAATATGCGGGCAAAATTATCGGCTGCACATGCGTCGCCGGCGCCGTAAAGTTCCGCAGGATCGCTGATCGCGTCGTTGACGGCAAAACGCCTGATGGGCAAGCCGTCATATTCGTAGGATTGATTTTCGCGGCCTGGAGCGGCGATGATGACGTCAACTCCGAGGCCGATGAGGTCGGCAGCCAGGGTCGCGACATAGATTTCCGTCCCGCCAACTTTGTCGGGCTGAAAACAGTACGGAACCTGAATAATCTTCACGAGAGGAACGTCTGGCCGTTTTTCTCGGAATTGCGAGCGGTGACGTAACTCAAATTGATGAGTTCGCAATAGTCGCGGTTTGGCAAAGCAATAAAGGCCTCAAGACAACCGGAGCGGCGCGCCTTTACACCGATTTGAAAGGCGCGAAGCTGAGCCAGTGCACGAGCATAGGCAATGTAATCGACGGTACGGATTTGGCTCTCATAGAGATCGATCAGCTCGAGCTTCCGCTCCAGGAGATCCGTCATATCGAGGACTGCGTTTGGTTCGAGCAAAGTCCAAATCTCATAAGCAAAAACGGTGGCCTTCAGATCACCGCACGCTGTCGCATATATCCGATTGGCCTGCCGATGATCTTCATGGCCATCTAGAAACCACGGCAGCAGGATGACGTCAGGTTCTATTTGTTCGACAAGAGCGCGGAGGCGGTCGACTCCCGCATCGAACTGCTGCGCTTCCAACCCAAGCTGATGCGACGAGCACGCGTTGAGCATGGCGCCGACACGGGCAAATTCGGCAGCGCGCGTGCGCATCAAATCCGCTTGCGTCCAATCACCAGCACCGAGACTGCCGCCGCCGCGCCCATTGAAGAGACAGGCGAGGTGAATGTCCGCCAAATCGCGATGCGCCAACAGAAACGCCCCTGCCCCGATGGATTCGTCATCCGGATGCGGTGAAATCGCCAAAATGCGTCTGCCGACAGGCGGCTTTATGAGTGCCGGTTCCCAGGCTTTGCTGACGAACTTGCGGCGGAGGACATAGTCTTCGATTCCGGCATCGAGAAGTCGTGGCCGTATGATACCGATATAGCGATGATAGGATAGAAGGCCGTCGAGCCAACGGCGCGGGTGGATATTCTTTTGGTGAAGCCACGTCTGCATAAACTGCAATCGTAGGGCGACTATTCCGCCGGCCTGGTGGCTTTCCGCGACTTGATTTCGTTCTGATCCGCAGACGCCTCTTTCGATCGCGTGCGGAACAGCAGAATTTCAGCCGTGCGGATCAGGATCTGCAGGTCGACGATGAACGAGGCATGTTTGACATACCATTCATCCAGCAAATCCTTTTCGGCCGGCGTCAAAAGTTTCCCACCGTTGATTTGCGCCCAACCTGTGATGCCGGGACGAATCGAAAGCCGAACGGAGGGATCGGCCGGCTGATCTTCCGGCAGCAGTGGGCGCGGCCCGATAAGGGACATATCGCCAACGAGGACATTCAAGAGTTGCGGGAGTTCATCCAGGCTCAGCTCCCTTAAGATGATGCCCATTTTCCCGAGCCGTTTTTCCGATGGTACGGCGACTCCCTTCCAATCGAAGGGCGGACGAAGTGTCCTGAATTTATACAGGAGGAACCGGGACCCATTTTGGCCGAGGCGTTGCTGCCAAAACAAGACAGGCAAACCGGAATCGGCCATCACGAGAAGCGAGACGCCGATCATGGCGGGTAAAAGAATAATCAGCAAAATTCCGGCAATACAGAAATCCATGACTCGTTTGACGCGGAAATACCCGCTGAGCTTGACGGAGACGTTTCGCCGGAAGAAGGGACTATTTGTCTTCTCCGATGCGGCATTTTCTTGTAGGCCGAGAAGCCGCGGCATGACATCCAACGCGATATGCCGGCGGTCGCAGACACGTTTCAATTCATTCATCGCGTCGGACGTCAATCCTTCGCCATCTCCAGCAATCATAAGGCGGTCAATCTCGATGCCATGGACAGCATATTCCGAGATGATCGATTCAAAATGCTGCGGCGCGCCGACGATGCTCACACCTTCGATCGACCGCCCAAAGAGCGAATGGCGTTGATCGAGAACCGCTATGACATCATGTGTTCTTGAGGCGCATGTTTGCAGCATCTTGATATAGAGCGATGACACGTCATTCGCGCCGATGATGATGATGGTTTCTCTGCGCCCCCGCACGGCGCTTGCCGCACTCTGCTCATGGTTCGTGACGCGTATGAAGGCCCGGTAAACCAGCAGTCCCGCGCCGAATAGAAGCGCGTGGAGTATGGGTGCCGATCGCGGAACACCTTCGAGACGTGTCGCCGAAAACAGCACGACGTAGCTGACGAACTCCGACACGACGACGGCCTTGGCGACGGCGATGGCGTCATGCACGGAGAAGTAGCGCTCCACCCCATCGTGGACCCTGAAGATGAGAAGCGCGGTGACCGATACGACGAAGGTAACGATCGAATAAAGCGCTACGGTCCGCAATCCGTTCGATGTGTAGAGGACATAGGCATCGCTCACATAGAGCGCGAGTACGGGCGTACAGAGAGCCCAGAAGAAGTCGAACCCATGAAAGCGAGGTCTGATCGCTCCGCGCGAGGCCGGAAACGGAAACGCGTGAGCAGTTAAAAACTGCATGCGCATAGACGTCTCTCCTACAAATTGATTGAAGCAAACGGCAGCGTCATCCGTTCATGGATGACGGTCTCAATTCGGAATTTGCGCAATAGGGCCTTGGCTCTCAGCCAATGCCTACGAAGTCGGACAGACGGCTTCCTTCTTCAAAGCCGACTTATCTGGAGCGGTTATACTCGGCCGCGAAATGAATATGTTGTTGAGGATGAGCACATCCATATTCGTCCGCAGGAAGCAATCGAGCGCCTCTTGAGGCCTGCAGACGACGGGCTCATTCTCATTGAACGATGTATTGAGAACCATCGGAACGCCGGTCAGCTTCGCGAAACTTTGAATGACGCGGTAGTATCGCGGATTTGTTTCAAACGAGACGGTCTGCAGCCGGCCCGACCCGTCGACATGTGTCACGGCGGGGATGAGATGGCGTTTTGACTCGCGGATCTGGAAGACCTGCATCATAAACGGCACGGCATCGTTTTCTTCGAACCATTCGTCGACGGCGGGTTCGAGTATCGAGGGTGCAAAGGGGCGGAACGACTCCCGCCGTTTGATCTTCGCGTTCAAGATGGCCTTCATGTCGGCCCGGCGTGGATCACACAGGATGGAGCGGTTGCCGAGGGCGCGCGGTCCCCATTCCATGCGGCCCTGGAACCATCCGAGTACTTTTCCTTCGGAGATAGCGATCGCGGCGCGCCGGCATAGCTCGCTTTCATCGTTCAGCTCTTCGATCGTGCAGCCCGCGTCTGCGATCCGACCATATTGGGTCGCCAGCAAGGAAGAGATGCCGATGGCACCATATTCGGGTCCCCAATAGGCATGATCCATCACGAAAGACCGCGCCCCGCCTTGCCGATGCCAGACGGCAAATGCCGCGCCGATCGCGCCGCCAGCATCCCCCGCCGCCGCTTGAACATAAACGCGGCGGAAGGGCGTTCTGCGCCGGATCTTACCGTTCGCGACGGAATTCATCGCGCAGCCGCCTGCCAAAGCGATATCCGTGAGTCCCGTGTCGCCTTGCAAAGTGTTGAGCAAATTGAAGAACACGTCCTCATAAACGCGCTGGACCGAGCAGGCGATGTCTTTGTGCTTCTCCTCGAGGACATCCGTCGGCTTACGCGCCGGGCCTAGCAATGATTCCAGAGTGGGAGAAAATAAATCGACAAATTGCGGCGACCCATCTTCACCGCGTGACGCAATGGCTTTCCTATGATGGCAAAAATAATCGAGGTTCAATTCGAACCCGCCGTCGACGTGAGCCCTGATTGTCCGTCCGACTTCTTTGACGAACCGCGGCCGGCCATAAGGCGCAAGACCCATGACTTTGTATTCGTCGCCATAATTTGGAAAGCCGAGATATTGCGTAAACGCTTGATAGAGAATACCGAGCGAATGAGGAAACAGGACTCGGCCCTTTTGGCGGATGCAGCTTCCCTCGCCGACGCCCCAGACCGAACTAGCAAAGTCGCCGAATCCATCGACCGAAACGATGGCCGCCCGATCGAACGGCGATACATGAAAGGCCGAAGAGAGGTGCGCGACATGATGCTCGACGTCATCGAGCTGTCCTTTGAACGATTCGTTCGGGAAATGCATATCGAGCAAAGCCATGATGGACTGACGCTCCTCGCGGTTTTGTAGCCGTTCGAGGATCAGTCCCATGCGCAAAGGGTGCGTCAGCACATAGCGTGCTTTGCGGGCCATATTGGCGCGACTGTCCTGATTGACCGCGACGCGGTCGACATCTGATAACGACAGGCCGGCCTCACGCAGGCAATAGGCGATGGATTCCGAAGGAAAGCCGGCCCAATGTTTGACGCGCCTGAAGCGTTCTTCCTCTGCTGCAGCAATCAACCTACCGTCGCGCAGCAGCGCTGCCGATGAATCCGCATGGAATGCATTGATGCCCAAAATAATCATGGGAGCACCTCGTTAGCCGTCTTCTTCAAAATTGGATTTCGTTCTGTCCGACGCGCGGCAGCCGCGCGCGATTGGGCGGTGCTTCTTGAATGAGCTTGGCCTGAAGTTTCCGATCGATCACCTCAAGTGCAATCAACGATTCTGCAATCAGCCTTTGCAACGCATAGTGCCAACCGGCCCACCCATCTAAGAGGCAGCCACGGGCTATCAGCGTAAAGGCCAGCACGAGAATCGGCGCCGCGACTCCTGATTGGCGGATCTTGTCTGTCCGCGACAGGAGATCTGGCTGCGTCGCGGAAAGATATTTGGCTTCATCGCGCGCATAACGCTGTTGGGACGCCACAAATCGTGTCAGAGGCTTGCGGTCATCGTGAAAAATGACGCCGTCGAGCATCTGCGTACGCCCGTCGATCTTGACCCTGTGGCCGTGCCCTTCATTTTCATAACAGGCGCTATCCTTGCGATAAAGGACCAGCCGCGGCGGATAGAGCGTGCCGCGCAATGGACGGCCGTAGACTCTGTAGATGAACCGTGCTGAGAACCCGCCAAGATCCGGATCGGCATTGAGATGTTTGATTTCGTCGACAAGCGCATCGCTGAGCTCGTAATCGGCATCAAGCGACAGAACCCAAGGCGTTTCGATGTGTGTGAGGCCGAAATTGCATTGGCTGGCGAAATCGGAAAACGGATGCTGAACAATGTCCACTTGAGGATAGGAGCGCGCAATCTCAAGCGTTCCATCCGTGCTCCCGCTATCGATAATCAAGATCCGCTTGGCCCATGTCAGCCGGTCGAGAACCCGCCGGAGATTGGCCTCCTCATTGAAGGTTATGATCATGGGCGTTATGAGGTCGAACATCGTCATCGTCGATAGGGAGTTCAGCTGATCCCGATTCAGGCCAATGCCATTGCTGGAGAGGCGAAGCTTTCGCATTGACGCGTCAAGTGATCGGCCAGGCGTAATGTGAACAGCAGGAGCGTCATTGTCGGATTGGCGCCGCCGCCCATTGGAAACGTCGACGTGCTGGCAACCCATAGATTGCGCACGGCGAAGGTTCGAAGCGTGTTATCGACGACCGCATTCCTGTCATCGATCCCCATGCGCGTTGTGCCACCGGGATGATAGACGTCGGAAGCGCCGCCATTCCCATCAGATGTCGGCCCCCCCGCGTGATCCCATTTCAGCGAGCCGATGCGTTGAAGGCCGCTGCGTTTCCAATAGGCGTCGAAAAGCGCCGAAAAAATCTCAAATGTTCGGTGTTCGTCATGTCCGACCGTCCAGTTGATTGCAGCAACCGGCATTTCAAATGCGTTCTTTTCGCGCGTCAGAGAGATGCGGTTGGTCGCCTTGGGCATTTGCTCGACGACGAGATGAAGGTCATAAAACGCCGGACGTGGCCACAAGAGTTGTTTGCGCATATAGCGCCAATGCGCCGCGTTCACGAGATAAGGAAGATCGCGGGCGACGGAGATGGCTGCCCCGTAGTCGATGCGGCCACGCTGGCTTGCGCGCAGCATCGTTCTCAACGCGTCAAAACTCGTCAATTGTTGAGTCCTGAAACTGATATGCGCGAAGGCACTCCCCGTCATCTGGCGCCGCTGCGCCAAGGGAGACAGCTCATAACGTAGGCTGCGCATTGTCGAGCCGCAGAACCGGAAAGCGGCCAACCGATTGAGCCCGTCAATGTTATCGGCAGCGATTTCGGCAACCGGTGCCGAGACGTGGTCGTAGAAGAATCGTCCCAAACAAGTGCAACGCTGGAAGATCAGCTCATCGTGCTGCCGGTCGAGCAAAAGCAGCAGCCTAGTCGATTCGATCGCACCGGCGCAGATAGCAAAGCGATCTGCGGAGACGGTGATCCGCTTACCGTTCAGACTGCGCGCTTCAACGCTCTGCAAGCAGTCCGAATGAGGCAGCAGGTTGAACCGCGTGACCGTGGAATTGAGCCACACCTCGAGGCCCTGGCCCGTACGAAGTTCATCCTTAAACAGGCTGGCGACATTGCGGGACCGGAATCGCGGCCATTTGGCGAAGCGAGCCAGGAAGTCCTTATCGCCAATCGGGATCTGCGTCTCAGCTCTGGCCTCTCTGACGAAGTCTTCCTCGTAGGAACCTGGCGACAGACCGAAAATGGCTTCCACATCCGGTATATATTTTCGGAGCTGCGCCATGGAGACCGGAAAGGCCGGCTGGCCTATATGCGGCCGGGCCTCGAGATCGTGATCGAGATAGGGAAGCAGAGCCCCGCCCCAACGCGTCGACGTGCCGCCAAGGCAATGCGAGCGTCCTTGCGATACGCCTTTATAACTGTCACCCGTCTGGACGACGGTCTTAAGCGGATGCGGCTCGTCCGTTTCGGCACGGCCGCCGCACTCGAGAACGACGGTCTGAAGTCCCGCCTTCCGTAAGCGTGTCGCCAGTGTCAGACCCGCGATTCCGGCACCGACAATCAGAATGTCGCAGCGCCGGCTGATATCGCCGTCTTGCACTGAGAGGTCCGCGATCATTCGCTAAATTGAGAGTTAGGTCCCGTCAAACGATCTCAAGCAGAAAGCCGCTGTCGCTGCGTGGCGATCAGAACCTCGTAAAGCCCTTCCATCTCGGCGGCGATCTGCGGCCAGCCAAAATGCTGATCAACATGGCGACGGCCCGCATCGCCCATCGTCCGCGCCATCGCGTCCGATGACCACAGACCTTGAATGGCGCCGCCGAGGGTGTGGGCATCACCTTCGGTGACAAGGCCAGCCTTCGCGTCAAGAACGATTTGCGAGGCGCCGACTTCCGGCGTCGTTATGACCGCAAGGCCGCGCTGCATCGCTTCCAGCACCGTATTGCCGAAATTTTCCGAATAGGACGGAAGAACGAAAGCGCGCGCCGAAGCAAAGAGATACTCCTTGTCGGCGCCGAGCACCGTACGGCTGAGAAAACGGACACGGTGGCCAATACCAAGATCGGCGGCCATCTGCTGCAATTGCGGCGTAATCGATTCGTCATCGGTTCCGACGATGGCCAGTTCGGGCTCCCGCGTCAGCGCGAGCGCGCGAAGCAGCCGATCCAAGCCCTTTTTCCAACTCAACCGACCCAGAAAGAGCAGCGGATGTCCGGTCGCGACTTCGCGCACATCCGGCGAAACCGTGCCTTCGTGACTCGCACTCAACGCATCCACGCCATTCGGGATGACCTCGACAGGCGGCAGGCTCCAGCCAAATCGGCGAAGCTCATGCGCCTCGACGGCAGACGTCACGTGAATGGCCGCCGCTCTTTGAAGATTTCTCTTCTCGAAAAGCTCGATCCAAGCCGATTTGGCATAGCGGCTGCGCCGCCCAATCAGGTCTTTCACCAACATGCCCCGCGGCGACAGGACATAGGGAATATCGGCACGGCGCGCCAAAGCCGCCGCTGCAGCGGTCGGCCAAAGGAATACGGAATGCAGATGAACCAGTGAAAATGTAGCGAGCTCATTTTCCAAAGCCCTGGCCAATGGCGGCGCCCAAAAGAGTCGCCGCAAAAGTTTCGATTGGAAATAGCGAACCATCACGCCATCGACCGAGACCGGAACACCGATCGGCACATCGCTGTCTTCCATTCCGTTGACGCTCGTTGTGAAGACTTCGACCTGATGGCCCCTCTCGACAAGCGCCCGGCAAAGGCCGTGAACGGCGAAAATCGGCCCGCCGTAGCGAACGGCCGGAAGATAGGTCGGGACGACATGAAGGAGTTTCATAGGCTCTCCGAACAATCGTACAGAAGGCGCGTCCTATCGCTTTTCATGTCCGGGACGACATCGCCCGTCATCGCGTGCAGTTCGCGCTCCGCATAGCATCGCCAGCTGAGCAGCTCGCGTTCTCCTGGAGAGATTGGAATGAAGGCTCTCTCCGCCGCTTGCTGAAGCGCCGCTTGAATAGCCCCAGCCAGGGCATTTGCGTCGCCGGCTGGAACGATCCGAATGAGCCGGCCCAGATCGCCGATTTCGGCCAGATCGGCCCCGCCCGTGTGGTCAGTGCAGACCACAAGACAGCCGCTCGCCAGGGCCTGCGACAACACGACTCCGAATCCATCCTCCCTGGACGCCAGGACGAACACAGGCGCGCGCCGATAGAAGATGCCGAGGCGGTCCTGAGAGATTGAATCGTAATGCGTGAAGCACCTATCTGTCGGGAATGGCGCATCGCCGATAGCGCCGACATGACACAAGCGGATGTTTTCGAGCGATTTGATCGCATCGGTCAGAACGTCCACGCCCTTTCGGTAAGACCACTGACCGATGTAAAGCACCGACTCCGTATCCCTCGCGCCTTTGAAAAAAGGAAATTGTCTGACGTCGACGCCATAGGGGTTTTTATGCACTTTCGCGGCTTCCGGCTCGCCCATGAAGCTTTCCACGACATGGGTTGATGCGACGGAAATCTGATCCGCCAGAACATAACTTTCGAGTTCCCGTGCAATCGCGAAGGCGGAGATCTGTCGCGCGCCGGGGAGCTTCGCAAGGATCTCCGCCTGCGCCAAAATATGTACACTGCCGCGATGCAGAATGATTTTCGCTCCATATTGCTCTTTGGCATGATGGGGCGCGGCGACATAAATGCCCGACATGCAAATGAAGAGATCGCAGGGCAGCATTTTCCATATCACCAGACGATCAAGCGCCCAGCACATCAGCCTCTCAACAATGGATGGAAACACGCCCGGCAGCACCCGCTCCCACCAAACGAGCGGAAAGAGATAAGGAAACAGGCAGACTTGGCACCGCTTCGGAACGCCGAAAGCCTCCGCCCGTCTCTCCGGAACATAGGAATAAAAAATAACATCCTGACCTAATGCATGAAGCTCGCGCGCGAGATCGAGAAGATGGAACCTTCCCGAGCTGGCAATCGCAATTCTCAGTTTCTTGGACACTAGCTGTCGCACGCCTTGAGAACATAAAGGCTGTTTATATGATCTTTAAAGAAGAGCGCGTATCCCGCATCCTTGATCAGCGACCGGACACGCATGACCGATTGGACAACGCGTGGATTGCCGCAGAAATCCGGGTGCTCGTCTTCAAGCTCGATCAATATGGCCTTCGGTAACCAACGATCGAGCGAAAATCCCCGCATGACGGTCTCTTCGGCGCCTTCCACGTCGACCACGAGAAGATCGAAGCGCGGAGCAACGCTGTGCCGGTCGAGAATGACATCCAGTGGCGCGGCCGGAACTTCGCGCATCTCGCCCTTATGCAATCCGGTCGCCCAATTAATTTGTTCGTAATCCGCGACTTGCTCATCGACAACAGTCGTCAATATGTCGCCGAGGAAAATTTTTACATTTTCGATCTCGTCCGAGGCGGCGCAATTAACGACTTGTATTCCGGCGTTCTTGCGATGTCGATACGAGCATCGGTCGGCAAATTCGGCGATGGGTTCAATGTAGAGGCCCGACCAGCCGACGTCGGCCAGGCAGCTTGTGTTCGAATAGCTTTCGCCGTCATAGGCGCCGACCTCAACAAAGAAGCCATCCGTCATCTGCCCGAAAATAGCTTCCCATTTCTCGCCAAGATCGGGCACCTGGCAGGAGGGCGATGGCCGGTAGAAACGCGGCCGCTTCTTCATGAAATTGAGTAATGGTCTCATGTCGCCCCCTACACCGTTTACAAAAATTGATGGGAACGCGTCGTATCGCTGCGAAAGTCAGTTACTTGACTTGGCAAATGCCGACCGTCCAAGAGCTCGACGAATTGAAAAGGAAAATCTTTTGCGGGTCCGGCTCGATGGCTCTTGATCCTTGGGGGCACTGCCGGCGGCTGCCATTGTCCGCCACGGCGATCAGCGCACCGCGGAGGTGTTCACTCGACACATCGGGGAATGTGTTGTTCGCAATTTTCACAAGCCCGGGATTCATGAAAATCGTGAAAGGTGGCGTGCGAATAAGCGGCTTGTCTTCCGAAAGGAGCTTGTTCACTAGCGCTTGCGTTCGGTCGAAGCTGTTTGGATAGGCTTTCGCCGATATCGCGTCACGCAAGCTGAGCTGCGCAAGGCCGAGTGCGGCGGGCACCAGAAACGCGGCGACGGTGATCGATCGCCAGCTCCGCGACATCAGCGGATAGCCCAGCAGCATCAAACCGATCGCCAAAGGCATTAAATTATAGTTCGTCGGCGGAGCTTTCATGCCGAAGAACCAAATGAAGGGGACCATCAGAAGGACAATCGGCGCGGTACGGAGCAAGGCGACGACAAGAAGAATGACCGTGATGCCGAAGAGCGGCAGAAAGTCGGATCTGATGTAATAAAGAAAGAGGCCATTGATCAGACTGCCGTCGGTCCGCGTGACAGTCACATTGGCATTGGCGGCAAGACCCGCGATCAAATCTCTTATCGGGAATGGATAAAGCAAAACGAAAGCAGCGAAACCAACTGCCGCGCCGATCAGCACAAATGCGATCTCGCGGACTGTCGGCCATCCCCCGAGCAGAAGGCGGGCCATCGCATAAAGCGCGCCGCCGACGGGAGCAGTCGCGATTACGCATGCCCCCAAAAATCCCTCCAGAAAAGACCAGCGCAGCCGATAGGCGCAATAGGCCAGCGCGATGAAAATCAACGCGAAACTTTCCGGCCTGAACTGCAGCTTTTCGAAAAGCGCAAGCGCGAAGAAGCAGGTTGCCAGGCAAATCATCGGCGGCAGCAGGCGCCGCCAAACCAGGAACAGAAGCGCACCGGGGATGATCAGATAAGCAAGCGTGCGGGCGACGTAGATCTGCGGCAAAGTGCAATTCGGCATGGCCCAATGAAACAGCATCGCCGACAAAGGCCCGTGCCATGTGAACCGGTCCAGATGCGCCGGATCGAGCGGCCACAGATGCGCCAACAGTGCATTGCTGTGACAATAATTGTAAATTGGTTCGAGTTCCTCGACGCTGTCGCCGACTGGCGACGGTAGGAGCTGAATTGAGAAATACAGGCGCAAGGCGAAGAGAAGAACGAGCAGAACCGCCGTCACCCATAGGCCTATCCTGATCGAAACGTCGGAGGTTTCGTCGCGAAGGCCGCTCGGTCGCGCGATATGGTCAGCTGAGGTGGTCATAGATCAGCGGCCCGCAGCATTGGGAAGACGAGGCAAACCGGGCTCGGCCAATGGCGACGGAGGGCGGCGCCTGAGGCTGCGGATCGGATAAAGGCGGCGCACGGGGCCCGGCGCCAGCCAGGCGGCGTGGTGCCGGAGCCAGATAAGGCCCTTCGCAGCGACGACGGTACTCGCCACACTCGTCGCGACCTCAAGGAGATTGCCGCCCGGCTGAATCAGCGCGAGGCCGGGAAGGAACCAGAGAAGGAAGCCTTGGTCGTCGCCGCGCCGCAGGCTGTTGATCGCTGCCAAATCGACCTTTGCAATAAGCCAGCCCAGAAGGAAGAAGCCGGCCATCACGCCCAAGCCACCGAAATTCGCATAGAACTCCAGAACTTGCCCCGCGCCGACGCTTGTTCCCGCTTCCGCGACATAACCGCTGTAGCGCTCCACGACATCACCACCACCGCCAACCGCCGGCTTGTTCGGCCAAATGGCTCTTGGAATGAGTGCCAGAGCCATGTCAGTGAGCGTCGAGCCGTCCGCGAAATCGACGACCCGTCTGTTGAGCCGATCGATGGTCATGCCAACAAGCAGGTTCTGATTGAGGCGCTCATCAATTGCATCGCGCTGGCGTTGGCTCGAAAAGTCTAACCACTCGAACCGTTCGATCATCTTGCCGACCTGGTCAATCCGCTGCGAGATGCCGACATTCTGGTACCAAACAAGCTGCCGATATTCCGTCCGCGACGCCATATAATTCACGAAGACGGAGAGAGCGAAGACGGCGGCTAACGGCATGGCGAGGATGTAGGCTGTGCGGGTTCCTTTCGACTGATTGAAGAAGAACGCGCCCGTGCAGATCAGCCAATTCGTGCCGAAGCTCATGAAGCCATCTTTGAGCAGCGTCGTCAGCGGCAAAAGCGGCAAGAGAGCGACTGTCTGCCAATAGCGGACGCGCGATCCACTATGTCGTGTTTCCCAAAGCCGTATCGCAACCCCGACGATCAGGAGCGATGCCAGGGCCGAGGACATTGCGCCGCCCGACGGGATTCGCGAGATGAGGGGCGTCAGAATAAAAAATCCGAAGCCGAGTACCATGTACATAAGGGACACGCGCTTCAGCATCCCCGGCTGGCGGTTGAACGCCCGGTTAAATTGCATCGGCGTCACATCTGCCGAAAGCCGCGCCATCAGCACAGCGGTGAAGAAGGCCGCCATGCCGATGACCGTTTGTTGGAAGCCGCTGTAGGTGAGGACGTAAAGCGGCTGCCATTCCGGATTGTTCGCGTAGACGAAAGCGCCGGGCGTGTGGATCAGCGACAATTCGAGAAAATAGGCGAGCGGTAAGCCGGCGCTCGCCAAACGCGTGCCCTGCCCGATCATCAGGAAGCCGGCGGCCAAAAAGGCCCATATGATGAGAAGCGTCGTCATGCGGATGTTGGCGCTTTCGCTGGTTCAGAGGAAGAGGCCGCGCGCTCACGAGACATGGACACAGGAGCCGGGACGCGCGCGATTCGATATGGCTTTGTTTGCAGAGCAACATCGACGATCTCTGCCAGACGGCTCGCATAAGTATCGCGATCGTCCTTCAGGCGCGCGCGTAGACGGCTTGCGAGAGCAAACCGCGTATCCTCTTCATTGAGAAGCGCCATCGCTTGCGCAATAAGATCGTCGCCAGTCTTAAAATAATAGGCAGCATCGCCGAATAAATGGCGGTGGTCGGTGGTATCTTCTGCAAGGATGCAGCCGCCGATCGCGGCGGCCTCATAGCTGCGCATCACATGCTCGTCCCGATTGGCGCGACGAACCAGACACAGTGACATACGCGCGGACGCGGAAGCAGACCGGATAGCGTCCTGATTGGCTATTCCCCGCGCGTAAGGACGCGTCAACGGATGCCGATCCCAGTAGCCTCCGAAGAGCGCAAGATCGAAGCCCGCGTGAACAAGATCGCTCATGAGCAGCAGACGATCGCCGTCGCAGCCGCCGACGAAAAGTAAATCACATTCCCTTTCCTGCGGCGCGTCTGCCGGCCACGGCCTGTGAATCTCAGGATCATAGGCAAAGGGCAGATAATGTAGGCGCTTGACTCCAATGTCGCGGAACTGGTCGAGATTTGCACGACGGGGCGTGAACACGACGTCATAGCTGGCAAGAGTGGCCACGAACCACAGCGCCCTTTGGGTGGAATTCCATGGATCATCGGTCGAATAATTGATGACTTTGGCACCGAGCTTCTGCATGTCCGCGATATGACGCGCCAGCAAAGGTGTCCGCCCCGTGGTAACGACAACATCCGGCCGATAGGCTTTGCAGGCCGCAACGACTGATCGCGCGAAGCGCCCGAGATGCGCCGGACGCTTGCCGCAGAAGCGCCAATAGAAACTTTGCGCAATGCGCGTTTCCGCTTCAGCCAGTCCGGCGTCGATCGATTGATAATCAAATTTGAGCTGTCGCGCAGCGGAGCTGAGATAGACGCCCATATGGCCGGGCTCCATGACGCCGACGATGAGAAGCCTCATGCCACCCGCCCTTCGTCAATGGCCGCTAAGACATCATGTGCCATGCACTCATAATTCCAGCTCGTGCGGATCTGCTCTCGGCATCGCTCCGACATCGCTTGCCGCTCCCGCGGATGTTCCAAAAACCAGCGCAGCTCGGATTCGATCGAATCGACGTCCTGCGGCCGGCAGGCGCGCGCAAACCCCGTCGTCACGAACAGTGACGTCCAGGCGGGAAGATCGGAGACAAGCAGAGGCAGGCCACTGGCCATGTAGTCGAAGGGCTTATTCGACGCCCCAACCATGTAAGTCATGTTCACGTCGTCCGAGGACATCGGCATCAGAGAAATGCCGACGTCCGCCTGAGCCGCCGTTTTCAGGAGATCGCGCCGCAAAGGAATTGTCCCGAGCCATTTCACGGCGGAGGGCGCGCGATTTTTGCAGGCGAGGCTCAGCATTTCCTCGACATAGCCTTGACTTCCCGCAGTCTCGTAGCCCGCAATCCAAATTTGAACCGCACCTTTGAACCGGCATGCGGCTTCGACGACCTGAGGCGGCAGACGGGATCGGTTGATGGAGCCGTGATAATAGACAACGAGCTCCGGCTTTTGGCGGGGCAAGTCTTCCTGAACTTCACCGGCACGCGGGCAATTCCAGACACAATAGGTCGGGCCTTTTCGGCCGGTTTCAGCGAGAAACAGACGCAGCCGGTCCGCTTGCGGGATCACACATATCTTCGCGACTTGCGCCAGCCGATTGCGGCAGCCGACCGCTATTTTCATCAGCCATGATGTTCCATCCGCGAGATTGGGCGCATCATGTTCGTGATAGACGACGCGTGCATTCATAAAGCGTGCGAGCAGCAAGGCGAGCGGCGCTGAAAGTGGATCGGAGGCATAGATCCACTGAGGACGCAATTTGCGGCTGACTTGTAATCCGCGATAGAGGAATTCGAGATATTGCACCTTCTGGCGCCAACGATCGCGAACGGCAGGAAGCTTTTGGATGGTGATGCGCGGGTCGCGTGGCATCTCAATGATGTTCTCACCGAAACTTCCCGTCCCCAAAAGCGTGACCAGCCATCCATGTTCGGCCAACAATTGCGCCATATGTTCAATGGGCGGATAGCCGCTCGGATCGGTGAATTGGACGGAAAGGATACGATTCATCATGGCACGTCGGACCTCGGCGCCCTTCAGGCGCCTTCTCGCCCCCTCATCCAACCCGTCAATTGACGCTTGAGTCTGCGATATTTGACCGCCAGACGTTCCGCCGGCGAGTAGCCGATGATCTGGCTTAGAAGCCGTAACTTCTTTGGCGACGCGGGCAGAAACTTCGGGTTGAGCGCCATGATGTCCGATAGAACGGCTTGAAACCGCGCCGGATCATGCTCTGCGTAAAATCGCGCTGCGAGGAAATAGACATCCGTAATGGCTTCCGTGAGAGCTTTGTCACCTTGAGCCCGCGTTCTCAAATATGATTCGGCGTATTTCGCGTTTCGAATGCAGGCTTCGATGA
This sequence comes from uncultured Methylovirgula sp., assembly GCA_964644615.1. Lineage (GTDB taxonomy): Bacteria > Pseudomonadota > Alphaproteobacteria > Rhizobiales > Beijerinckiaceae > Methylovirgula. The sequence continues at coordinate 83,068 of CAZXXA010000008.1, read as the reverse complement.
AATCCACTTGATTGGTCTTCGACAGCGACCTCGGCCGGTCGCGATACCAGAAGACCGGACCATCCGTTTCGACCTTCGTAAAAACCGCACCCTTCATCGCGAGCCTCAGGCACAGCTCGACGTCCTCAATCAATGCGCAAGCTTCGTCGAATCCATTGACGCGCGCCAGGGCGCCTGCATTGAAGAGCTGACTGCCCAATTGCTGGAAGTTTCGGTCGAGCAGAATATCGGCTACGGCATTTGCGCCGATGACAGGCTTTTTGATTTCTTCGCTCCGGCACCAACTTCCAGAGCGATATGTCAAGCGGCTCCAGTCGGAATAGACGACGTCGGCGCTTTGGACCGTCGGATGGGTAATCTGCACTTCGATTTTCCGCGGTGCCAATATGTCATCGGCATCCAGGAACTGAATCCATTGACCGGAAGCCTCGCGCCAGCCTCTGTTGCGCGCCGCGCCGGCGCCCTGATTGTCCTGACGGAGAACGCGGAACAAAAACGAACTCGACTGGAGATGCGTCTCCGCAATGGCAAGTGTCCTGTCCGTTGAACCGTCATCGATAACGATCACTTCGATATTTTTATAGGTCTGCGCGAGAACGCTTCGAAGGGTTTCGGAAATCCATTCTTGCGCATTGAAGGCCGGAATCACCACGCTGACGCGGTTAGACGCGCGCTCTTGCGAGGCCGCAGGGCTCACAAACGGCCTTTACTGACGCAAAGCGAGGAAATTGACCAGCCGCTCGTCACCGCTTTGGTGCAGGGGCTTTATCACAAAACCTTTTGCTGAAAGCATATTGGAGAAATCGTCGCGGCATTCTTCGCCCTCGAAAATGATCGCTTTTAACGAAGCGGCATTGAGATGCTCGCCGAAGCCCTTCAGAACATCGATTTCCGTCCCCTCGACGTCGACCTTGACGACATTGGGTTCCGGGATGACGCCGTCTTCAAGAAATGCGTCGGCGCGTTCAACGCGGCATGTCACCTGCGAGTCGTAGTCAATCGCCGACCACGGTTTGAGCGAGGATAGTCCCGAGTTTCCTCTGATCTTGACGCTCATATCCGCATAACCGGAGGAACATCCAAGAGCCGTTGTCATCAACCGTATCTCGGTATTGTTCAATTCCGCATTGAGAGCCAGGCGCGCCGCTATGAACGGGACCGGCTCAAAGGCGACGACGGTGGCGCCCGGGCGGAGGTGCTTCGCCGTGATGCTATGGATCCCTTCATTCGCTCCAATGTCCCAAAGCACTCCGTTCTCGGGAAGGTGCCGAAGGATCGCGTTAAGCACCGGAAGTTCGTAATAGCCTTGGCGGAGTATAATGTCGTCGATGTAGGATTCAGGATCCACCGCCATCGTCAATCCGTGAAGCGTCTCGACGCGCGCGAGCGATATCGGATAAGCACCGCGCAGCAAAGAGCGCATGCGTGCCGAGCCACGCAGTCTGTGACGCGCACCGAATACGATCAGCCTATCCAGCCAAGTAATGGATGAGGGACTTGAAATGGTGCTTGAGATCATAACCAAGCTCTTGAAAAGCAATCAGATGAAATTCTTGAACGGCTCGAGCGCCCAGCGATTATGAGCCCAGTCATAAACGCCAACAGACATTTTCTTGTTGGCGCGTCTGTGCAGAATGCAGCGCAGGGCCGCGTCGGCCAACATGGCGAAGCGCGTATAGCAGAGCCGCACGAGCGGTTTCATCAAGAGCGGCACGTTCGACAAGACGATCTCTTTTAATTGCACGCGGTTCTTGGCCATCATTTGATCGTTTCGCAGCGATTTTTGCCCGCTGTAGGCGTGCATCACGCCGATCGGAGTCGATGTGAAAACGATTTCTTGCGATCTTGAGATCGCATAGGAAAAAAAGGCGCCATCGAAGGCATAGTCGAGAGCCGGTTCGAACCCGCCAAAAGCATTCCAAAGACGCCGCGAAAAAAAAGTCGTCTCTTGCGGAACGAGCGGAAATCCGAGCGCTATCATCGGCCACTGCTTCGGCCAAGGCATCCAGATTTCCTCTATTCTGGTCGCAACGGATCGCTGCAGGCGCGCCCCAGAGACCAGATCGATCGTGTTGCGCTGCATAAACAGTTCAGCGACGACGAATAAGGCACCCGGCAGCAGGAGATCGTCAGAGTTAAGCCAATTAAGAATAGTGCCGCTCGTTCGCTGAAACGTCTTGTTGAGCGCCTTCACCTGCCCCCCATCCGGCGCGCTGCTCCATGACGATATCCAGGGGGCGTACTTCTTGATGATGGAGAGCGTTTCGTCGTTACTGCCTCCATCCGCAATGATGAATTCCAGATTGGGATAATTCTGAAGAATAACGGATCGAATCGTTTCCTCGATGAATTGCCCCTGATTGAAACTCGGTGTGACGATACTGATTTTAGGCCAAGCACGCTCTTTGACCTCGGACGGAACATGCCTCGTCTCGATTGTCCAGGGCCAGCCTGTTCGGCCCTCTGGCGGAGCGGGAAGTTGATGCAGTAGCATCTGGAATGATTGGTTTTGGTTGATCGGTAATTTTTCGATCGGGAGGCCAAATTGCTCGATTATTGTGTTTTCATCGCAGGCTTGGCGCGAAATTGCGCCGACCGGGTTACTGGCTCCCTGGATCGGTTGCAAGAGGTGAGCCGGTCGTTCTGCGCTGCTGAATTCGTTTTTGTGACGAACGATAATGAAGACGTCACTTCGCGTGTCCTCGCCAAATGGCTCGCCGATGTCGCGCATGGCCGCCTAATCGAGCTCGATGGAGCGGTGAAGGCTTTTCCAAACGGGCTTGAGCGGATCGCTTTCGCGCGCAACAGCTATCTCCTGGAAATGCGCCGCCGCATGCTGGCCGGAAGTCATTTCGACCTGCTTCTGGTGGCCGATCTGGACGGTCCTAACCACGATCTTTTATCGGGGGTGGCTTTCGAAACAGCGATCACAACCGCGCCAGACAATTGGGGCGCGCTCTTCCCAAATCAAAAGCAGGCCTATTACGACGTCTTTGCTCTGCGGCATCCGAAATGGTGCCCCAATGATTGTTGGGCGGATGTCGACAAAGCCATTACTTTTCCTTTGCGAAATTTGAAGAAGCGCGCCGCGACGCGCCGCTATGTGTTCGAGAGGCAGGTCCAGATCGATCCGAGCGAGCCGCCGATCCTTGTGGATTCCGCGTTCGGCGGCTTAGGTATCTACAAGACTCCCTATCTCGAACATGCTTGGTACAGCGCTGCGATGGAGACGGGGCGGCCGCGTTGCGAGCATGTCAGTTTCCACCAGGCTTTGCAGCGAAACGGTGCCCATCTCTATATTTTGCCGTCCCTGCTCAATTCAGCGCCCAACGAGCACCGCAGCAAATATTCCGGTCAAAGACGCCGCCCCTGGATTTAGCGCTTCGGCGTGCGTCAGATGGCGTTCAGCTTCCATGTGTCATCCGCCCAGTCATAGACGCCGATCGCAAACTTCCGCTTGGCTGTCTGATAAAGAGAAAATCTCAGTGCCGCGTCGGCGAAGACGGACAGCCGGCTGAAGCAAAGTCGGACGAAGAAGCGGTGAACGGTCGAGAGGTTGGACAGAATGGCCTCGTGAGCGACTTCTTTATTTCGCTTGGACTCCGCATCGTTCTGAAGCGTCTTCTGAGATGCATGAACATGCATGACTCCGATGGTCGCATCGCTGAATAAAATCCGCTGCGACAGGCTGAGCGCGGCGGAATAAAAGGCCACGTCGAAAGCATAGGCGAGGTTCGGGTCCATACGACCGATGGCAGTCCAAAGCCGGCGCTTAAAGAATGTCGTCTCCTGCGGCAAAAGCGGAAAGCCTGCTAGGATCATCGGCCACCGATCGAGCGCCGGCTGACAGACTTGCTCGGTCCCCGTCTCCGCGGATCGCAGCAGCCGCGCAGCCGACACAAGATCGATGTGTGGATCGAGCGCGAAGAGTTCGGCGATCGTAAACAGTGCGCCCGGCAGGAGCAGATCATCGGAATTCAACCAATTGAGAATCAAGCCCGTTGTCTCGGGAAAAGCCGCGTTGAGGGCTGCAACCTGACCCCCATCCGGGCCGCTCCGCCATTTCGAGATCCACGGTGCGTATTTTTTGATGATATCGACTGACCCGTCGGTGCTTCCGCCATCGCAGACAATGAACTCGAGATTCGGGTAATTCTGCAGCAGAACGGAGCGGATTGTCTCCTCGAGAAAGGAGGCCTGATTGTAACTTGGCGTGACAATGCTGATCCGCTGCCAAGAACGGCATCCATCATCGGCATGCGGCCGGACCGTCTCGACAGTCCAAGGCCATCCAGATTTGCCGGCGGGGGGCGGCGGAAGTTCGGTCAAGAGTCCCATTACGCCCTCGGTCAGCCCGAGGTGGATGCGGATACGCGCCGGAAGCGACGGCGGCGAACCCAGTTTTCATACCAATGGTAACGCATGAAGAGATACTGCACGCATTCTCTCCAAGTTCCGAGTCTATCGCCCTTCCGATAGAGATAGTTGGCATATTTCCTGATGAACTTTCGGCTGCCGGGGTAATCAGGCCAATGCTCGACTGAAAAGCCAGCGTACTCCTGCGCCGCGCCTGTCGGTAATCCGATTTTTTTGCGGATGCGGATGATCACATCGCCGCCCGCCTCGACACATGTCGATTGGGCGTGCACATTTCGTGTCACCACAAGCGGCGGGACGCAGGCAAATGCGTTCAGCTGATTATAGAGAACGGTCATGACCGAGTCCGTTCCAGTATTTTCGACCTCCAGCTGGAACAAAGGCACTCTGCAAAGAAATGGCTCATTCGGCACGGAGAGCGCCAAGAGCTTTTTCGCCCCCTTCGGCGATACGGAATAGGCAACGGTCCCGAAGGCGTAACGAAGCTTGTGAAGCGCCGGCGCGAGATCCATCTTTTGGATCTTGTCGGAGAGCGCCCGCAAATCGCCCTGCGAAAAATGCGCAAGGCAAGGGACGCCTGGAAAAATATCGAAGGACATCGACTCGTCGAAATTCCAGCCCCATAGGACGATGTCCCAATCTGGCTGTAGGCCGTCGATCAACTTGGACGCATGCGCCAGGAAGTCTCGATGAACGATCGCGTCATCTTCGAAGGCGGTCACATAGGACTCTCGCGTTTGCGCGATTTCCCAAATCCCGCGATGCGACAGCATATTTCCCAATGCGCCGTCGGAATAGAAGATCGGTTCTTTGAATTGGCCCGTCTCCACCAATTTTGCGCGGGAAACACATTTTCCATCGACGGCAGAAAATCGCGTCGCATGGCAAAGATGCGGATTCGTCTCGACGAAATCCCGCATCCTCTCCGGGGTGCGGTCGAGATTGATGACAAAGATCTCTGGCGCGGTCGTCATCTGTTCAGTCTTCGATTTAGGACGTCTTGTGCACGCCGAGCGGCGCCCCGTTGCGCCAGCGCATCAAAATCGATCTGGCCTGCCGGCCAACCTTCTTGTATGCGGCGCGTGCCGTGCTGCGGATATACCAGCTCATCGGCTGCCATCCGTTTTCGATGCGCCCGAGGTCGGCAGCAATCGCGGAATCCCGCATCATCGGAAACATTTCAGGGTGAACGACGGATTCGAGACGCGGCTCGGACCCCGCTCTTGCCGGATTCCGCTCGGCCCAGAAGAGATTTTGCCGATACCAGGGCTCGACGTCCCGCAAAGCCCAGAGCTGCCAGCGTATCGTGTCATCGCAGGTAAAGCCGAGCTGGTTGAAAATCGCCTGCCAATAGGTCGGCCATTGGCAGTTGATGTGATGCTGACCAGGCTGCTCCGGACAGGCCGCGCTGAAGAGAACGCGATCTGTGTGCCGGCAGATGGAATCGATCAAATCAACCGCTGCGCTTTCGGGCAAATGCTCAGCCACTTCCAGGCAGAGGACGAGATCGAACCGCCTCCCGAGATCGAAGGGCTTTGTCAGATCGAGAAATTTGATTTTTCGGGCATCGACTTGCAGCAAGTCATCCGGTGCCCTGACGCCATCGATGCCCACCACATCGTCCAGCCCGAGTTCACATGCCGCACGGAGCCAGGTTCCGGTCCCGCATCCAACGTCCAGGACGCTGCGCGGATTTGCGGCTTGAATAACCGCGGCCAGACCGCCTCTTGCGCCCTGGAGCGTGTGGCGATTCCGCGAGTGATCGTAATCAATCATCTTAATGCTCGCAGGGACAATTCATTCTGTGATTGGATCGCAAGCGATCCGGCAATGCCAGACGAAAATCAGATGACGCGCCAAGCGGCTGGCCATTCGAGGTGGCCAATTACGTCAGGGCTTGGCTTGGTAATCGCGGCGCCTTGATGCGGGAAATCGAAACACAGGACATTGTCCCTGTGATCGTAATCGCCCTGCCAATCCCCTAGCCACGCTGAAAGCCGATATCGGCCACCGGTGATGGGCAGCCGCCGTGCTTCGACGCGAACTTTGCCAGCGACGGATGCGCTTGATGGGTATTCGCTGTTGTGAATACGCGGATTGCTGCCGAAGAGCGGAATGCCAAGGAGCGAGCTGACAACGATGCCAGGAACTGGTGGGTGGAGCGGGAACGGCGAGCGATATTCGATATCAACGATTAAATCACCGTCCGCCAGCGCGGATTGATCGACGACGATCGAGGTGATGGACGGCCGAGAAGAAACAGGGTCGAAATAGGCGCTGCTTTGTAGATCGTTGTTGAATGTATAGCGCTCGATCGCCGATTTGATGTCGCCGGCGAAAGTCAGCCGCCCGCTTTCGATGTAGATTCCTCTTCTGCAGAGGCCGGCGAGCGCCGCCATATTGTGGCTGACGAAAATAACGGTGCGCTCTTCCTGCGTGCTGACGGCTTCGATCTTTCCGAGGCACTTCTTCTGAAATTCGATGTCGCCAACCGCGAGAATTTCATCAACCAGCAAGATCTCCGGGTTCAAATGGGCAGCTACAGCGAATGCCAGTCGAAGATACATGCCGCTGGAATAGCGCTTGACGGGTGTATCGATAAATTGCTCGACCTCGGCGAAATCGACGATCTCATCGAATTTCGTTTTGATTTCCGCCCGGCTCATCCCGAGGATCGCGCCGTTCAAATATATGTTCTCCCGGCCGCTCAGTTCCGGGTGAAATCCGGTCCCGACTTCGAGCAGACTCGCAACACGGCCCTTCAGCTGCACGCGTCCTTCGGTCGGATCTGTGATCCGGCTGAGGATCTTCAGAAGCGTGCTCTTTCCGGCGCCGTTGCGTCCGAGGATGCCGACGACCTCGCCGCGTTTGATGTCGAAACTGATATCTTTCAGGGCCCAGAATTCGTCGATGCGATCGCCGTCGATGATCTGCCGGCCCCGCGCCGTGTCGATGGTCTTGGACACCGCCTTGCGCGCATTGCCCATGAGCGCATCGCGAAAGGTCGCGTGCCGGTCAAGCCGCGGTACGGAGCGCCCGATCAGATAGCGCTTACTGAGATTCTCAACCGAGATGATTGTTTCGGCCATGATCGATTGTTCGTCAGATTAGATCGGCGAAGCTTTTTTCGGTTTTCCGGAATTGGCGGATACCAAGCCATAAAGTGAGCGCGATGACAGCGATCGCGAGGCATAGAGACATGAGCGAGAGTCTGTGCTCGCCGCCTAAAATGCACCAGCGAAAACCCTCGATGATCGCGACCATGGGGTTGAGCGCATAAAGAACCTGCCATTGCTCCGGAATGACCTTGGAACTGAAGCCGACCGGAGACACATACAAACCAAATTGAACGATAAACGGGATCAGATAGCGGAAGTCGCGATATTTGACATTCATGGCGGTGATCCACAGCGCCGGGCCGAGGCTCGCCAAAAAACCCATAAGGATGAATATCGGAAGCAGGAGGATTTGGATGGGCGGCGCATAGGCAAACCACACCATGAGAACGGCCAGGAGCGCGAGACCAATCAACAGGTCGACGACGGCAACCATGATAGCTGCGATCGGCACGATCATGCGCGGGAAATAGACCTTGCTGACGAGATTTGTGTTGCTCACCAGGCTGTTTGAGGAATCTGCCAATGCCGTCGAAAAAAACGTCCAGGGCAGCATGCCTGCATAAACGAGGAGCGGATAAGGAACGCCATGCGACGGCAGATGTGCAATCCGTCCAAAAATGATCGTGAAGACGACCATGGTAAGAAATGGACGAATGAGCGCCCAAGCAACCCCGATGACCGTCTGCTTATAGCGTACCGAAATATCGCGCCATGCAAGAACATGGAAAAGTTCGCGATAATCCCAGAGATCGCGCACATAACGGTGATCACTTCGGCCGGGCTCAATGGTGAGCTCATAGTCCGACGGGACTGAAGCCGGCCGGTTGGCATGTAAGACTTCGTCGATATCGTACACATGTGTGGTAATCGGCGTGTCTCCCAGGTGGCGCACGCCGTCTGGCGCAGGCACTCGCGAAGCCAGATGTTCTGTCATATCGGTCATTGGCGAGAGTTCAATGCGACTGCGGCAACGTCCGGAGAAGCCCGGTGACGTGATCCGCGAAGCGCGTGAGGGAAAAAGTAGCGGCATGGCTTGGATCGCCGGACGGCCGATCGAGTGCTGCGCAGACGGCGGCTTTGATTGCATCAGGGTCTTCTGGGTCGATCGCCGATCCAGCCGTCCCATCCTTTAAAGGATCCATACTACCGTCATGGTTACCGCCGATAACGCGAGCACCCGAGGCCATCGCTTCGAGAAAAACAATCCCGAATCCCTCGGCGGTGCTTGGCATGACATAGACGTCGGCCAGCCGCATATAGTCTGGCAATTCTCCATTTTGGACGCGGCCGAGGAAGAGGACCTTATCCGCAACCCCCGTCTCAGCTGCGAGCGCTTCGAGGCGCGGCCGATCATCGCCGTCCCCGATGATGAGATAGATGGCGTCTGGCGCATGAGCGAGGATCTGCGGCATGACTCTGATCACGCGGTCCTGGCCTTTATAGCGTTCCGTGGCATCGAGGCGAGACACAGTGAGAAGCACTCGCCGGTTCTTTAAGTTGTGACGCTCGACGAGGGTGTCTGGCTTTGGGCCCGGCGTAAAACGAGGATCGACCGTGCAAGACAGGACCTTGGCACGGATTGGATCGAGATCCGTCCATTCGAGCAAGCGGCGTCGCGTATAGCGGCTGCTTGCGGTCACGAGCGCTGCAGCCTCGACGGCCTGCCGATGCAGGGATGAGAGTGGTGTCCAGGCATCAATGCCATGGGCTTGAATCCAGAAGGGCGCACCGGTCGCCGACGACACCAGATGCGCCAGAGGCGACATATAGATGTGGCCGCAGAAGATCAGACTGAACGGCCTCTCCCTGACGGCCGTCTTTAACGCGCTCGCCGCGAAGTCGATGCGGTTCGCGTGCGGCGCAAGCATGTTCAGCTTCGGATAGGATCGCTCCGGACGTGGATCGCCCCGGCGGGGAAGAACGACGACATCGTCGACCCCCTCTGCCCCAGCCATGACCTTCAACAGCTGGCGGTTATATTCTGCAATGCCGCCCACGGCGCCAAAGGCTTCGGTAACGAGCGCTAAGATTCGCATGCCCGAATTAGACAGCAAGCATTTCAAAGGCCCAGCGGCGAGCCCAGGGACAACGATCGGCCGCGAGCTTCGGAACGGCCTGCCATTTATTGAACTGCCGCGCCTCTTTGAGCCACATATATATCGGCGTGCCAAAGCCGGTCTTCGGACGGTTGAGAACTTCGGCAGGCAGAGGCAGACTTGGGCCGCCGGCAAGAACCTGCTTCGTCAATCGGGCTGCGGCGGGCTGCGCCGTTATCTGAGCGATCTGGCGGAGAAGGCCTATATCGACGAAAGGAACGCGCACCTCGATCGAATGCGCCATGCTCGCCCAATCGGTGTCCCGCAAGAGCTGGTTCCGCATATAAAGGCTGGATTCGAGCGATGAAATCTTCCCAAAACCATGTCTCGGTGCAGGCTTCAGAAGGGCCTCGATATGCCGCATTGGTTTGAGGCGCCGTAGACCGATGCGTGTCCGCTCCTCGCCAAGGAGTTCCGGCAGTTCCCAAGGCAGGAAGAGACCGCGCCGCACCAGATAGGCGCTCGGAAATGAACCGCCCATCTTGACCAAGCCCGCCGCCTTGGGATTGAGACCGGGATGAAACGCGTTCAGCATATGGCGGACGAGATCGCCTAGGCCGGGAACGCGGCTTGGGACTGCAAGCGTCTTGACCCAGAACGGGATATCGCGAAAGGACGGATAGCCGCCGAAGAGTTCATCCGCCCCGAGGCCCGAGACGGCCACTTTGAGGCCGAGTTCGCGCGCCGCTTTGCTGACGAACCAGCTGTTGACGCCATCTATCGACGGCTGATCCATTGCGTCCAGCAATTTGGGAAGATCGGCTGCGAATTCGTGGATGGTGACATATCGGTTCGTGTGCCTTGTGCCGTAACGCGCCGCAATTTCGCTCGCGAGAGGAACTTCGTCTGCCGGTGTCCCCTTGAATTCCTCAAATCCGAGCGTAACGGTTTGAATGTCGTCCTGTCCGGCATCACGCATCAGTCCGACCAGCGTGCCGGAATCGATGCCGCTCGAAAGAAAAGCACCAACCGGCACGTCCGATACGAGATGATGACGAACACTGTCGAGGAGGGCTTGTCTGACGGTCACATCGATCGCTTCGACCTCGTCCGGCGATCGGACTTGATCCGCCGCCGCGCAAAACTCGCCGGCGATCGAAAAAAACCGCTTCGGCTCGGACGGACCGATCGAATTAACCCAAAGCGTCGATCCGGCTGGGAGTGCGCGGATCTGCTGATATGTCGTGAACGGCTCCGGGACGCTGCCAAATAGGCCGAAGCCGACCCAGCCCGCCGGCTCTTCCGCGCGAGAGACCTTTCCACCCGCGAGCAGCGCTTTAACTTGCGAGCCAAAGCGCAACGTCCAGCCGTCATCTGCATAATAGAGCGGCTTAATGCCGAAGGGATCGCGCGCGAGGAACAGCGCTTTGCGGTTGTCGTCCCATATTCCGAAGGCATACATGCCGCGAAGCGCATCGACCATCGCTTCGCCTTTTTCGGCATAGAGATGCAATAGGACCTCGGTATCGCTGTCCGTCCTGAAACGATGGCCGGATGCTTCGAGGTTCTTGCGCAGTGACCGGTAATTGTAAATCTCGCCATTGAAGGTGACGATGAGGCGCCCATCGGCACTCGCCATCGGCTGCGAAGCGCGGTCCGTCAGATCGAGGATGGCGAGGCGCCGATGTGCAAACCCGACATGGCCGTCATCCGAGTACCACTCACCCGCTCCGTCCGGCCCACGCGATGCCATGTGATCGCGGATGAGGCGGAGCTCACGGTGATCAACGCAGGTGGCCGCGTAATGATAGGCATAGATGCCGGCGATGCCGCACATGTTTAGTCTACAGCCCCGAACACTCTGATGAAGCCTATCACGGATTGCAGCCGCGGGCCTCGAAGGCGAAGGCGCGGCAGCCGATAAAATTGACGGCGGTGTAAGCGATCATGCCGAATATCTGAGCCGCATATTTATTGTACCCAAGGGTCAGGCCGACGGTCATTATATTGGCGAGATAGGCAACCAGACACACCATCAGAAAGCGGATGAACATGTCGTTTGAAAGCGATCTCTGCCCAAAGGTTACACGGCCATTCAGGACGAAACTCAAAACGATACCGACCGAATAGCCGATTGCATTTGCCAGAAAGGGATCAAGCTTTAGAAAATACATGCCGCTTGTTGTGAGGCCGAGGCCGACGACCGTATTCAAAACACCGATGGCTCCAAATTTCAGAAATTGCGAAATAAGGAGACGCTCGCGATCCCCAAACGGGATCGACGATAGGACTTCTTTCATTTGCGGATGCCGCGCCGAGCTGGAGACGGATCGACGAGCTGCGGCCTCATCTGGCGGAGGCCCTCGCCGACCCTGGCGGATTCAAGGAACAGCGGCCGCGCGCGGCTGCCTTCGTAGAGGCGGCCGACATATTCGCCGAGAACGCCGAGCATGAAGAATTGCAGCGCGCTGAGAAGCGCGGTGACACTCATCAAACTCGTCCAACCGGGAACGCTGTTTCCCAGCGCCCAGCTGATCAACGAATATCCGGCAAGCATGACGCTGATCAAAACGGCCACAACGCCGAGGCTTGTCGCAAGCTGCAGCGGTCGGCGCGAAAAGCCAGTGATAGCGTCGGCCGCGAAACGCAACATCCGCCGCAAAGGATATTTGGTCACGCCTGCATGCCGCTCCATGCGATCATATACATAGGGCACCTGACGGCCACCGATCCAGGCGACCATGCCGCGGATGAAGCGATGCTGCTCGGGCATTTGCGAAAGAATATCGGCAACCCGGCGGGTGATGAGACGGAAATCGCCCGTATCTTTTGGAATTTCGATATCCGAAAGCCAATCGATCACGCGGTAGAAGGCCATCGCACTGAATTGCTTGAACCAGGTCTCCCCGGCGCGCTGCGCTCTCTGGCCATAAACGACCTCCGCGCCATTCGCTTTCATCATTTCGATCATCGCCGGCAGATGTTCGGGCGGATCCTGGAGATCGGCATCGATCAGAAGAACGAGCGCCCCGGTGCTGGCTGCGATTCCGGCCGATAGCGCCAATTGATGCCCGTAGTTCCGGCGCAGGCTAATGCCGATGATCCGTGGATTCTCAGTCGACATGGCCGAGATGATGTCCCAGCTTCGGTCCTTCGATCCGTCATCGACGAGAACGATCTCGTAATTGCAATCGATCGTGTCACAGACGTTCTGCACGCGTCGGATGAATTCCGGCAAGACTTCTTCTTCGTTGAAACAAGGCGCAACAACCGAAAGGCTTGGCAAGTCGCTATTCATGACTGGGCCTCGGAAGTGGACATTCGCTGTCTAATGATTGAATTGATCGATCGCATCGGCGACTGGTTTAAATTTCTCGGCGGGCACCAAAAGCATTGTGCCCCAAACGCCGTCCTTTGCCGGATGCACGGCCGCTGGATTGGCGACCCAAGACCGATCGTTCAATCGGTAAGCGCGATAGCGATGTTCGACCAGAACATTCGATATCGCCCGATCTTCATCTTCCGTGTGGGATTCGATCAGCACATAGGGGCGGACATTCTGGAAAATGCTCCGGCAGCCGGGAAGCGCATGTGTGCCGCCGCCTTCGATGTCTATTTTAATGAAAGAAGGCGGCTTGCGGGCCGCCTTGGAGGAGAAGAAAGCATCGAGGCTCGTGACGGGAACCTCGACCGCGCGCGCGTCCTTGCGCCCGCTCGAAGCCCAGTCGCGATGAATGGATGAAGCGTGATGATGGTCGGCGATAAAGAATTCCGTGGTCCCGACTTCGGCCCCACAGGCAATCTCGACGACCTCAATATTTTTGACATCGTTGAGTTTCAGATTTTTTCGCGTAATTGCGGAAATATCAAGACTCGGTTCAAAAGCATAGACCAGCCCTTGCGGTACAAGGATCTGGGAAAACCATAGGCTGTAATAGCCGATGTTGGCGCCTACATCGGCTATCACACCACTCCTGGGCAATAAACCGGTTTTTACAAAAATGGCGCCGATAAAATCCAGAACCTCGGCCTCCCATAGACCGAGTACAGCATGAAAATTGATGGATTGGTCGTAATACATACGCAGGCCCCGAAGCGGCCCAAACAAAATGCGATGTGTTGAACCAGGCCGGTAGAAAAGCGCCAGCGCTGCACGTGCCACTGACGAATTGAATTGCGCGTAACGAAGCGCCTTGAAATTGATTGCGGGAATTGAAATGGATTTTGAAAATGCGAGTTGCGACATGACGCGCCTTTTCGGGTCAGCTGGCTAACGCCTGCGGAGAAATGGGAACCGGGAAGATCAGACTCCGACCGGAACTGCGGAAGGTTGTTTGCTGAGTTTTGCGACGGCGAGACGCAAGCCTTGCAGGCACTCGCGATAGCCCCAGCAGGAAATGCGCTCCAGCGCTTCGCGGCCCATGCGTGAGCGTGCCACGGGATCGCTGATGAGATGAAGCAGTGCGGCGCTCAGCTCGTCGATGTCGCCTGCCCGCGGCGTATATCCCGTGACACCGTTCTCGACGAGATCCGCCGAGCAGCCGACTTCCTTCGAGACGACGACGGGCAGCCGCGCGCACATGGCTTCATTCACCGCGAGGCCCCAGGGCTCGTTCTCGGACGGCAAGACGAACACGTCGCAGGCGCCATAAAGCCGGGGAAGCTCCGACTGGTTGATAAAGCCCGGGAAAATGACGTTCTCCAGCGATTCATGATCGCAGAAGCCTTTGAGCTCCTGTTCGAGTTCGCCGGATCCAACCATGACGATCGAGAAAGGTCTGTTGCTGGATTTCAACCGCAGAGCCGCTTGAAGGAGGTCGGCTGGCCGTTTCCTCGCCGTGAATTTCGCAGCATAGAGGATGGCGGGCCGGTCCTGCGGAATGCCGTGTTGCTGCCTGACCTCAATTCTCTCCTGATCGGAAAGACGGGAGGCAGCGATGAAACGCGCGTTATCGACGGAATAAGGCACAAGATTGAGCTTGCGCTCGGGAACACCCATCGCCCGATAAAAGCGCGCATTGGCAGTACCGATCGCCAACAGCCCATCGCACATTCCATAGAGAGCGCCGAGAAGCGGCCGGCGCAGAACGGCTTTGGCACCTGCGCATGGCAGATCGAGGTGGGTTTCGCCGCGCATCAAGACAGGGAGCCCAATGGTTTTCGCCGCAAGCAAAGCAAGAATATTCGCGGCATAACCATGCCCATGCAGCCATAGAGCGTCATAACGGCCCGAGCGGAGTTCCGTCCAAAGCTCGGGAACGACGAGCGACCAGAATCCGGCCACTTCACGCTTATCGGCTGTCCCGCCAACGAAGATCGCTTCGTAACCTGACAGGAGATCGAGATCCCATTTGACGGCGCGTCCGAAGTCCGCGTCGCGCGCCCCGCGGATTGAAACATCGGACAGATAAAGCGCTGTGATTTTCAAATCCGGCGTCTGATTCAAATAGGCATAGAGGGGGGCGAAATATTGAATGGGATGCGTGTTGAGAACGGCAATTCGGAATGGCCGGTTGGCCAAACCGTCGACGACAGTCTTCACGGGGATGTTCATGAAAGGTGGGGATAGGCGTTCTAGTTTTGGGCGATGCTACCGCCGTTCAGGTGAATTGCTCACCTGGCAGGGCACCACAGTCATGACGGCTCACGAAATCAGGCCGCCGGCAAAATTCCCGAGCGAGGAAGCGTGATAGCAATCTCGCTTCCCATCATGTCAAGCAAAAGACGAACGCGGCCGGCGTCATCGAGACGATCGAGCGTTCCAATGAAATCGGCGAACGGACCGGTGGTGATCCGGACCTTCTGACCTCTTTCGAGTTTGTCCGCGAAGATCGTCAGATTGGACGCATCCGTCTGCACGATGAGCTCTTCGACGATACCGGGCGGTACCGGCAGCGGCCGGTGTTCGCTACCGACCAGATGCGAGACGCCGATCGTGCTGCGGACGGACAGCCAGCGATCTCGCTTGAGGTCCAAAATCACGAAGAGATAGGATGGAAACAATGGTGCGCGGACGGTCCTAAGCTGGCGCGCGTGGCGGATGGTCCGCAGATATTGCGGGAGAAAGGTCCGAAACCCCTGCACACCGAGATGCATCCGGGCTTGCGTGTCTTTCTTCGGCTGAGTGTGGACGAGATACCATCGCTCGTCATCGCGGAGAACGAGAGACTCGCGGACGTCGCTTGACGGCGGAGCTTCGTCCGCGGGGTGTGGCACGGCGATGGACGAAGCCAGCTTCGGTACTCTAGAGCCGTTTTCGAAAATGAATTTCGACACTGTGCCCTCACATTACGCAAATTCGATGTCAGACACTTATTTTCGAAAAGAGATACACCCCTCGGCGCCGCAATTCGCGCTCGTGCATCTCAATCATTAAACCGATTTCACCCCAACAAACACATTCCATTCTTTGCAATGACGATGAGGAGAGCAATTGGACATTCTGCCTATAAGAGCATCTCTTCTGTCGAGGAATGTGCTGTCCCACACGCATCATGAATGACATTCGGATCGAAGACAAGTAAATGCTGATCTCATACCAGACACATTAGGAGAATTTTCGCCACCTGATGAGCGCTCGTCGTGGCCAGTAATGACGAGTCCTTAAAATGCGCCGGGGCGGCGTTCAATTGTCGAGCTCTCTAGATCTTTCGCTACCATGACACCGCTGATCATGGCTTGATTTGCGTCAATGGTCCGAAGGCGGCTTAGCCATTTCAGCCAAGCGATCGAGAGCGGCAGAAAATCCTGCTATATCGCCGGGCGTGATATGCTCATAAACCATCTCCTCTGCCTGCCGACAGAGGAGATGGACGTCGGATGTCGCAGGCCCAACGAAGACGATCGGCCGGCGTGAAGCGAGGCAGCCGTAAACTTTCGACGGCATGACATAACCGGAAAAGGCGCTGCGCAGCGATATCAGCAATGCGTCGGCTGCAAGCAGAACGCCCGCGAGATCCTTGAGGTCGACGGGCTCTGTCACCGCGACAGGAACGCCGGCCTCCTTGAGTGAGCTGGCGACCTCCGAGACCGCGGAGCCCGATGCATTCAGCCAAAGACCGAAACGGGCCCGCCCATTCTGATGATGATATTTCATCCCCTGGATCACTGTCTTGATCTCATGGGCCACGCCATAATTTCCGGAATACAGCAAGATCCTGTAGCCCTCCAACGCAGCCGGCCTTTGCGCCGCGGTTTCTTTTCCGGTCATTGCAAAGGGTGGAATGTCCCTGAGCAATGTAATGCGTTCCGGCGCGACTCCATGATCCTCGAGAATGCGTCTTTGGTCCTCACCCAGCACTTGAAACTCGTCGACGCGACGGCGGAAAAACCAAGTCAGTCGTTCAAGAAGCATCAGGCCGGCCGTCTTGCCATAGGCCGCGATCAGGACCTCCGGATAGAAATCGGTGATCCGATAAACGAGTCTCATGCCGCGCACCCGTTTCGCGAAAAACGCGAAGAACAGCATGAATGGCGGCGAGCCGGTAAACAAAAGATCGGCACCGCGAGACCGCCGATCTCTAGTGACCTCCCGAATAAGGCGTGCATTCGTTCCCAATGACCATAGCAGACGCCGAACTGCATTCTGCTTGTCATATCGTTTTGCGGGAAGGCGCTTGAACTCCAAGAGACTGCTGTGCAGCGACGTCTCTAAAGTCGGTGATGTTATCTGGCTCGAGAGCCCGACAAGGCAGACTCTTGCGCCCTGTTCCGCCAAGGCGCGCGCGTGAATGACAGCATGCTGGCCGACCGCACCGAAATCGGGCGGCAGCCAGTCAACGACATGAAAAGCCATAGGCGGTTCTTGGGCGTTTGTTTCGGAAGTCACAGGTCGCAAAAAATTCATGTCGCCGCCGTATGGGCGAGCTTCCGCAATCACTTTGAACAAAGTCATTTTCGTCGTGTTCTAAGCCAGCTTACGGAAATAACGGTTCGTATAGTAACTCGAACCTGTCCGATCGTAGCGGCCGAGTGAACCGATCTGCACTTTGTTGAGCACAACGCCGAGCATCTTGTCGTGAACGGAAGGTGCGTCGACGAGACATTGTCTCGCGACATCTACACGGGTCTGCCCCCATTCGACGACGAAGACATAGTAGTCGATCAATTTCGTTGTGGCCTGAACATCAACGACCGGCAGCATTGGCGGCAGATCGACGACCACATAGTCATATTCCGAGCGAAGCTTGTCGAACAAACGCTTCATTGCCGCGCCCGAGAGCAAGTGGCACGTGTTCGCGATGCCCGGCCCGGCGACGGCAGGCAAAAAGACCATGGGAGATGCCGGATCTGTCCAGACGACATCTTCGAGCTCGGCTTGCCCGGCCGCCACGGAGAGAAGACCGTGTTCGGCGCGTGGTGCCAGTGCATGCGTCAGCCAGCGGTGGCGGAGATCGAGATCGACCAAAATGCCCTTGCCGCCCACTTGGGCGCTCAGCTGTGCGAAAGCGGTCGCGATCGTCGACTTGCCTTCGCGGGGCACTGACGAGGTAAAGCCGATCACCTTGCACAAATCGTCTGGCGCGCGCAGATCGGCGGCCAAACGAATCGCGCCGATTGCATCGGTAAAGAGCGACGGCGGATCAACACCGATAATGTGGCGCCGGCCCAGGAGGGGCATATATCTCTGGCGCTCAAGCCGCTTTGCCGTTTCCGGAGGCGGAAGGAGATTGCTCCGCAGCTTCCGCCGCTTGCTGACAGGGATCATAGCAAGGCATTCGGTGTCGAGCGTATCGCGAATCTGGTCCTTTGTCCGGAAGGCCCGATCCAATGCGTCTTGCAGCACGCCGAGACCGACGCCAATCCCCATGCCGGCGAGCGCAACCAGCCCCAAGATCCGCGGCATCGATGGGAAGCTCTGGGACGCACCCACTGCCTTGGCGATAACCCGTGTTTCGCTAAAAGGCGACGTTTCCTGCTGAACCGCTTCCGTGTAATGAAGCAGGAAGTTGTGGTAGAAAGTCCTGACGCTTTCAGCCGAGCTTTCAAGAGCGCGAAGCTGGGTCTGGTCAGCATTGGGAACTTGAAGTCCCACTTTGGAAACTTCAGCTTCGAGTGCACTCTGATTCCTCTTGGCGATTTCGTAATCGCTCTGATAGGTCTGCGCAATTCGGCGAATTTCTTCGCGGATCGCAATCAGGATTTCGCGTTCTTTATTGCGGAGATCGACAACGGCCAAATGCTTGGCGCCGAAGCGCGCCGTCCATTCGGCTTCCCTATTGGCCATCTCGAGATATTTGGAACGAAGCGCAGTTATGATCGGATCCTGAAGTGAATCGGAGACCGTCCGGCTTGACGGGTCGAGTTTGTCCGATTGCAGGATCGATTGAATTTCCATCAGCTTGGAATGCGTCTCCGACGTTTTGGCGCGCGCTTCTGCAAGGCGCCCCGTCAAGGCGCCGATCTGCTGGTCATTAATGATCTTGCCATCGGTCGTGATGATATTGTGCTGCTGCTTGAATTCGGCCACGGCTCGTTCGGCCGCGCTCGTCTGCGCACCCAACGTCTGGTAGCGCCTTTGCAGCCAATCGCTCGCGCGCTTCACTTCCTGGAACTTCGAATCCATTTCCGCGGCGACAAATGCATCCGCCGCGATATTGGCGACCTTCGCTGCTAGCTGCGGGTCCGGCGAGGAAAAGGTGACACCGAGAAGATAGCTCACGCCCATCCGCTTGATGTCGAGACCGCCTGCGATGACGCCAGCTGCGCGCGCAATAAGCGCATCGCGAGGTTCTGATTCGGTTCCGCCCGACGCCGGCTTGACTCCCGTGAAACGGGCGAGCAATGCGCCAAACTTGTCCGGCGGCGGCTGCACCAATTTCGCGAGATCGGCCGTGTCTAAATTCCTGGCAACCGCATATCCGATCTTATCCCGCCCCAAGGACAGAACGCCTATTTCGCTTTCGAGCCAGGTCGAGTCACGTGGCGTATCGCCGAGAACGGAACGATTTTCGAAGCCCTGACCTTTTCGCATATCGATCAGCATCGTCGCCGATGCTGTGAAGATCGGTTGCGTCACCCAAAGATAGACTCCCCCGCCGAGCCCGGCGAGAACGATCGCCGCGAGCATGATGGGATATCGGCGCCGGAGAAAGCGCAGATATTTGTCGAAGCTATGATGTTGAAGACCAGGATGAGGCGGCTCCTCATAGAAGAACCGCGGATCCATTCTTTGCATCAAAGACATTTTTGGATTTTCCCGCATTTATGGCGCCCGGATGTGTTGAAAATAATGAGTTGCCGCGGCTAAAACGAATATGTGCCTAAAGAAATATTTGGCTTGGCCGCGATTTCAGACCTTCTTGGTAAGAAGATCTCTCAGGGCAGCGTTGTCGAGTATGGCATCAGCCAATAATCGCTTGAGTTTCGTGTTTTCTTCTTCGAGGTTCTTCAGCCGCTTTGCTTCGCCGTTTTCAACGCTGCCATATTTGCTTTTCCAATTGTAGAAAGTGGCTTCGCTGATTCCGTATTTCCGGCAAAGTTCCCCTGTGTTCACCCCCGTATCACGCTCCTTGAGGATCGCAACGATCTGCTCTTCGGAGAATTTTGTCCGCTTCATAGAATTCACGCGGCGGCTAGAAAAATCGGGTTTGTCTTTGGCAATGAAAAGCATTTTCGACACCGAGCTCCCCGCTAAAACCAGAGCATCCGCGCATAGGCCATCCCCGAATGAGGCGCGAAACGAAAAGTAAAATGAGCGTCAGCGGTGCTCTGACAACGCCGCGGAGATCATGCTAAGCGCGAAGTAACCGTGCTCGGCGGTTTGAAACAAATCCGCTTGTTGGAATTCGAACTCGCCGCAATAATGCATTTGTTTTTACGGGTGCCGTTCCCAACAACGGAGACATTGTCTTGAAGATTCTTGTGACAGGTGGCGCGGGCTATATCGGTAGCCATACGTGCAAAGCGCTTGCAGCTCGGGGTCACGTCCCCATTACCTACGACAATCTTTGTCGCGGCAATCGCTGGGCGGTTAAATGGGGGCCGTTCGAAAGGGGCGACATCCGCGACAATGACCGTTTAAGAGAAGTGCTGGAGATCCATAAACCCGACGCCGCGATGCATTTTGCTGCTTTTGCCTATGTCGGAGAATCCGTCGAAAAGCCCCTGCTCTATTATGAGAACAATGTTGCAGGGACAGCGAGCCTTCTTCGGAGCATTCTCTCTTATCGCTGCATTCCGTTTGTCTTTTCGTCGACCTGCGCCACCTACGGCATTCCCGAGCGGACGCCGATTTCAGAAAGTGCGCCGCAGCGGCCGGTGAACCCCTATGGACATTCGAAGCTCTTCGTCGAGCGCATATTGGCCGATCTCGGACAGGCGGCCGGCCTCCCCTGGGTTGCTTTGCGTTATTTCAATGCCGCCGGCGCCGATCCCGAAGGCGAAATTGGTGAGGCGCACGATCCCGAAACCCATCTTATCCCCCTCGTGATCCAAGCCGCGCATACCGGAGCTCCGGTCAAGATTTTCGGCGACGACTACGACACACCCGACGGAACCTGCGTCAGAGATTACATCCACGTGAGCGATCTCGCTGATGCCCATGTTGCCGCGCTCGACTATCTTGCGCTGGGCGGAAAGAGCCGCGCGTTCAATCTCGCGAATGCGCGCGGCTATTCGGTGAAAGAAGTTGTCGCCTGTGTCGAGAAGATCGCCGCTCGACATGTTCCAACCGAGATCGTAGCTCGCCGTCCCGGCGATCCGGCAATTCTCATTGGCGACGGAAGTCAAGCGCGGAACATTCTGGGATGGTCTCCGCGCCGTTCCGATCTCGCAGTTCAAATCACCGATGCCTGGCGTTGGAGTCTCAGCAAGCAGCCGGCCTGACGCGACCGGCTGGCCGGATTTACAAACCTTCGGGAAGCTGTCCGCCGCCCGCCAGGCTGTCGCGGACGACATCATAGGGCTGGCGCAGATCGATCAGCGGTGAAATCGCGCTTCTCAGGCGGGAGTTGAAACGGCTCTTCATGCCGCAATCCACATAAACCGGCGCACAAGGGACCGTGAGCGGGTCATAGACCGCTTCGTAGAGCTGCTCGAACTCGTCATGATTGTCGAACAGGGCTTTCGTTCGCTCGTCCAACAGCAGGGTCTCGGATAGCGCACCATTCGCATAGATGATGTGATGGCCGTCCGTTAGAAGATGATAATATTCCAGACTATCCACATCTTCCTGAGCGTCTATGGCGATGGTTGTTCCATTGATCAGATCGGCCGCCCGTATCAGCATGCCGCCGAGATAGAGGCGATGGTTCTGTGAAACGAGGAGGTCCGTGGCCGGAACATTGTGACGGAACGCACCGCACCTGATGCGGACCGGCCGCAGTTTCATCCGCCAGTCGGCGTCCTCGCCGCGCTCATAGCGGATCCGTCCGACCCACTCGACCCGCTTTGCGGTCTGCATGTCGTCGACGACGAGGAGATCGCCGATGCCAATCTCTTCAATCGGCCGCGGCCCATCCGCGGTCAGTATCAGCGTTCCCTTCAAATAGCAGTTCGGATCGTCTGGATCGTCTGCCGTTGCGACCGTATGCGAGCCATCACGATCATCATGCTGGTGGTGATGATGATGATCATCATCAGAGGGCAGCAGATTTTCCAATGCTGTCAGCTCACCGTTCTTGCAGGCACTGAGAAGGGTCGTCGACAGGAGACCGCACATCGCGACGACATTTCGTCTTGTGCGTGCCCATCCGTCGCTGGTTGTGACTGGATCTTTGCTCATACGCACCTCCACACTTACGCAATGCACACTTACGCAACGCCAATTAATGAGTAATCGCTGTCGTAGCTTCTTCAGTTCTCTTCGGCGTATTTGCGGGAACATGATTGTTGAGACGGAAATACGGAGCCGGAGAGAAAGTTTCACCTGACGCCGCCTTGAAATATGCGATTGTCCGTTTCAGCCCTTCCTGCAGTTCGATAGTCGGGCTCCAATCGATGACCTTCTTAGCCAGGCTGATATCCGGCTGACGCTGCCGGGGATCGTCACTCGGCAAGGGATGGAATATGAGCCGGCTCTTCGAGCCGGTCTGCCGGATCACCTCCTGCGCAAGTTCCAGGATCGTAAATTCATGCGGATTGCCGATGTTGACGGGGCCAGTGAAGTCATCCGGCGAGTTCATCGTTCGGATCATCGCCTCGATAAGATCATCGACATAGCAGAAGCTCCGGCTTTGCCGGCCATCGCCATAAATCGTGATGTCCTCGCCCCTGAGCGCCTGCATGATGAAATTCGAGACGACCCGGCCGTCATTCGGATGCATGCGCGGTCCATAGGTATTGAAGATACGGACGACCTTGATGCGAAGCCGATGTTGCCGCCAATAATCGAAAAAGAGCGTCTCGGCGCAGCGTTTGCCTTCATCATAGCATGAGCGGATGCCGACCGGATTCACCCGCCCCCAATAGGATTCGGTCTGCGGGTGAACGATTGGATCGCCGTAAATTTCCGACGTCGACGCCTGAAGAATTTTCGCCCGCAGACGCTTGGCGAGCCCAAGCATGTTGATTGCGCCATGCACGGCCGTCTTCGTCGTCTGCACCGGATCGTATTGATAGTGAATTGGCGAGGCGGGGCATGCGAGATTGTAGATCTCATCGACCTCGATATAGAGCGGAAAGGTCACGTCGTGCCGAATGACTTCGAAACGCGGATTGTCCAGGAGATGAAGAACATTGTTCTTCGTCCCCGTGAAAAAATTGTCGACGCAGAGGACGTCGTTTCCGGCTGCAAGCAACCGCTCGCAGAGATGAGAGCCAAGGAATCCGGCACCGCCTGTGACCAATATCTTTTTCACGATGCACCTCTCATTTAGCAGTGATCAAAAGAATGAACGCGAATTGATTTAAAGTTGAGAAGGAACGCGCTCCCGCGGCAATGCCAAACAGGATGGAAACAGAATTATTGTCAGGGAGCCGCGCTAAAGGCGGTTGTAGACATCTTCGAGGCGGACGATGTCGTCCTCTCCCAGATAGGATCCGGTTTGGACCTCGATTAGTTCGAGGTCGATCCGGCCGGGATTCGCCATGCGATGGACGGCGCCGATCGGCAGATAGATCGATTCATTTTCGTGAACGAGAAGGATCTCGTCGTTGCGCGTGACCTCCGCGGTCCCGCGGACGACGATCCAATGTTCGGCGCGATGGAAATGTTTTTGCAGAGATAGTCGGCCGCCGGGTTTCACGACAATACGCTTAACCTGATAGCGCGATCCCTCGTCGACCGATTGGTAATAACCCCACGGGCGATAACATCTCTTATGTTCGAGAGCTTCGCGCCGATTTTGGGTTTTCAGGACATCGACAAGATGTTTGACCTTGTCGCTTTGTTTGCTGTCGAGCACGAGAACGGCATCTTGCGTTGTCACGACGATCACATCGTTGACGCCGACCACGGCGGTCAGATGATCGTCAGACCGGATGTGAACATTCGACGCTTCGAAGACGATGCCATGACCGCGGATCGCATTTCCGGCATCGTCGCGCGGCGACAATTCATGGACGGCGCTCCAGCTTCCGACATCCGACCAGCCGATATCCGCCGGCACGACCGCCGCCTTCCGCGTCGATTCCATGACGGCATAGTCGATGGAGATTTGCGGCGCCTGAAGCAGCGCGGCCTTATCCAGCACCAGGAAATCGAGATCCTGTTTGGCTTTGAAGACCGCATCGCCTGCCGCACGCAGGATTTTTGGCGCCCTTGTGCCAAGTTCATTCTGCATGACATCGGCGCGGAAAATGAAATTGCCGCCATTCCAAAGGTATTGGTCCGCCACATATTGTTGTGCCGTGGCGAAATCCGGCTTCTCAACGAAGGCATCGACATTCAGGACGGTGCCGCTGCCGATGACAGCTTTGCCCGGCCGAATATATCCAAACCCCGTCGCGGGCTCCGTCGGCTTAATGCCGAGCGTGACGATGAACCCTTCACTCGCCGCGCAGGCCGCTTCGCGGCAGGCGGTGATGAAGCCTTCATGGTCTCGAATAAGATGATCGGCGGCAAAAACGCCGATCATCGTGTCAGGAGCCTGCCGGCTGCCGAGATGCGTTCCGACCGCGACGGCCGGCCCCGAGTCGCGTCGCACCGGCTCGAGGATGACCTCTGCCGATCGACCGATTTCTTTGAGCTGCTCGGCAACCAGGAAACGGTAGTCGTAGTTCGTGATGACAATCGGCGGCTTGAACAGATCATGCGCAAGGTTTTCGACCGTCATCTGAAAGGTGGAGCGCGCACCCAACAATTTAATGAATTGTTTCGGCAGGCTTTCGCGCGATTCCGGCCAAACCCGCGTGCCGCTGCCGCCGCACATGATGACAGGAAGAATTTTCATACCAAGCTCACTTATATAAAAAATTGACCTGGAAGCCGGAGCGGCTTCAGATGATCAGATTTCGGATTCAGCATTGATTGGAAGAGAAGCGCACACAGGCCGCTTCAGCGGTGCATTATTGCAAGCTGCCGCCGTTCAGGTGAATCTCTTCACCTGTTTGAAAGCCCACCCCGCGGAGAACCGCGGTGCGGTCTAAGCCGCCGGCGAAAAGCCAGCGCGAGGAAGCGTCACACGAGTTTCGCTTCCAATTGTTTCAATCAGAAGACGGACCCGGCCGGCTTCGTCGGTGTGATCGAGCAGCGCCAAGAAATCGGAAAACGGCCCCAGCGTATCGTCGGCATGCGCCATAAGCGCCTCGACGAGGCCGCGCGGAACCACAGTCAGCACATTGTTGGTTCCGACCATCAATTCGACACCGGCCATGCTCCGGATCGCGCGCAAGCGATCGCGATTCAGATTGAGATGGACGAAAACATAGGACGGAAACAGAGAGATGCGGATCGTGTGCAACTGATCGGTGCGCGAAGACGTCCGCAGATATTGCGGAAGAAAAGTCCGAAAGCCTTGGATTTGGAGCTGCATGCGGACTTGCAACTCTTTGCCGGCTTGTGTGTGGACAAGATACCAGCGCTCGACGCCACGGCGGCGCGCATGATCATGCGAACGCGGAGCCGCTTTACCGGAAGAAACATTCGATTTGAAATTCGAGGAGAGATTGGAGCGAGTGTCATTTTTTGCTCCGGCTCTAAAAGTCGCCGGAGTGCGCTGGTCGAAAATGTGTTCGTAAATGTCGACGAAATTCGACACATCGCCACCTATCAACGCAACCAAAAACAACGATCTAAGAGCGAAATACGCCGCTCGCTTTATGTTACCCTCCGCTCGCTGGCGAAGGCTCAATTCTCTACTGGTGTCAATAACTTTAAATCAACGTTTAACTTGAATTCACGTTTTCCACAACCCAAAAAGTGTCGGTACGTAATCAGACATTGGTCGCAATGAGGTGTGGATCGATTGCGTGTCATTCAACCAATCAGCGGCTCAAAGCGCATCATGTCATCGAGAAAGTAGGGTTTTTAAAAACAAAGATTTAAGCGCGCATTTGGAAACAAGTCAGCGTGCGGTTTGTTGCATGTCATTACGACGAAAGCTGTTGCTAAAAGTTTATTGGAGGGACGGCCATGGGCAAAAACGCCTTCATTGTACGGCTCTTTCTAGGGCAATTAGAGAACGCTCAGCACCTCTTTGCGCGAAAGCGGCGCACTGCTTGCAACCAGCGATTGGCCCTTGCGAGGCCGGCTGTCTGCCTGGCGCTGGTGCTATCGCCTCTCCTTTTCGCCGCCGGATATTTTGCGCGCCCCGCTCTGTCGGCCGAGCGCCAACCGGGTGCGGCCGGCTCCGTCTCATCGCCCCGCGGCGATGCAAAGCAATCATCGCAAATGGCATCTGGCATATCGAGCGACGAATTGGCTGGGCCGTTCCCAAGCTGGCTCGATCTCAAACGGGATTTTGGAGCAAAGGGCGATGGACTCTTTGATGATACGCCTGCCCTCCAAAGTGCTTTGGATGTCCTTTCATCCAACAAGCGCGGCCCGGCCCTGTGGATTCCCGCGGGGACCTATCGCGTCACAAAGACCCTCACCTTGGCAGGCGGAATCGGTCTTTCCATTATCGGAGACAATCCCGCTACGACGACATTCAAATGGTCGGGACCCAAAGGCGGCACGCTGCTTCACATCGACGGCGTGGCCTACAGCCGGTTCGATCGGCTGAGGTTCGACGGCGTGAAGAGCGCAGGCGTGCTTGTCGATCAGTCCGCAACGCAATTTGGCGGCGCCCGGGTCTTCGACACCGGGAACGAATATGCAGATGATATTTTCGAGGATGCGAGCATTGGCATCCAGGGCGGACAATTCGACAAAGGCGCCGCCGAGACCTCCGTTCTGCGATCAAAGTTCCTGCGTCTTCACGGCGGCATAGCGCTGCGAAATTTCAATGCGCTCGATTGGTGGGTCTGGAATTCCTATTTCGAAGCCAATGATGTCGGGATCACGAACAATCTCGATGAGCGTGGGGCGGGGAATTTCCACGCCTATGGCAATGTTTTCAAAGGGTCCAAATTCGCCGACCTTTATATTCTCAACACCGGCCAATTCAATTTTCGCGACAACTATTCAAACGGTTCGACAAATTTTCTGATCGAAAAATACTTCTACACCAATGCCGCTGTGACCGACGTTCAGCGCAACACGATCATCATCCCGCCAGGCAACAGTTGCAGCGGCTGCGGCATTTATATGGGCAATATGGGCCCGTTGGTGCTGACGGATAATGTCTTCATCAGCCCGCCCGATGCGAAACGACCAGCTGTCTATGTGCGCAGCCTCGCCCCGCCCGATTGCCTGTCTGTCGGCAACACATACACGTTCAAGGAGCAGATCTATTGCCAGGGCGAACAAGGTCCGGGCCGGCTCCTCAGCGTCGATGACAAGGCGGTCGCCGCAGCCTCAGTCGTGACAGCGATGCCGCCGATGCCGGCGCCGCCCGCACGAGCCAAGCGTCCTGTCTTCGAGGCGCAGGTTCATGCCAATGCCGCCGCCCTTCAGTCCCTCTTGGACAAGGCGGCATCCCATTGTGCCGAAAGGCCGATCATTCACCTGCCTCGCGGTGTTTATTATCTCGATCGCACACTGGTTTTTCCGGCGAATTGCCCGCTCCAGCTCATCGGAGACGGCGATCAACCCCAGAGCGGCACGGTGCTCTTCTGGGGCGGCGGCCGAAGCGGCCCAGCGCTGCGGCTTCGCGGACCTTCGAAAGCGATTCTGAAAGAGCTGGCCGTCAATGCACAAGGCTCGATCGGCATTGAGATCACCGGAGCTGATCAACCCAGAGCGCGGATATTCGGCGAACAGCTCAAAATCACCCATGCAACCGAAGCCAATCTTTTTATCGATCGATTGGATGAGACCTTGGTCGAACTTCACGATTTCGAGCTCGCCTATACGGCCGTGCCTCCGGCGACTGGCGGTGTGGCTTTGAAGGTCGTTGGCGGCCGACGGGCGCAGAAAGGCGAGCCACAAGCCGGCCGTGTGAATCTCCTGGCCGGATCGGGCGCGGCGAATTTTCGGACCGTCGATGTCTCGGGCGGCGGCTCTCTCTTGCTGCGCGATTATTGGTACGAAGCGACAACCCCGTCTGTCTTTGCCCAAGTCGCCGGCGATAGCCGGGTCACATTCGAGGGATCGCGGATTGCGATGCCCGCTGATGGCACGGCACTTCAAATTGACGGATTGCGTGGCAAAACGACCGTTCTCTCTTCGGCTTTGGACGTTCCTATAACGATTCAAACTTTGCGCGGCGGCAATGTATGGGGGGCGGGTAACAATTTCGGGCGCGCAAAAAAATGGTGGAGCGACAAAGGAGGAAGCGAAGGTTCAGCCTTCAGTCTCAACCGGCGCGTCACTGTCGAGGGGTCAAGCGCTATCCCCGACGTAAACGCTCGTCCGGATGCCGGTTTTGTTCGCGCATTGCTTGCACAGGCGCGCGCCGCACGTCCGAGTTCGATCAATGATTTGCCGGATAATCTCACCGACGTTCGGATGTATCGTGTTTCGATCAATCTTGGACGTGTCGGCGTTTATGTCGGGCCGGACTGACTTGTCTTGGTACCGCATGTCGCGGCTGTAAAAACATCACTCTACTTCCGCATGCGCGAACTCGGCCGATGGCCAAACCACGCATCCTCGCGAAATCGCAACCCTTGACCAGGTCAAAGCACGGCGACGACCTTGACACCTCTACTTATGCGATAATTAATGACGGCCGGCTGTTTGTATAGGCTCATACGAGCGGCTTCCGCCGTCTCAAATACAGCCGTGACGAAGTAGAACGAACGCGCGGCCACTCTAGGTCACTGCGTCAGGTGTCAGATGGGTGAACTATCAATCGACGAAATAGAAGCGGTCACCGATATTAAGGCCGCCCTCTACCTCATGGCTGAAAAGCTGAGAATCGGCCACGAGATATCGAACGATATTCGTTCAACCTACGACACGATCGCGGGCAACACCGAGTTCTTGAAAAAATACGTCAATCAGATTGAGAAATTAAAGGAAAATATCTCGGTCGCCGCGAGCGAGCTCGTCTCAGAAGAAATAGCGCAGCTCGGTGCAGCCTATGAAATCATGCAAGATGATTATAATAAGAAAATGCAGCGAATGCAGAAACTTGTGTATATTTCCCTGACCGCGAACTCAATCTTGTTTATCGCTTCGCTTGCCAGCCTTTTTCTCCGCCACAGATAGCAACGCAGGGATCGTGCGGTTAGGACTCGGGGAGATACATGGGTTTCTTGGATGAATTGGTGGCCGACGGTTCCCTGCCATCGGGCATGCGCCAGCAAATAAGAGACGCCTACCCCGATCTTTTGGAAGACTATAAGCGCCGGGAGGCGGCTGGCGAGCGCTTCGCTTTCACGGATCTCATTGCCTATCAATTTCTACTGGGAAGGGGCGGCGCGGCACGCAACCCACCGACACATCGCGTCGAAAATCCGCCCCCTCGCCCGCAGACGCCCGGGCCTCATGGTGGTATTTCCGGTACGAGCCAAGCGGCGGTATCACTCCAGGTCAAAGATCAGGGGCATCGTGAACCGTTCTTTATTGTATCGTGATCTTTGAGGCTCCGGCCGACATGGCATGCGCGCTCCGCGTCG
Organism: uncultured Methylovirgula sp.; assembly: GCA_964644615.1. Classification (GTDB taxonomy): domain Bacteria; phylum Pseudomonadota; class Alphaproteobacteria; order Rhizobiales; family Beijerinckiaceae; genus Methylovirgula. Next base: position 53,490 of record CAZXXA010000008.1, on the reverse strand, counting down.
GGCACGGCTTCTCCGCGGGGCGCCGCCTTCTGTACTTTCACCCCGCTTAGTGATTAGTTGTGACATTCGAAGATCTTCCGGATCTCGATCATGTCATTGAAAGCGACTGCTCTAGCTTTGTACGCCTCTATCGCTGCGGCTTCAGCGTCCGCGGACTCGATTGGCGCATCGCCGGCATTCCCCGCTCCGACCGCGGCGCCATCGTTCTCGCAAAAGCTGCATGAGATTTTGACAAAGGAAGCGCTCGCTGCCGGCGTTCCCGCCCGGTTGGTTGAGGCCGTCATCAAAATTGAAAGCGGCTTCGATCCGAATGCGCGCGGCACGGTTGGCGAAATCGGGCTTATGCAGGTGCGGCCCGGAACGGCGGCTCTGCTCGGCTTTCGCGGCACAACCGGAGAGCTCGCTCAACCGGACATCAATGTGCATTTTGGCACGACATATCTCGGCGAGGCATGGCGCCTCACCGACGGCAATCTCTGCCGCACGCTGATGAAATACAGAGCTGGTCTTGGCGAAGAGGTCTATACGCAGCGCTCCATCGACTATTGCAACAAGGCGCGCCTCTATCTGACGTCGCAAGGATGGCCCGCCGACATTTCTGCGCCCACCGGTCAGGCGACCGCTTCCCCACACCATATGCGCGTCTCAGACTCTCCGACGCGCGCTTACGCCAAGTTCAAGCACGGAACTGAAGCTGCCAGCCGTGCCTTCTGGCAGATTCAAATGAAGCGCATCAGCGTGCTGAGAGCGCAAGTGCATGCGAAGTGGCACCGTCTCGCTTCGCGATAAATCTTCTATCTCCATTAAGCAGATTGCTCTCTCGAGATCGCCCGAGAATCTCTCCGGCTTTCAATGTTATCCAGCAAATGATCCATGCACGTGGATCACCCACGACTGACCTACATTGCGGATCGAGGTCTCTACTAAAGACTCCAATTGAGACTCGATGCGCTCGCGCAGAATCGAAGAAATGAACTTCTTGCATGTGCGTGTCGATTGACGAGATTGCGTCAAAGTACCGGACGATGAAATCTGATAATTGGAATTCCCGCATGGACGAGGCTTCGTCGAGTTGCTAGCTTCGACATATAAATTGTCATGCGTTCGGATGCTCACAGGCCAAGCGGTCATCACGTCAGTCAATCCGCGTCGGAAGAAAACAAAAAGATCATTTTCTAAACGCGCTGTATCGGCCCGCTGCTCAAGCATCTCAACCTAGTGACTGCCAGTCGCAGGGGATCATTGATGCTGGCAAGATATGTGAATGGGCTGAAGCGGGGCCTCAAAGACCCTCGATGGCTGATTTATTATCTGCAGCGCGATCTCACTTTGAATCCGGCTTTTCGCGAAGGGATCGCCAATCTGCTCGCGCATGCATTGCCGAGCAGCCGCTTCTTCCGTCCATCTCCCGAAGCGAAAGAGATGGCACGACATCTCCATCAAGATGGTTTCGCGTCGGTACCTAATCTACTGAACGCCGCAGAATTGGACGACATCCTCCGCTATTTGCGTTCGAAGCCTTGTTACGATCCGCGCCATCCGGAAATGCCGGGATTTCATGATCCCGCACAGGCGCATAAAAATTGCTTTCACGCCTATTATTGCGGTGAAGATGTCGTCTACACGCCGTATTTGCTGGCAATTGCAAACCACCCTCTCGTCCTTCAGACGTCGAGAGTCTCTTCGGATGCAAGCCAACGATCGCCTCGATTTACATCTGGTGGCTGCTCGGCGCCTATGATTACAGCGACTCGGAAGCCGATTATTTCTGCTGGAACGCAAGCCATCTGCATCGCGATGTCGATGATTGGGCGCAAATCAAGCTTTTCATCTATCTGACCGACGTCGACCAGGAATCCGCGCCGCATCTTTACCTTGAAGGATCGCATCGCGGCGGGGCCGCATCGGGACAGAAACATCTGGCCTTGGACGATGTCCAAAAAAGCTGTCCGGAGAAACTCAAGACGATAACAGGGCCAGCGGGAACAGCCTGGCTCGAGAACGCCTTTGGCTTTCATCTCGGCACTTTGCCCAAAGGACATGATCGTCTCATCGCGGCGATCGGCTACGGCCTGCTTCCGCAACCCTTCGCCACGTCTCAGCGCAAGCACCATCCGGATCTCGATCCGTTTTCCTACGATCCTTACATCAATCGCCTTTGGGTAAAGGACGATGCCGCTGACGCTCAGACGTCTTCGGCTTGATCAACGAAATCAAGAAGCAAACACAACGCGGCCTCTTTGGGGGATAGGTTGGGAGTTTTCCGTAAAAGACAGCCCCTATATCTTGCTGTCATTGCCGGCTGCCTTTCGGCGCTCTCGCAAAGCGCACAGGCCGAAGTCAGCGGGCAGGACCGGCGATCGATCCTGATCAGCCATATTCGCGCGACCAGCGATTGCATGGCCAGTGAGGCGCTGAAATTGCCAGGGCTCGTTCACGCCGCCAAAGACAATGATTGGACGGCATTTCTGAACGAAGTTGCGGGCCATTGCCGAGACCGGATCAATGCGATGATCCGGATTCACGACCAGTTCTATGGCGCGGGCTCCGGCCGCGCCTTCTACAGCAATGGCTATTTCCGCGATTTACCGCGCGCGATCCGTTCACGCATTGGCGCGCAGATCGATCGCAAAATTGCCGAAGCCAAAGCACGGCCTGCCAAACCCGGCGCAATCGCACCGGAAAAAACCCGCCCAACCGCTCCGGAGAGAACAGGCTCCATCGCACCCGATAAAGCCAACCCGCCGCAGCCGCAAGTCACTGTCAAGCAAGCCGAACAAAAGCCGGCCGACCCGAACCAGTATCGCAAAGCTCTGGCGCTCAGTTTCGCCCGACTCGAAATGAGCAATTTGCGCAGCAAACTCTATGTGTGCACCGATCAGAACATCGCGAAAGCCGGCGCCTTGCAGGGCGAGATTCAGGCGCTTACCGAGACAGTCATCAACACGTGCAAGGCCGATTTCGAGGCGGCCCTGCAATCCGTAATCAATTTCTTCAAGATCGATGCCGGGCTCGACACTGTGACCGAGGAGCAGGAGGCGATGCTGCGCGAAGAGATTTTAAGAGTGGTCCGCGCACATATCGTCTCCGCCGCGGCGGAAAACCGCAAGCCGCGGTGAACGCCGGCCAACCCGGCCCCCCATTATTATCGAGTCATGCGGCAAGCGGTCTCTAGCCAACCACTAATAAGGATAACCATAGCTGTAGCGGAAGAGATGCCGGCCCCAGTGCCGCGGCGCTAAATAATATGAAGCGCCCCACTGGTAGTAAAAGCCGCCCATGGCGCCGCAATACGGCTCGCGCCAGGCGTAATAGCCCCAGATGTAACATTCCGGCACCGGCAAGAGGCGGCCATGCGCCACCGCCACGCCGACGGGCGGGCCGCCTAAATCAGCCGCGGCCAATGGCTGGCTGGCGATGAACATGCTGGCGAGGACAATTAAAATAGATAGCGCTGAAAACCGCTTCATAGATCCCTCCCCTGGGAGAGCATGAACTGATATTTTGGCTCAAATTTCTAAATGTGCTGCGCCTCATAAAAGTTGCAAAACGCCGAGAACGCAAGTGCGGACTGATCCGGCGTCAGCCGCTGAAGAGGTTAACGCCCTTCGCCGCACGACGCTCGCGAGCCAGTGCATGCCGATAGTCTCAGCTACGCTCTTCGGCGCCAAGAGCCGGATCGTCACGCGCGCTGCGGCCGACAAGGTGCGCCGCCGAGCGCCAGGCATGATAGGCGACCCGACCGAGCCGCCTGCGCGCTGAGAGCGGATTCCGAGGTGATAGAGCAGCCCATCGTTTGTGGCGCGGATGGCCGCCTCGCGCGCGGGCGATCCGGCGACCAGCGAATATGAGGCTCAGTCGACTCGATTTCTTCCAACATGCATTACCGCGGCCAAACCCTGATAAAGCGCGACGCAGGCTCACCGAGCCACTGGGTTAGCAGCATGACGCGCGGGAATCCGATCAGCGGACCGGTCGAGAGATTGGTCAACATCCCAGGCGTAAACCCGGGTAATTCGGCAGCCACTTGCGGCCAGCTCAGCCCCCGAGCCTGGCGCTGCGCATCCAAGGCGGCATACAGCGCGCGGGTGTCGAAACGCAGAACGCGTCCCGGTCCTGATTCCGGCAGGGGCGCCTCCGGCTCGGTCGAGGGGCCGCTGAGAAAGCTCTCTGGCGAACGCCCCAGCCAAGCGAGGGCTTGGAGCACCACGGCACTCGTCACTGAACGCTTGGTAAGCATGCCGCGCAGAGTCGCGGGATGGATGGGGATGGAGGTCGTGCCTTCGAGCGGGCGGTTCGTCTCAGCTGCGAGTTCGGCCCAGCTCAATCCCTTAGCCTGCCGAGCCGCATCGAGCGCCGCATAGAAAGCGCGCATATCGAAGCGACGTAGGCGACCCGAAGAAGTGGCGCCGGGTTCATGTAGAGAATGCGGAGCCATGGGTTTGATCGCCGGCTTGGCTTACAAGAGTCGCAGCAAGGATAAATGCTTAGCGTGGAAGTGGAGCGGGTGAAGGGAATCGAACCCTCGTATTCAGCTTGGAAGAGTGTTAACAAATCTGTGTTTTCAAGGACTTCAAAAAGCTGGGCTTAGCAGACGCTCCTTCGAGGAAAGAGTCCATTTTGAACGGATTTCGACACAACCTCTCCGCACCGCCACGAAACAAATTGCAATGGTCAAGCCGAGGGTCAGCCCTCAAGATCGACGAGGCTGGATTATGGCTCAGTCCTTTTCTGCTGAGGCGTCTCGGTGCTTATCGGTCGCATTGTCACATGCGAGACATGGAACGACTGTGTTCGCTTTTTGTGAAATGGTTTGCCGCTGTTGTTGTTATTGTGGTGGGTACCAATAGTTTGCCGCTGTAAACGAATCTGTGCCCGTAAATGAAACGATAGTTGTTCCGCTCGCCGAAAGCTGAGCTGGCTAAGAAGATCTACGCGGCGGCTTCGGTTGCCACGTATTGTGTTAATTTCGGTTAATATCGTCGCTGCCGCGATGGATAGCGGATTTTGATTCCGCCATCCGGAGGTTCGAATCCTCCCGCCCCAGCCAGGATCATGCAACTCCTTGATTTTCAATAATGCGGGCTCTCAGCTGAGAATCCGCCGGGCCTCCCTGCTGCACATGCGCCTGACACATGCGTGCAGGAGCCCGTGCCCAAAATTGCCCATGTCCATCGCCGCGGCGCCGTCTAGTGGTGGCGACGCCGCGTTCCAAAATCTCTTTTGAACGTGCCCAAATGTTCTCATATTGTTCTTTCTCTGGGAACAAAAGACCAACCCATTGCGCGCCGCCTCGCGGCATATGTGAATGTTCACGTTTTCGAATTCGCATCGCGCGAGCCGATGGATATGTGCCAAATCGAAACAGCGCTCGTTCGGCATTGCGTTCATATAACCGTTGAGGCTGTCGATCACGACGATCCGTGCATTGTCGGCTGCCAAGCCGTTGCATGTTGGACAAGGTCGCCACCAAGACTCCGGTTGATTGCGATCTCAGGACGGCCCGGGCGGCAGGTGGTCGCGTGTGGAATTGCTTACCTAAAACGTCGGACGTTGACCGCGCCCAGCTAACTTACAATTGGTTCAGCGGCAGCTTCTTCGAGGCCAGCTGCCGCTTGGGCGGCAAGAGCACGGGCTGCCGCTTGTGAATCTTGAAATTCCTCGAGTGCATAGAGTCTGCCCCATCGCAGGGTGAAGACGTGAAGACCACGGTTGACGTAAGACGCGTCGCCGTTGATCAACGTTGCGGTACCATCCCACTGCGCGAACACGGTCGTATGCCACGGCCAGCCCTTCACCCGGACGTTGTTGACTGTGATACGCAGAGTGGGCAGGACGTGGCCGAGGCGCTCAAACCAGCGGCGCAGGGCTTCTTTGTCGTGTCGCTCCCCACCAAGGGCGTGGGCGCCGGACACGCGATGTTGAACATCCGGCACGGCCGCTTTCACCGCCTCACTCCAGCGATGGCTGTTGACGTGGTCGAAGGTCTTGCGGATTTCTTTCTCGACGATGTACCTGTAAATCATTGGACTTCTCCAACGGCGATTGCGGATGTTTGCGGCTCATCGCCTGACCCGAGTTTCTGAGGGGTCCTGACGCGGGCGCCTTCATGCAGAAGTTGAGCGCCGAGCGACACCACAAGATCGCTGGAACTCAATCCAGAGATCACGGCGGTTTCGCTGGTCAAACGAACAAGCTTGACGGGCCGGAAGTGCACCGTCGAGGTGGTGCTGTCGAAAACCCAGACGCCGGTTTTCCGGCCGTCGTCCAACACGGCTCCCAGTGGCACCTGGACCTCCGGCTCACTCGCGTAGCTTGCCAGCCAAAGGGTTACCGTCGCTCCAAGCGGCGCGGCCCCAGCCTCTCCGTCGAGCACATAACGAGCCTCATAGGTGCGAGTCTGAACTTCGGCAGCATCCGACAACTGGCGGAGATGTGCCGTATAGCGCCGCCCGTCGCGTCCATACACGCTCGCCTCGGCGACCGAGCCAAGCGCCGGCCTAATGGCTTCGGGAAGATCGACCACCGCTTCGCGCGGCCCGGCGTGGGCCAGTTCCACCATGGTTTGGCCGGCTGAAACGACCTGTCCGGGTTCGCCCATCGTCTTCACGATAGTACCGTCAGCGTCTGCGTTCAGGACCGAATAAGTCGCCTCGTCCGCGGCAACCCGTTCTTCGGCCTCGGCAGCAGCGAGTTGCGCGCTGGCTGCATCCACTGCAGCCTTTGCCTGCTCGTAACGCTGTTGGGAGACCCATCCCTCGCTCACCAGCTTGGCGTATCGCAGATTGTCCGCCTCCGTCTGAACGGCAGACGCGCGCGCTGCGACGACGGCGTTGCGTTTCGCGGTGAGCGCATGGCGGAAGTCGGTATCGTCGATCCGCATCAACGGCTGACCGGCTTTGACCTGCTGACCGACATCCACAAGTCGCTCCACGATCTTACGGGCGACTCGGAAACCGAGGTTGCTCTGCACCCGCGCACCTATGATCCCGGTGAAGCTGCGTTCTGAATTCGTCACCACCGCCGCCGTAGCCAGCCTGACGATCGGCGGTTGCTGCCTCGGATCGCTCGCGAGAGGGGCTTCCCGCGCGCGAAGCGAAAATGTGACGAATGCTGCTCCCGTCCCCACGACCGCGATTGCAAGGCGCCCCAGCACCGCCGCACGTCTCATTTTCATGGCCATCATCTCGTAAAAATAGATTGCGTTTCAACTCTATATCAGCTATAGATTTCGGACGCAATCTAAATTTGGGGATAGACGATGCGCGTGAGTCGCACTCAGGCCGCTGAAAACCGCGAGACGGTGATCAATGCTGCCAGTCGCCTGTTTCGGGAGCACGGCTTCGATGGGATCGGCCTCAAGGATCTAATGAAAGGTGCCGGGCTGACCCAAGGCGCTTTTTACAAGCAGTTCGCCTCAAAGGAGGACTTGGCGGCGCAGGCGTCCAAGCGAGCGCTGGAGAGCGCCTCCGGCCGATGGTCGGCTGCGATTGCGGCGCATCCTGAGGATCCGCTTGGTGCGGTGATCGCGTTCTACCTGAGTATGGAGCATCGCGAAGAAATGTCGGACGGCTGCCCGGTCGCAGCGCTCGGCTCAGATGCCGCGCGACAGGGGCCCGACGTGAAAGCGTCGTTCGAAGCCGGGATCAAGGCACATCTCGAAGCCCTCCGCCGTGTTGTTGCCGGGACTGACGGCCAGGCAACCAAGGACAAGGCCATGGCCATTCTCGCGATGATGGTTGGCGCGGTGACGCTCGCGCGCGCCGTCAATGACTCGGATCTCGCTCGCGCCTTTTTGGACTCGGCAGCCAAACAGATTCGCGAAGTCGTTGCAGCTTGAATGAATGGGCTGCTGGTCCAATCGTGGAGAGGCTGCGCCCGATTTGCCAATTACATGGATGACGGAGATAACGATGTCGAAAGAAACAACAAACAAATTCGCTGGAAAATGGGCTCTGATCACAGGCGCATCGAGCGGCCTCGGCCTTGAATTTGCGGATCTGCTGGCAGCGCAGAAGGTGAATCTCGTTTTGGCGGCCCGACGGCAGGAGCCGATGGAAACCCTCGCTGCTGATCTCCGCCGCAAATATGGGTCGATGTGCTGATCGAGGCGATCGATCTTGCCTCGCCTGGCGCGCCCAGCCGCCTCAAAAGCAATCTCGACGCGAAGTCGGTGGCGATCGACACCTTGTTGAACAATGCCGGATACGGCTTAAACGGCGAATTCCAGGAAATACCGATCGAGCGCACTCTGAATATGATTCAGCTCAACATCACGGCGCTCACCGAGCTGACTTATCTCTTCGGCCGCGACATGATCGCCCGGCGATCTGGACATATCCTTCTCGTGTCAAGCCTTCTAGCCTTCCAATCTGTTCCCAGCTACGCGGCCTATGCGGCGAGCAAGGCTTATGTGCTCGCCCTTGGCGAGGCCCTGCATGACGAGTTCCGCCCGCACGGCGTGGTCGTGACGAGCTTCTGCCCGGGACATACCGCGACGGGATTCGATACGGCAGCTGGTGCAACTGCATCGCCCATCTTGCGTCTCCTCACGATGCAGGCGCGTCCGGTCGCCGCGAGCGGTCTTCGAGCGCTCTTACAAGGAAAGACCACGGCGATCGCTGGCTTGTCGAACAAGATGGCCGCCTTTTCAAATCGCTTGACGTCGCGGTCGATGCAAAGGGCGACGATGAGAAGAATAATGGGGGCTTAAGCCCTGTGGCATCCTGTCATGAACGCGATGAACTGTGAGACGTGTGTGGGCTGCGCTTCGGCCTCGTAGCGAATAACTTAAGCGGTCCAAGCTCAGTCCGGCCGCTGCGCCGAGACGACAACATTCTATTAAAAAAAAATAGCGAGGATCTATCAGCGACGACTTATTTGCATCGACAAATTTGAGAAAGGCCTGGCCGAGCATCAGGCGGCAGCCACATAAGGATCATATGCCACACCGTCCCAGGATCGCTTCGAAGCGTTCGACGGCAAGGATGACAGCGTGCATCCGGTGCGTCCGTACTTCGGGCACGATTGATGCCAGGCGGTCTAATGACGCCACGAATGCAGTACGCAGCCGCTTCGGCTGCGTATCTTAGAGAGCGGATGCCTAAGCGACCGCTGCGTCCCGGCGCGCTACATCTAATTTCGGGAGCCGCGCCGTGCGGTGCCGCAATAATGGAGTAGCCGACCGTGCAGGACCCAAGCCAAAGCTACACGCGAACCTGGTCGCAAAAGAACGCCGAATTCCTTACGCTGCGAAGCGGTTCCAAACTGCGCTACTTGCGCGACGGCCAGGGGCCGCCCTTGCTTCTGCTGCACACGGTGCGCACGCAGCTCGACATCTTTCAGCGCGTCTTTCCGCTGCTCGTCAAAAACTTCGCGGTTTATGCGCTGGACTATCCGGGATTTGGATGGTGGACATCGTTTCAGGTAACGACTATTCGGAGCCTGCGATGCGAAACGTCATCATCGAATTCATCGATGCCTTAGGGCTCGAGGGCGTAACATTGGCCGGAGAATCGATGGGCGCGACGCTTGCCCTGACCGTCGCGGCGGAGCTGGGTTCTCGGGTCTCTCGCGTCATCGCCTTCAATACGTATGATTATCTACCAGGATTGGAACGCGCGAACTTTCTCGCATCTTTCATCATCAAGAGCGTGCGGACTCCGATCATCGGTCCGGTGTTTGCCAGCCTCGAGAACAAAGCGATCCTCAAGGGGATTATTGCGAACGGCGGTGTCTACGATCCAAAGGTAATACCGGCCGACTTTATCGATGAACTGAACCGCGTGGGACATAGAAAGGGCTATCCGTCAGCGGCTCGGAAAGTCTATTTGAGTCTGCCAAGCTATGTGCGCGCTCGCGAGAAATATGGTGCCGTAAAGGTCCCTGTCACCCTCGTTTACGGCGATCATGATTGGTCGCGGCCGTCCGATCGGACCGCCAATGAGCAAGCCTTACGGTCCAAGCAGGTCGTCCTTTTTCATACGGGTCATTTCTCGTCGATGGAAAGACCGGAAGAATGGGCGCGAATTATTATTGACGGCTAAAAGAAGCGAAGACGAACGTTCTGCTTTCGGATGAGCTATGAGCTAAAGCAGACGGTCTGTTCCCGGCCCAAGTCGGTCACTTAAGCATCCACGATGCAGACGTAAAAGCAGTCATTCGGCACGATACGGAAGTCACTTTAAACGCCGAAGTCGAGCCATCTGCGCTTTACTCCCCACCTGGGATGTCCCTGTTAGTCACTTGGCTCGGCTGATTAAATCGTGCGTGCGCGGCTGACCCAAGTCGTGGAACGTATCGTCAAGCTGAAAGCGCTCAAGGCAGAGCTTGAGCGCAAAATCGCTTGAGGTAGGCGGGGGAAGTTGCCGCGCCCGTTATTGAAGTTTTGGCGGATCACGGTCATGTCAGCATCATCCTGAGTCCCATTGTGAATTTCAGTTAATTTGACTGGCTGCCATTATTTTGGGCAGGCTCGCTTCGCGGGCTTATGCGTCGCCTCCGGCCCTAGTCTCCGGCAATTTCAAGCGTAAGCAGAACGAACAGGTTCGAATTGTGAATTTGACTCCCAAACCCAGCGTCGTTTCTCAAGGGCCAATCTCGTCCCTAAAGACTGATCTCGAAGCCGGCCTGATCGACTGCAGCACCTTGGTGGAACGACTGCTCATCGGACTTCTTACTGGTGGCCATGTTCTGATTGAGGGGGTGCCGGGACTGGCGAAGACGCGCGCTGTCAATCGCCTGGCAGATGGGCTCAGTGTTTCTCGATCCCGTGTTCAATGCACGCCCGATCTGATGCCGGCCGATATCACCGGGACATCCGTGTGGCGCCCCGACCGTGGCACCTTCGAATTCGTTTCCGGCCCAATATTCCATTCTATCGTTCTCGTGGACGAGATTAACCGCGCACCTCCTAAAGTTCAGTCAGCTTTGTTGGAAGCAATGGCTGAAGGGCAAGTGACGGTTGTCGGTAAGACACACGCGCTTCCAGATCCTTTCATGGTTGTGGCGACGCAAAACCCTATCGAGCACGAAGGCACGTTCCCTCTACCCGAGGCGCAGCTCGACCGCTTCCTTCTATATGTCGTTGTCGCGTTACCGAGCCCCTCAGCTGAGTTGAGGATCCTTGACCTGGTTGAGCAGGAAAACCTCGGTGACGACAATCCGATCAGGAATCGGCTGCAGCCTGAGGAGATCTTTGCCGCGCGAAAAGAAGCCGGTACCGTCTATCTGTCCCCGGCCGTCAAAGATTACATCGTGAGGCTTGTGACAGCGCCCCGTGGCGACGCCGTGCCGGATATTCGAAAATTGATCGAGCATCCGCCTTCACCACGGGGCACGCTTGCATTGGCCAGCGCCGCCAAGGCTCGTGCTTATATAGCCGGTCGAGACCACGTGACGCCTGCCGATGTCGCAGACCTTGCTGCGGATGCTTTGGCGCACCGCATGATTTTGACCTGGCGCGCTACGGCTGATGGCGAAACAGCCAGGGGGATCGTCGCGCGACTGCTTGATCGCGTTGGTCCTTTGTAAGGAACCTTAATGGACGGCTCCAAAGAATCAGATATCCGACTTGAAGCTGAGCAGCTTTTGCGTCTGCGCCATGTCGCGCTCGCTCAGCACACACGGCGTGCCACACGCGCCCAACCCATTGGGGCTCTGCCGGGCACGCTCACAACCCGCCGTCGCGGGCGCGGGATTGAAGTTCACGATGTCCGTCTCTGGCTTGATGGCGACGATGTGCGTCATATCGATGCCAATGCTACGGCGCGAACAGGTCATCCCCATGTCCGCACGTTTCGTGATGAACATGAAAGTACCGGTCTGCTTGTCGCGGACTTCCGGCCATCCATGTTGTTCGGGACAAGGCGGACGTTCAAATCGGTCGCGGCGGCGGAGGCACTCGCGCTGGTCGGCTGGACCATGCTTGCCGCCGAGCGGCGGATTGGTTTGTTCGCCATTGGCCCAGACTCGGCGACATTCGTTCCTCCCCGAAGAGGCGAGCGCGCAATGGCAGCCGTCATCGGTGGTCTCGTTGACAGCCATGCTAGGGCTCTTGATAGCGCTGAGGTCGAAGATCGTCCCCTCGCCGCTTCTCTCGAAATGGCAACTCAGTATCTCACGCCCGGCGGCGCTTTGGTGCTCGCATCTGCCCTTGACGAGCCAGGACCATCCTTCGAGGCGCTCATGTCCTCCTGGACTCGTCGCGCATCGGTTCATGTGATCGTGATTTCAGATGCGTTCGAACGCGAGGCTCCCCGTGGCTGGTACCCGTTCACGCTCGGGAAAGGCCGGCCCGAATGGGGCCGGCTCGACTCGAAGAGACGTAATGCCATCGATGAACGACTGACGCTTTTGACGAAAATAGGCGTAAGTGCAGTTCGTCTCGATGTTGAACGCGATCCTGAGATCATGATTCCAGAGCTTGAGTCGCTTGATGTTACAGGGGCATGATCCGCTTGCCACATTGCGCCCGGTGCATCTCCCGCATACCGAGATAAGTGGCACTGGCGACCTGTTCATCGCCATTGCCCTCGGACTCGCCGCTGCGCTCCTCTTCGCTGAGCTGTGGGCAATGGCAAAAAGACGCCGTCATAGCGTTCGGCGAACAGCCCTTGATGCTCTGGAATCTTCGCGCGCGGAACCTCCCGAGCACCGCCTCCTCCTCCAGGCAAGGCTACTCCGGGACATCGTTCGACGATTGCGGGGTGATGCTGCCGCTCGCCTCTCCGGTGATGCTTGGCTTCAAAAATTGGATGCCACGTTCGGAACCACCTTTTTCACGGACGGCGAAGGGCGCCTGTATTTCGAATCTCTCTATCGGCCATATCAACGGCCCGATCCTGACGCGGTAGACAGCCGTCTGAGGCCTCTCATCCGTCGGCTTCGGAGGTGAGAAATGTGGCAGCTCGGAGCGCCCCTATCCCTTCTTCTGCTGCCGTTACCGCTGCTTCTGTCGCGCATACTTCCGCCTGTAAAATCCGAGAGCGGAGCGCTACGTATTCCCCCAACGATCGCAACGAGATTAAAGGCTGGACCCAGCCTGCCCGCGCGTAATCTTTTACGGAACGTTCCGCGATGGCTCGTCTGGATCGGGATTGTTTTTGCGGTAGCCGATCCGCGAATGGCGCTGACCGCCAGCGCGTTGCCCGCATCCGGTCGTGACATTGTGCTCGTGCTCGATTTTTCCGGAAGCATGTTGGACCGAGATCTGATGCTCGACGGCAAGCCGGCGCGCCGCCAGGATGTTATGAAGCATGTTGCGAAGGAATTCATCAGCCGCCGCTCCGGTGACCGCATCGGCCTCGTCGTCTTCGCTTCGGATGCTTATGTTGCCGCGCCTCTGAGCTTTGATCTCACGGCAGTAAGTCATGCACTCGACGACGTGAATGTCGACTTGATGGGCATGTCCAAGACTGCCATTGGCGATGGCCTTGGGTTGGCGCTCAAGCGCCTGCGCGATTCCCCCGCACATTCCCGACTGATCATTTTGCTGTCGGACGGCGGAAACAATGCCGGCAGCGCGGAGCCGATTCCGGTTGCTCACTTGGCGAAATCGCTTGGTATTCGCATTGACACAATTGCGCTCGGGCCTGTCGGATCGACTGGATCCGAGGGCGGCGGCGATGGCGACGCGGTCGATACGGCGACACTCAAGACAATCGCGGACGTGAGCGGAGGGCAGGCATTCCTGGCCCGTTCCGGAGAAGAACTCGAGAAGATCAGCGGCTCAATCGATCACTTGGAAAGCGGCACTTCGAAAGCACCTCCGAGCATTATCTACCAAGGCTTGTGGACCTATCCTGGCATGCTTGCCTTCTTCGCGGCGATTGCATCCCTCATTCTTGACCGGAGGCAAGCATGATTCACCTTTGGTCGGGGGTTATTCTGCGTCGTTGGTGGATCGTCATAGCGGCGGCGGTGGCAGCCTTCAGCTATTTTGCTCTACGCAATCGTGGAGCGTTGGGAGCTTGGACCGCAGCGATAGAGCCAAAGCTTTTAAACGCACTTATCGCGCGCGGTGCAGTCACTTCTGGGACTGGCCGAAGGAGATTCGCCGCAGCAGCAGTTGCAACCCTGATTGCTCTCGCCTTGGCTGGGCCCGCTGTGCGGGCTGCCGTACAGAATGGCTACAGCAACCTCGATGCGACTGTGATTGTGGTCGATCTTTCGCGGTCCATGGCAGATAACGGCAGTTTGCCGGAAGCGAAAGCTGCCGCTGCCGCCATCGCCCAGGCATCGGGCTCGCGCCAAATCGCTCTGATCGTCTATGCCGGCGATGCCTATCTCACAACACCGCTCACCAGCGATCGCGATTGGCTTCAAAGTCTGATCTTTGCATTGGATAGTGCGACAATTCCGGATCAGGGCACGCGTGCCGGTCGTGCCCTTTCGCTCGCCTATAAAATTCTCAACGAGGACCACATTGTTCATGCGAACGTCGTTCTCATATCGGGCGGCGAAGGATTGGACGAGGGGGCGCTCCAGCAGGCCCAAGCACTGGCCGCGTCCGGCTATTCTTTGGATGCGGTTTTTGCGGCGTCGGGTGATAATGTCGGCAATTTCGCCCAGAGGCCTGAGGAGATTTCGCTCGGCAAGCTTGCAGCCTATGGCAACGGCACAAGTGCAAGTACTCGAAATTTGGGTCCTGTCCTACGTATCGCAGAAAAGGTGTCGTCCTCTCGGCTTGCACGAAGTCAATATGAACTCCTGACCTGGCGAGATCTGGGGCCTTTTCTGATGGTTATCGCGCTCATACCGGCGCTGTTGCTTTTTCGAAGGACAGGCTGATGCGCAAGCTCATTATCCTTTGTCTCCTATTCGCAGCAATCGCAGCTGCAAGTCTAATGCAGATCAGCGACCGCACAGGCCGTGGGCTGCTGTCAGCAGGATTTCCAAATGCAGCTGCCGCGTTTTTTGTCGATCCAGCTTGGAAGGGAATTGCTTATTATTCTGCTCACAAGTGGAAGAAAGCTGCGGAAGCCTTTCGCCAAAGTCGCGATCCTGAAGCCAATTACGATTTGGGAAACGCGCTTGCGCAGTCGGGACAATATGTTGCGGCCATTGATGCCTACGATGCAGCCTTGGCATGGGATCCGGATAACATCGACGCTCAAAAGAACAAAAACATGCTCGAGCAATTGATGAACTCCGAGCCTGATATTGCAGGGCAAGGCGCGGCCGCCGGGCTACGCCCAAAGGAGGGGACAATCGCAAATTCAGCGGCAGGACAAAGCAGCAATTCTGGTTCCGATGAAGGAAGTTCCGGCGGTGGCGGGGCCGTGGGTCAGTCGAAGCAACTCACACTGCTGGAAAACAACGCGAGGATAGGCCCAAAGCCAGATGCGAGCTCCTCCAATCCTGATTTGCAATGGCTCGAGGCTCTGCCCGATAAAGCCGGGGCCTTCCTTAAATTGCGGATAGCCGCCGAGCACGAACGCCGCGTCGAAGCCGGGCTTTCTCCGCCGCCCGGAAAGTCGCGGAAGTGATGGCACAGCTATGATGCGGTTCGTGCTTGCTCTCATCTTCGGTCTAATTTCAGTACCGCTTGCATTCGCTGCCGGCGGAGACAAACCGCTCGTCAATCACGTTGATCTCATCATCTCCAAACACGAAACGACGCCGTTCCCCGAGGAAATGGTGTTGCTTAAGGTGCGAACTGTTCTCTTCCAGACGGAGGTCGCCGAGCAGGAGTTCGAACAGCCGTCTCTCGAAAATTTTTCTTGGATGCAACTTGGGTCGGACCGCTCATACAGGACCGTGATCGACGGCGCCCCGGCAATTGTTTTCGAACGGTTGCTCGCGCTCTATCCGGTCAAGAGCGGAAAGTTAGTCATCGACTCATTTGTCCATCATCTCACCTTAGTGGACAGCAACAACATCAGGCGGAAAGTCGACCTCAGATCGCCTCAGGCCTATGTTGACGTGGGTCCATGGACAGCGCCCCGAGGCGGTCCGGCCAAAGCCAACTGGCTTCCGGCAAGCTCATTCTCGGTAAATGACAAATGGAATCCGGAGCCCGATCGATTTACCCCCGGAACCATAGCCCATCGTACGGTCACCATAGAGGCAAAAGGTATCACCGCTGACCGATTGCCGGCTGCGCCCCAAGTGCGGGCGCCTGGAGCGATCATTTTGGGGGGAACGGTAGAACGAGTCACGACTATGACCCCAACTGGACCAATTGCGCGTGGTGTTTATCGTTGGGACCTTGCACTGACGACAGCGCTCCCCGTCACGATTGATGCGATCCATATCCCATGGTTTGACACGAAGAGCCGCCAGATGCGGGATGCCGTCATTCCGGCGCGTACGTTAGCTTTTGTCGCGGCAGCACGAGAGCACACATCTCAGAATTCACCGAGCACCAATCGCATGACCTTGATGGTGGCTGGTGTAGGCGCCTTCATTCTCGGTTCGATAGTACTGTTCGTTCGATCCGGCCACGCTCCGGGCGTCGTTTCGATCGCAGAACACTTGCGTCTACAGCGAGAACTTAAAGGATTGCGTCGCTCGGCCCGCTCGCGCGATCCGGGAGCGTTCCGCTCTGCGATCTTCGCCCTTTCTCGACGCGATCCGGCGAGATGGCACTCCTGCGCTGAGACGCCATCGGTTGAAAGCGGATTGGCTGCTCTGGATGAATATTTATTCGGCTCGCGGGGCGACACGGCGCCAAATCTTAGGGCTATAAATAAAAGCATTACCACAGCATGGGCGGCCTCGGCGTCGTCCCGCACGGGGCACGGAACAGACAACGCGTTATCTCAGTGAACCCCGCATCAACCAACTTGTGGGGTCACACCTGGCAACTGGTCCAGTTGTTGAATGGCCGCTTCTGCTCTCCAATTCATAACGTGTGGTCAAAAACTCCGGCTTTTGAGCGGCTTCCCACATCCGCGCGACAACGTCTTTGAACTCGCTGTCGGAAGCGGTGAATGTCAACGTCCGCTTTGCCTGAATTTCAAGAACCGCAGGTGTGCCATCAGCGCTGGTGGCCTGAACGACAATATCGTCGAGTGGCCGACCCGATCCACGCTGCTGCAGCTGAACCGCGGTAACGCATGCGCCAGGCAAACCACGAGGCTCGCCGGTCGATAGCAAGGACAGCATGTAAAATGCGCCGACCTTCGCCTCAAATTGCGGGCCTGCGTTTCCCGTCGCCGCTGGCGACGAGACCTGGGGAGACTTTGGTCGTAGCGTGGACACAAGGGTTATATTGTTCTCAATTTGTTCACTCCGCAACCGGGATTTAGTGCCTAAGGTTCCAACAATAATTTATTTCGGTGCCTCGGGCCAAGCTAAATCATAACTTTTCCGTACATTAGGCACGCTAAAGTTAGGACATAATTGACATGGTTACCTTGGTATTATAACTTACACGCACTTGATGTGCGCGAAAGTCAAGAAATGGCTCTTTATCTCATTGGCGAAAACCTCGACAAAACCCGCGGCCACTACCTCGCGGGAACGGGCAAGCTCGTTCAGCTGCTGCGAGGGATCTATGTCGATGCTGCGGACGACATTGATGCTACCGTGCTCAGACACGCCGTCCGTATTGCCAAATACCTCTACCCCCGCGCCTACCTGGCCGCGGCGAGCAGCATCCTTCTGGCGCCGACGCGTGACGGACGCCTGTTTATTAGCGGGCGGCGGCGCCAGCGCACGCGTATCCGCACTCTGGAAATTATCCAGAACGAGCCTCCCCCGTATCCCTCCCTGGGCTCCGCCGCCATTGACGACGGCATGGGCGAGTTTCGCGTCGAGGTGTCCTCGATCCGACAGCGCTTCCTCGAAGCTTTCCGGTTGCGGAGCGAACATGCTGCGTCGATCGACGACACAATGCGCGATGCCATCGCAAAGCGCCTTATCGAGGAATATGGAACCGCCCAAAAGGCGGCGGACGCCATTTGGGCCCTTGCGCGTGAAAACCAATGGTACCGCGAGGGTGAAAATGCCGAACGTTTTCTCCTTCGGGACTCGGCTCCCGTTTCCGTCAGAAACGAGGCTATGCTCGACCTGATCGTCGCATGGTATCGCGAGCCGATTGGGAACTTGATCCATGATGGTTTTGAATGGAAATGGGTGCCCGCCAGTATGGCGGGACCGACTCTCATTCGCCAGACGACTCCCGGACAGCTGCCCCCCTTCATCGTATCTTTGCTGCCCGAGGGTTGGCTGGAATCAATCCTCAAGAACAAGGACGAACGTGCGGCCCTGCGTTCAGGCAAGCGCTACATGTCCAATATAACCATCGTCGAGCGTCAAAGCGAACTAGCCGAACTACCCCTCGATATACTTTCGACCGCGCTTGAAAAATATTCGAAGGACGGCGTCTTTACGGGCACCTACGACGGGCCAGGGCGCACCTCGATTACTGATAGCTTCGAGCGCAATCTCGCGCATATCTACGAGAGCGGTCGAACACCAAGGCTATCCGGAATTCAGATCAAGGCGCCAATGAACCTCGACAGCAATGGTCTACTCTCGCCCAGCGTCGACAAGCCTTTCACGCATATCCTCAAGCCCGCGGGCACCGGTGGTTTTGAAGTCTTGCCCATTATCGAATGGCTCGCGCTCGAATTAGCAAGAGCATCTGCTTTCGAAGTCCCTGATGCCTCGCTTGTCCCGATGCCTGATGGATTGCCGCCCGCGCTCGTCGTCGAACGCTTTGATATCCGACGTGGCGCAGACGATACGCGCAAGCTCGCTCTTGAGGATATGTGTTCAGTACTGGATTTGCCAACCGAGGCAAAATACGACTCGACAATGGAACGTGTCGCCCGCGCGGTTCGACCATTGTCAACTGCCCCGGCGGAGGACGCAATCACGCTTCTCAGGCGCGCTCTCTTCACTTGGCTGATCGCGGACGGCGACATGCACCTCAAGAACATGGCGCTTCTGAAGATCGCGGAAGCCGGCGCCACCACCTTCCATTCGGTCCGCGTCGCGCCGGTCTATGACACGCTCACCACACGAGTCTTCCCGGGCCTGACACGCGATCGCATGGCCCTAAAGCTGAACGGTCGGGACGATGACTTGAAGAGGCGGGATTTTCGTATATTTGCGAACATCGCCGGACTCGGCGCCGCAGAGACAGATGCCGCTATCGAAGGCCTCCTAAATTCTCTCGGAACTGCCATCGACCGCATCGCGTTACCCAAGCTTTCTGATGAACATCAGAACGAAAAGACTCTTGCAGAGCAGATGCTCGAAATCGTACGCGCACGCATTTCCTCGTTTGGGTGAGCCCTGGGCGAGGCTCGTGCATGAACTCAAGCATCGCAGGCTCCGGCGAATCTTGGGGAGTAAGTTGCCCTTGGCGTTTCAAAGCAGATCGAAGCCTTCGGAAAGGGACGCCGATGAAGGAACAAAGGCTGACCTAAAATTTTGAACGTTCAAAATTGAACGCAGCTGCTTAAAAAAGGCAGAGGACTTAAGTCGTTGATTTAGTTGGAGCGGGTGAAGGGAATCGAACCCTCGTATTCAGCTTGGAAGGCTGCTGCTCTACCATTGAGCTACACCCGCATACCGCGCCGCCTAGAGCCGATTCCGATTGATATGGAATCGCTTCGCGATCCATTAATCGGGACCAATCGGCTCGATTCAACACCTTGAAGCATGTCCTTTGTCGGAAAAGTTGATCAACTTTTCAGGGGACATGCTCCTGAGGCGCGGAAACTATACGGAGACGGCATGGCGTGTCAAAGCGGCCATTAAAGCGCGGGCGAGAAAGCCGAAAAACCGGGCCTCCCTGCTAATGCTGCTTCTTCTTGATGTCGGCGAGATAGAGGGCGGCCATCTGCTTGTCCGAGTCGCTCGCCGCAGCCATGACCTTATTGTAAAGGTCATTGATCCACTTGTCCTTCGGCGCCGGGCCCGCGCTGTCATGTGCAAGCGTCAACCACATCAGTCCGAGGCCGCGCTGGCGCGGCAGACCGTCAGGACCGCTGAAGAGCAATTGGCCGAGCAAGGCTTGCGATTGCACATGGCCTTTTTCAGCGGCCAGATGCAGCCACTGCGCGGCGCGGGTCACGTCCTTGTCGATGGCGCCGTTGACGCCATCGAGATACATGCGGGCGAGATTATATTGCGCGTTGGGATCGCCGAAATTCGTCGCCGCATACTGGAACATTTCGAGCGCCCGCATCGGCTGCGGGATGACCTTTGTATTAGCGATGCCGGTCAGGCTGTAGACGCCGACCGCGACGAAGGCGCTCGAGACGATCGGCGCCTCGCGCGGATTTGGATTGTCTTCATCATAATTGGCGACGATCTGCGAGAAGTAGTCGTAAGCCTTAATATCGTCTTGCGGCACGCCATCGCCGTCGGCGTACATCTTGGCGAGCTTCCAGCGCGCCAAGGGCTCGCCGCCCGCCGCTGCATATTTCAAGGCTTCGATGCCGGAGCGCTGGTTGCCGCTCTTGAAATCCTCGAGTCCGGCGCGCAACGCCGCCTGCGGGTTCTTGAAGATCGGCAGCGGCACCTTGTTGGTCGAGACGTCGCTCGTGCCGTCGAAAGCCGACACTTGCGCATCAGCGCTCATCACCGCCAAAGCGACGGCAAACCCCGCAAAACCAAGGAAGAGCGCACGCTTAACCGACGCCATGACCGTGCTTCCTACAAACCCAGTAAGCACAAGCGCGCATCATTCCCCGCGTTCCGCTGTGCGCGACGTCACAAAGGAAAAACTGCTGAGCGATGCTAAGCGCGTCCACGATCCGAACCCCGCCAAAACCTACCAACATGACCCGAACATCTCGTGCCACGCGGGGAAGCGAGGCGGCTGACTTCGATGATCAAAACGCATCGATGGACATCATCGACGTCACATCAATTCGCGCTCTAATGAGTTTAAATTAGCGGGCGGTTTATGGCTGAAAAGCGGCTTTCGCTTTGCTTACTGGGAGCTTGCCGCAGTTGCCAAAACGCTGTGGCCCAATTGTCACAAACCGAGGGCCTAACAGCAACTAACCACGCGCGTACAACGAACGACGCATCATTCGGTTCCGCTTGCGACACGGCGATTCTTCTCTGCGCTTCATCACGCGCGTTTTTAAAATCTGCGCTCGCTCAAAAACCGGCCGGTGCTTTTTCGGCGCGTGCTTTCGATCGCGTTAACGCCTCGGTTCGGAACGTCCGAGAAACCGGGCGAAAGCGGCGAGCGCTGTATCCGACACATGGTGTTCAATGCCCTCCGCGTCGAGCTCGGCGCAGTGTTCGGGCACGCCGATGGCGACGAGCAGATCGACGACAAGGCGATGGCGGGCGCGGACGCGCGCGGCAAGATCGAGTCCGCGTTGCGTCAGAAACACACCGCGATAAAGTTTCGAGGTCGCGAGCCCCTCACGCTTCAAACGGGCGATGCTTTTGATCGCCGTCGCATGCGAGACACCGAGCCTGCGGGCGATGTCGGTCGGCCGCGCCTCGCCTTGCGAGCTCAAAAGATCGTCGATCAGCTCGACATAATCTTCGAGCACCGCGGAGGCCTGGGCCGAGCGCGCCTTCTCAAACCGCTCGGCCTGGACCGCTTCTTCCGGAAGCGCGCTGGGAAGCTCCGCTGCCGTCTCGCTTTTCGTGCTCATCAGGCTGTCGTCCCGCCGGTCATTCGCCGGCAAATCCGTCTTTCGATCATCGTCCCGCGAAGTCAACGATAAATGATAACCCGGAGACCTTGCCAAAATGTAGCCTATGCTACATTTTACAGTAGAAGGAACCAAACACTGCTGCTGTGTCCGCGATTGGGTTTGAGAGGTAAGCCAATTGCTCGCGCAGCGTTCGGAAAGGCCGCTCATGAGCCGTGCCGCCACTGACGACACAGGCCGGCTGCGCCGGAGCACGGTGCGGACCGAGCATGCCGTTCGCGAGGTGCTGGAAGGGCGCCGCCGCGGACTGGCGTCTCTGCTGCCGATGGCCGGACCGGCGGTCATCGCCTCGATCGCCTACATGGATCCCGGCAATTACGCCACCAACATCCAGGCCGGCGCCAAATACGGCTATGCACTTCTTTGGGTGGTGCTCCTCGCGAATTTCATAGCTATGCTCTTCCAGGCGCTGTCGGCGAAGCTCGGCATCGTCACGGGGCGCAACCTTCCCGAACTCTGCCGCGACCATTTTCCGAAGCCGGTTGTCGTCGCCATGTGGATCGTCAGCGAGGTCGCGGCGATGGCGACTGATCTCGCGGAGTTTCTCGGCGCCGCAATCGGCCTCTCGCTTCTGTTCCACCTGCCGCTCATCTGGGGCATGGGCGTCACGGGGGTTGTCATCTACGGCATCCTGACCTTCGACCAGCATGGCTTCCGGCCGGTCGAACTGATTATCGGCGCCATGGTCGCCATCATCGGCCTTTGCTATCTCGCCGAAATGTTCATCGTCCCGGCGAACTGGGACGCGGCCGCCTATCGTCTCGTGGTGCCGCAGCTGCCGGATTCCGCCGCCTTGACGATCGCCGTCGGCATCATCGGCGCGACCGTCATGCCGCATGCGATCTATTTGCACTCCGGGCTGACGCAGGCCCGCGTGCCGCCGCGCAACGACGGCGAACGGCGCAAGCTCCTCAAATTCTCCAACCACGAGGTCGTCATTGCTCTGGCGGTCGCCGGCGCCATCAATATAGCGATGGTGATGATGGCTTCCGCCGCTTTCCATCGCGGCCATAGCGACGTCGCGGAAATCGAGACCGCCTATCACACGCTCGGGCCGCTGCTCGGCGCCGGAGCCGCCAGCATCTTCCTCGTCTCGCTTCTCGCCTCGGGCATATCGAGCTCGGCGGTCGGCACGATGGCGGGTCAGATGATCATGCAGGGTTTTGTCGGCTTCCGCATTCCGGTTTTCGTCCGCCGCCTCGTCACCATGGCGCCCGCCTTTGTGATCGTCGGCCTCGGCGTCAACGCCACCAGCGCGCTCATCATGAGTCAGGTCGTCCTCAGCATCGCCCTGCCCGTCCCGATGCTGGCTCTCCTGATCTTCACGGGGCGGCGCGACCTCATGGGCGATTTCGCCAATGGCCGGCTTGTGCAGATCGCAGCCGCAGCCGGCGCCGCCATTGTGCTCTGCCTCAACCTCATCCTTCTTCTGCAGACATTCGGCGTCCCCATTCCTTTCCTGGGTTAGCGAAGCGCCCAAACGCAAACCGGCCCCGAAAGGGGCCGGTCTTTACCAAATTGCGATCTGAACGCTGGAGGCGGTCTTAGGAGGCCGCGGCGAGCGCCGGCTCCTTGGAGGTCTTCGCCTCTTCCGGGAAAGTCGGATAGATGCCGCGCGAACGGCCGAGTTGCTGCACCAGCGCCAGCACCGCGTCGATATAAGGAGTCGGCACATCGACGATCCGGCCCATTTCCTGGACGCCGGTCACCAGCGCATCGATCTCGAGCGCGCGGTCCTTCAGAAGATCCTGCAGCATTGAGGTCTTGTGGGCGCCGACCTTGGCGGCACCGTCGATGCGGCGTTCCACATCGACACGGAAATTGGCGCCAAGCTTCTCGCCGATCGCCTTGGCTTCGAGCATCATGCTGCGCGCCAGCGGGCGCGTGCCGGGATCGGTCGCAACAATGTCGAGGGTCGCCTGGGTTAGCGCCGAGATCGGATTGAAGCAGAGATTGCCCCAGAGCTTGATCCAGATATCGTCGCGGATGTCGTCATAGATGCGCGGCTTGAGTTCGGCGGCGGCGAGCGCCTCCGAGAGCTTCTGCACGCGCGGGCTCGCCAGCTTGTTCGGCTCGCCGAGACCAAATTGATTACCGTAGATGTGCTGGATGACGCCCGGCTCAAGCGTTTCGGTCGCCGGATAGACGGTGCAGCCGATGACGCGCTCCGGACCGATGGCGTTCCACTGCCGATCATTCGGATCGACGCTGGTCAGGCGCTTGTTCGCATATTCGCCTTCGAGGCCATAGAAATACCACCACGGCACACCGTTCTGCGCGGTGACGACACTGGTATGGGGGCCGAGCAGCGGCGCCATGGCTTCGGCCGTCTCCCAGGCCTGATGCGCCTTGAGGCCGATGATCACATAGTCCTGCGGGCCGAGATCGGCAGGGTTCTTCGAAGCCGGCATCTTTTCGACGTACACATTGTCGCCGATGCGCAGTTCCAAGCCCTTGCTCTGGATCGCCTCAAGCTGCGTTCCGCGGGCGATCAGCGAGACGTCGAATCCGGCTCGCTTGAGCATGACACCCATATAGCCGCCGATGGCGCCGGCACCGTAGATACAAATCTTCATGAAAGCCTTCCCACGCGATTGCCAGATCCGCACCGGTGCGACCGCATTCGGCCGTTCGCTCCAGAGATGCAGAGCTCTCCCAAGGCCCGCTGCAAATCGTCTCCCAACTCCCTCTTCCGCCGGTCTTGTTGCTTAAGAGCCGAGCGCTGACGCCGATGTCGCCAAAGGATAGAGAGTTGACAAATCCATTACATTGTCAGGTTGCAATAGCAAAGCCTTGAGCAGCCCCAAAGTTGCCTAGCTGGTGGACCAGATGCCGCAATTTTTTTAAGCTGGGAATCAAAAAAATTTAGCAAGCCGGATTCCGGCGGTTATTTCGCCGGCGGATCACCGTGGCAGGTCTTCGGAACGCCGGGAAAATTGAATTTGGCGAGATTGCCGCATGTATCGCAGCCGCCAAGCGCCAAAAGGGCAATCAATCCCAAGAGGCTGCAGATCTTGCGTTTCACCGTTTTATCCCCCACTTGCGGCTGTCTTAGCATGTCGCAAATTTTTATACAGCCCTTCCCTAAAACGTCAGCCCGCAAAAGCTCTTCGATAACTTTAATATAATAAAGTAAGTAGCCTGTTTATATCGCATATTTTCAATCACAATACATCGGATTGTACGCCTATATAGGCATTTGCTTCGTTCACACGCCCTTGAACAAGACGCGGCGGCGGCGCGTCAGTTGAGCAAGTCTTAACCCCCCGGCGCTAGGTTCGGGTGAAATTCGATTGCGGACTTAGCTGTAGTTGTATCGCCCGGCTGCGCATCGGTTCGGCCGATAAGTCCGGCGAAGGAGTCGGTGATGGAAGCGAATCTGAATGTGGCCCGGCCGGAACCGGACAAACGCGACGGCGACCGCATCCGCGCCTTTTTGCGCGCGCAGATCATCTTCAACAATCGCATGTCGACGATCGACTGCATCATCAAAAACATCTCGCCGACCGGCGCCCGGGTCGCCCTGGCAGATACGCTCGCAGTCCCGGCAGAATTCGACATCTATATTCCGCAGCGCAATGCCAGCCATCACGCCAAGCTCGTCTGGCGCGACCGGGATTCGATCGGCATCGATTTCGTCGACGTTCCACATACAGGGCCGGCGCCTGCTGCGGATATTTTGTCCGAGCCTCCCGCGTACGGCGGCGAGGCCCGCATGCGTCAGCTCGAAGCGCAAAATGCCGAATTGAAGCAGCGCATCCGCAAGCTGACGGCGCGGCTCGAAGACCTCGGCCAGGACACCTCGAACATTTTCTGAGTGGAGGACTCAGGCGAGTTCGACCACGCGCCCATCCTGCAGCGTGACGCGCCGCATCATCCGCCGCGCCAAGTCTAGATTATGCGTGGCGAGCAGGACCGATAATCCCGTCTCATTGACCAGCGTCTCGATCGTGGCGATCACGGATTCGGCCGTCGTCGGATCGAGATTGCCGGTCGGCTCGTCGGCCAGCAGAATGGCCGGCCCATTGGCGACAGCGCGGGCGATCGCGACACGCTGCTGCTCGCCGCCCGACAATTGCGCCGGCCGATGCGTGGCGCGCGCCGACAAGCCGAGTCGTTCGAGAAGTTCCTCGCCGCGCAGCCGTGCTTCCTTGCGCGATTTGCCCTGAATCATCTGCGGCAGGACGATATTTTCGAGCGCCGAGAATTCCGGCAGCAGATGGTGGAACTGATAAACGAAGCCGATGGTGTCGCGGCGCAGTGCCGTGCGCATCACGTCGGCCATGCGGGTCGTCGGCTGGTTGGCGACGAAAACTTCGCCCGAATCCGGCCGCTCCAACAGACCTGCGATGTGAAGCAGCGTCGACTTGCCGGTGCCCGATTGTGCGACCAGCGCGACGGACTGGCCTGGAAACAGGCCGAGGTCGGCGCCGCGGAGAACGTCGAGCGAGGCGCCGCCCTGCTTGAAGCAGCGGCTCACACCGGCGAGATGGAGAACGGGTTGCGTCATGTCACTCGTAACGCAGCGCTTCGACCGGATCGAGCCGTGCGGCCCGCCAGGACGGGTAGATCGTCGCGATCAGCGATAGGACGAGCGACATCACGACGACGCTGACAACGTCGCGCGCATCGACGACCGACGGCAATTGCGAGAGGAAATAGATTTCCGACGGAAAGAAATTCGCATGCAGCAGCCGGTTCAGGAACTGGCGGATCGGCTCGACATTTTCGGCAACCGCAACGCCGAGCAAAAATCCGCAGAGCGTGCCGCCGGCACCGATCGAGACGCCGGAAATCAGAAAGATGCGCATGATCGCTGAGCGCGTCGCGCCCATGGTGCGCAAGACCGCGATGTCGTGGCTCTTGTCCTTCACCAGCATGATCAGGCCGGAGATGATGTTGAGCGTCGCGACGAGCACGATCAGCGTCAGGATGATGAACATCACATTGCGCTCGACCGTCAGCGCGTCGAAGAAGGCGCCGTTGCGCTCGCGCCAATCAGTCATGATGACGGGACGCTGAACCGCAGCCTCGACCTTCGGGCGCACCGCATCGAGACTTTCCGCGTTATGCAGAAACAATTCGATGACGCTGACGGAGCCTTCCCGGTTAAAGAAGGTTTGCGCCTCCGGGAGGGGCGTATAGACAAAGATCTTGTCGAAATCGGCCATGCCGATCTGGAAGATCGCCACGATCGGAAAGAGTTTGACGCGCGGCAAAACGCCAAAGGGCGTCTGTGGTCCCGACGCTGTGATGATCTTGATCTTGTCGCCGACACGCAGATTGAGATTTTCGGCGAGCCTGATACCGATCGCGACGCCACCCGATGACGCAAAATTGTCGAGCGTGCCGTTTGTTATGTGGCCAGCGATGCCGGGCAGCCGCCTGATGTCGGCACCCGAGACGCCGCGGACCAGCACGCCCGAACCGCCGTTCGCGAAGGTCGAGGACGCAAAGGCCGAGCCCTCGACCATCGGAATGGCGAGATCGACACCCGGCACGCTGCCGGCGCGGCGCGCCACCGTGACGTAATCGGTGAGCGGCGTGTCGGCGCCTTCGAGAAAAATATGGCCGTTGATGCCGACGATCTTGTCGAGCAGTTCCTGGTGGAAGCCGTTCATCACCGACATCACCACGATCAGCGTGGCGACGCCGAGGCTGATGCCGAGGAAGGAGAAGGTGGCGATGACCGAGACGCGGCTCTTCTGGCGGCGCCCGCGGAGATAGCGGAACGCCACCATCCATTCATAGGGCGAAAAAGGAGCCGTCGCGACCTTCATTCAGCTTCCTTGAGGTTTGGCCGTGAGCTTGTTGATCACAGCCTCGACCGACAGGGATTCGCGCCCCCCGCTGCGGCGGGATTTGACCTCGACCGTGCCGGAAGCCAAGCCCTTTGGCCCGACGATGACCTGATAGGGCAGACCGATCATGTCCAAAGTCGCGAATTTGCCGCCGGGGCGCTCGTCGGTATCGTCATAAAGCACGTCGATCTTGGCTTTTTCGAGCGCGTTATAGATTTCGAGCGAGGCCGCATCGCTCGCCGCATCGCCGACCTTCAGATTGGCGATGCCGACGCGGAACGGCGCCACCTCTTCTGGCCAGATGATTCCGGCGTCATCATGATTGGCCTCAATCAAGGCGCCGACGAGGCGGGACACGCCCACGCCATAGGAGCCGCATTGAGCCGGCCGTTCAGTGCCGTCGGGACCGGTGATCGGTGCCTTCATCGGCTTCGTATATTTGTCGCCGAAATAGAAGACCTGGCCGACCTCGATGCCGCGGGTGTGAACGCGCTTGTCGGCGGGCGTCTCAGCCTCGAAGCGCTGGGCGTCATGCACATCTTCGGTCGCGGCGTAGAGCGACGTCCATTCCTTGATGATCGGCGTCAGATCGCCGTCGTAATCGACATCGACGCCCGGAATCGGCAGATCGAGCACCTCCTTGTTGCAATAGACGCCGGATTCGCCCGTCTCAGCGAGCACGATAAACTCGTGCGATAGGTCGCCGCCGATCGGCCCCGTCTCCGCCCGCATCGGAATCGCTTTCAGCCCCATACGGCCGAAAATGCGCAGATAGGCGACGAACATACGATTGTAGGACAGCCGCGCGCCCGCCTCATCGAGGTCGAAGGAATAGGCATCCTTCATCAGGAACTCGCGGCCGCGCATGACGCCGAAGCGCGGTCTCTGCTCATCGCGGAATTTCCATTGGATATGATAGAGGATCTTCGGCAGCTCACGATAGGAGCGCACATAGGAGCGGAAGATCTCGGTGATCATCTCCTCATTCGTCGGCCCGTAAAGCAGCTCGCGCTCATGCCGGTCCTTGATGCGCAGCATTTCGGGACCGTAGGCGTCGTAGCGGCCCGACTCGCGCCAGAGATCGGCAAGCTGCAGGGTTGGCATCAGAAGCTCGATCGCCCCTGCCCGGTCCATCTCTTCGCGGACGATGTTCGAGACCTTCTGCAGCACATTGAAGCCAAGCGGCAGCCAGGCATAGATGCCCGCCGCTTCCTGGCGGATCATGCCGGCGCGCAGCATCAGCCGATGCGAGACGATCTCCGCCTCCTTCGGGGTTTCGCGCAGAATGGGCAGAAAATAGCGGGAGAGACGCATGGGGCGAGACTCAAAAGGCGACAATCGGTAAGTGGCCGCTTTTAATCGTCGCCGGAGCAATCGCAAAGGAAAAGAAAGTCACCCATCTGGGGCTTCCGACGGGTGTGCCGCCGCCCCGCTTGAGCCCAAGTCCCCCAACGCCGCGCCCGAACGCCGCAGGATCGCGTGCTTCGCAAGAGGAACCGCTTGCCCTCGCGGCGCCGATAGTGCCAGCTCTCTTGCGACCAGCCGAGGATCATCATGGCAGCCGGTGACATGCCGCCGCGCGAGAGCATCGACTTCGACGTCGTGATTGTTGGCGCTGGACCGGCGGGCCTTGCCGCCGCTATCCGCCTCAAACAGCGCGATCCCGCCCTTTCTGTCGTCGTCATCGAGAAAAGCGCCGAACTCGGCGGCCATATTCTTTCCGGCGCGGTGATCGATCCGATCGGCCTCGACCGCCTGCTGCCGGATTGGCGCAGCGCCGCCGACTGCCCCTTGAAGACTCCGGTTTCCGACGAACACTTTTATTATTTGGGGCCGGCGGGCGCCCTATCTTTCCCGACGGCACTGCTGCCGAAGGCCATGCGCAATCATGGCGCTTTCGTCGGTTCGCTCGGCGCACTCGTCCGCTGGCTCGGCGCCAAGGCGGAGGCACTCGGCGTCGACGTTTATCCGGGCTTCGCTGCCGTCGAGCCCCTGTATGGCGCAGACGGCGCAGTGATCGGCGTTGCGACAGGCGACATGGGCATCGCCCGTGACGGCCATCGCAAGGAGAATTTCAGCCGCGGCATGGAATTGCGCGGCAAATATGTGCTGATCGCCGAAGGTGCGCGCGGCTCGCTCGCCAAGGAGCTCATCGGCAAATTCGAACTCGATCGCGACCGCCCCCCGCAGAAATTCGGCATCGGCCTCAAGGAATTGTGGTCGGTTTCGCGGGAAAAGCACCGTCCCGGCCGCGTCGAGCATTTTCTCGGCTGGCCGCTCGATGACCGGACCGGCGGCGGCGGCTTTCTATATCACTATGGCGACGGGCTCGTTTCGATCGGCTTCGTCGTACATCTCGACTACGAAAATCCGACGCTGTCGCCTTTCGATGAGTTCCAGCTCTTCAAGACTCACCTGCACGTCGAGCCGCTGCTCGAAGACGGCGAAAGGCTCGCCTATGGCGCGCGCGCGATCAGCGAAGGCGGCTTCCAATCGATGCCGAAACTCTGCTTTCCAGGTGGTGCGCTGATCGGCTGCGCGGCGGGTTTCGTCAATGTTCCGCGCATCAAAGGTTCGCATAATGCGGTCCTTTCTGGCATGCTCGCGGCCGAACATGTCGCGGACGCGCTGGCCGAAGGCCGCACGCATGACGAACTCATCGCCTATGAAAATGCCTGGCGCTCATCCGAGATTGGCCGCGATCTTTATCTGGCGCGCAACGTCAAACCGCTCTGGTCAAAATACGGCACGCTGAAAGGCAGCGCGCTCGCGGGTTTCGATCTGTGGACGCAGGCGCTTTTCGGCCGCTCGGTTTTCGGCACGCTGACGCATGAGACGCTCGACTGTGCGACACTCAAACCGCTCGCCAATGTACCGATCCTCGCTTATCCGAAGCCCGACGGCAAAGTAAGCTTCGACCGGCTCTCGTCCGTCTTCGTGTCGAACACGGCGCATGAAGAAGATCAGCCGGTGCATCTGCATCTGCGCGATCCATCGATCCCGATCGCGCAGAACCTGCCGCTTTATGGCGAGCCGGCGCGGCTCTATTGCCCCGCCGGCGTCTATGAAATCGTCTATGGCGATGACGCTGCTAAGACCGATCCGTGCTTCGTGATCAATGCCGCCAATTGCATTCACTGCAAAGTATGCGACATCAAAGATCCGGCGCAGAACATCGACTGGATGCCGCCCGAAGGCGGCGGCGGTCCGAACTATCGCGACATGTGAGGCCGAGTGACTTCCGCTTTGCGCCCAAGTCGGCCGTTCCAGAACTGCCGACGTAACTCCGAAGCAGGCATACCTACACACATTGGTCAACCGCCCGCTCGTGAGTGAGCGGGAGGCATCTCAAGTCCGCCCCGCATGAGATGCATGAAAAAAATTCCGTTGGCACTGCCCGGCCTGAATTTATTAGTAACTAAGCTCTTCCGAGCACGTCAACGGAACTCCACTTTGCCCGAGATGAGCCAAGAGGATAAATCCGGTGAAACTCCGGACCTTTGTTAGCTCAAATTCGGCTGTTCATGCAGGCGTATGATGAGCTCAGGTTGATAGTTCACGGCGTACACCCACTCGAATATTTCCCAGGCACTGCATCGAGATTCACGATCGATCAGAATCCATTCTGAATTGTTTCAATATCGGGTGCAGCGGAGTGTCCGATTCGCGCAGCCCTTAATATCACGAGCCGATGTCAATCGACGGCCAGCTCTTGTCGGCCTCGCCGCGTCGGCTATGATGCCCTCATCACCTAGGGGGAACTTCGATGCTACTTCGTGCCGGATTGGGTTTGCTTTTTATAATCGCCGCCGTCACCGCCACGGCCGGTGGCGCACGCGCAAATCACGGCAGATATTGCGGCTGCAAAGATCGATACAACATGTGTAGGCACAATGGGAAAAGCGCTGATTATTGCGAGATGCAGCTTGAGCTATGTCAGAGCAGTCACCATTGCTTTGGGAATGGAGAGGAAGGGTATTGAGAGGCTTAAGGAAAAGAAAAAAGCTCAATGTCTCCGGGCCTGTGGCAATTGACCGTCATGAAGCCGCGCACCCGCCTACACCGTAATCCAGCGAGTCGCGGATAGGTCTGCGGGTGCGAACCAGGGTGCGCTCGATGTGGCGCTCTTTCGCGGTCTGCCCGGCCATCGTAGATAGCGGTCAGCCACGGAGCACAGCCCTTCTTTCTCCCGCCAAGGAATGCCTTGAGGTAAAACGCTGCCGCCGTCAAAGCTGGCTGATCCGCTGGGTCCGCTTTGCGAAAACACTGCTCGTAAGCCGCGATTCCGCTTCCGGCCCGCTCCGGTCATCCGGAGTGCTTACTCGCACGTCACCTCTTGGCGCGAAGCGGACAAGTTCCGCTCAGTCAACCAAAGTCGCATCGAGCGTGATGTCGGCCTTGAAGAGTTTCGACACCGGACATCCGGCTTTGGCCTTGGCCGCCAGTTCTTCGAAGGTCGCTTGATCGGTGCCCGGCACCTTGGCCTTCAAGGTGAGATGCACGGCGGTGATCGAAAAGCCGCCCTCGACCTGCTGCAGCGTGACGTCGGCCTGCGTTTCAATCTGCTCGGCCGTCAACTTGGCTTCGCCCAGAATCAGCGACAGCGCCATGGAGAAACAAGCGGCATGCGCAGCGCCGATCAGCTCTTCCGGATTGCTGCCCCTCTGGCCCTCGAAACGGCTGGCGAAACCATAGGGATGGGCGTTCAAGGCACCGCTCTCGGTGGAGATCGTGCCGCGGCCATCCTTGATGCCGCCTTGCCAAGCCGCCGAACCATGTCGCTTCATCGTGATCGACATTCCTGCCTCCTGTTTTCGCTAAACGCGCTAAGTTGTTAGAGCCCCACAATGACAGATGAATGATCTTGGATAAATGATCTTGGATAGGTGATCTTGGCGCAATCCGTTTGGACGAATGGTGATGCCAATGTTGAAGCGCCTCTGCGTCTTGATCGGTGTCGGCACAGCCTGTGTCATGACGCTTTACACACCGACATTCGCTCGTGCCGAGTCCGCCGTGAGCCGGATTCATCGGCTCTGCGCTGAAATCGGCCTCAGTCCGGGCGGCTATGATTTCTTTTTCTGCACGCAGAGTCTCGCCGCCTCAGCCGGCATTCCGCCGGCCGTCGCCGCCGCGCGCGACAGCATCGATCCGAGCCTGCACGCTTATGGCGATTTTTATCACAATGATTGGCGAAAGAGCGAGCAGCACGCCTGCGGTGGTCTTGGCCTACAGGCCGGTTCGCAGCGTTTCATTGAATGCGTGGTCAATCTCGATACGGCCTTAAGCAGCCTCAAATATTACCCTTCGAAATAGGAGCCAGGCGCGCTTATTCGACCGTGACGCTCTTCGCGAGATTGCGCGGCTGATCGGCGTCTTTGCCCATGAAGATCGCCGTGTGATAAGCGATCATCTGCACTGGCACAGAATAGACGATGGCGGTGAAATCCGGCGCCATGCTCGGCATGGTGATCGTCTCGGCCTCGCCGCCAAAATCATGCGCATCGGCGTCGGTGACGACGACCAGCCGTCCGCCGCGCGCCGCGACCTCCTGCATATTGGAGAGCGTCTTATCGAAGACATTGTCGCGCGGCGCCAGCACGATAACCGGCATATCGCTGTCGATGAGCGCGATCGGCCCATGCTTCAATTCGCCCGCCGCATAGCCTTCGGCATGAATGTAGGAAATCTCCTTCAGCTTCAGCGCGCCTTCGAGCGCCAAAGGATAGGACGTGCCGCGGCCGAGATAGAGTACGTCCCGCGCATGGCTCAAATCGCGCGACAAGGCTTCGATCCGCGGCTCTCGCTTCATCGCTTCCGCCATCAGGCCCGGCACCGACATCAATTCAGTGACGAGCTTTGCCTCCGCCTTCGCATCGATGACGCCACGGGTGCGGCCGAAAGCGAGCGCGAGGCAGGCAAGCAGAGCGAGCTGGCAGGTGAAAGCCTTGGTCGAGGCGACGCCGATCTCGGGGCCAGCCAAGGTGAGGGCCGCAATGTCGCTTTCGCGTGCCATAGTCGACGTCGGGACATTCACGACGCTGATGATCTTCTGGCCCTGCGCTTTCGCATAGCGCAGCGAGGCGAGCGTATCGGCCGTCTCGCCCGATTGCGAAATGAGCAGCATCAGCCCGCCGCGTTCCATCGGCGGCTCGCGGTAGCGGAACTCGGACGCGACTTCGATCTCAACCGGCAGCTTTGCAAACCGCTCGAACCAATAGCGGGCGAGAAGGCCGGCGATATAGGCCGTACCGCAGGCGGCGATGGTGAGGCGCGGCAAGGTCTTGATGTCGACCGGCACGGTGAAGGGGAGCGCCGTGCAGCCCGCCGACATATCGAGATAGTGGCCGAGCGTGCGCGCGACGACTTCCGGCTGCTCGTGAATCTCCTTCGCCATGAAGTGGCGATAATTGCCTTTGTCGACGAGATGCGCGGCCGCCAGCGTTTTGACGCGTTTGCGATCGACCGGCTGATTGCGGGAGTCGCGAAATTCGGCGCTATTGCGCGTCAGAACGACGAAATCGCCATCGTCGAGATAGGTGAGTTCGTCGGTGAAAGGCGCCAGCGCCAAAGCATCGGAGCCGAGAAAGACTTCCTCGCCCGGCTCGCCGAGGCCGACGACGAGCGGCGCACCATCGCGCGCGCCGATCAGAAGATCGGGCTCGCCGGAAAACAGCGCCGCAAACGCATAGGCGCCTTTGAGCCGCGGCAGGCTGGCGGCAACCGCCTCCGCTGGCGAAAGACCCTGCTCCATTGCCTCGGAAATTAGATGGACGATGACTTCGCTGTCAGTGTCGCTCTCGAAGCTATGGCCCTTCGTCTTCAGCTCTTCGCGCAATTCGCGGAAATTCTCGATGATCCCGTTATGAACGACGGCGAGCTTGGCATCGGCATGCGGATGCGCATTGGTCTCGGTCGGCTTGCCATGCGTCGCCCAGCGCGTGTGGCCGATCCCGGAGGCGCCTTTCAGCGGCTCTTTGGCAAGGACGGCTTCGAGATTTTTGAGCTTCCCCGCGGCGCGCCGGCGGGTGAGCTTGCCATCTTCCAGCGTCGCGATGCCGGCGGAATCATAGCCGCGATATTCGAGCCGGCGTAACGCCTCGACGATCGAACCGGCGACGGGGCCGCGTCCCAAAATGCCGACAATTCCGCACATTCCAGCTTTCCTTGCATGCTTTCCGGGACGCCTATCGAGGCTTGCTTCCGCGGCTCATCACTCGGGCTTTTTATGTTTGGCGCGGAAGGCGGCCGCCCAGCCCGGCTTTTCGATCTGCCGTTCGCGGGCGAGCGCCAGCGCATCCGGTTCGACGTCCCGCGTGATGACCGATCCCGTGCCGATATAAGCGCCCGCTCCGATCTTCACCGGCGCGACAAGCGCTGAATTGACGCCGATGAAAACACCTTCGCCGATCTCGGTCTTGGTTTTCAAGAAGCCATCGTAATTGCAGGTGATCGAGCCGGCGCCGAAATTGGTTCGTGCCCCGACCGTCGAATCGCCGATGTAAGCGAGGTGGTTGGCCTTGACGCCCTCGGCGAGCTTGGAAGCCTTCACCTCGACGAAATTGCCGATATGAACATTGTCGCTGAGTTCGGCGCCGGGACGCAGCCGCGCAAAAGGTCCGATAATGCAATCCTTACCGACGCTGGCGCCTTCGAGATGCGAGCAGGCGCGGATCGTGCTGCCCGCGCCGATCTTCACGCCGCGGCCGAAGAAGACATTCGGTTCGATCGTCACGTCAGGTTCGAAAGCCGTATCGAACGAAAGATAGACACTCGCCGGATCGAGAAAGCTGACGCCCGCTTGCATGGCCTTGCTCCGCAGCCGGTCCTGTAACACGGCTTCCGCCGCGGCAAGTTGGGTGCGGTCGTTGATGCCGAGCACTTCTTCCTCGACGACGCTCAAAGCCGTTGCGCCGAGCCCGCGGCCGTAGGCGAGCGCGACAGCGTCCGTCAGATAATACTCGCCTTGAGCATTTGTCGTGCCAATCGACTCTAAGAGGCCCAGCGCGTCCTTGCCCGCCAGCGCCATCAGGCCGCCATTGCAGACAGTCAGGCCGAGTTCGGAATCCTTGAGGTCTTTCTGCTCGCGAATCGCGATAAGATCGTCGCCATCAAGGACGAGGCGGCCGTAACCTTTCGGATCGTTCGCTTCGAAGCCGAGGATGACGACAGCGGTCTTGCGCTCGGCGAGCGCGGCGCGCAGCTGCGCAAAGGTTTCCGGCCGCACGAGCGGCGTATCGCCAAAGGCGATGAGGATGTCGTCATAGCCTTCGGCAATGGCTGCCTTGGCCGCGAGCACGGCATGCGCCGTCCCGCGAGGAGCCGATTGCACGAAGATTTCGGCGTCGGGTCTAACCCGCTGCGCCTCGGCGCGGATGGCATCGCCCGTCGCGCCAACGACGACGGCGATCTTGTCGACCGCCGCTTCGCCAAGCGCCGCGAGAACATGCGCCAGCATGCTGAGCCCGGCGAGCTCATGCAGGACTTTCGGCTTGCGCGAAACCATGCGCTTGCCTTCGCCCGCGGCAAGCACGATTGCGAGACAGCGCCGTTGCGGCGTCTGTAGTGGCGTCATTGCGATACCGTCATTATGCGCAAACAGTCATGCGCGGGATATTTTCTAAATCTTGCTTCTTCAAGTCTCGCCTCGCCATAGCGCAGCTTTGCCATGAGATATGAATGAGCCGTGAACGCATCATGATGGCATTCGCAAGACGCTATGGTGGAAGAGAGACACTGCCTAATTGTTGATGCAGCCGTCGCCAAAAGTCCTAAAAAGGCCATGCGGTGATGGCGGTGAACGGATATACACGAGACATCCCGCGGTCTCCAAGTAAGGCTCCCGCGCGGGACCAACTAGTTGCTTAATGTTCGAACGCCGCGATGTATTGAAATTGAGCCTGGGCGGCCTCGCCGCCGGGACGGCTCTTCCTTTCTGGACGCTGGGGCCCGCAGCGGCCCAAGGCGCCCCTCCGCCTGCTGCGCCGCCGCCGGGCGCGCCGACCCCTGCTCCAGCCCACCCGCCGCCTCCGGCCGGCTTCGCCCTGGGCGATCCCTCACCCTTTAACCAGGGCTATGTCGCCGGTCAGGCCCGGGCACTCGCCAAGCAGCCTTTTAAGGCGCCGCCCAACGATCTGCCTGAGGCCCTGACCAAGCTCACCTACGACCAATATGTCACGATCCGGGCAAAGCCCGAGGCGGTCATCTGGAGCAGCGACAATTTCGGCTTCTCCATCGAGCCGCTGCACAGAGGATTCATCTTCTCCTCGGCCGTGGCGATCAATCTCGTCTCGCAGGGGCAGGCCCGCAGGGTCATCTATGATCCCTCGAAGTTCAACTTCGGAACTTTGCCTGTCCCGCACCTCGGCGATATCGGCTTCTCCGGATTTCACATTCTGGTACCGCAAAAAGGCAAGCCGCCGACCGAAATCGCCGCCTTCCAAGGCGCCAGCTTCTTCCGGGCGATCGCCCAGGGGCAGCGCTTCGGCACCCTGGCGCGGGCGCTTTCGATCAACACCGCTGATGCCCGCGGCGAAGAGTTTCCGGCAATCCGGAGCTTTTGGATCGAACAGCCCAATCTGGCGACCAATGCGCTCGTCGTGCATGCGCTGATCGATTCGCAGAGCATGACAGGGGCCTACCGGTTCACGCTGCATCCGGGCGAAGCGACGATCATCGACACGGAATGCACCTTGTTCGCGCGCGCGAAAGTCGACAATCTCGGCATCGCCACGATGAGCGCAACCGTGGTGAGCGATGCAATCGACCACCGTCGCACGGACGATATCCGGCTCACGATTGCCGACATCGACGGCATGCAGATGGCCACCGGCCATGGCGAATGGCTGTGGCGCGCGGTCTCCAATCGCGACACTCTCCAGATTTCGACGTTCGTCGATGAAAATCCTCGCGGATTTGGCTTTATTCAGCGCGATCGGACGTTCCGCGACTATGAGGACGATGATCAGCATTGGGAGCTGCGTCCGTCTCTATGGATCGAGCCGATCGGCGACTGGGGCGCCGGCGGCATCGAGCTCATTGAGATTCCGAACGATTCCGAATCGAACGACAACATCATCGCCTATTGGCGGCCCAAGCAGGTTCTTGCGGCTGGCGGTGAAACCAGCTTTGCCTATCGGCAGTTCTGGTGTTGGACACCGCCTGACCAGCCGGGACTGGCGCTGGTGACCGATACAAGGTCGGGTAAGGGGTCGAGTGCGCAGCGGCGGCGTTTTCTTGTTGAATTCAACGGTGAAGCCTTAGGTGATCCTCAGCGGAGTGCCGCCGTCAGACCAAATCTTTCCGTCGCACCGGGAACTGTCATCTTCATAAAGTCGTATCCCCTTCCAAATACGAAAACTTACCGGGTCATGTTTGAAATCGACGTGGGCAACGAGGCGGCAAGCGAATTGCGTCTGGTGCTTCAACTCGCAGACAAGGCCGTTAGCGAAACCTGGCTTTATAGATGGACGCGTTGACCCGATTGCATGCTCCCGATAATGGCGCCATGGGGCTTGAAAGCCAGAGCGTCCTCCTCAATCGTTCGGGTGGTGCGCACGTGTCCAATACCGCCCAAGAACGTGAACGGATCGAGTGGGGCAATGGCATGCCGAGCGAGGCGCCCCTCGCGATGCCGATTCAGAGCCTCTATCATTTCGACCGCTTCAAGGACCGCGGCCGGCGTCCGCCGCGCTCTGGCTTATGGGCCTGGATCGCGCGGCTCCTCGTTTTCGGCGGTGCCTTCGCGCTCACTTATTATGGCGCGCATGAGATCTATGCGGTCGTCTCGGTCGGCACGGTGACGACGCTCGAATGGGCGCTCGTTGCCTTCTTCCTCATCAATTTCTCCTGGATCTCGCTGGCGTTTTCGAGCGCTTGCGTCGGATTTCTTTGGTTGCTCTTCGCCCGGCCCAAACCGCCATCGATTCCGGAGCGGCTCAATGCCCGCACGGCAATCGTCATGCCGATCTACAATGAGGCGCCAGCCCGCGTCTTCGGCGCATTGCAGGCGATCTATGCGGAAGTCGAATCGACCGGCCTCGGCAGCAATTTCGACTGGTTCTTCCTGTCGGATACGACCAATCCCGAAATTTTCATCGCCGAGGAATATGCCTTTGCCGCCTTGCGGCAGCGGCTCGGTCCAAGCGCCCGCCTCTATTATCGGCACCGGCCCAAAAATACTGCCCGCAAGGCAGGCAATATCGCGGATTTCGTCAGCCGCTGGGGCGGCCATTACGATCATATGGTGGTGCTCGACGCCGACAGCCTGATGACCGGCCGGTCGATCGTCGGGCTTGCGGCGGCGATGGAGGCCGATCCCGGCGCCGGGATCATCCAGACCTTGCCGCTGATCATCAACCGCAACACGCTCTTTGCCCGCGTCCAGCAATTCGCCGCCAGCATCTATGGACCGGTGATTGCGGCGGGGCTTACCGCCTGGATGGGCCGCGACGGCAACTACTGGGGCCATAACGCGATCATCCGGACGCGCGCCTTTGCAGCGCATTGCGGCCTGCCCAATCTCGGCGGCCGGCCGCCGCTCGGCGGCCATATCCTGAGCCATGATTTCGTCGAGGCGGCGCTGATCCGCCGCGCCGGCTATGCCGTCTATATGCTGCCTGGCATCGGCGGCAGCTATGAAGAAAGTCCGCCAACCCTGATCGACCTTGCAGCGCGCGATCGCCGCTGGTGCCAGGGCAATCTCCAGCATATGCGGGTCCTGCCTGCGGCGGGCCTTGCCTTCGCCTCCCGCCAGCATCTCATCACTGGCATTATGGGCTATCTCGCCTCGCCGCTGTGGCTGCTGCAACTGAGCGTCGGCATCATCCTCGTCTTCCAGGCGAGCTATATTAAGCCGGAATATTTCACCAGTGAATTTACGCTTTTCCCTGCCTTCCCGCGCTTCGACGCCGAACGTTCGTTGAGCCTTTTCGCCGTCACCATGTCGATCCTGCTGGCGCCGAAGCTCTTCGGCCTCATCATCTCGCTCTTCCACGGACCGACGCGCCGCGGCTGCGGCGGCGCTATCCTACTCGTGATCTCGACCATCTTCGAAATCTTCATGTCGGCGCTGCTTGCACCGATCCAGATGCTGATCCAGACCGGCCATGTCGCGCATTTCCTCTTCGGCTTCGACACAGGCTGGAATCCGCAGCGCCGCGATGACGGTTCGATGCCATTCAGCGCGATCGTGCGGCGGCATCGTTCGCATGTCGCGATGGGCGTGTTGACTCTGATCGCCGGCCTATTGATCTCGCCGTCGCTCGTCGCCTGGATGTCGCCGACGATCGGCGGTCTGATCCTCGCGATCTTCATTTCCTGGGCGACCGGCAAGCTCGCCTTCGGCCGCGCCTTGCGCCGCGCTGGTCTGCTGATCACGCCGGAAGAAAAGAACAAGCCGCCCGTCGTGCGCCGCGCCAACCTGCGCGCCAAAAGCCTGGCGCCTGTCGCCGACGCGGCGCAAGGGCTCAAGAGCCTTTATGCCGATCCGGAATTCCGCTCTCTTCATGTTGCCATGCTGCCGAGCGGCCCAGCACGGCGCCGCGGCGACTTCTCGCCGGAATGGGCGCTTGCTGAAGCCAAGCTACTCGAAGCCTCGACGATCGATGAAGCGATCGAATGGCTGAAGCCCGTCGAACGCATGACTGTCATGCTCGATGCCGTGCTCATTGCGAAGCTGCTCGAACTGCCGGCGACCCCGCCGGCCAGCGACACGCCACTGCGCCAAGCAAGCTAACCCGTTGGGCTGATTTAGGATCATTCTAAATCAACGGCAATTTTCTTGCGGCACCTTCTTACACGCGTATATTAACGGACGACGCACAAACGGGCTGAGCGGCAATGCCGCGTTCAACGTTTTGCGCGCGGTCAAGCGGCTTGGATGTCCGTTTCCAACGGCAGGTGTCGCAGATGCCAGCCGACGCAATGCTGTTTGTCTGTCGGACCTGCGAGAAATCCCGCGCCATGCCGGCGGATCGGCATCCACGATTAATCTGAGGAAAGCCAAAGCGTGCTCGGTGCTCTCATCATCGTCTTTCGCGAGGTCGTCGAAGCCGGTCTCATTGTCGGCATCGTGATGGCGGTGACGCAATCCATCCCGAAACGCATGCCCTACATCCTCGGCGGTCTTGTCGCGGGGCTGGCCGGCGCCGGACTCGTTGCAGCCTTCGCCGGCGCCATCGCGGGATTGATCGCCGGTTCCGGGCAAGAGGTGTTCAATGCCTCGATCCTCGGCGTCGCCGTCGTGATGCTCACCTGGCACAATGTCTGGATGTCGCGGCATGGCCGGGAGATGGCCGCCAACCTCAAGGAATTCGGCGAGGAAGTGCGCGACGGCTCGCGGACCTTATTCGCATTGGCGGTCGTCGTTGCCGTTGCCGTTCTGCGCGAAGGCTCTGAAGTCGTCCTGTTTCTCTACGGCATCGTCATCTCGCAGGGCACGAGCGGCGCCAGCGTCTTTGCCGGTGGCGTCGTCGGCCTGCTGCTCGGCGCCGGCCTCTCCTATCTCACCTTTAAAGGCCTCGTCTCGATCCCGATGCGGCATCTCTTCCGGGTAACGACGCTGCTGATCTCCTTCATGGCGGCCGGCATGGCCGTGCAGGCTGTCGCCTTCCTCGAACAGGCGGATCTCGCGACCGCGCTCGACCGCACTGTATGGAACACGTCGAAGATCATCTCCGACAACAGCCTGCTCGGGCGCATCCTGCACACGCTGCTCGGCTACACGGATCAGCCGACGCAGCTGCAGCTCCTCGTCTATATTGTGACCCTCGCCGTCATCTTCGGACTGATGAGGCTGTTTTCGCCGAGCAAGCCGGTCGGCCGCCTTGCGACGAGCTGACTTGCGACGAGCTGATTTTCCCGCCGCGGCAATATGGCGCGAAAGATGCTGGCCCGTTTTGGGTCATTGCTTGGGGATCAGATAGCGCCTGGCCCACGCCACAGCTTGCAATCCATTGCTTCGAGCCGATATAGAAGCTAAAGAGCGCTGTCGGATCGAAGTGTCGATTCTCCGGTCGCGTCTCGGGCCGCTTTTGCCTCGCCTCCCTCCGATCTGTGCGATGCGCTTTTTGAGCGTTTTGGACCGGCCAAGCAAAAGCGGATCAGCCACGTGGCACCGCATTGTTTTTGCTCCGCAATTCGTGGCTTTAGCAAGCATCGGCTGGCAAAGCGACCACCGCAGCCCTTGAGGGGCACCCCGTTTTCGGGCTGTTTTCAGGAACAATATGACCTTTAACGATCTCGGCCTCAGCGAGAAGGTTCTCCAGGCAGTAGAAGCTTCCGGCTACACGACGCCTACGCCCATTCAAGCGCAGGCCATCCCGCAAGCCCTCATCGGGCGCGATATTCTCGGCATTGCGCAGACCGGCACCGGCAAGACAGCGGCATTCACGCTTCCGATGCTATCGCGCCTCGAACAAGGCCGCGCCAGGGCCCGCGTGCCGCGCACGCTGATCCTCGAACCGACCCGCGAACTCGCGGCGCAAGTCGAGGAAAGCTTCGCCCGCTACGGCGTCAATCACAAACTCAATGTGGCGCTCCTCATCGGCGGCGTCTCCTTCGCCGACCAGGAAGTCAAAATCACCCGCGGCGCCGATGTGTTGATTGCAACGCCGGGCCGCCTTCTCGACTTCTTCGACCGTGGCAAACTGCTTCTGAACGGCATCGAAATCCTGGTCATCGACGAAGCCGACCGCATGCTCGACATGGGCTTCATCCCTGATATCGAGCGCATCTGCAAAATGGTTCCCTTCACCCGGCAGACCCTCTTCTTCTCGGCGACCATGCCGCCCGAAATCACGCGGCTCGCCGATGCCTTCCTGCACCAGCCGATCCGCATTGAAGTCGCCCGGCCCGCCTCCACCGCCTTGACAATTACCCAAGCGCTCGTCGCTTCGGCTCACGGCCCGGCCAAACGCGAGACACTGCGCAAGCTCATCCGCAGCACGGATGCTTTCAAGAACGCGATCATCTTCTGCAATCGCAAGCGCGACGTCGCCGTCCTGCATAAGTCGCTCCTAAAGCATGGCTTCAGCGCTGGTGCCTTGCATGGCGATATGGATCAACGCGCCCGCATGGCCTCGCTCGATGCCTTCAAAACCGGCGAAGTCGATCTTCTCGTCTGCTCCGATGTTGCGGCGCGCGGCCTCGATATTCCGGACGTGAGCCACGTCTTCAATTTCGATGTTCCGGTCCATGCGGAAGATTACGTCCACCGCATCGGCCGCACGGGCCGCGCCGGCAAGAACGGCACGGCGTTCACCATTGTCACATCGATGGATAAGAAACATGTCGACGACATCGAGAAGCTGATCGCTAAGCCGATCCCCTGGCTCGAAGGCGCCGGTCCCGACTCCATCAAACGCGGTAGCGAAGACGGAGATGAGTCATCGATTGCCGAGAGCCTGATGCCGCCGCGCTCGCGCGGTCGCCGCGGACGCCGGAGCGATTCCGAGCCGCGCGCCGAGGCTTCGCGGCATGAGGCACGCCGCCCAGAGCCTGCCGAGCATCGGCGTCAGAGCGACAATCGCCGGCCGGAAGATCACCGCCGGCCGGACGACCCGCGGCGGCCAGATCACCGTCAGGATCATCGCAAAGCCGACGGCCGCAAGACCGGAGCCGTGCAGCCGCGCCGGCCGTCCTACGGGGACTCCGACGAGCGCCCCGTCGTTGGCATGGGCGATCACGTCCCGATGTTTTTGC
The DNA here is from genome assembly GCA_964644615.1 of uncultured Methylovirgula sp. Taxonomy (GTDB): domain Bacteria; phylum Pseudomonadota; class Alphaproteobacteria; order Rhizobiales; family Beijerinckiaceae; genus Methylovirgula. The sequence goes on along the minus strand of CAZXXA010000008.1, from coordinate 10,346 downwards.
TGCGGCCGGTAAAGGTCAAGCCGGCGAAAGTGGCCGAAGAGCAGGAATAGGCGCCGCAGTACGGCGCCTCGCGTCCGTGGCATCGGCCGCAGAGACCCATCCCATTTGCGTTGAAGAGAGCGCTTCGACCGCGGCGATCCCCTCGCCGCGACGCTCGCTTTTATTCGGCGGGAATTTGGCTGGCAGGCGTGATCGATACGGATTCGCCGCAGCCACACGAGCCGGTCTGATTGGGATTGTTGAAGACGAAGCCGGCACCGAGTTTCGTCGCTTCGAAATCCATCTCGGTTCCGAGCAAGAACATCAGCGCCTTCGGATCGATGATGATCTTCACGCCCTTGTCCTCGACCACTTCATCATAGGGCCCGACCGCATCGGCATATTCGAGCGTATAGCTCATGCCGGCGCAGCCACCGTTCTTGACCCCGACGCGTAGTGCCACCTTGTCCGAGGCCGAGAGAAGCTCCTGCGCCCGGTTCGCCGCTGCTTCGGTCAAAGTCATGATCGCATGCTTAGCCAATTCGGAGCCTCCATTGCCCACGGCGCCACCGGACTCGAGGCCCGCGGCGCCGCAGCATTCTATCACCGACTCTTATATAGGTCGTCTTTTCGGCTCTGGGCAGAGGCATATGCGCCGAGCTTAAGCGCTAAGCTTACCCAACATGTGCCGCTTTCAGCGCCCGCGCCACCCTGGCGACGCGCCGGCCCTGCCAGTGCGCGACGGCGAGATCCTCCTCGCTCGGCGGCCGCGCTTGATTGATCGAAACCGACGATGCGCCATAGGGCGTGCCGGCCGCAAACATAGCCGGATCGCCATAGCCCGTCGGCACGATGATAAAGCCGAGATGAGCGAGCGGCGCATAGAGCGTCAGGATCGTCGTCTCATTGCCGCCATGCGTGGTCGAGGTCGAGCAGAAGGCCGCGCCCGCCTTGCCGTTGAGCTTGCCCTCCATCCAAAGGCCGCCGAGGCTGTCGATATAGGCCTTCAGCTCCGACGAGACATTGCCGAAGCGCGTCGGTGTGCCGAAGATGACCGCGTCGGCCCAGACGGTGTCATCTGGCGTCGGGGCCGGATAGCGGACATTCATCGCCTCGGCACTTTCTTTCCAGCCCGGCGCCTGCGCCATGACCTCGGGCCCGACGAATTCGCGCACCCGCCGCAGCCGCACCTCTGCGCCTTCCTTGGCCGCGCCTTCCGCAATGCCCTTGGCAAGCGCCTCAGTTACACCAGTACGCGAATAAAATGCGATCAAGATTTTGATATCAGCCATGATTATCGCAGCTCCCCTCGTACAATCAGTCTTTAAAGGTTGTGACTAGAACTTGCCGGCCCGGAAGTCGGCAATCGCCTGCTTGATTTCGGCCTCCGTATTCATGACGAAGGGGCCGTATTTGGCGATCGGCTCATGCAGCGGCTTGGCCGCGGCGAAGATCAGACGCGCGCCCTGATCCGAGGCTTTGAGCGGAACGCTCGCGCCAAGCGAGAGAACACCCAGTTCCGCCGTGCCGACAGTGTCAGCTCCGACCTTCACGCTTCCCTCATAGGGATAGAGGAAGGCGTTGTGATCGGCGGGCACCGGCAGATCGACCGACGCGCCAGCCGCCAAGGTAAGATCGAGCAGCAATGGCTCGGTCGCGCCGGTCTCGACGACGCCCTTCGCTCCGCCGATCGAACCCGCCAGCAGCTTCGCACTCACGCCATCGCCGAGCATGACAGATGGAATCTCCTTCGCGGCGACGTCGCGATAGCGCGGCTCCGACATTTTGTCCTTCGCCGGCAGGTTCAGCCAGAACTGGAAGCCGCGCATCAGGCCGTCGCGCTGTTCCGGCATCTCCGAATGAACGATGCCGCGCGCCGCCGTCATCCATTGCAGATCGCCCGGTCCAAGAAGACCGACATTTCCCTTGTTGTCGCTATGCCGGAGGGCACCGTTCAGCATATAGGTCACAGTCTCGAAGCCGCGATGCGGATGCGGCGGGAAGCCGGCGATGTAAGCGCCGGGATCGTCCGAGTTGAACGCATCGAGCATCAGGAAGGGGTCGAGATCCTGCAGCGCCGGCTGGCCGATAAGACGCGAGAGCTTCACGCCGGCGCCGTCCGAGGTCGCAAGACCGGTGATCGTGGTGACAAGCCGCCGGGCGCCTGTTTCCGTCTGGGGCGCGCTGCGGTCGGCAGTTTTCGTTTCCATGGGCAAATCCTCCATGTCGTTGTGGGAAGATAGGCGTTTCATTTCTTGACGCCCATTCCCATCTCAGGAACAAGATTGTTGCTCTGGATGGAACAATCCCATGCAAAATCTCGAAAACGTTCTGGCCTTTATCAGGGTCATTGAGACGGGTGGCTTCAGCCGCGCCGCCGAGCGGATGGGCCTGTCAAAGTCGATCGTCAGCCGCCGTGTCGCCCGGCTCGAGGCGGAACTCGGGATCCGCCTGTTGAACCGCACGACCCGCGGCATTGCGCCGACGGAAGCCGGCCTCGAATTCAAGACGCGCTGCGTCGAGATCCTCAACGAGCTTGAAGCGGCGCGCGAAGCCGTCGCCTGCCGCGAACGCGATGTTGCCGGTACGCTGCGGCTGGCCGTGCCGCTCTCTTTCGGCATTGCGCGGCTGGCGCCGGCGATGGCCGCCTTCGCCGCCGAACATCCGCGTGTCGCGATCAATCTGTCCGTCAGCGATCGTTTCGTCGATCTCGTTGCCGAAGGTTTCGATGCGGCGATCCGTGTCGGCATTCTTGCCGACACCAGCCTTATGGCGCGGCGTCTCGGCGCCATCGAAACGCTTGTCGTTGCAAGTCCCGCTTATCTCGCGGCGCATGGCACGCCGGAACGGCCGCAAGCACTGTCGAAACACGACTGTCTGATCTATTCCGGCGGTTCGCGTGAAACCTGGCAGTTTCGTGTGAACCGCAAATGGCAGAGCATCCGTCCGCAAGGCCGTTTTCGCGCGGACAATGGCGAAGTGCTGCGCGCCGCTGCAGTGAAAGGACTTGGCATCACCGCCCTGCCCGACTTCCTCATTGCCGATTGCATCGCGCGCGGCGATCTCGTCCGGCTCCTTAAGGAATACCCGATGCCGGAAGCCGGCATTCATATGTTGCGACCTGCTGGAGGCCCTGCGCCAGCAAGGCTTTCAGCGCTTGGCGATCATCTCGCGGAGTGGTTTGGCGCGACGAAAGATACACGCAACGATACACACTGAAAAAGCTTTGCAGCCATTGCGTTTAGCGCGCGTTCGAATTGAATTGGAAAGCGGCTCTTTTGTTAAGACAAATGCCGCATATCCGCAGAGGCGTGTAGTTTCCGGCCTTTGCGTATTCTCATGTTGCGTTTTTTTATCTGCATCACCACCGAGCATGACTGGCGTCTCGTTATCCTCGCCAGCATTGTCTGTTGCATTGCGAGTGGCGTAACGATCGGTCTCTTTCGTTGCGCTAAAGCGGCCAGCGGACCCGAACGCTGGATCTGGCTGAGCCTTGATGCGGCAGCTGCCGGCTTCGGCATTTGGGCCACGCATTTCGTTGCGATGCTCGCTTATACGCCGGCGTTCGGCGTCGGCTTTGATCCTTTCCTCACCATCCTGTCGCTTGTGATCGCGGTCACGATCACCGGCATCGGAATCTTCACCGCCATCGACGAGACGTCGAAATGGTCGGCGCCGCTTGGCGGCATCATCGTCGGGCTTGGCGTCTCGGCTATGCATTTCACCGGCATGCGCGCGCTGGAGCTGACCGGCCACATCGACTGGTCAGGCGGACTCATCTTGGCGGCTGTCGGTTTCGGGATGGTCTTCGCGAGCGCCGCTTTCGTGGCAGCACAGGGCCCGCGAAATCTCTATCGCCGCGTCGCGGCCGTCGTTCTGCTGGCACTTGCCGTCGTCCTTATGCACTTCATCGCAATGAGCGCGGCGCACTTCGCAGCCGACCCGAGCCGCGCCGTGTCCGCAAGTGCCTTCTCCGGCACTACGCTCTCGTTTCTTGTCGGCGGGGTCGCGATCTTCTTCCTCAGCCTTTGCTTCCTCGCGGCCATGAACGACCGCCGCACCAAAGCGCAACTCGCCCGGCAGAAACGCCTCCTCGATGCCGCGCTCGAGAACATGTCGCAGGGCCTCTGCATGCATGACGCGAAGGGCCGGATGGTTCTGTTCAACGAGCGCTATTGCACGATGAACGGCCGACCGCCTGCTTCGCTCCGCGGCAGCTCCATGCTCGATCTTCTCAGGTATCATAAAGCCCGCGGCGAATTCGATGACGATCCCGAGGCCTATGTCGCCAAACTCATGGCGAAAATGCGCGAGGGCAAGACCAGCAGCATGCTCCTCGAACTCGGCAACGGCCAGACACTACGCGTTGTCGATCATCCGATGCGCGACGGCGGCTGGATTTCGACTCTCGAGGACATTACCGAATGGCGCGAGGCGCAGGCGCAGATCGCCTATATGGCCGGCCATGATGCCTTGACCGATCTTGCAAACCGCCGCCTCTTCCATGAGCGTTTGCAACTGGCGCTGCAGCGCGTGGGCCGCAAGGAACAGGTCACCGTCCTCTGCCTCGACCTCGATCACTTCAAGGATGTGAACGATGCGCTCGGCCATCCTGTCGGCGACGATTTGCTCCGTGAAGTTGCGAGCCGCATCACCGCCTGCGTGCGCAAGGAAGACACGGTCGCGCGGCTCGGCGGCGATGAATTCGCGATCGTGCAGGTGAACGAAGCGAAGCCTTCAGAGGTCGGTGCTTTCGCCACTCGACTCGTCGAGGTTCTGAGCGCCCCCTACAACATCCGCGAGCATCAGATCATCATTGGCGCGAGCATCGGAATTTCGATGGCGCCCAACGATTCCACTGACGCCGATCAATTATTGAAGAATGCCGATCTGGCGCTCTATCGGGCCAAGGCGGACGGGCGCGGCACATTCCGCTTCTTCGAGGCAGGCATGGATGCCCGCGCACAGGCGCGCCGTCTCATGACGCTCGAATTGCGCACCGCGCTGCAGCGGGGCGAATTCGAGCTCTACTACGAGCCCATCTACGACATCGAAGCGAGCCGGATCATCTGCTTCGAAGCGCTCATCCGCTGGAACCATCCGATCCGCGGCTTGGTCCCACCGGCCGATTTCATTCCAATCGCAGAAGAAACCGGACTGATTGTCCCTATCGGCGAATGGGTCCTCCGACAAGCCTGTGTCACGGCGGCGAACTGGCCGCAGACCATCGGCGTGTCGGTCAATCTCTCGCCGGCGCAATTCAAGAGCCGTAATCTCGTCACGTCGATTGTCGCGGCGCTTTCGGAAGCAGGTCTGGCGCCGCAACGGCTGGAGCTCGAAATCACCGAGTCGGTCCTCCTGCAAGATGGTGAGATTGCGCTCGCCGTCCTCCACAAGCTCCGCGAACATGGTGTGCGCATCTGCATGGATGATTTCGGAACGGGCTATTCGTCGCTCAGCTATTTGCGCAGCTTTCCCTTCGACAAGATCAAGATCGATCAGTCCTTCGTCAGCGACCTTGCCTCGCGCGGCGATTCCATGGCCATCGTCCGCGCTGTGACGGGCCTTGGCAAAAGCCTCAGCATTGCCACGACCGCTGAAGGCGTCGAGACGCCCGAGCAATTGGCGCTCCTGCGATTGGAAGGATGCACCCAGGCGCAAGGCTATCTTTTTAGTGAGGCCAAATCCGCCGCCGACGTCGCCAAAATGCTGGCGAAGCTATCCCTGCAGATCGTCGCCTAGAGCATGTCCCGGAAAAGTTGATCGACTTTTCGGATGAAGGACATGTTCCAAGGTTTGTATCGAGCCGATTGTCCTGATCAAATGCATCACGAAGCGATGTCATCAATCGGGATCGGCTCTGAGGCTCGGCACAACAACGCCGCCGATGACGGCGGCGGCACTTTAAAACACACTTATCGAAGCCGCCGGCCTGGATCGGCTTAGAGCATATCGAGCGACACGCGCGCTTCGTCCGACATGCGCGCCTGATCCCACGGCGGATCGAAGACGACCGAGACGACAACGCCCAGCGTGCCGGCAATCGTGCCGACCGCAGTTTCGACCTGCCGAGCGATTTCGCCAGCGACGGGACAGCCCGGCGCCGTCAGGGTCATGTCGACGCGGACCAGCCGACTGTCATCGACATCGACCTTGTAGATCAAGCCCAGCTCATAGATATCGCAGGGGATTTCGGGATCGAACACCGTCTTGAAGGCAGCGACCATGTCGCCGATCAGGCGGTTGCGCTCGGCCTGCGGAATATCCGCCGAAAAGATCCATTGCGGCTCATTCGGCAAGGCCTCCTGAGCTTCGAGCGCTTGGGTTTCAGCCATACTGGGCTCCCAGTTCAACCACTTTGTCCAAGTTCAACCGTTTAAGCGAAAAGCCCTTCCGCCTTGCGGAGAGCTTCGGCAAGTTTATTGACTTCCTCGAATGTATTGTAGAGCGCGAAGGACGCGCGGCACGTCGAGGTGACGCCAAACCGGGTCAAAAGCGGCTGCGCGCAATGCGTCCCGGCGCGAACCGCGACGCCGGCGCGGTCGATCACCGTCGCCACATCATGCGCATGCGCACCCTTCATATTGAAGGAGATAATCGCGCCCTTGTCTTTGGCGCGGCCGAAAATCTGGATCGAATTCAGCCGCGACATCACATCATGAGCGTAATCGCTCAGCGCCATCTCGTGCGCATGGATCTTATCGCGGCCGATAGCCCGCATATAGTCAAGTGCCGCGCCAAGGCCGACCGCCTGGATGATCGGCGGCGTGCCGGCTTCGAAACGATGCGGCGGATCGTTATAGGTGACTTTGTCGAGCGTCACCTCATTGATCATCTCGCCCCCGCCAAGGAAAGGCGGCAGTTTGTCGAGCCATTCCTTCTTGCCGTACAGCGCGCCAACGCCCGTCGGCCCATAAAGCTTATGGCCCGTGATGGCATAGAACTCGACATCGAGATCGCGGACATCGACGTCGAGATGCACGGCACTCTGCGAGCCATCGACCAGAACCGGAATGCCGCGCGCGTGCGCGATCCTCACGATCTCCTTGATCGGCGTCACCGTGCCGAGCATGTTCGACATATGGGTGATGGCAACGATCTTGGTGTTGTCGGTCAGCGCTTTCTCGAAATTCTCGATGAGGAAATTGCCGTCGTCATCGACGTCGACCCATTTCAGCACGGCACCCTTGCGCTCGCGCAAAAAATGCCAGGGCACGACATTGGCGTGATGCTCCATGATAGAGAGCACGATCTCATCGCCTTCCTTGATGAAGGCGTGGCCGAAACTCGAAGCCACGAGATTGATCGATTCCGTCGCCGATTTGGTGAAGACGATCTCATCGACACTGGCCGCGTTCAAAAACGCTCGCACGCTCTCGCGCGCCGCCTCATAATCGTCGGTCGCGGCATTGGCGAGATAATGCAGGCCGCGATGGACGTTGGCATATTCGTTATAAGTTGCCTGCACCATACGATCGACGACCTGCTTCGGCTTCTGCGCCGAAGCGGCATTGTCGAGATAGACGAGCGGCTTGCCATAGGGCTTGAGCGAGAGGATCGGGAAATCCTCGCGAATGCGCATGACGTCGAAGGGCGCGTCCGTAATGATGTGCTTGTTCATCGCATCAACTCCCCGCACGCGCCGCGAGCCAGGCCGCAATCTCGGCTCGGAAGGCCGCAGCGATCTCTTCATGCGGAATCTCGTCGACCAGCTCGCCGCCAAAGGCTTCGAGCAGAAGCGCCTCGGCCTCCTTAGCGGGCAGACCGCGCGCCTGCAGATAGAAGAGCTGGTCTTCGTCGAGACCGCCGCAGGTCGTACCGTGACCGCAGGCAACATCGTCGGCGAAGATTTCAAGCTCGGGCTTAGAGTTCATCGCGACGAGATCCGTGAGGAGCAGCGCCTTGCAGAGCATTTTACTGTCGGTCTGCTGCGCACCCGGCGCAACAATGATCTTGCCCTGGAAAACGCCGACGGCTTCCTCATCGAGAATATAGCGGAATGTCTCGCGGCCCTCGCAACCCGTCGCGCGATGCTCGACGAAGAGCGTCGTATCCGCATGTTCCCTCCCGCGCAGGAGCGAGACGCCGCGCAGTGCCGCCTTGGCGTCGGCGCCGTCGTAGCGCATGAAAATCTGCCGGCGCACGAGGCCGCCGCCGGTAATCAGCGCAAAACTATCGAAGTTGCACGCGGCACCGAGCTTCACCATGAAGCTTTCGAGCCGCACGCTGCCGGCCTGCGTGTCGGTGAGCGCCAGGACATGGCCGACATCGGCCTTGTCGCCGATGACGAGGATCAGCTCATTATTGGTTTGACCGGTGCGGCCGCCGAGGCCGAAGCCCGCTTCGCTGACGAGAACGGACGCGCCCTCGCCGACGAGGACAAGCGAGCGCGAAAAGCGCGCCACAGGCGATGCCGCGACCGTCGCATAGATGAGATGGATCGGCTCTGCGAGCTTGGTGCCAGGCGCGATTTCGACGATTACGCCATCCTGCATCAAGGCCGCATTCAGCGCCACGACAGCATCGTCTTTCGCGCCGGCCCAATCGGCGGCGAGATGTTCGATGAGATCGACGCGCCCCCCCGCGAGTGCCGCGGCCAGAGATGTGACGGTCACGCCGTGCGGCAGTTGGGCGGAAAGCTCTGGAACAAAGACACCGTCGACGAGCACCAGGCTCTGCCCCGGGATGCCAGTCTCATTCATGCTCGCGCGGAGCCCCGCGAGCGCCTCGTTCGACGGCGGGGGCGCGATCGGCGCCGCCTCGCGCATCAGCGCGCGTAGATCCGTATAGTGCCAGGCCTCGATCCGGCGATGCGGCAAGCCCGTCCGCGTGAAGGACTCGAACGCCGCTTCGCGCAGTTTCGCGACATCGGGCGTACCCGGCAGTTTCGCCTTCGCCGCGCCATAGGCATCGCTGAGCGCGGTCTCGACCGCGTTTCGCGACGGGATGACGATCTTCTGAGCGCTCATCGGCGAGTCCTCGTCTCAAACTGCCTCATCTCAGGCGGCCTCAGGCGCATCGGCATAGTCTCTGTAGCCGTTCTTCTCGACTTCGAGCGCCAGCTCCTTGCCGCCCGAGCGCACGATGCGGCCGCCGGCCATGACATGCACGGTATCCGGCACGATATATTCGAGCACGCGCTGGTAATGGGTGATAACGAGAAACCCGCGCTTCGGCGTCCGCAGCGCATTGACGCCTTCCGCCACGATGCGCAGCGCATCGATGTCGAGGCCGGAGTCCGTCTCGTCGAGAATGCCGAAAGCCGGCTCCAGCAACGCCATCTGCAGAATGTCCATGCGCTTCTTCTCGCCGCCGGAGAAGCCGACGTTAAGCGCGCGCTTCAGCATGTCAGATTTGATGCCGAGCTTATCGGCGGCGGTGCGGACGCGCTTCATGAATTCGGGCGTCGACAGCTCGTTTTCGCCACGCTGCTTACGCTGTGCATTGAGCGCCGCCTTCAGGAAGGTCATTGTTGCGACGCCGGGAATTTCGATCGGATATTGAAAAGCGAGAAAGAGGCCATTGGCGGCGCGTACATCAGGATCGAGCTCGAGCAGATTGACGCCGTCGAGCAGGATTTCGCCGGCGTCGACTTTATAGCCGGGACGCCCGGCGCAGACATAGGACAGCGTCGACTTGCCGGTGCCGTTCGGGCCCATCAGCGCCGCGACCTCACCATCCTTCACCGTGAGGCTGAAGTCCTTCAAAATTTTGTTGTCGCCAATCGACACATCAAGATTCTTAACTTCCAACATCGTCTGATCCTGGGCCTGATCCTGTTTGAACCGCCGCAACCGGCGCGCCGTTCATCGTTGTGTTGCTGCATTGGCCGTCGCGACGGCCAAAGGGACGGCGGGTTGCCGGGCAGAGCTGCGCCTGAATGCGCCGGCCTAGCCGACGCTGCCTTCGAGCGATACGGCGATCAGCTTTTGCGCCTCGACCGCGAATTCCATCGGCAATTGCTGCAACACGTCACGGACGAAGCCGTTGACGATCAACGCCGTCGCCTCTTCCGCCGAAAGCCCGCGCTGCATGCAGTAGAAGAGCTGATCCTCGGAGATCTTCGAGGTCGTCGCTTCATGCTCGAACTGCGCCGACGGATTGCGCGACTCGATGTAAGGCACCGTATGCGCGCCGCAGGTCTCGCCGATGAGCAGCGAGTCGCAATTGGTGAAATTGCGCGCGCCTGTCGCGAGCCGATGCGCCGAGACCTGACCGCGGTAGGTGTTCTGCGACTTGCCCGCCGAAATGCCCTTCGAGATGATCCGGCTCGTCGTGTTCTTGCCGAGGTGGATCATCTTGGTGCCCGAGTCGACCTGCTGATGGCCGTTCGAGATCGCGATCGAATAGAACTCGCCGCGTGAATT
>CAZXXA010000007.1:0-110347 GCA_964644615.1 uncultured Methylovirgula sp. | reverse complement strand
AAGCTCTCGCCACGCTCGTCGTCAACAAGCTGCGCGGCGGCCTCAAGGTCGCGGCCGTCAAGGCGCCCGGCTTCGGCGATCGCCGCAAGGCCATGCTCGAAGACATCGCGATCCTGACCGCCGGTCAGATCATCTCCGAAGATCTCGGCATCAAGCTCGAGAACGTCACGCTCCCGATGCTCGGCCGCGCCAAGCGCGTCCGCATCGACAAGGAGACGACGACGATCATCGACGGCGCCGGCGCCAAGGCCGATATCGAAGGCCGCATCGCTCAGATCAAGGCTCAGATCGCCGAGACGACCTCCGACTACGACCGCGAGAAGCTCCAGGAGCGTCTGGCCAAGCTCGCGGGCGGCGTCGCGGTGATCCGCGTTGGCGGTGCATCCGAGGTCGAGGTGAAGGAAAAGAAGGACCGCGTTGACGACGCGCTCAATGCGACCCGCGCGGCCGTCGAAGAAGGCGTGTCGCCGGGCGGCGGTGTGGCGCTGCTGCGCGCCATCAAGGCCCTCGAGTCGCTGGCGTCCGCCAACGCCGATCAGAAGGCGGGTATCGATATCGTCCGCAAGGCGATCCAGGTGCCGGCCAAGCAGATCGTCGACAATTCGGGCGGAGACGGCTCGGTCGTGGTTGGCAAGCTGCTCGAGAACAGCAGCTACTCCTACGGCTATGATGCGCAGACCGGTCAGTATGGCGATCTGGTCAAGGCCGGCATCATCGACCCGACCAAGGTCGTGCGCACGGCTCTTGAAGATGCTGCCTCGGTTGCGGGCCTGGTCGTTACGACTGAAGCCATCATTACCGAAATGCCGAAGAAGGACGCGCCCGCCATGCCGGGCGGCGGCGGCATGGGCGGCATGGGCGGCATGGATTTCTAATCCCATACGCCACCGGCACAACCGGCCACTGTGGCATGTAAACAATAGAAGCCCCGGGATTCCCGGGGCTTTGCCTTTTTGCGTGCCGAGTCTTCGGGAACATCTTGCAACTTCGCCATATTTTGACGATTGTGGCGAGATCGATGAGAGCCTGAAAAAACAACAACCGGGCGTGAACGGGGACCAGCAGCTTTATCGGCGCAATGCGCGCCAAGCATGCGTGGCCTTGGGAGTAAGCGTCGGAGAGAAGCAGTGCATCCAGAGTCTCAGCAGGAAAAGTCCGGCAAGACCGCGACCAGAGCCGATCTGTTGGATGCGATCTATGACTCTTGCCGAACATTATCGCGCGCACAGGCCCGCGATATTTTCGAGATGGCGCTCGAAGAGATTTCCGATGCGCTCGTCCGCGGCGAAACCGTCAAGCTTCGCTCCTTCGGCCTATTTTCTGTCCGCTCCAAGCGTGAGCGGATCGGCCGCAATCCGCGCACCGGCATTGAGGTGCCGATCAAGCCGCGCCGTGTCCTGACCTTCAAGCCGTCGCCTGTGCTGATCGCCTTTGTGAACGGCAAGCAGCCGCTTCCGGAGCCCGAGACGGTCGATTGAGGCCGCCGGCTCAGTTTGCTGAACTGCGGCAGCGCTAGGGTTTTGCAGCGCAAAGAATGAACTGCCTTTAATGCGGCGCATTTTGGCTTTGCTGCTATCAGTAGCGTGTGCCTCTGTTCGCTGAGTCCTGCCCTGCGGGGATGAGAACGGGATTGCTTAGCCGTCAGGGCATTCTCCGCTTCGCCGGGTCCAGCCCGCCTCGGGCGAGAGTCTGAGGCGAGGCCAATCTGGGCGAGACCAACCTCGCCGAACCCCCAATTCAGAGACGAATCCGATCCATGAAGATTCTTGCCATTGCCGCCGCGCTTTTCGCCCTTGCCGCCGCCGTTGTGGCGAAGATCACGGGTGATCCCCTCGTCGGCGTTCTGTCGGCGGCCGCTTTCGCCAGCGCCTTCACCACCTTCCGCAGCGCAACGATCTCGAGCTTTCTCAAGATTTTCATCGCCATCTTCACGACCGAGCTCGTGGTTTTCGGCAGCGGCTTTCTGGCGGCTCACCTGAACTGGTGGCCAAAGAGCCTCGCGGAGTATCAGCTGCCGGAGAGCCTCGCGCTGACAGTCGCGATGTTCGCCATCCTCGTCTATGCGGTGTCCTTCATTCCGGTGGTGCAAGCGGCGACCCGCATCGCCGACCGCTACTTCACCAGCAATGACATCAAAGAGGGACGCATCTGGCCATTCCCGGCGTTTCGCGCGCTCGAGCGGCGGATAGCGACCCTCACGGTGGTCTTCCTGGTGGTCATCAACCAGGCGGAAGTGGGCATTCTCGTCCGGCTGAATTTCTTCTCGCGCGACTGGTTCAACGCAATCCAGAAGCACGATCAGAAGGCTTTTTGGTATCAGCTTTTCTCCGTATTTCTGGTCTGGGCCTTCATCTATATCGCCTCGGTCGTGACCGAATTCGTCGTGCAGGCGACGCTCGTCATCCGTTGGCGTGAATGGCTGACCAATTTTTATGTCAACCACTGGCTCGACAATCACACCCATTATCGCATGTCGCTCATCGGCTATGCGGCGGATAACCCCGACCAGCGTATCTCCGAAGACATCTATCGCTTCATCGATGGCGGCCAGACCGACAATGTCTATGGCCTCTATACTTTCACCATTCTTCTGATTTCGAAGCTGACGTCGCTTGTCTCTTTCGCGATCATCCTGTGGGGACTCTCGGCGAATTTCACTCTGCCGTACACCCATATTGCGGTGCCAGGATTCCTCTTCTGGGTCGCGCTGATCTATGCCGGCTTCGGCACGATCATCACCCATCTGATCGGCCGGCCGCTCATCCGCCTTTCCTTCGTCCGGCAGCGCTATGAAGCGGATTTCCGCTTCTCGCTGGCGCGGCTGCGCGAATATGGCGAACAGGTCGCGCTGCTGCGCGGCGAGCCAACAGAGAAGATCGGTCTTCGCGAGCGTTTTGCCTCGATCATCAAAAACTATTTCGAGATCATTGCCTGCCGCAAACCGCTCTTGGCGTTTACGGCCTCCTTCACGCAGCTGAGCCAAGTCATTCCCTACGTCGTCTCGGCGCCCTTCTATTTTGCCGGCAAGATCGAGCTCGGCATCATGACGCAAACGGCCAATGCCTTCGGCCAGGTCAACGACGCTCTGACCTTCTTCGTGAATTACTACGTCTCGCTCGCCGAATTCCGCGCCGTCCTCGATCGTCTCACCTCCTTTGATGCGGCGATCGAAAGAGCGCAGGCGCTGAGCGCCGTGCAGGGACCTGCGCAGAAGAGCCGTGCGGCTTCGGCAGGATTGAGCTTGGACGATGTCGTGGCGCAGCTACCGAACGGCCGCGAGATCGTGAATGGCGTCAATCTGCAGGTGTCTCCCGACGAGCGCGTGCTTCTGTCGGGCCCATCCGGTTCCGGCAAGTCGACGCTCTTCCGTGTCGTCTCGGGTATCTGGCCGTTCGGCAAGGGCCAGATCGAAGTGCCGGAAGGTTCGCGCGTGATGCTGCTGCCGCAAAAGCCCTATATCCCGATCGGCAGCCTGCGCGCGGCGCTGACCTATCCGGCGCCGGCCGATCATTTCGATGATCGGGCGGTCAATGACGCACTCGACGCGGCGCAGCTCTCGCATTTGCGCGGCGAACTCGACGTCGAGGATATGTGGTCGCAACGTCTCTCGGGCGGCGAGCAGCAACGACTGTCGATCGCCCGCGCGCTTCTGGTCAAGCCAGACTGGCTGTTCCTGGACGAAGCGACGACCGCGCTCGACGAGCCGTTGGAAGCGAAGATCTATCAGGCGCTCAACGAACAGCTGCCGCAGACCGCGATCGTCTCGATCGGCCACCGTGGCACGCTTCTGCAGTTCCACGAGCGCCGGCTCGAAATGCGGCCATCGGGTGCCGATGCTTTCACGCCGCTGGAACTGGCAAAGGCCGCCGAATGAATTACCCAATCCGCGCGAGAAGCTTCTCATAAAGCGGATTGCCGGCGGAAAAGACATAATCGAGCGCAGCGACGGTCACGTCCTGCGCGCCTTGCGCGATCAGCCAATCGGCGAGCGTCGCGACTTTGCCCTTCGGGCAATTGAGCACGATGAGACCGTCCGACGTCTCGCACCGCAGCCGCGCGCCAAAGGCCGCTTCGGTCTTCGCGAAGAACTCCGCCGCTTGTTTCGGCAGCACGGTCGTCACCTCGCGCGTCGTGCGCGCCGCCTCTTCTGCCGCAATGCGCGAGAGAAGGCTGCGCGCCGTCTCGCGCGCATGCGCGTCCCAATTGGCCGAGAGTGACGCGACGAGATTGGCCTCGGAGCGCAGGATCACGCCATCGTCGAGAATCTTCAGCGCATTGGCAGCGAGGGTCGCACCTGTCGTCGTGATATCGACGATGAGCTCGGCGGCACCAGCCGCGGGTGCGCCTTCCGTCGCGCCGAGACTCTCGACGATGCGATAGTCCATCACATGTTTCGCGGCGAAGAAGCGGCGCGTGAGATTCACATATTTTGTCGCCACCCGCATGCGCGTGCCGCGCTTGGCGCGGAAAGCAGAAGCGACGTCTTCGAGGTCGGTCATGGCCTTGACGTCGATCCAGGCTTGCGGGACTGCGACCACGACATTGGCGTGGCCGAAGCCGAGCGGCGCCAGAAGCTCGACTTTGCTATCCGCATCGACAAGGCTTTCGCGCAGCAGATCTTCGCCCGTCACGCCCATATGGGCACTGCCCGAGGCGAGCAGACCGACGATTTCGCCGGCCGAGACGAAGGCGATCTCGACACCCTCCATTTCAGCGATGCGGCCGCGATAATCGCGCGCGCCGCGGCCTTGCGCGAGGGTCAGGCCGGCGCGACCAAAGAAGGCCGCGGTGTTCTCCTGCAGCCGCCCCTTCGACGGCACGGCGATAACGAGAGGCGCAGTCGTCATATCGCGCTTCCTCCGGTCATCACACCGCGCGGTTTGAGCCGCTCAATGAAGATCGCCGCGCCGACGGCCGGAATATCCTGTTTGGCGCCGAGCGAGCGCAATAGTCCGTCGTAGCGTCCGCCCCCGACGATCGGCTTTTCATGCGGCGCGCTCTTGTCATGCGCTTCGAAGACGAAGCCGGTGTAATAATCGAGATTGCGGACGAAACGCGTTGCAAAGGTGAAAGAGCCGACGTCGAGGCCGCGCGTCGCCATGAAGCCAAGGCGCGCGTCGAAGCGGTCGAGCACCGCGGTGAGATCGATCTTCGCATCGCGCGCCAGAGCGCGGATTTCGGTCGAGGCGCGATCTGGATCGGCTTCGATTGCGAGAAAGGCTTCGATCAGCTTGCGCTTTTCTTGCGGGCAGCCTTCGCCCGATTTGAGCGCGGCCTGTTCGAGGAAGCGCTCGGCGATCTCGCTGACCGTGCGGCCGCCGACGGTCGAAATGCCGGCGATTGCCAGAAGATCCTCGACAAGCGCGCGCGCGCCTTGCGGGTCGACGCCTTCGAGCGCGGTCAGAACGCCCGTGTGGTCATGCGCCGTGCCATTGCCGGCCAAGACGAAGATGGCGTTGAGTGTATCTGCCTGCACATGATCCTGCGCATAGGCGCGGGTGATCCGCCGCTGCCACTGCGGCGAAAGATCGAGGGCCGACAAGAGCGTCCGGAACAGCGCCGCATCGCCGATGCGCAATGACAGCTGATGGTCGCCGATCTTCAAGACAGTTTCGAGCGCGAGGCTGAGGATTTCGGCATCGGCGGCTTCGCGGTCGCTACGGCCGAAATTTTCGAGGCCCGCCTGCAGAAATTCGCTCGGCCCATCGGCGCGGTAGCGGAAGACGGGGCCGCAATAGGAGTAGAAGGCCGGCTGGCCGGCGGCTGCTGAGGTGAGATATTCCCGGCAGACGGGGATCGTATATTCGGGCCGCAGGCAATAATCGGCGCCCGACTGGTCGCTCGTCAGATAAAGCCGGCTGCGCATATCCTCGCCGGAATCGAAGAAGATCGCGGCATCCTGCAGGATCGGTGGCTCGCAGCCCGCATAGCCGTGCGCCTGCAGATGCGCCGAGAGCGCAGCGCAGAGCGAACGGAGACTGGCGGCATGATCGTCGGGGGCGGCCACGTTGATCCTCTTAAGATTTAACTCGGCACCTCTTTACCAAGCGCGGACGGGCGAAGCGACGGCTTTTCAGCCCCAAGGTGAACGCTTCGCTGCTCGGGCGCCGTTTCCGCCCAGAGAAAAAGGGGATCGTCCGCCCAGCGATAAAGTGCCGCGACCACCTCGGCCCGGCGGTCCAGGACCGCCCGCCTGTTAAGCGTGCCCTTATCGGTCAGTTCCTCTGTGCCCGCTTCCCCGGTCAAGAGGGCGGCCCGGCTGATATGTTCGGCAGCGCCGCCGGCACGCGCCGCGAGCCGCGCCAGAATGGCGCGAAATGCGGTCTGAACCTTGGGGTGCGTCAAGAGCTGATGCGGCGTCGCATCCGCAAGTTCGGCGAGCCCACGGCAGGCGGCGAGATCGGGGAAGATCAGCGCCATCAGACAATCGCGATTATCGCCCGCGATAGCGACATCTTTGATGAAGGGAGCGCCCTCTTCGAGAACGCGATTGCGCAGCGGTCCGCCGTTCACCGTCGTGCCGCTTGCGAGCTTGAAGTCCTCGCCAAGCCGTCCTTCGAACAGAAAGCCGAGGGTCTCGTCCGGCGCCAGACGCAGACTGTCGCCGAGACGATAGTATCCCTCGTCGTCGAACGCCTGACGCGTCAGTCCTTCATCGCGCCAATAACCGGGCGTGACATTCGGTCCCTTCACCCAAGCTTCATATTTTTCGCCGACCGGCACGAGTTTCAGCGCATTGCCGGGCAGCGGCAGCCCGACGAAGGGCAGGGCGGGATCACCAAGCTCGTCCCCGATGCGGAATAGTACGGAAGGCGCTGTTTCCGTTGCGCCGAAACCGCTGATCAGGCGAATGCGCTCGCCGCATGTCGCGACCGCCAAGGCATCGAGTTCGGCCTTGACGCGGGCGTTGAGCGAGGCGCCGGCAAAGAAATTGAGCTTCAGCGTCCGGAAGAAATTTGCAGCGAGGCCTTTGTCGCGCGCCAGATGCGGCAGGAGCATCTCGAAGCCTTGCGGAACGTTGAAAAAGACGGTCGGCGAAATCTCGCGCAGGGCCGCGATCGTTTCGCCGATCTGCGCCTCGGTCGGACGGCCCTTGTCGATATAAAGCGTGCCGCCTTGGTGCAGCGCCATGCCGAAATTATGATTGCCGCCGAAACTATGGTGCCAAGGCAACCAATCGACGAGCACAGGCGGTTCGCTCGCAAGAAACCGCAGGACATGGGCGAGCATCGCCTGATTGGCACAGAGCATGCGGTGCGTGGTCACGACGGCTTTCGGTGCGGCGAGCGAGCCGGAGGTGAAGAGAATTTTCGCGATCGTATCGCCGTGAATAGCGGCATGCGCCGCATCGACTTGCGCTGTAGGTGTCGTTTCCAGAAGCGCGGCAAAGGCCAGAGTTTTGCGGGTTTTCACGCGCGTTTCAGTTGCGACTTCGATGGATGAAGGCACGGCGACGTCGATCGCTGCGCCGAAATGTTCGCCGTCATCGGCGAAGACAAGACCCGGCGTGAGCTGCGTGATGATGCGCTTCAGCTTGGAAAAATCCTTGGAAAAATCGCTAGCCGCCAGCGCATAGGCGGGCGAGATCGGCGCATAAGGAATGCCGGCATAAAGCGCCGCGAGCGCGAGCTGCGCATGCGCGATGCTGTTGCCGGAAAGTATGACGAGCGGGCGTTCGGTGCTCAGGCCGCGGCGCAGCAGCGCCCCGCCGAGCGCACGTGCACTTGCGTGGGCTTCGCCGAAACTGAGATGCCGCCAACCGACGCGCCCGTCGCGTTCGCCGAGAAAGGGCCGGTCCGGCGCGATCTTCGCCCAATGATCGAGGCGCGCGGTGACGCTCTCATCATAAGCAGCAAGCTGAAAGGGCGACATCGCGCGAATGATGCCGCCGTGCTCGCGTGTCACGGCAATGCCAAGCGGGCCGAGATCGGCTGGCCGCAGCAGGGCGGCTATGGAACGTGACGCCATGCCGGCTTTTTGCCGCGTGCCTCGGCCGCCCGCAATGAAAAATGCTTGGCGAAAAAATGCTTGGCGAAAATAAGCACCCGGATTTTACGCTCAGCCTGCCTTGCTCGGCGTTCCCGAATCCTGCGGCACCGCGAAGATCGGAATGACGCGGATCGGATGCGCGGGTTTTGCGGCCGGTTTGGCTGTGGTCGGCTCGCGCAGATTGACGCGGCGAAGCGCAAAAGGCGCACTCAGCTGGCCGGTGGCCGGCGGCGTATAACCGGCTTCGGCCGCGGCGCCCGCAGGAACGCTGCGCAAGCCGGTTGCGCCGGCAAGGCCCGCGGCGGCGATGAGACAGAGGCCCAGACGGCGCATGCGCCACTCGCGGGCGAATAGAAGATTATGCCGCCGTGACTGACGGCGGCTCGGATAGAGCGCTTCGATTGCCATGACCCGCCTCCCATTCGGCTTGGCCCAATTTGACCTAGAAACCCGGACGAGGCCGTGCGGTTGCACATGATCGAAGGTCCGTGAAAAATCTCCAGAATCGACGCTTGAGCTTGAACCAAGCGCGTCTGCCGTGGATTATTCCGGGGCCAGCACGGGCAATATTCTGGTCTTGGCCACTTGCAGCTGCTATATATTTTGCAGCGAGTATGGAGGCTGGCCGTGGTTCAAAAAAGCAAGCCGGAATATGCGCATGTCGCGGTCGAACTGAATCTTCCCAATGGCGGAAGTTTCGGTCCGGAAGATCTCGCACTCATTGACGCGATCCGCAGCGTGCGCTCGATCATTGGCGCGAGCCGTGCGCTCGGCCTGTCCTACCGCAAATGCTGGCTGAC
Organism: uncultured Methylovirgula sp.; assembly: GCA_964644615.1. Taxonomy (GTDB): domain Bacteria; phylum Pseudomonadota; class Alphaproteobacteria; order Rhizobiales; family Beijerinckiaceae; genus Methylovirgula. Next base: position 101,558 of record CAZXXA010000007.1, on the reverse strand, counting down.
GGTCGATGCGATGAACAGGACCTTCGAAAGCCCTGTCGTCGCGACCTATCCCGGCCGGCGCGGCGGCGGCGCGGAAATTACGCCTTTCGGCGAAAGGCTCGTCGCGCTGTATCGCTCGATCGAACGTCACGCCGCGAGCTCGGCAAAGAAATCGCTCGACGAGCTTACGACGTCTCTTGATTGGTCGTTCGACCCAAAGGCCAAGGCCGCGGGAGCGGAGCGTGATTTGGCGTAAGATCGCGTTCGGAGATTGCGACCGCCTTGATCATCACCCAGGCCTTGAGGCCAAGCACCAGCGCCAGCCGGTCGACCGATTCGCTGATGATGAGCGAGTGAATGCGCGTCGTGCCGAGATCGAAGGTCACGCGCACATAGGGCGGCGCGAGATATTCAAGTGCGACAATCTCGCCAGGCAGACGGTTGGTGATCGAGACGTCCATCGGTCGCGACAGAGCGATCGAGACATCGCGCGCATCGATGCGCAGCTGTACTGGGGAATCGACCGGCAGATTGATGTAGGGCACCCGCAATTCGCCGTCGCCGATAAACAGCGTCGTCAGCGAAAATTCGGGATCATGCCGCAGAATGCGCGCAGAAACCGTCGCCTCAATGCTCGGCGGCGTCGTCTGAGGCTTTGTCTGCGATTTAATCTGCATGGCTTTTTGCACGGCAACCGTTCGAGGACGCCAGCAATAGAATCCACCGCGGCGAGACCGTCAATGCCCGGTATACAATCACGCGAGTGCGAATTCCTATCGGCATGTTCGGCCGAACGGTCAGAACAGGCCGGCCAAAACTCCTTTTTGCCAGGCGTAGCGGCCGATCATGATGAAAACACATGATAACGATCATCGGTTTTATGAGCTTCGCTCCGATCGAAATCATCGCGAGCGAGCCGAGATAAGCACCGATCACCTGGCCGCAGATCATCACGGTTCCGGCGATCCAAACGACTTTCCCGGCCGCCAGAAACAGGAGGAAAGCGCCGAGATTGCTGCCGAAATTGAGGATTTTGGCGAGCGCAGTCGCGGGCAGCAGCGGCATAAAACGAGCCGGCGCCCGGACCGAAGAAGCCGTCATAGAAGCCGATCGCCGGAATGACGAAGAGGCGGTGGCGCCATTCACTCAGAACCGGCCGGTGGGCAAGGGCGCCGGCCTTCGGCGCAAACAGGAAATAGAGGGCGATCGCGCCGAGGATGATCGGGATCAGCACGTCGAGCGCAATCGGATTGACCATTCGGACGGCAACGGCGCCAAGGAGCGCCGAAAAAGGCCGCGGCAAAGCCGGGCTTGGCCTCGGCCGCCTTGATCTGTTTCCGTTTCAGCATGGTGACGGTCGCGCCAGCGTCCCAACAGCCCTGCAGCTTATTGGTCGCCAGTGCGTTCAGCGGCGGCAGGCCGGTCAGAAGCAGAAGCGGCACGGTGAGAGGCCGCCGCCCCCGACAATCGTGTCGACGAAGCCGGCAACGCTCGCACCAAAAGCCAGCAGGGCTAGGAGGTCCGGGCGGAAAAGATGGTCCAAAGCGCTAACGAATGAGGCAACGGCGCTGCGATGCGAGCCGCGCTGGAGGGGAGGGATTGGGCCGAAGCTTACCAAGCCAAGCTGGGCGAGCGGTGGGCAATCGCGCTTTTTTGCGGGACGGACAGAAAAGCTTCATCAAATCAAAATCCTGCCCAAGGTAACATTATCGCGAAACCATGACTGATTCGGGTGATCTGCCGCAGTTTTAAAATAATCGCGATTCATGTAAGGGATGCTGCATCTGCGAAGCGGCGACACCATATAGCTGATTTAGCTGTCATGCGCCCGAGACGCCTGAGAACCAGGGCGCCTACGGGACGGCGGCTTACTTCAAAACCACCGCAGAACGATACCGCCAGACACACGGATGTCAGGATCGTGCCCGCAAAGCGCGCCGGACTTTCGCATCAGAACGCCACCTGCCCGTAGGGCGGACGAACATCGGATCCGAGATTTTCATGCAATTGCGCAATATTGCCATCATCGCCCACGTCGACCACGGCAAGACGACCCTTGTTGACCGTCTGCTGCAGCAGTCCGGCGCCTTTCGCGAAAATCAGCGCGTCGCCGAACGCGTGATGGATTCGAACGACCTCGAAAAAGAGCGCGGTATCACCATCATGGCGAAGGCGACATCGGTCGCCTGGAAAGAGTCGCGCATCAATATCGTCGACACGCCCGGCCACGCCGATTTCGGTGGCGAGGTGGAGCGCATCCTCTCAATGGTCGATGGCGCGATCGTTCTCGTCGATGCCTCCGAAGGTCCGATGCCGCAGACGAAATTCGTCGTCTCCAAGGCGCTGAAGATGGGCCTCAAGCCGATCGTGGCGGTCAACAAGGTCGATAAGCCCGACGCGCGGGTGACCGAAGTTGTCAACGAGGTCTTCGATCTCTTCGCCGCGCTCGACGCGACTGAAGAGCAGCTCGACTTCCCGATCCTCTACGGCTCGGCCAAGCAGGGGTGGATGGCGGACAGCCCGGACGGTCCGAAGGACAATATGGCGCCGCTCTTCGACCTGGTGCTGAAGCATGTGCCGCCGCCGAAGGTGGAAGAGGGGGCGTTCCGCATGCTCGGCACGTTGCTCGAAGCCAATCCCTATCTCGGCCGCATCATCACCGGCCGCGTCTTCGCCGGCAGCATCAAGCCGAACCAGGCCGTAAAGGTTCTCGACCACAACGGCAATCTCGTCGAGCAGGGCCGTGTTTCCAAAATCCTGGCCTTCCGTGGCATCGAGCGCGCGCCGATCGATGAGGCGGAAGCGGGTGACATCGTCGCCATCGCCGGCCTCGAAAAGTTCAACGTCGCCGATACGCTGGCCGTGCCAGAAATCACCGAGCCGCTGCAGGCGCAGCCGATCGATCCGCCGACGCTCTCCATGACCTTCCTCGTCAACGATTCGCCGCTCGCCGGCACGGAAGGCGACAAGGTGACGAGCCGCGTCATCCGCGCCCGCCTGATGAAAGAGGCGGAAGGCAATGTCGCGCTGCGCGTCGAAGATTCGCCGGGTGGCGAGAGCTTCATCGTCTCCGGCCGTGGCGAATTGCAGCTCGCGATCTTGATCGAGACGATGCGCCGCGAAGGCTTCGAGCTCGGCGTGTCGCGTCCCAAGGTCGTCTATAAGAAGGACGAAGCGAGCGGCCAGATGCTGGAGCCGATCGAAGAAGTCGTCATCGACGTTGACGAGGAATTCTCCGGCGTTGTCGTGCAGAAGATGGCCGAGCGCAAGGCCGAGATGGTCGAGATGCGGCCCTCGGGCGGCAATCGCCTGCGCCTTGTCTTCTACGCACCGACGCGCGGCCTCATCGGCTATCAGGGCGAACTCCTGACCGACACCAAGGGTACGGCCATCATGAACCGGCTCTTCCACGAATATGCGCCCTGGAAGGGCGAGATCGCCGGCCGCCGCAATGGCGTGCTGATCTCGAACGACACGGGCGAGGCGGTGGCCTATGCGATGTGGAAGCTCGAAGACCGCGGCCCGATGATGATCGAGCCGGGCTGGAAGGTCTATCGCGGCATGATTGTCGGCGAGCATACGCGCGACAATGATCTCGAGATCAATGTGCTTAAGGGCAAGCAGCTCACCAACATCCGCGCCGCCGGCAAGGATGAGGCGGTGCGCCTGACGCCGCCGATCAAGATGACCCTCGAACGGGCGCTCGCCTATATCGACGAGGACGAGCTGGTCGAAGTCACGCCGAACTCGATCCGCTTGCGCAAGACGATGCTCGATCCCAATGACCGCAAGCGCGCCAGCCGCGTGAAGGAAAGCGCGGCGTAGGCTGTTACTGGGTGTGACCTCAAGTTTCGCATGGACTATGCGGCATATTGCTTGAGGTACACCTTGTTTTCCAAGAGTGTTCGAAAGTGCTGCATTAACCCGAGAATGTTGGCGACAAGATCGTCAATTTCATTTTCGTGAATGAACTCCTGTTGTCCATGTGCAATAGCATTCCTGCGTTTCAGAACGAGTTGGTCTATCAAAATACGGTTCGCCTCAAAATGCGATGAATCGATTGAGCAAATGAGGCATATTTCTTTTATGGTATCCGTGCTCAAGTTCGACTTTGTATCGATCAATGCGGGATTCACATAACGAAACATACCGGTCGCCCCGTCCAAAATGTCATTAACGAGCTTGCACCGCGTCTCGATATTTGGGCGATTCTGATAAAACGATTCCAAGCGAATCAAAAACGTGTTCACGTATACTTGGCGTTCAAATTCTGCGTATACTTTCTTGCGCATGACTAAATATTCAAAATAGCGATTTGCGCACAAACGCACGTATCCTTCCCAATGAGCGTAGCTCATTGTTATCGCACGCAGCAATACCGGCTTCGCAGAAAAGTCAGCTGCTTTAGTGGCAGCTTTCAGATCCGATAACTCTCGACGTCGCCAAATAATATCTTCGTCGAAAAGATTAGAGAGATGTTGCTCCGTATATGGCTTGCTCATGTGGCGAACCAATGGGTGCCGAACGGAATTGTTCGCTGAATACGCACGGTGCCCCGCAACCCAGCAACAAAGAAATCGCTGATTGATGGATTTGCCCAGAAATCCGCTATGCGTTCGCGGATAAAGGCTACTGGATGCTGTTTTGCCAGAATGTGATTGATATTTTTTGCAATCCCAACGGCGATACATTCATAAGCTGCGAGCAGCACCCGACCGGACGGCTGTCTATAGTTGAATCGACGAAGTGCATTCTCGCCATATGCTTCGTTCAAAAGATCGAAAGTGGCGTTGAACGCAGCGCCAGCAGTTTCGGTGCTTCCCAGCATCGCAAGTTCGACTAGGCCTTGGTCTATAAATTCTTCAACATCTAATTTGCCGTCGTATGGCACATACGTATGCACCAAAAAACGAGACACATATTCCATATCTCGTTGTTTTTCTAATTGATCGGGACTCGCTGAAAGTACCGTTAAAAACGATTGTCGGTGAGCGCAATCCCGCATGAACTGGTGATAGGTAGGGCTTACCATGATCACAACGACATTGCGGAGCTCTTGGGCGTTTGCTTGTGTGCCGCCTGCGTTTAGCCGTTGAAATAAATCATACTTGGTTTCATTAGAGCTCGGACGTTTCAGGATTTCTACACTGAGGCGGCTGCGTCGAATCGCAAGTTGAAGTGTCGATGGCAGCGGCATCTGATGTTCAAGGGGCACATCTGAAATGGATGGCGATTTCTCCCATACCACCTTGTCAAGTGATGGAAGATATTTCGAAGCCACGAGAGCGGTTGGATTTTCAACGTCACCCGTTACGGGATTTTTCAATAGTCCCATAAATTCGAGTAGTGTGGACACGCGCTGGAGCCCGTCGATCAGCTCCCACTTGGCATCCTCCTTTTCGAAAACGAAAATCGATGGCAACGGAATACCAAGAAGAAGTGATTCAATTAGTTTAGATTTCTGCCCAATTTCCCACCTAAACAAGCGCTGGAAATTAGGATTTATAATCAGCTCGCCGTCCCGATACATATTGATGAGTTCGCCAATCGACATTTGATAAGAGTCGGTTTTCACGAGACGTTTGGCGTCGTCGATCTCCTGTTCGAGCATGTTCGCCCCCTTTGCGCCTCGCGTCAGAAACAGCCGTGCCCTTATTTTGCGGGGTCGAACCCTTTTTTTCATAGCCTCTTGTAGGAATCAATTTCAATTTGGCGCGTCCGGTCGGAGTGGCAAACCACTGAGAAGCTGTCTGAGAAACAGCCGTTGAAAGAGCGTTGGGGACCAATGTTGAAAACAGTTTATCTCACACATCCCGCCACTGCTTAAACACCGCCGCTTGTCCATGCAGCGTGCCGCGGTCGTCGATCAGCTGCCAGACGGTGCCGTCCTCGATCCAGAAGCGCCGCCCGCTTTTTGAAATCCGTATTCCGGCATAGTTCGACGCGAAGCCTTGTTTCGCGACTTGGTCGAGCAGGTGCTGACGCTCGCTTTGCTCGGCCGGCTCGGCTGAAAGCCGCGACGGCAGGCCGATGAATTCCTCCCAGGAATATTCGAAGAGCATTTGCGCCGCCCGGTTCGCATAGATAAAGCGCGGGTCGGCCTCGGTGTCGTGGGCCAGCACGCAGAAGCCGGCATCTTCATAAAGCCAGTGCGCTGGATCTTTGGTGACGAGATCGCGCGGCAGAAGCGTCTTGCCGACGAGCCGCAGATAGCTCGTTGTCAGAAGTTCGAAGAATTGCGAATCCGTCGGCAGCATGGTCACCCAATCCCGCGTCAGATTTGGCTAGTCTAAAAGCGATGTACTCTCATACATAGCTATCATTGGGCAGATTGCCCTAGCCGTTGCTGCATTCATGTCAGTGCCTTGACGGCCTCATTTTCTTCAGCGAGCCTTACCCTAACGACAAGATAATAAAGGGAAGGAAAACATGGCTGAAGCCATCACCAAGCTTGGCGCGTGCCCGCATGATTGCCCCGACACATGCGCGATGATCTACACGGTCGAGGACGGCCGCCTCACGAGCGTCAAAGGCAATCCCGATCATCCGATGACGCGCGGCGCCCTTTGCGTGAAGGTCAAGGATTTCGATCAGCATCATTATAATCCGGATCGCGTGCTTTATCCGATGCGGCGCAGCGGCCCGAAAGGCAGCGGCGAATTCACCCGCATCAGCTGGGACGAGGCGCTGGATGAAATCCATCGCCGCTGGACCGAGATCATGGCCCGCTACGGCCGCGAGGCGATCCTTCCCTACAACTATCTCGGCAATGAAGGTGTCGTGCAGGGGCTTACCGTCGGTGATGCCTTCTTCAATCGGCTCGGTGCCAGCGTCGCGGAAAAGACCTTCTGTGGTTCGGGGTCGAGCACGGCCTGGCTGCTCACCGTCGGGCCGACCAACGGCACCGATCCCGAGAGCTTCGCCCAGTCGAAATATATCATCATCTGGGGCTGCAATTCGGTCTCGACCAACATCCATCATTGGCACATCGTGAAGGAGGCGCAGCGCCATGGCGCCAAAGTGGTCGTCATCGATCCCTATCGTTCGCGCACCGCGAAGGAGGCCGATTGGCATTTGATGCCAAAGCCCGGCACGGACGGGGCGCTGGCGATGAGCCTCATTCATTGCATCATCAACGGCAATATGGTCGATTCCGATTATGTCGCGAAATACACTGTCGGCTTCGATGAGCTGAAAGAGCGCGCGGCGCTCTTCACGCCAGAATATGCCGAGACGATCTGCGGCGTCTCCGCCGCCGATATCCGCATGCTGGCGCATGAATATGCGACGACGAAGAATGCCGCGATCCGTCCCGGCGTCGCGGTAGAGCGCAGCGCCGGCGGTGCGCAGGCGCTGCGGGCGATCTTCTCGCTGCCGGCGTTGACGGGCTCATGGAAGGACCCGGGCGGCGGCATCTATCAAATGCCTCTCTGGGAGTTCCCGGTGCATTGGGACCGTGTCTGCCGGCCGGACTTCATCCAGCCGGGCACGCGGGCGCTGAACGTGCTGAAGCTCGGCGCGATCCTGACGGGCGAAGCGGGCCTTGAGCCGGGCGTGCATGCGCTGATGGTTTACAACGCCAATCCGGTGTCGAACTCGACGGAGACGGAGAAGATCAAGCGCGGGCTGGCGCGCGATGATCTCTTCACAGTTGTCAGCGAGCATTTCATCACCGACACGGCGCGCTATGCCGATATTGTTCTGCCCGCCACGATGGCGGCGGAGCAGGACGACATGATGTTCTCCTGGGGCCATTTCTATTTCACGCTGAACGAAAAGGCGATCGAAGCGCCCGGCGAATGCGTGCCCAATACCGAGCTCTTCCGCCGTCTCGCCAAGACCTTCGGCTTCGAGGACAAGCAGTTCTCGATGTCGGATCATGAGCTGATGGATTACTATCTCGATTGGAAGAATCCGAAGCTTGGCGGCGTCGACATGGAGTATTTCCGCACGTACGGCTACTACCATTTGAACATGGGCGATCCGGCGACGCGCACGCCGCATGCGGAAGGCAATTTTCCGACGCCTTCGGGCAAATGCGAGTTCTGGTCGGAGACGGCGAAGAACATCGGCAATTTCGTCGCGCCGCCGTTCCGGCAGATGTATGACGGGATGCAAGGCGGCGAGCCGGTCGATCCGCTGCCCGGCTATGTGCCGGCAAATGAGCGGCCGGAGACTAATCCGGCGCAGGCGGCGCGCTATCCGCTCAATATCGTCTCGCCGAAGAGCCACGGCTTCCTCAATTCGCAATATGCGAATGAGCCGCGGACGATTGGCGTACAAGGCGCGCAGGCGGTTCTCATCAATCCGGCCGATGCGCATGCGCGCGCGATCGCCGATGGGGCGCAGGTCCGCGTCTACAATGATCGCGGCACGTTCCATGGCTATGCCAAGGTGACGGAGGATGTGCCGCCTGGCGTCGTTGTCGCATCGCTTGGCTATTGGCACTCGCTCAACAATGGCGGCGCGGTGAATGTGATCAGCGCCTCGACTTATGGCGGCATGGGCCATTCGCCGACCTTCAGCGACAATCTCGTCGAAGTGCGGCTCGCTAACTGACTCGCCGACTGATCAGCTGCATCAACCGCTCGCGTCTTGAGTGACGCGGGCGGTTTCTCATGTCGGAACGCCGCGACGATCAAGCCTTAACCTTTGCCGATCTTGGGACGCGACTCCGTCGCGTCACATCTCTATGGTTTTGGATGATGCCTACATCCGGCACCAAAGGAGAAGATTGATGCTCACTCTCGAAAAAGCCCACCGTGTCATTGCCGCTGGCGAAGCGAAAGCGAAGGAAATCGGCCAGCCGATGAATATTGCGGTGGTCGATGCCGGCACCAATCTGAAAGCCTTCATCCGCATGGACGGCGCCTGGCTCGGCAGCATCGACATTGCGATCAACAAGGCCTTCACTGCGAAAGCCTTCGACATTTCGACCAAGGCATTGGGCGAGAACAGCCAGCCGGGTGATCAGTTCTTCGGTATCAATGTCTCGAACCACAACCGCGTCATGATTTTCGCCGGCGGCGTGCCGCTGACGGTCGATGGCAAGATCGTCGGCGCTGTCGGCGTTTCCGGCGGCAGCGGCGTGCAGGATCAGACGGTCGCCGAAGCTGCGGCCGCGGTCTGCAAATAAAACAATCGAATGGAGATGGCGTTATGCGTGGAACTTACCGCGCATAACGCAGCGCGGCGCTGCCGGAGGCCACCTGTTCCGTGCCGGCGAATTGGCCGTCGAACTTCACGAGCAGCGACAGCGCCGGGGTGATTTGCTATTCGCGGAATGCCGCGCCCACCTGATCGATTGGGGATGACAATGAATTTGCTTCGGAAGTTTGCGGTGGGCCTCGCCGTCTCAACCGCGTTGGCGATTTCTTGTGCAGACGCTGTCGCGCAGCCGGCCGTTCCGGCGAACAAGGATCCATCCGCCGTTCAGAGCGGCAATTATGGTGTCGAGCCCGTTCACACGCGTATTCTTTTCGCGGTCTCGCATCTGGGCTTCACGACCTGGTACGGCAATTTCACGCATGCGAGCGGTTCGCTGAGCCTCAATCCGCGAGATCCGACGGCGTGCAAATTCGACATCACGCTGCCGATCGCCTCGGTAACGACGACCAATGCGAAACTCGATGGCGAGCTGAAAAGCGCGCAATGGTTCGACGTAGCGAAGTTCCCAACCGCACATTTCGTCTCGACCAAGGTGGTTGGGACAGGCGCAGCGAGCGCCGATGTGACCGGCAATCTGACGCTGCACGGCGTCACCAAGCCTTTGACGCTGCACGTCACCTTCAATGGTGCGGGCGTCAATCCGCTCGACAAGCAATATACGGCGGGCTTCGATGCGCGCGGCGTGATCCATCGCGGCGATTTCGGCGTAATGAAATATGTGCCGCTCATCGGCGATGATGTCGAGCTGATCATCAGCGCCGCGTTCGAACGCCAGGCACTCTAGTCGAGCGTTGAAGTCTTGCCGGTTTCGCGGACCGAGAGAATGGCGAGCAGGCTCACGAGCCCCGCCGCAGAGACATAATAGCCGACAAAAGGCAGGCCGCCTTTGGCGAGCAAAAGCGTGGCGGCATAGGGCGCGAGCGACGCGCCGACAATGCCGCCGAGACTATAGGCGGCGGACGATCCCGTATAGCGGACGGCTGTCGGAAAGAGCTCCGGCAGGAAAGCGCCCATCGGCGCGAAGACGAAGCCCATGATCGCCAATTGGACGACCGGGAACAGCAACAACCCGGTCTGATCTTGTGCGCCGAGCATGGCGGGCAGCAAAAAGCCGGAGAGGATCGCGAGCGCCGCACCTATGAGCAAGATCGGGCGGCGGCCGAAGCGGTCGGCCAGCGCGGCGGAAATAGGCGTCGCGGCAGCCATGGCGACGACAGCGAGACAGAGCGCGCCGAGAAATGTCTGCCGCGTCAGATGTCTCACATGCGTCGCGTAATCGAGCGCGAAGACGGTCGAGATATAGAAGATCGCATAGCAGACGACCATGGCGAGCGAACCCTGCAGCAGGGCAGTGCCGTGGCGCTGCAGCAGATCCTTCAATGGCAGGTCGACGCGGCCGCGCGATTGCGTGAGTTTTTGAAAGGCTGGTGTCTCGCTCAATTGCACCCGCACATAGAGGCCGACGCTGACGAGCACGATGCTGGCGAGAAAGGGAATGCGCCAGCCAAAGGCGAGAAATTGCGCATCGCTGAGACAGAGAGCTAGCGCGAGAAACATGCCGTTCGAGAGGAGAAAGCCGATCGACGGTCCAAGCTGCGGAAACATGCCGAACCAGGCGCGCCGGTTTGCCGGGGCGCTTTCGGTCGCCAGCAGCGCCGCGCCGCCCCATTCGCCACCGAGCCCGATGCCCTGGCCGAAGCGCAGGAGACACAGCAGCAGTGGCGCCCAGGCGCCGATGGCCGCATAGCCGGGCAGAAGGCCGATGCAGGTCGTCGAAAGACCCATGACGAGCATGGAGGCGACGAGCGTCGATTTGCGGCCGATGCGATCGCCGAAATGGCCGAAAATGAAAGCGCCGAGGGGACGCGCCAGAAAGGCGATGCCGAAGGTCAGAAAGGCGGCGAGCGTCTGCGCTTCGCGCGCGCTGGACGGGAAAAACAGCTGGCCGAAGACGAGCGCCGCGGCCGTTCCATAGATGTAGAAGTCGTAGAACTCGATGGTTGTGCCGACGAGGCTGGCGACGGCAATACGCGACGTTGCCGCCGCGGGGGGCGCGGCGGCAAGCGAGGTATCGGCAGTCATCTCATCGAGCGAAGAGCTCACGCGTTCTCTATCTCCTTCGCCGCATCGTCGAGGACTTGCGCGATCTTGGCGATCTGTTCTGGTGACAGAGGCCCGCGCGCGACGCGCAGATTCATCGCCATTTTCACATTCTCCCAGGCCCGGACGAGCTGCGGCGCACGGTTGCCGCTGCGGCGCAGATTGATCTGCGCCATGCGGGTGAAGATCGCATCGACCGTCGCCTTCTCCTCTTCGAGGGCGGCGAGGCCAGCCTCCGTCACCGTATAGAGCTTGCGCGGCCCATCGGTCTCGGTGATCGCGATATAGCCCAGTTCTTCGAGCAGTGTCAGCGTCGGATAGACGGTGCCCGGGCTCGGCGCATAGGCGCCGCCCAGCCGGTCCTCGATCGCCTTGATGATTTCATAGCCATGCGACGGCTTCTCTGCGATCAGCTTCAAAATCACCCAACGCAGGTCGCCCTGGCCGAAGAAACGGCCGCCTTCGCCCTCTCCCTCGCCGCGGCCGCGTCCACGATGGAAGAAATGTCCGTGTCCGCGTCGGTGCATGCCGCCGTGCTCATCGGCCGGACCCCGGCAGTAATGGGAATGATTGTGATGATAGTGCCACATATTCGATATCCTTTCGATAGTTTTAGATATATCTCAAAGTAAGATATATCGAAATTAGATCGGCGCAAGAGATCTTCGAGATTTTTTGAATTGGAATCCGCCGGCCACGCCTTAGCTCAAAAGGCAGAGCTCAATTCGCTGCATCGCGCCGGCAAAAGGTTCCCTTGCTGTGCCAACAAAGTCCCAGGTGACGGATTTCTGTCGCAACCTGCACAGTTTTTTATCGCTCTGCGCTAAGCAGTATGAGATTTCTTGGAAAAGCTTTTGAACGTTGGATGCCATGACTGAACTGACCCGTCGCACAATGCTCTGTGGAACCGGTGCCCTCGCGGCGCTCAGCCTCGCCGGCTGCGTCTCGAGCGATATCAGCGGCCCGCAGGTGGCGGCTTCGACGCCCGCCAATTCACCGCCGGCCGCGCCTGCTCCGGCCGCTTTGCCGCCCGAGCCGACCGGCAAGGTCTCCGACGCGCAGTATAAAGAGATGTATGCCGCGACCACCGACGGCCAATTCCCCGTCCCAGCGGTCAAGCTGTCTGTCATCAAGCCGGCTTTCCGGCGTGAGACGGTCGCCTATCAGACGAGCGAGCCGGAAGGCACGATCGTCGTCGATCCAGCGCATCATTATCTCTACCACGTCCTCGGCGGCGGCCAGGCCGTGCGCTATGGCGTCGGCGTCGGCCGCGAGGGTTTCGCCTGGTCGGGCGAGGCTGTGATCAAGAGCAAGCAGGAATGGCCGGACTGGTATCCGCCCAAGGAAATGCTAGATCGCCAACCCGAGCTGAAGCGCCAGATGGCGCAGCTGCAGAGCGGCCTCGGTATGCATGGCGGGCCCCACAATCCGCTCGGCGCCCGCGCCATGTATCTGTGGCAAGACAACAAAGACACGCTGTTCCGCATCCACGGCACGACCGAGCCGAGTTCGATCGGGACGAGCGCCTCGTCCGGCTGCATCCGTATGATCAATCAGGACGTGATCGACCTCTATGCCCGCACGCCGGTCGGCACGCGGGTCGTCGTCCTTGGCCACGCGCAGCCGCGCACGGCCAGCATCGCGAAACCGCGGGCTTAAAAGCGACGCCTTGCGAGACGCGCTCGCAGGGCATCATCTCTGACATTTGCCGCAATAGAAGCTGGCGCGGCCGGACTGCACGATGCGCTTCACCGTGCCGCCGCAGCCGTCGCGCGGGCAAAGCGCGCCTTCCTTGTCATAGACGCGGAAGCGATGCTGGAAATAGCCGAGCGCGCCGTCGGCCTGCCGGTGGTCGCGCAAGGATGAGCCGCCGGCTTCGACCGCCTCTTCCAACACATCACGGATAACGCGCGCCAAAAGCTCCGCCCGTTCCGTCGGCGTGCCGTCTTTATGGGCGAGCGTGCCCGCGGCGCGGCGCGGCGAGAGACCGGCGCGATGCAGCGCCTCGCTGACATAAATATTGCCGAGACCAGCGATCAGCGTCTGATCGAGCAGTGCGGCTTTCAGCGGTGCCGCCTTGCCAGCGAAAAGCTGCGCGAGCGCCGCGCCATCGAGCTCATTGCCGAGCGGCTCGATGCCGATATTGCGGAAGAGCGGATGCTCATGCAGTTCATGCCGCGGAATGAGCTGCATGAAGCCGAAACGGCGCGGATCGTTATAGACGATGCGCTTGCCGTTCGAGAGATCGAAGATGACATGGTCATGCGTCGCATCTTTCGGCTTCGCATGATAGAAATTACCCGGCTGCGCGGCTTCACTTGCATCTTCGATGCGGAACGAACCCGACATGCCGAGATGCATGACGAGCACTTCTCCATCGTCGAGATCGGCGAGGAGATATTTTGCGCGGCGCCCGAGCGCCTCGATACGGCGCCCCGTGAGGCGCTCGGCAAATTTGTCCGGAAAAGGGAAACGAAGATCCGGTCGCCGCTGATCGACCGAGACCAGTGTCGAACCGACCATCACGGGCGCCAAGCCGCGCCGCACGGTTTCGACTTCGGGCAGTTCAGGCATTCAATTCAGTCCGGGCGCCGCATCCCGCGGCTGAGGCGATATCCATCCCTCTCTATGGACCGGTGCGGCCGTTCGTTACAACAAAGAAAGAACGGCCGACAGCTTCGACCGCACCCGCGATCCCACCCCTGCCTGGATCGTGCGACTTTACGATGGTTTCGACTGGATAACCTGACCGCGGATTTCGCCCGGCTTATGGGCATTGGTGTGGATGTTGAAATACATTTTGCCAGTCAGGAGATCATGCTGCTGCTTGTCGGTCAGTACGGCATTGCCCTCGATCGGGCTCTTTTCGGCATGCGGGGCCGGCACTTCAACGGGTGCTTCCACGCCTTCGCTCGCCGGGCCATGGAAATGCGCCGCGATGGCCGGGCCGGTGAGACCCTCATAGGAGACCGACCAGGTGAGCTTCTTGGTGATCGTGTCATAGGTCGCGGTCAGCGTGCCTTTGCCCTTGGTGTCGTTCGGCGGAGTCTCCTTAGAGCCGCTCAGCTGCGCGCCGAAACGCAATGTGTCGGCAAAAGACGGCGCGGTCATCAGCGCGAGCGCTGCGCTGGCGGCAATGATGCAGGCAAGACGCGATTTCGATACGAAGCTGGACATTTCAACCTCCTTCTTGCGGAGCATAGAAATAAGCGCCTCATACAAAGCGATGGTGACGCAGCGGTTGCAGGCCGCTGACGAAAGTGAACCGGCACGATGGTGAGGCTTGCCTTGAATTTCTCGACGGAGCGACCAAGAGATAGATAGGCTTCGAGTGTCGGACGACAATCAGCCGCGCTTCACCATAAGCGACAGAAAATTTATTCTATGTCAAAAATATCAGCTACGGCTCTGTTGGAGCATGAGAGCGCGAACTCGAACATCGATGCTGCAATGATCGACGATAAAACTGACGCAACGGATTTCGGCTTCACCCGCGTGCCGCTTAGCGGCAAGCAGAAGCGCGTCGATGAGGTCTTTCATAGCGTTGCCGCGCGCTATGACATTATGAACGATCTGATGTCCGGTTTCTTGCATCGGGCATGGAAAGATCGTCTCGTAACGCAATTGCAGCCGCCGCATCATCGCGCCTTTCGACATCTCGATGTGGCAGGCGGTACGGGCGACGTCGCTTTCCGTGTCGCCAAGGCAGGCGGCGCGAAAACCAAAGTGACGGTTCTCGACATCAACGCCGATATGCTCACTGTCGGCCGCGAACGCGCGGAAAAGAAACATCTGCTCGGGCAGATCGAATTCATCGAAGGCAATGCTGAGACGCTGCCTTTCGTCGACAACAGTTTCGATGCCTATACGATCGCCTTCGGCATTCGCAATGTGCCGCGCATCGTGTCGGCACTCTCGCAAGCCTATCGCGTGCTTCGCCGCGGCGGCCGTTTCCTCTGCCTTGAGTTTTCGCATGTCGACAATGCCGTGCTCGACAGGCTGTACGAAGCCTATTCGTTTCATGCCATACCGCGGATTGGCCAGATGATTGCAGGCGATGCGGAAGCCTATCGCTATCTAGTCGAATCGATCCGCCGCTTTCCGGCAGCAGAGGATTTCGCCGCGATGATTTCGGCGGCGGGATTCGAACGCGTCTCTTTCAGCAAATTGAGCGGCGGCATTGTCGCGATCCACTCCGGCTGGAAGCTTTAGAGCGTTATCGCCTCTGCAGGCTTGACCCTCGCCATAATGTGAAGCAGGCCGTAATCCCCTTTTCGAGGCCGCACCCTAAATAGGGGGCAGTTGCCGCCGGAGCCTGACATGATCGACCTATATTATTGGACTACGCCTAACGGGCACAAGATCACCCTGTTTCTTGAAGAAGCCGGCGTGCCGTATCGGATTCATCCGGTGAACATCGGCAAGGGCGATCAGTTCAAGCCGGAATTTCTGGCGATCTCGCCGAACAACCGCATTCCCGCGATTATCGATCAGGACCCGAAAGGCGGCGGTGCGCCGATCTCGGTTTTCGAGTCGGGTGCGATCCTTCTCTATCTTGCCGACAAGACCGGCCGCTTCATTCCGCAAGATCTGCGCGGACGCACCGAGACGATCGAATGGCTGTTCTGGCAGATGGGCGGTCTCGGCCCGATGGCCGGACAGAACCATCATTTCGCGCAATATGCGCCGGAAAAAATTCCCTATGCCATCGATCGCTATGTGAAAGAGACGAACCGTCTCTATGGTGTCATGAACAAGCGGCTTGCCGACCGGCCGTTCCTCGCCGGCGATTATTCGATCGCCGATATGGCGTGCTATCCCTGGGTCGTGCCTTATGAGCGCCAAGGTCAAAAGCTCGAAGATTTTCCGCATCTCAAGCGTTGGTTCGAAGCGATCACAGAGCGCCCTGCGACCGTCGCCGCATACGAGAAGGCGAAGGAGATCAACCCCTCGGTCAATGCGCCGATGACCGATGCGGCCAAAAAGATCCTGTTCGGCCAGACGGCACGCGTCTGACGCCATCGCGCATCGCCGATCCCTGCGACAATTGCGGATAGCGAAGCCGCTTTTCGCTCTTCGATAAACTGCTATTGTCCCGGCGAGCAGGGACGAGCGTTTTGGATTGTTTCCAAAAATTGCGGCGCGCAAAGCGGGCGGCGGCAGACATGCCGCTTCGCCGCCATGTTGCTGCCTGTCTTGCGATCCTCGCGCTTTATGTGCAGCTTGCGGCGACAGGTCTTTGCGCCGCCGGCTTCATGGCTGCATCTGCGGATGCGGCGGGCGCTTTTCCGATCTGTCATTCGCCCGGCGAAGCGACAAACAGCGGCGCGCCGCAGGACAACGATCAGCAGCCGGCGCATCAGCATATCTGCCCATTCTGTGCCGTCCACTGCCATCCGGCGATCTCCGCAGCGCCGGAATCGAGCACGCTAGCTGCGCGTGCGGTTGTCTTTGTGCCTTTGGATCTGCCGCCGCCGCGGATCGTTCAATCGGCGCGTTTTCCCGCCGGCACGCCGCCGCGCGGCCCCCCTCACTCGATTTGAAAGCGGTCGCACAGCTTCGTTCTTTGCGTGGCTGTGTCGTCCATGCCCTCCTGCCTCTGTCGCCGTTGGCATAGCTTAAAACGAGCGGCGGACGCGGTGTGTCCTTTCAAATCAAGGATTCATCCATGTCTTTGAAAACGCTATTCGGCGTGGCTGGCGCGTTCGGCCTCGCGGTCATGCCTTTTTCTGCAACACCGAGCCTTGCCCATATAATCGTCGGCAACCGCGTTTTTCCTGCGACGCTCGCCATCGACGATCCGGGCGTCAACGATGAGCTGGCGGTGCCAGCCTTTGCTTACATGCCTGGCGCCATCAATCCGGACGGGTCGTTCGGGTCCGACACATTCAATCTCGGCTGGGAATATGCAAAGACGATCACCCCAACGCTCGGCGTTTCGATCGGCTCGAAGGGTTTTACCTGGCAGACGAATCCAAGCGCCTCCGGTTGGGCAAATATCGAGACCCAACTGAAATATGCCTTTTGTCAAAGTCCCGAACATGAATTCATCGTCTCGGGTGCAACAAGCGTCGAATGGGGCTCGACCGGCAGCCCGGCGAGTGCGTCGCTGCCGTCCGATCCGTTCACGACGGTGACGCCGAAGCTCTTCATCGGCAAAGGTTTCGGCGATGCGCCGGTCGATTGGCTAAAGCCATTCGCCGTGACGGGCGAGGTAGATTACTCGATCCCGACAACGCCGGTGAATTGGATCAGCATGGATCAGAACCCGACCGTTCTGACCTATGGCGCGACGCTGCAATACAGCCTGCAGTATGAAAATGCCTTCGTGCACCAAGTGCCGGAAGTCTTCAACAAGCTCGTTCCGGCCTTCGAAGCGAGTTTCAGCTCGCCGATCTCGAACACTGGCCCGTCTGTTCCGGGCCAATGGGTGCATGAGACGACCGGCATCGTCGGACCTTCGGTCTATTATATCGGTCAGTATTTCGAGATCGGCCTGATGGCGCAGATTCCGGTCAATGAAGCGAGCGGTCGACATGTCGGCGCCATGGCGGTGATTGATTTCTTCCTTGACGATATCGCGCCGACCACGTTGGGCAAGCCTCTGTTTGGGGCGCCGCCGAGCCGTGCGTCTTATTGAGGAGGCAGCGTCATGCAACGTATCTTGAAAATTATAAGTCTCGCGCTCGCCGGGCTCGTCACAGCGACCGCGGCCTCGGCGCATGCCTTCTTGGATCACGCGGTTCCGGGCGTCGGCACGAGTGTTGCCGCATCGCCGAGCGAGCTGCAGCTTACGTTCACGGAAAATGTCGTGCTCGCCTTTTCCGGCGTCAGCCTCAAATCGGCAAACGGCAAAACGATCCAAGTGGCCAAAGCCGTCGCCGGACCGGCCAACACGCTGCATGTGCGGATCGGCGGCAGGTTGGCGCCGGGCAGCTACACAGTGAGCTGGCACGTCGTTTCCGTCGATACGCATCACACGCAAGGCGATTATCATTTCACGATCGCGCCTTGAACCGGAGAGCGTCCTGAGCCGATTCATGAGTCGGCCCGGAGCACTTGCGGCAAGCGCGGGTTCTGCGCGGTCAATTCATGAATCTCTTTGATCTTCTCGCCGTCACGCGCTGGGTCCATTTCGCCGCTCTCTTCGTGCTGTTCGGCGTGCCGCTGTTTTGGTTCTATTGCGGCGAGGACGGACGGAAGGACAGCGTGCCTGGCCTGCCGCAAAGCCTGCGCGCAAGCATTCTGCTGCTGCGCATTGCGGTGCCTGTCGCGCTCATAAGCGGCGTGGCGTGGCTTGCGGAAATTCTGGCGAATATCGCCGGTGGTTTCGCGAGCGTCGCTGATCCGCAGACGCTGCAGCTTTTCTTCTTCTCAACGCAATTTGGACCCTTCGCCCTATCGCGCCTCGTTCTGCTGCTGGCGATTCTCGTCAGCGGACTTCTGCCGTTGCCCCGCCGGCAATGGTTTCTCGCCTTACTGACTCTTTCAGCTGCGTTGCTCGTGACCCAGGCATGGTTCGGCCACGCGGCG
Source organism: uncultured Methylovirgula sp. (assembly GCA_964644615.1). GTDB lineage: Bacteria > Pseudomonadota > Alphaproteobacteria > Rhizobiales > Beijerinckiaceae > Methylovirgula. The sequence goes on along the minus strand of CAZXXA010000007.1, from coordinate 82,778 downwards.
GAGGGCGGCGCGAGCTTCGCCGGCGCTGAAATGATCCTGATCTATGCGCTGCATGTTCTGGCGGGCGCGGCGTGGCTTGGCGGCCTGCCGGTGCTTCTGCTGGCTCTGATCGAATTACCGCGCATCGCGAAAACAGACGCGGCGAGCCGCGTGGTGAGACTGTGTTCGCGCTATTCGGCAATGGCGATGGTCGCCGTCTGCATCATCATTCTGAGCGGCATTGCGAATGCGGTCTTTCGCGTCGGCCATACGGTCGGCAGCTTCCTTCTTACAACCTATGGCGTCGTGCTGCTCTTGAAAGTCCTTCTGGTTGCCGCCATGCTGGCTTTGGCCTATTTCAATCGCTACGTGGCGATGCCGCGGCTGCGGGCGGAGAGTGCGCGCGAGCTTGCCTATCTGCGGCTCAGCGTCGGCGCTGAATTGGCGCTCGGCGTTTTGGTGCTCGCAGCCGCTGCCGTGCTCGGTATCACGCCGCCGCCGCAATAAACGGCCGCAATGAACGGAAGACGGATCGATGACGGATCATTCACATTCGGACTCACGTTGGAAACATGACGGCGTCCGCATCGTGCCGGGATCGCAGCTCGATGCGAATACGGCCCAGACGCCGGGCATGGACCGCAAAGCGGCGATCAATTTCGCGCGGGTCGGCGCTCAGAAACTCTGGGCCGGAACGGTCACGATTCACCCCGATGCCAAGACCGGCGCGCATCATCACGGCCATCTGGAAAGCGTGATCTTCGTTGTCAAAGGCCGGGCGCGGATGCGCTGGGGCGATCATCTCGAATTCACCGCGGAGGCGGGGCCGGGCGATTTCATCTATGTGCCGCCTTACGTGCCGCATCAAGAGATCAATGCCAGCCCGGATGAAGCGCTTGAATGCGTGCTCGTCCGCAGCGACGGCGAAGCGGTTGCCATCAATCTCGATATGGAGCCCGTCGAAAAGCCTGAGACCGTTCTGTGGATCGATCCCATCCATCGCGGCTGAAGCTTTGGCGCGCGGCTTTCCGCTGCGGGAGACGGAGCTTCTGGCCGTGTTTTCTGCTGCTGACGCTTTCGCCTGCCACAGCGGAAGCTTGTCATGGCGCGGCCAAGCCGATGGTTCGGCTCGAACTCGTCTTCGGATTGGGCCATGGCGTCACCGAGAGAAACTTTATGCGTTTTCTCGCCAGGGAAGTGACGCCGCGCTTTCCCGATGGTCTCAGCCTGTTTGAAGGCTATGGCCAATGGCGCAACAGTCACGGCAGGCTCGTCAAGGAGCCGTCGCGCCTGCTGCTCATCTGGCACGCTGCGGATGCCGGCAGCGACGCGAAAGTTGAAGCGATCCGCACGGCCTATAAGAGACGCTTTCATCAGGAGTCGGTTCTGCGGGCCGAGAGCCTGTCTTGCGTGTCCTTCCAATCTGACTAAGGTCGAGCCCCCGTGCTGCTCTGCAAGAGTGTAAAGTGCAAGGACATAAGGCAGATGACGAAATCGCTCGTACTCTCGGTTCCTCACGCGCTCGGCAAGGACGAGGCGCGCCGCCGCATCGCGGCTGAAATCGATCAACTGAAACATGCCTACATTGATAAATTCGCCCATGCCGAAGTGAACTGGGCAGGCGACACGGCCGATATCCGCGTCGTCGCGCTCGCGCAAGAGGTCACGGCGCATATCGATGTCGCCGCCGATTCCGTCCGCGTCGAAGTCTTTCTTCCCTGGCTCCTCGCGACTCTCGCCGGACCGATTGAAAACCGCCTGAAATCCTCGGCGAAAGAGACGCTCGCGCTCACCCACACGCCGCAGAAAAATTAAACGGCTCAGCGGCGGCGAAGGAGGACGACGAGGCCGGGAACGTCGGCACCGCGCTCGCGGCGTGCCGCCTCATCCGTCATCCGCAAAAGCGCATAGCCGCGCCGCGCCGCGCATTTCGCCACATAGTGAGGGTGGTGCGCATAGCGCAAATCGACACCGATGTGGAAATCTGCGCCATTGGCCGACACCTGTTTTTGCAGGGTGAAGGCGAAGAGACCGCCTGGGCGTAGAACGCGGGCCGCCTCACGCAAGATCGGGTCGAGATCGCCGACATAGATGAAGACGTCGGCAGCGAGCAGAAGATCGGCGCTTGCAGCGGGCGCCTCTTGCAGAAACTGCACGCGACACGCAGATTGTCATAGATGGCTTTGCCGCGGGCGCGCGCCACCATCAATGGCGACAGATCGACTCCCGTTAAAACGCCAGCCTTTGCGCGGAAGATCGCACCGCAGAGGCCCGTGCCGCAGCCGAGATCGATGACATGCGCAAAGCTCTGTTTGTCCTGGGTGGCGACGGCAGCTTCGAGCTGCGCTGGGCCGCAATAGGCGAGCGCATCGACCAGATGGTCTTCGAAGGTCTCGGCATAGTGATCGAAGAGGGAGCTGATATAGGCTTCGGGTGCGGCGAGCGGCATTTCCGCCGCGCCAAGCCGTGCGATGCGCAGGCCGACCGCCAATGTATCCTGCGGATCGAGCTTTCTCGCCTGCCGATAGGCGGCGATGGCCGCCTCCGTTTCGCCGCGCGCTTCTTGCGTTTCAGCGAGCGACAGCCAAGCGAAGGCCCAGTGCGGGGCAAGTTCGATCACCTGTTCGAGAAGCTCGGCGGCGGCAGCGAGATCGCCGCTTTGGGCATAGGCGAGCGCGAACTCGTAACGGCGGTCGGCGATGAGATCGCCCGAGGAGTGTGGGGCCGGTTGCATCAGATTTTTGCGAGCTGCGCCGTGCGCGGAATGGTGAAGAGTTATCCGTTTTGGGCCACGGAACCCCCGCTCCGCAATAGCATTTCTTAATCGAGGATCAGCCGGCCCGTGAGCGGGATCTGATCTTTTGGTCCAGGCTCTGCCACTGCGTTGCAGTTCCGGAAGTCGGGCCGTTCTTAGCTCACGTCGTCCCGATCTTCAGCGGCGGGCCATTCTGGCCTGTGCGCAAGCGCGGACGATCGGACAATTGCAGAGGAGTATGCGATGTCCACGATGTTGAAGAAAACCCTGATGGGTGCGGTTGCTGCGCTCGCACTTGGCGCGACGGTGGCGACCGCTTCGACGCCGGCCGATGCGCGCAGCTTCGGCGGCGGCTTCCATGGCGGTGGTTTCCATGGTGGTTGGCACGGTGGCGGTGGCTGGCACGGTGGCGGCTGGCATCATGGCGGTTGGGGCTGGGGTGCTGCGGGCGTCCTTGGCGGCTTAGCGCTGGGCGCCACGCTTGCGTCGCCGTACTATTATAACGACTACGCCTATGATTACGGATACCCCTACTACAACGACTATGGGTGCTATCCGCACTACGATTACTACGGCAACTACGTCTACGGCTGCTACTGAGCCGGACGCGTAGCGTAGCATCTCAAAGAGCCCCGCCGAAAGGCGGGGCTTTTTCTATGTGGTCGGGCCGCGTTCATCAAAGAAATGTCATCGGCTTTTTTTTGTGCAGCCGCCCGGGCTATAGCTGTGACTTGCTGTAACGGCCTTGCCGCGTCCTGAGTAGGAGTGACGGATGCTGACCATGTTGAGAAAGACGCTTGTGGGCGTTGCCGCCGGCTTGGCGATCATCGCGACTGCGACGATAACAACAAGCCTGACATCGGCGCCGGCTGCCGCAAGGGGTGGTTTTCACGGTGGCGGGTTCCATGGCGGCGGGTTCCATGGTGGTGGTTTTCACTGCGGCTGGGGCCATGGCTGGGGTTGGGCCGGCTGGGGCTGGAGCTATCCTTATTATTATTTCGGCTACCCTTATTATTACCCCTATGGCTACGGCTATGGTCCGGACACGGCCAATACCGGCTGTTACTACGTCCGCCGGCCAGTCTATTCGCACCACCACATCGTCCGCTACCGGACAATCGAAGTGTGCCAATAAGCGCATAGCCGGCATAGCGGCCAATTGAGATAAGACGCGCCTTGCCGCCGCGGCGGCAAGGCTCTTTCTGTCGCCCTCCCAAATGTCCTTGGCTGTGCTTATCTTTGGATGAGCATGCTCACTGCCGAATGTCTCTCGCTCACGCCCGCCGGGCTCTATTGCAGTGCCGGCGATTTTTACGTCGATCCGCTGCGGCCGGTGCCGCGGGCCTTGATCACGCATGGCCACTCGGACCATGCGCGGCCGGGGCATGGAAAAGTCCTCGCGACGCGAGAGACGCTGGCGATCATGGCATTACGTAGCGGGCCCGATTTCGCTGGCGAGACGCAGGCGGTCGCTTATGGCGAGGTATTGCGGCTCGGCGATGCGACGGTGAGTTTTCATCCCGCCGGCCATGTGCTTGGCTCGGCGCAGATTCTGGTCGAGACTAAGGGCCGCAGGATTCTCGTCTCAGGCGACTACAAACGCCAGCCCGATCCGACCTGTCTTCCCTTCGAGCCCGTCGCTTGCGATTGCTTCATAACGGAAGCGACCTTCGGGCTTCCCGTCTTCCGCCATCCCGATGCGGAGGAGGAGATCGGCAAACTCCTGTCGTCGCTGCACATCTTCCCGGAGCGGCCGCATGTCGTCGGCGCTTATGCGTTAGGCAAGGCGCAGCGCATTCTCGCGCTGCTGCATGCTGCCGGCTACGACAAAGCCATCTATCTGCATGGCGCGCTCGCCAAGATCACCGAATATTATGCGCGCACCGGCATCGCCTTCGGCGAGCTGCGGCCTTACACCTCGGCGAAAGCGGCCGATTTGGCCGGCGCGATCGTTCTTTGTCCGCCTGTCGCGCTCGAAAGCCTGGCGCTACGCGGCGACACCGAGCCGCGCAAGACCTTCGCCTCGGGCTGGATGCGGGTGCGCGCCCGGGCACGCCAGCGCGGGATCGAATTGCCGCTCATCATCTCCGATCACGCCGATTGGGATGCGCTCTGCCAGACCGTGCGCGACAGCGGCTGCTCCGAACTGCTCGTAACTCATGGCGAAGCCGACGCGCTCGTTTATTGGGCGCAGGGCCAGGGGCTCAATGCCGCGCCGCTGCATCTCATGGGCTATGGCGACGAAGAGACGGAGAGCGAAACTGGGGCGCTCGCATGAACCGCTTCGCCGCGCTTCTCGATGCTTTGGCTTTTGAGCCCTCCCGCAATGCGAAACTGCGCTTGATTGTCGATTATTTCCGCACGACGCCCGATCCCGATCGCGGCTATGCGCTCGCGGCGCTGACGGATGCTTTGAGCTTCCGCTACGCCAAACCCAATCTCATCAAGACTTTGATCGCCGAGCGCGTCGATCCGCATCTTTTCGCACTTTCTTACGATTATGTCGGCGATCTCTCAGAGACCGTCGCGCTGCTCTGGCCAGCGCCCGAAAGCGCCGATGCGAAACCCCCTCCGAGCCTCAGCGAGGTTATCCGCGCCTTGATGCAGGCGGGCAGCAGCGAGCTGCCGCGGCTTCTCGCCGGTTTCCTCGATGGACTCGACGAGACGGGCCGCTGGGCCTTGCTGAAGCTCATTACGCGGGCGCTGCGGATCGGTGTCTCGGCGCGGCTCGCCAAACAGGCGCTCGCCGAATTCGGCAATCGGCCGATCCACGATATAGAAGATGTCTGGCACGCGCTCGAGCCGCCCTATCTCGATCTCTTCGCCTGGCTCGAAGGCCGCGAACCGAAGCCGGAAACCAGCAATCCGGCACCGTTTCATGCAGCGATGCTCGCCCATGCGCTCGAAGAAACCGATATCACCGGTCTGGCGCTCGATGCGTTCAGCGCCGAATGGAAATGGGATGGCATCCGCATCCAGGCCTGCGGCGGCGCACTGCCGGATGGACGCCGGATCGTCCGGCTTTATTCGAGGACAGGCGAAGATATTTCGGGCGCTTTCCCTGACCTCGTCGGGGAGTTGCTGCGCGAGCCAGCCGTCTCCTTCGCGCTCGACGGCGAGCTTCTGATCCTGCGGGACGGCAAAACGCAGGCCTTTGGTGTTTTGCAGCAGAGGCTCAATCGCAAGACCGTCTCCGCGAAACTCCTGACGGACTTTCCCGCGCATATCCGCGCCTATGATCTCCTGTCGCTCGACGGCGAAGATCTGCGGCCGTTACCATTCGACGAAAGGCGTAGACGCCTGGAAACCTTCGTCGTCGCTGCGAAAAGCGACCGGCTTGATCTATCGCCGCGCGTCAATGCGCCGTCTTGGCCTGCTCTGGCCGAGGCGCGCCGCGACCCTGCATCAGCCGGGGCGGGCGCCGATGCCGACGCAATCGAAGGCATCATGCTGAAGCGCAAGGACTCGCCTTATCTGCCCGGCCGGCCGAAGGGCTATTGGTACAAATGGAAGCGCGATCCGGCGACGATCGATGCCGTTCTCATGTATGCGCAGCGCGGCCACGGAAAACGATCATCGCTCTATTCCGACTACACTTTCGGCGTCTGGGACCGCGGCGAACAGGGCGACGATGTGCTTGTGCCGGTCGGCAAGGCCTATTTCGGTTTCACCGACGCGGAGCTGCGGCAGCTCGATCTCTTCGTCCGCAATCACACGACCAATCGCTTCGGGCCGGTCCGCGAGGTGAGCCATGAAAAAAACAGCGGGCTGGTCCTTGAGATCGCCTTCGAAGGGCTCAACCGATCGAGCCGACACAAGTCGGGTCTTGCCATGCGGTTTCCGCGGATCGCCCGGATTCGTTGGGATAAGCCAGCACAAGACGCCGATCGGATCGAAACGCTTGCAGCCCTACTTAAGGAATGAACGCTTCCTTAAGGAATGATGGACAGGCGTTCGTCGATTGCCGCATCTCCCATCATCATGAGCATGCATGAGGCGCGATCATGTCGCCGTTCCGGACGCATCGGTTCGCTCAGTTCGATAGGCTGAAGAGCGGAAACAGCTGGTTTTCCGCGGCACACGCGAGAGTTTGCACGGCTTGCGAGCAAAATCTGCTCATCATTTTGCGTTGATGCAGCGCACGCGGGAGCGCTCGTTAGGGGTGCGCGAGCGCTGTCTCATTAGATGACACTCTTATGTCGATCGGCTTTTGCGCGTATTTGTGCTGAACATGTCCGGAAAGTCGCGCGACAGATTTTTTTCGCGCCCAATTTTGGCGCACAAGCAATTTGCCTTGGATTCAAACATTTATAAGGAAGCCATTTTCGCGACCCTCCGAAGAGAGGATTGACTCGTCATTTCTCCCTCACAAATGCCGCTACGCCGCCGTTGCGACGACGTTTCATTGTTGCACATCGGCACCGACAGAGTCGCTTTTGTTCCTATCTTGATCAACGCGGAATCAGGCGCTTACGCTTGCCGATCCCACATGCGTGAAGGACACAGTGGTGCATCGACGCGCGTCCCTTTACACTTTTTTGACGGAACATAGTTGAAAGGGTCCACCTCTGTGTTACTGTGATTTCCACGGTCGGTTGTTGCCGGTCGCGCGTGTGGCTTCGAGATAATCTCGAGCGTGTTTTCCTTAGTATCGATGATTGCCGGGGCGTGTTCCGCGCAGCGGGAATCTGTACGAGAGAGACATGATCTGATGGTGCGAAGCCGTTCGCAGCGACTTGGAGGCTCCTAGGCAACTTCCGTCGCTTGCCCGTATTTTGTCGTCGCGTTACTTCGAAACTTTGATTTCGAGGAGGGGGAAGTATTGGCCATGATCCAGATCGCAGCCCATCATTTGTGTTTCCCCGGGTCCCGGTCTCAGGACTTATTTTTGGCCTTCAGAGCTTCCGTTCGCCATCGAAGCGGTTACGCCTGCTAATCGGCTGAAATAAACCCTCTCTAAACATCATCGCCACACGTAAACGCACCGGCGCTGCAAGCGCTGGCCGGCTGATTACGCCCTAAATTTCTCTGCTTGAGACCAGCAACGATGCTTAAGCCACGCCCCATTCAAAACGAAACCGAAGACACCCACCGAGCCGAACTCGAGCCACGGGTTTTCCATGCACCGAACGTCAACGGCACTGGAGACGTTGCCTGGAGCGCCATTTGCGCCCGCCTGCGCGGCGAGCTGGGCGAGGCGATCTTTGGTTCCTGGTTCGCCCGCCTGGAACTCGAGGCGCTCACTGCGCAGACCGCGCATCTCTCCGTGCCGACCAAATTCCTGAAGAGCTGGATTCAGGCTCATTACGCGGAGAAATTACTCGCCGCGATCAGCGCCGAATATCATGACGTCAAGCATGTCGTCATCAGCGTGCGTTCCTCGTCGCGTCTGGCGACGCGTGCCGCCGTTGTTTCCGACTATGTACATAAGGCCGCGCCCGAGACCGGCGTCGCCGAGGCGCCGCAGCGCGCTCTGACCGGTCTGGATGCGGGCAAAGCGCATCCGGCGCCGAGCTTTGACAAGACGAGCAAGCAAGCCGCCCGTGATGTGGAAGCTGATGTCCTCGCCGGCTCGCCGCTCGACAAGCGCCTGAACTTCGCGACCTTCCTTGTCGGCCGGTCGAACCAGCTCGCTCACGCCGCCGCGCAAAGCGTCGCGATGGCGACAACGAGCGAGCCGCTGTCGTTCAACCCGCTTTATATCCATGCTGCGGTCGGCCTCGGCAAGACGCATCTGCTGCAGGCGGTTGCACATGCCGCCGCTTCGGCCAAGCGTCGCGTCATCTATCTGACCGCAGAGAAATTTATGCATGGCTTCGTCTGCGCACTGAAGGCGCAGACGGCGATTGCCTTCAAGGAGAAGCTGCGCGCCATCGATCTTTTAATCATCGACGACGTGCAATTTCTGCAGGGCAAGTCCATCCAGCAGGAGTTCTGCCACACGCTCAACGCCCTGATCGATGCCCGCAAGCAGATCGTCATCGCCGCCGATCGTCCGCCGGCCGATCTCGAAAGCCTGGACGAGCGCGTACGTTCGCGCTTCTCCGGCGGCCTTTGCATCGAAATGGGCGCGCTGGACGAGCCGCTGCGCGTCAAGCTTCTAGAGGCGCGTGTCGCCGCCGCCAAAGTGCTGCATCCGAACTTCGATATTTCGGCGTCGGTGGTCGCTTATGTGGCGAGCGTCATTCAGACGAACGGCCGCGATCTCGATGGCGCCGTCAATCGCCTTGTCGCGCATATGTCGCTGACCGGCCAGCCGCTGACGATCGAAACGGCGGAAGCGTCGATCCGCGATCTTGTCCGCACGCGCGAGCCAAAGCGGGTGAAGATCGAGGAAATCCAGAAGCTCGTCGCAAGCCACTACAATGTCACGCGCGCCGACATTCTGTCGTCGCGCCGTACGGCGAATGTGGTGCGGCCGCGCCAAATCGCCATGTATCTCGCCAAGGTCCTGACGCCGCGTTCGCTGCCGGAAATCGGCCGCCGTTTCGGGGGCCGCGATCACACCACCGTGCTGCACGCCGTCCGTAAGATCGAGGCGCTCGCCAAGGCGGATGGCAAACTGACCGAGTAGGTCGATCTGCTTAAACGTATGTTGATCTAAATTTTAGGAACTCCGTGGACCCGTCACGGAGTCGGCCGGCGCCCACATTGGCGCCGGCCGTCCGTTCCCCAATGTGCTCTGTTCGATGTGGAGCACGATGCGGTCGAGACGCCGTAGGATGCCAAAAAGCCAGGGACGCGGTAGAAGACTCCTATGGAGCCTGCCGCGATTCGCATCCTCGGCATTGATCCCGGCCTGCGCAACATGGGCTGGGGCATCGTCGAGCTTTTGGGCTCGCGGCTGATCTATGTCGCGAGCGGCACGGTGCGCTCGCAGGACAAGGCGCCGCTCGCCGACCGGCTCAGGACGTTGCACGAGGGTCTCGGCGAGATCATCGCCGGCTATGCGCCGCATGAAGCTGCCATTGAGGAAGTCTTCGTCAATCGCGATGCGCAATCGAGCCTGAAGCTCGGACAAGCGCGCGGCATTGCACTCGTTGTGCCGGCGCTCGCCGGCCTGACGGTCGTCGAATATGCCGCCAATCTCGTGAAGAAGACCGTCGTCGGCGTTGGCCACGCTGAGAAGGCGCAGATGGCCATGATGGTCAAAGTGCTTCTGCCGCGATGGAAGGAAGTCGCGACGGAGAAGCTCGCGGCCGATGCGGCCGATGCGCTGGCCGTCGCCATCACCCATGCGCGCTATCGTGGCACGCCACGGGATCTGTCGGAGCAATTTCTGGGGCGCGCCCGCGGATGATCGGCAAACTCAGCGGCATCGTCGACACGATCGGTGAGGATTACCTCATCCTCGACGTGCAGGGCGTCGGCTATCTGGTGCATTGTTCGTCCCGCACCTTGGCAAAGCTGCGGACAGGCGAGGCGGCGAAACTCGCCATCGAAACCCATGTGCGGGAGGATGCGATCCGACTCTACGGCTTTGTCACCGAGGGGGAACGCGGCTGGTTCCAGCTCTTGCAGACCGTGCAGGGCGTCGGCGCCAAGGTCGCGCTGGCGCTTCTCGGTTCATTGAGCCCAGGGGAGCTGGCTGCGGCGATCGCCCACCAGGATAAGGCGCAGATCGCGCGGGCGCCGGGGATCGGGCCGCGGCTCGCTGCGCGCCTGACAGCCGAGCTCAAGGATAAACTTCCCGCAGGCATGGTTCTGAGCGATCTGACGAGCACGGTCGCCGCACAGGCCGCCGCGCCCGAACCGCCGGCCGCGCAAGATGCGGTCACCGCGCTTCTCACCCTCGGTTACGGCCGGCCGCAGGCGTTGGATGCCGTCAGTGGCGCGCTGCGTGCTTTGGGCGAAAGCGCCGATACGGCAGCCCTGATCCGCCGCGCGCTGCAAGACCTCAGTCGCTGACCGCGACCTCCTGTCCCGGCCGGAACCTTAACTGGTCTAAGGCGTTAGCACTGTTCTTATACGGCTGTTAGAGGGTCGCCGTTAGACCGGCTCCGAGCTTCCGGCTCGATTTTTCCGCCGCGTGGTTTTAGAAGGGCGATATGTTTTCTCCGGAAGAGGTCGAGCGCTACGCACGTCATCTGGTGCTGCGTGATGTCGGGGGACCGGGCCAACAGAAATTGAAGGCGGCACGGGTCCTTGTCATCGGCGCGGGCGGCCTTGGCGCGCCGCTCATCCAATATCTCGCTGCGGCCGGCGTCGGCACTTTGGGCATCGTCGATGACGACACCGTGTCGCTGTCGAATTTGCAGCGGCAAGTGCTTTACACCACGGCGGACATTGGGCGTCCGAAGGTGGAATGCGCGGCGGAGGTGGTCGCCAAGCTCAATCCGCATGTTTCCGTCACGCCCTACAATCTGCGCTTGGACGATTCCAATGCGGAAGCGGTTGTCCGTGACTTCGATATCGTTGCGGACGGCTCGGACAATTTCACCACCCGCTATCTCATCTCCGACGCTTGCTTCTACGAAAGCCGGCCTCTGGTGACGGCCGCGATCGGCACTTTCGACGGTTCGCTCACGACGCTTCGGCCGTTCGAGCGCGACGCATCGGGCGAATGGAATCCAACCTATCGCTGTCTCTTTCCGGAGCCGCCACCACCCGGCACCGTACCCGCCTGCGCGGAAGCCGGTGTCATCGGCGCGCTCGCCGGCATTGTTGGCAGCTTGATGGCATTGGAAGTTGTCCGTGAGATCGTCGGCTTCGGCGAGCGGCTGATCGGCCGGCTTTTGCTGATCGATGCGATGACTATGCGCTTTGAAACCATCGGCTATCGCTGGGACCCAGCCAATCCCTTGAACGGCACGCAAGACCGGCGACGGTTGGCGCAAGCTTGAACGAGGACAATATGGGTTCCCCGGCGCCCGTCCACCCAGTTCTGCAGCGATCGATGAATGGAAAGCCCGGCTAACCTCCTGATCGTTGACAAAGACGCCGCCTCGCGGGATGCCAAGCGCCGGCTTCTCGAAGGCGAGGGTTGGATCGTCCGTGCGTCCGCGACGGACGAAGAGGCTTTGCGCGATTTCGATGTCGGCGGTTTTGATGTCGTGATCGCCGACGGTAATGCGTTCCGTGAAGGCGGCCCGTCGCTTTGCCGCGCTGTCAAAGAACGCAGCCCCGCGACGCAGATTCTGCACACCACGCGCAAAGGCGAAGATCTCTCCAAAGCCAGCGCGCGGGGCGAGATCAACGGCTATCTCGTCGAGCCCTTCGAGCCGCTTGAGCTTGTCAGCCAAGTGCGTTCGCTTCTGTCAATGCGGCTGGTAAGGGAAGCGCTGCAAGATGCCGAAGCGCGCCTGCAGCTTGCCCAGGATGCCGGCCGGCTCGCGGTCTTCGACTGGAACCTGTTGTCGGGCCGCGCCATCTGGTCGGAATCCTTCGCCGAACTGTTTCAGCTGCCGAAAGACCCCGGTGATGCGCCCTTCAATCCCGAAAGCATCGCCAAACATCTGCATCCCGACGACAAAGCGGCGCTCGCTGAATATTACAAATCGGTCGCCGAAGGCGACGGCCATTTCGAGCGCGATTTCCGCATGCTTTATCCCGATGGCGCCATCCATTGGATCACGGCGCGCGGCAAACTCCTCAAAGGGCCGACGGGCCGGCTCGAGCGCATCCTCTGCCTCAATCTCGATATCACCGAACGCAAGCAGGCGGATCTGCGCAATGCGCAGCTCGCGGCGATCGTCGCGTCGTCTATCGACGCCATCGTGAGCGTCGATTTTTCCGACACCATCCTCACCTGGAACACCGGCGCCGAGCAGCTCTTCGCCTATACGGCGCAGGAAGTGCTCGGCCGCAAAGCGGATTTCCTCGTGCCAGAGGGACTGCTGACCGAACGCAAATCGATCATGCAGCATCTGATGAACGATGAAGCGATCGAATATCGGACGCGGCGGACGCGCAAGGACGGGCAGGCGATCGATGTCTGGATCAGGGGCGCGCCGGTGCGCGGTCTCGACGGCAATCTCGTCGGTGGCTCACTTATCATTCGCGACATCACGGCGCAGACGCAGCGCGAAGCGCATATCCGCTTCTTGATGCGCGAGCTGACGCATCGTTCCAAAAACCTTCTCGCAGTGATCCAGGCGATGGCGCGGCAGTCTTCGTCGCTGGTGAAGACGCCGGAAGACTTCGTTGCTCGGTTCAGCGAGAGATTGAGCGGCCTTGCCGGCTCGCATGATCTTCTGTCGAGTGACGATTGGGCCGGCGCATCGCTCGTGCAATTGATCCATTCCCAATTGCAGCATTACGGCGATCTGTTCGGCAGCCGGATTTTCCTCGACGGTCCGGATCTCTTCGTGCGCCCGGAAGCGGCGCAGAACATCGGCATCGCGCTGCATGAACTCTCGACCAATGCCGCAAAATTCGGCGCACTCTCGACGCCCGGGGGCACCGTCACCGTCTCGTGGAAGATCGTCAAGGACGAGAACAACGCCCGGCGCATGCAGATGCGTTGGGAAGAGCGTAACGGCCCGGCCGTCAAGCCGCCGAACCATAAGGGTTTTGGCCATATGGTGATGGACCGCATCACCGGCCAGGCGCTGGGTGGTACCTCGCTGGCGCAATTTGCGCCGGAGGGCGTCACCTGGACGCTCGATGTTCCGGCGGCATCCGTCATGCGCGAGCCCGTCTGGGAGCCCGCCAAATTCGGCGGCTAATTTTCTTCGGTCTTCGGCGCGTCGTAATTCGGCTTGATGTCGATCAGCGGCGTGCCGTCGAGGCAATCGAGGCCGCGGACGACGAGCGCGGTCTCTTCCACCCGTAAAAGTCTGACAATCGACGAAGCGATTGGATTCGGCCGTGCCGGCGAGCGGATCGCGAAGGTGCCGACCGTCGCTTCCCGCGACCGCGCCGCCTGAATCAGCAGATCGCGGCGCGAGAAATTCATCCAATAGAGGATTTGTAAGTCGCTGCAGCGGGCGATGCCGGTCAGCGCCTGCTGCCAGCGCGGATCGAGTTCGATGCGGCATTCGGGGCCGGCCTCGCGGTCGCCCTGCCGTGGGCATTGGCTGCGCTCGATGAAGGGTGTGCGGATACGGCCGATGAAATAGACCGAGGCATCATAATGCTCGGGTAGATCGGTGATGGCCTCGCCAGGTCGGATCGTATCTGGTCGGATCGTATCTGGGCGGATCGTGTCGTTCATCATCGTCTCGCAACTTGAGAAGCGAGGGCGGTCAGTCCTTGCCGTTGAACCCCGCCGCGGCCATCGCCAGATGCACCTTGTTCTGGAAGGTCGCATCTTCGCCCTTCACGAGCAATTCGGCATTGTCGGCGGCTGCCCGGCAGAGCGCCTCGACCCAGCCGGCTTCGCTCTTGGCAAAATCGGACAGCACGTAATCGTGCACGCGGTCCTTATCGCCCGGATGGCCGATGCCGAGCCGCACGCGGCGATAGTCGTTGCCGATACATTCGGTGATCGAACGCAAGCCATTGTGGCCGGCATTACCGCCGCCGAGCTTCACCCGGAGCTTGCCCGGCGCAAGGTCGAGCTCGTCATGAAAGACGATGACATGTTCGGGCGGGATTTTATAGAAGCGCGCCGCTTCCTGCACGGCGCGGCCCGACTCGTTCATATAGGTTTCGGGTTTCAGTACGACGACCTTGTCGCCGGCGAATGTCGCCTCGCTCGCCAGCCCTCGGAAGCGGGCGCGAAAAGGCGGGAAATGATAGTCGCGGGCAATCGCATCTGCGACCATGAAACCGATGTTGTGACGATTTCCGGCATAGGTGCGGCCGGGATTGCCGAGGCCGACGAAGAGCTTCATGGGGCTTGAACCGCAGGAGGCGAAATCCGAATGGCCAGCGCATTATGCGCCGGCCATTCATGAATGCGGTTACTTCTTCTTCGCGGGGGCGGCTGCAGCCGGAGCGGCGGCAGCAGGCGCGCCCTTGCCACCCTTGGCGGGCGCAGCGGCGGCAGCGGCAGCAGCAGCCGGCGTCTCGGGCGCGGCGATCGGCGGCACCAGGGTCGCAATGGTGAAATCGCGATTGGTGATCGTCGGCTTGCAGCCCGGCGGCAGAGTCACGGCCGAAATGTGCAGCGATTCCGCAATGTCGAGATTGGAGAGATCGACAGTGACGGCCTCGGGGATCGCGTCCGCCGGCACCCGCATCTCAATGACGTGGCGCACGATGTTCAGCGAGCCGCCCTTCTTGAGACCGGGGGAGATGTCCTGATTGATGAAATGCACCGGCACTTCGACGCGCAGCGTCGTGCCGGGCTTCAAGCGCAGGAAGTCGACATGCAGCGGCAGATCCTTGATCGGATCGAGCTGATAGTCGCGCGGAATGACGCGCTGCTTGTGGCCTTCGACGTCGATCTCGAAGATCGTCGTCAGAAAGTGCCCGGCGTAGATGAGCTTGTTGAGCTCGCGATAATCGAGCGCAATCGATTCGGCGGGATCGCCGCCGCCATAAATGACGGCAGGTATGCGGCCCTCACGGCGAACGCTGCGGCTGGCCCCCTTGCCAGACCCGCTGCGCACCGTGGCCGCGAGTGTTTTCGCTTCGGCCATTTCGGTGTCCTTTGACTTTTAGGAAATGCGGCCTGCGCCTCCAGGGGTGTCGGAAACGGCCGCAAGGGGCGCTTTATAAGGGGGGAGCGCCCGAAGTGCAATCGCCCGGGTATCCCAGGATCGCCCAGGCCAGAGCCCATTGAGACAGGCCTAATGGCCGGTCAGCCGATGCCAGCCGGTCTGCAGTGTATTGGAGAGTTCCTGGAGGCGCAGATTGACCTCGTTCCAATTGACGATCGGGCGCTCTTGCGCGGCCGGACATTCCATATGCCGGCCGGAATCAGCGATGTAAGTGACGCCGACAGTGAGGAAAAAGCCAAGAATAATGCCTAAAATCAAACGCATGGCCCCGTCTCCCATACGGTTAACGCACGGCCCCATCTTGTAGCACGGAAACTGTGACATCCGCAGCAAAGCCGTGGAGGTTCAGAATTCCGCTGCCCAAGCGAAAGACCGGCGCCGGATCAATCGCCAGCCGAGCTTTCCGTTCCCATCGAAGGCACGTGAAATGCCGCCTGTGGCTTGCAGGCTTCGGCGCTTCACGTTCCGCGTGGCTTGGCGCGTGTCGTCGGCGAGGCGCTTGCCGGATCGTCCGGCCAGACATGTTTCGGATAGCGGCCCTTCATCTCGCTCTTCACCGAGGACCAGGAGCCCTGCCAGAAACCCGGTAGATTCTTTGTGATCTGGATCGGCCGATAGGCGGGCGACAGAAGCTCCAAAGTCAGCGGCACTTTGCCTTTGGCGATCGAAGGATGGTCCTTCAGCCCATAAAGCTCCTGCACGCGCACCGACAGAAGCGGCCCGCCTTCCGCCGCATAATCGAGCGCGATTGACGAGCCGGCAGGTGTTTCGAAATGCGTCGGCGCTTCGGCTTCGAGACGGCGTTGCAGCTCATAGGGCAGAAGCGTTTTCAGCGCCGCATCGAGATCGGACGTCGAAATTTCCGCGAGACTCGTCTTCCCGTCGAGATAGGGCGCGAGCCAATCCTTGATGCTCGCCTTCAATGCCTCATCCGAAAGATCCGGCCATGCGTCATCGCCTTCGGCGGTACGCACAAACACGATCCGGTCGCGCCATTGCTGAAGCGCTCTTGTCCAGGGCAATTTGTCGAAAGCGAATCTCGCGATGCCTTCGGCCAGAACATTGGCCGCGTCAGGACCTTCCGCGCGCAGTCCTTGTTCGACAAGCACGATGGCGCCGAGGCGCTTCTGCCGGCGCGCGGTCAGTTGCGCTTTTTGCGGATCGAAACTCAATTCGTCTTTGCTGACGATCATATCGCCGGCGACGGCTTCGATCTCTTCGAGGCTCAACGGCGCAGCCACGAGAATACGCGAAGCCGCGGCACGGCCTGCGATTTCGCCGACCGCAAGAAATGTCTCGCGCGCCAAAACGTCATGCGGCTCGACTTGCGCGGCGCGGCCATTGGCGAGCAGAAACTCGCCCGGTTTGCCGCGCGCCTTGGCGATGCGATCGGGAAAGGCGCGGGCGAGATGGCTTCCGCAATGGTCGATCTCGGTCCGGCCGCGTTTGGCATCCGCCTGCTGCAAAAGACTTTGCACAAGGCGGCGGGAATCTTCGGCGCGTTGCGAACGATCCCTACGGAAGCGTTCGATGCGTGTCGCCAGATCGCTCGTGTCGCCGCCGAGGCCGCGCTCGGTGAGGATGACAGCGACTTCGGCGGCGAGTTCGGCTTCGCCCGCGACTTTCGCATCGATGATCATACGCGCCAGACGCGGCGGCAGGGCGAGCTTGCGGATGGCGCGGCCTTCGTCGGTGAGGCTGCCTTCGGCATCAAGTGCGCTGAGCGCGGTGAGCAAGGACCGCGCTTCGTTGAGTGCGGCGCGCGGCGGCGGATCGAGGAAGGCGAGGTCTTGCGCTGGATCGCGCGCGCCCCAGGCGGTGCAATCGAGCAGAAAACTCGACAGATCGCTGTGCAGGATTTCCGGCGCGGCGAAGGCTTCGAGCGCACCAGTCGCCGCTTCTTCCCAAAGGCGATAGCAGACGCCGGGTTCGGTACGGCCGGCGCGGCCGCGGCGTTGATCGGCAGCGGCGCGCGAAACGCGCACGGTTTCGAGCCGCGTCAGGCCGCGGTCGGGTTCATAACGCGGAACGCGGGCGAGACCGGAATCGATGACGATGCGGACGCCGTCGATGGTGAGCGACGTCTCGGCGATCGACGTGGCGAGCACGATCTTGCGGCGGCCCTTCGGCGTCGGCGCGATGGCACGATCCTGGGCCGAACGATCGAGGCCGGCATAAAGCGGCGCAATCTCGATGGCGGGATCGGAAATTCTCTCGGCCAATAGCGCCGTGAGCCGCGCGATCTCGCCCTGGCCGGGCACGAAGACGAGGACGGAGCCGGGCTCTGCGGCGAGCGCGCGCGTGACGGCGCGGGCGAGCGCCTCTTCGATCCCCTCGTTCGGGTCGCGGCCGAGATAGACAGTTTCGACCGGAAAGGCGCGGCCTTGCGCTGCGATGAGGGGCACCTCATCTCCTAACAAGCGCGCAACGCGGGCGCCGTCGAGCGTCGCCGACATGACGAGAAGGCGTAAATCCCCGCGCAGATTGGCGGCGACATCGAGCGCCAAGGCGAGGCCGAAGTCGGCGTCGAGCGAGCGTTCGTGAAATTCGTCGAAAAGAACTGCAGCGATGCCGGTGAGACCGGGATCATCTAGAATCATCCGGGCAAAGACGCCTTCCGTCACAACCTCGACGCGCGTCTTGGCCGAGACGCGCGACATGAGGCGCATCCGCAACCCGACTATATCCCCAAGCCTTTCGTCAGATAGATCCGACATGCGCTCGGCTGCCGCCTTGGCGGCGAGGCGGCGCGGCTCGACCAGGATGATCTTGCCGTTTTTCGCCCAATCGGCCTTCAGGAGGGCCAGAGGCACGCCGGTGGTCTTGCCGGCGCCCGGCGGCGCGACAAGGACGGCGCGCCCGGCGGACGCCAGAGCCGCGGCCAGCTGCGGCAGAACGGAATCGATCGGAAGCTTGGGCGTAATTTCAGCCATGCGGGCTCGTGACGGCTGGTGCTGGGCGCGGCAAGGCAAAAATTAAGGTTTGAGCCATGTCCCTGCGACATGATGGAAGCGGCGCCGTGGCCTCTTCCTCGCGGATACGGAAAGCGCTATATGCGCCCGGCGCCGACGAAGATCAAAACCGCGGCGCGCGCCCCATTGTAATCCGGGCGCCTATGAGAGGGAAAAGTCTGGCTCGTTCCGACGCTGTGAAACTTGCGGCCTCTCATGGCATTCGCTCTGCGCCGCGGGAGCAGGATCCACCAAGGGATTTTCCGAATGGCGCTGACCGCGCAGGATAAATCCGCCGCCGCCGAACCGGCCGCGGCGATTGCCACCGTCACGCACGACAAGAAAAAAGAAAGTTTCGCTGCGCTGGCGCTCGGCTCGATCGGCGTCGTCTATGGTGATATCGGCACGAGCCCGCTCTACGCGCTGCGCGAATCGCTCGTTCATTCGAAGAGCACAGGCATCACCGAGCACCACATCATCGGCACCGTGTCGCTGCTGCTCTGGGCTCTCTTCTTCACTGTCACCGCGAAATATGTGCTGTTTCTGATGCGCGCCGACAACAAGGGCGAAGGCGGCACGCTATCCTTGATGGCGTTGGCGCAGAACGCTTTCGGCCGTCGCGCCGCGATGATCTTTTTCTTGGGCGTTGCCGGCGCGGCGCTGTTTTCCGGCGATGCGGTCATCACGCCGGCGATTTCGGTTCTCTCCGCGCTGGAAGGTCTCGACGTCGCGACGCCCGTCTTGGACCCTTATATTCTGCCGCTGACAGCCGTCATTCTGGTCTCGGTCTTCTGGGTGCAGAGCCACGGCACAGGCCGCGTTGCGGCTTTCTTTGGTCCGATCATGGCGGTCTTCTTCATAGTCATCGGCCTCCTCGGCGCGACGCATATTCCCAACGCGCCGCGCATCCTGCTCGCCTTCAATCCGGTCGAAGGCATAAGATTCCTCTTCGGCCACGGCATGCTCGGCTTCGTCGTGCTCGGCTCCGTCTTCCTGGCGGTAACGGGGGCGGAAGCGCTCTATGCCGACATGGGCCACTTCGGCCGCAAGCCAATTCAATCGGCCTGGCTCTATTTCGTGCTGCCGGCGCTCACCCTCAACTATCTGGGGCAGGGCGCACTGGTTCTATCGAATCCGAAGGCGATCGAAAATCCGTTCTTTCTGCTGGCGCCGAGCTGGGCGCTGCTGCCGCTGGTTCTGCTTGCAACGATTGCAACGGTCATCGCCAGCCAGGCGGTGATCACCGGCGCCTTCTCGCTCGTCGGTCAGGCGATCCAGCTCGGCATTCTGCCGCGCATGGAGATCCAGCATAAATCCGAAACGCAGGAAGGGCAGATCTTCATTCCGCATGTCAATCGCATGCTGCTCATCGGCGTGCTGCTGCTCGTCTTCGTCTTCCGCTCGTCCAGCGCCCTCGCCAATGCTTATGGCATCGCAGTGACCGGCACGATGGTGGTGACGACGGCGCTCGCCTTCGTCGTCGTCTGGAAGAAGTGGCGCTGGCCGCTTTGGGCCGCGCTTGCCTTCGTCGCCGCCTTCCTGTCGATCGATGTTGCCTTCCTCGCGGCCAATCTTCTCAAGGTCGTCGATGGCGGCTGGGTGCCTCTGCTGCTGGCATCCTGCTCGATGATCATCATGTGGACCTTCGTCCGCGGCAATAAATTGCTGGCACAGAAGGTCGAACGCGATTCCATCCCGCTCACCGACCTGATCCGCATGCTGGAGAAATCGAAGCCGACGCGGGTACCCGGCACGGCGATCTTTCTCACCAATCAGCCGGAAGTCGCGCCCTCGGCACTCATGCATAATCTGAAACACAACAAGGTTCTGCACGAGCATGTCTGGATCATGTCGATCCGCACGGAAAGCACGCCGCGCGTACCGAGCACCAAGCGCTACGAGATCGAGGAAATTTCCAAGGACTTTACCAAAATCGTTTTGCACTATGGCTTCATGGAAAACCCGCGCATCCCGGCCGCTCTTGCCCTGCTGCGAAAATGCGGGCTGAAATTCGATATTATGACGACGTCCTTCTTCCTCGGCCGCCGCACCGTCAAGACATCGCCCAATTCCGGCATGCCAGCCTGGCAGGACAAGCTCTATGTGAGCCTAATGAAACAGGCGACCAATGCGACGGACTTCTTTGCCATTCCCTCCGACCGCGTCGTCGAATTGGGTGCGCAAGTGACCGTCTAAGTGACGGTGTAGGCCGCGAGAGGGCAGTGGATGGCGGCGCTGCGACCTCGCGCCGCCATAAGCGCTTTGTTATGCTTGGCCCATGTCCAAGCGCCGCACCTTAGATCCAGCCTCCAACGCCCAGAATGGCGGCGCTTCCGCGCATGAGGCTGCCGGCGAAGCGCAAGCCCATGCGCATGCCGCCAAAATCACGCCGATGATGGCGCAATATATCGAGATCAAGGCGGCTAATCCGGATTGTCTTCTCTTTTATCGGATGGGCGATTTCTATGAGCTGTTCTTCGCCGATGCCGAGGTCGCGGCGCGCGCGCTCGGCATCGTGCTGACGAAGCGCGGCAAGCATCAAGGCCATGATATTCCGATGTGCGGCGTACCGATCGAGCGCGCCGACGACTATCTGCAAAAGCTCATCGCGCTTGGGCATCGCGTTGCCGTTTGCGAACAGATCGAAGATCCGGCCGAAGCGCGCAAGCGCGGGCCGCAATCGGTCGTGCGCCGCGATGTCGTGCGGCTCGTCACGCCAGGCACGATCACCGAAGAGCGATTGCTCGACCCCGGCCGTGCGAATTGCCTTTTGGCGATCGCGCGCCAACGCGCCTCTGAGACGGATTTCGTCTATGGCTTCGCGGCCATCGATATTTCAACCGGCGCTTTTGAGGTCACGGAAGTCGCGCATGCGGCGCTCGGCGCCGAGATCGGCCGGATCGAGCCCGCCGAGATCGTCGCGCCGGAAAGCCTCTGCCATGATCCGCTCTTCGCGCATCTCGTCGCCGATCTGAGACGTCCGCTGACGCCGATCGGCCGCGACATCGGCAATGAGATGAGTGCCGAGCGGCGCATTCAGGACTATTTCAAGCTCACGACGCTGGAAGGTCTCGGCCGGTTTTCGCGCGTCGAATTGTCCGCGGCGGCGTTGGCGATTTTCTATGTCGAACGCACGCAGTTCGCGGCGCGTCCGGCACTCGATCTGCCGTCGCACCGGCGTAGCGATACGCATATGGAGATTGATGCGGCGACGCGTGCCAATCTTGAATTGACGCGCACCTTGTCGGGCAGCCGGGACGGCTCGCTGATCGCTGCGATCGATTTGACCGCGACACCCGCCGGCAGCCGGCTTCTCGCCGAGCGTCTCGCCGGGCCATTGACGGATCGCGCCGCCATTCTAAGGCGGCTTGATGCGGTGGATTTCCTTGTCGAGAATCGCGCGCTGCGTGCCGATCTCCGCAAGGGCCTGAAAGCCGCCCCCGATCTCGCGCGGCCTTTCGCGCGTCTGTCGTTGTCGCGTGGCGGCCCGCGCGATCTTGCGGCCTTGCGCGACGGACTTACTGCTGCAGCCGCGATTGCGGCGCGTCTTGATACTATCGAATGCCCGGCGGATTTGGCTGCGGCAGCCAAGGCCGCGGGTGCCGTCGATCCGTCCATCGCGGCGCAGCTCAACGAATCCCTCGCCGAGGAATTGCCGCTGAAACGTTCCGACGGCAATTTTATTCGCGGCGATTATGACGCGGAGCTGGATGAGGTTCGCGCGCTGCGCGATGAAAGCCGCCGCGTGATTGCCGAATTGCAGGGGCGCTATGCGGCGCTGACCGATATCCGGCAGCTCAAGCTCAAACATAATAATTTTCTCGGCTTCTTCATCGAAGTGCCGCAAGCGCAGGGCGAGCGGCTGATGAAACCGCCGCATGACACGACCTTCGTGCATCGCCAGACCATGGCCGACGCGATGCGGTTCTCAACAGTGGAACTCGCCGAACTCGACGGCAGGATTTCATCGGCGGCGGATCGCGCATTGGCGCGCGAGCAAGCTCTCTTCGACGTGATGGCTGCGCAAATTCTCGGCGCTGGTGCATCGATCAAGGCTGCCGCCGAAGCGCTCGCCGTCATCGATGTCGCCGCGGCGCTCGCAGAATTGGCCGAAAGCCGCGATTGGGTGCGGCCGGAGGTGACAGAGACGCTGGCCTTCACCATCGAAGCAGGGCGTCATCCAGTCGTCGAAGCGGCGCTTGCTGCGACCGGCAAGCCCTTCGTCGCCAATGACTGTACTTTGTCCGATGCAGAAGGACAGGGGCTAATTGCGGTCGTCACCGGCCCGAACATGGCCGGTAAATCGACATATCTGCGCCAGAACGCGCTGATCGCAGTACTTGCGCAGATGGGCGCTTTCGTGCCGGCCAAGCGCTGCGAAATCGGCATCATCGACCGGCTCTTCTCGCGCGTCGGCGCGGCGGACGATCTGGCGCGCGGCCGCTCGACCTTCATGGTCGAGATGGTCGAGACGGCGGCGATCCTCAATCAGGCGAGCGCCCGTTCGCTGGTCATTTTGGATGAGATCGGCCGCGGCACGGCGACATTCGACGGTCTCTCCATCGCCTGGGCGGTGATGGAACATCTTCATGAGAAGAACCGCGCCCGGGCGCTCTTCGCCACGCATTTCCATGAGTTGACGCAGCTCGCCAAACGTCTGAGCCGGATCGTCAATCTCACCATGCGCGTGACGGATTGGCAGGGCGATGTCGTCTTCCTGCATGAGATCGTGCCGGGCGCGGCGGATCGCTCTTACGGCATTCAGGTGGCGAAGCTCGCCGGACTGCCGCCGCCGGTCATCGAAAGGGCCAAGCATCTGCTGGCCGAACTTGAAGCCGGCGACCGGCGCAAGCCCGTCGAAGAACTCGTCGCCGATCTGCCGCTCTTTGCCCAGGCGGTGCCTGCTGCGAAAACAAGCGAGGCCGGGAGCGCCCCCGCGCCGGACAAGCTTGCCGCAGCGCTTGCCGCGATCGATCCCGACGCGCTGTCGCCGCGCGACGCGCTTGAGGCACTCTATCGCTTGAAAGCGCTGCTGCGGGACGATTAGATCTTGGAGCATGTCCTTTATCGGAAAAGTCGGTCAACTTTTCCGGGACATGCTCTAACCCGAAACGAGCTTGAGCTTTTTATCGAGCGCGGCGAGCAGCGGCGCTAGATCGTGGCCGCGCTTCAATATCCGGCCGGTCGCGGCAAGGACGCTATAGACGCCTTGCTTGCGGGCCAGCTTCGGCGCTTTCTCGATGCGAAAAAGCGGAAATTCGCAGGCCCGTCTGTAGATTGAGAAGACCGCTTTCTCGCTCGAAAACTCGATCGCATAGTCGCGCCATTCGCCGCCCGCGACCTTGCGGCCATAAAGCTCGAGAATCTGGCGCAGCTCGTTGCGGTCGAACGAAACCTGTTTCGGCGGGTTGGGATGGGGATTGGGCCAATGGGGACTTGGCCAAGAAGCGTTTTGGAAACTCTTGCCGGCTGCGAGTGGGACCACCCGGCCGGCCAACGGCTGTTCCTCGGTCGACTCCATGCTCATACGCGCCTCCCGACTCATGATTGCGGAAAGCACGCGGCGCGGCAAGCCTTGCGTGACAGTTTGACGAAAGGTAACAGCCGTCTAACCCGCCCGAGCTCGCGCCCTAAGTCATTGAAAATATGATTCAAATCAGACGCGGAGTTTTGCTGGCAAGGCACCGTAGCCAAAATCACAGTTTCGCCCTTTTGCAGCCGCTCAGGCGCCCCGATGCTGGGCGAGCTTCCAGCGTCGCCGTTCGGGCCCGTTGGATTTCCTCCGGATTCGTCAGCCCCCCAGCCCCCCGGGGGAATCAAGGTCCGGGCTCTCGTCGATTTATATGGCGACAATCTTAGGGCCGGTATGAAGCCTTTGCTTCTGCCGGCTCTTTTTTATGGCTGTGCCCAGCCCGCACCTACCTCTCATGCATCTCTCTTGAATCCGGCTGTCGCAGAGGCGATATCGGAGCTGCCCACCTGACGCTTGCCGCGATCTCCGGCAGGCCAGCTCAACGCATTGTTTTGGAGGAATGAAATGGTGGAGACGGACGGCCAGACGCACGCGTTCCAGGCGGATGTAGCGCGGCTTCTCGATCTCATGGTGCATTCGGTCTATTCCGAACGCGACATTTTCCTGCGTGAATTGATTTCCAATGCGGCAGACGCCTGCGAAAAGCTTCGCCATGAGGCGCTGGCCGATCCGTCGCTGACAGCCGATGGCGCGCCCTTCCTGATCACGGTCACGCTCGACAAGGCCAATAAGACGCTGACGGTCGCCGACAATGGCATCGGCATGTCGGAAGCCGAACTGGCTTCGTCGCTCGGCACGATCGCCCGCTCCGGCACGCGCGCCTTTCTCGACAAGCTACGCGCCGACGCGAAGGACGATGCGCCGGTCGGCACCGACCTCATCGGTCAGTTCGGCATCGGCTTCTATTCCGCCTTCATGGTCGCAAGCCGTATCGACGTCTTCTCGCGCCGCGCCGGCACGGCGCAGGCCTTCCGCTGGAGCTCCGACGGCAAAGGCAGTTTTTCCATTGCGCCCGTCGCGCTCGATGACGCGCCGGCCCGCGGCACCACGGTCGTTTTGCATCTGAACGAAGGCTCGGAGGATTATCTCGAAGCCTATCGCGTCGAGAAAATTCTCAAGGACTATTCGAGCGCCGTCGCAGTACCCGTCGAACTGATCGATCTTTCCGCCGCGACAGACGAGAAGCCTTCCGAACCGCGGCGCATCACCGATGGCTCGGCGCTGTGGATGAAGCCGAAGAGCACGGTCAGCGAAGAAGATTACGCCGAATTCTATCACAGCCTCTCAGGTCAGTTCGACAAGCCGGCGCTGACGCTGCATTGGCGCGCCGAAGGGCGCCATGAATATTCGGTGCTGGCTTTCGTTCCGGGTTCGCGGCCTCTCGACCTCTTCGATCCGGCCCGCCGCAGCCGCGGCAAGCTCTATGTCCGCCATGTGCTGATCGCGTCGGACGCCGAGATTCTGCCGGGCTGGTTGCGCTTCGTGCGGCTCGTCGTCGATTCAGCCGATCTGCCGCTCAATGTCTCGCGCGAGATGATTCAGGAGAGCGCGGTCTATGCCTCGATCAAGAAGGCCGTTGCCAATCGCATCGTGCAGGAGTTGACCAAGCTTTCCGAAAACGATGCCGAAGCCTATCAGAAGATTTGGGAGAATTTCGGCGCCGTCATCAAGGAAGGGCTCTACGAAGATCCCGAGCGCCGCGACGCTCTGTTCAAGCTCGCGCGCTTCACGACATCGACCGATCCCGAGGGCAAGCGCAGCCTCGCCGATTATGTCGCGGCGCTGCGGCCGAATCAGACGGCGATCTATTATCTCTTGGGCGAAGAGGCGAAGCGTCTCAATGTCAGCCCGCAGCTCGAAGGTTTCCGCAGCCGCGGCATTGAAGTTCTGCTGCTGTCCGATGCGATCGATGCTTTCTGGGTCGGCACCGCCGTCGGCTATGAGGGCAAGCCGTTCAAATCAGTCTCGCAAGGAGCTGCCGACCTCAAAGCGATCGGGCCTTCCGAAAAGAAAGACGCCGAAGACGCACCGCCGCCTGCACAGCTCGCGAGCCTCATTGCGCTGATGAAGCAAGAGCTCGGCGATGTTGTCGAGGATGTGCGCAGCTCCGATCGTTTATCGGAAAGCCCCGTCTGCCTCATCGCGCCCGACCACGGGCTCGACCGTAGGCTTGAGCGGTTGTTGGCTGAACATGGTCAGCTCGGCGCGCTGTCGAAGCCGGTGCTCGAACTCAATCCGACGCAT
Organism: uncultured Methylovirgula sp.; assembly: GCA_964644615.1. Taxonomy (GTDB): domain Bacteria; phylum Pseudomonadota; class Alphaproteobacteria; order Rhizobiales; family Beijerinckiaceae; genus Methylovirgula. The sequence continues at coordinate 56,708 of CAZXXA010000007.1, read as the reverse complement.
CCGCTTGTGGCTACGCTTGCCGAGCGCGTCGGCCACGCTGATAAAGCCACGCTTGACGATATCATCTGGCTTCTGTTCGATGAGGCGCGGCTGATGGATGGCGAGAAGCCACAGGATGCATCGAGCTTTGCGGCACGGCTCACGCGCATTCTGCTCAAAGCAGCCGGTGATAAACCTGCCGCATGAGCGAGGCTCAAACACTGACGATTGATCCTGACGCGCCCTGCACTCTGGTGCAACGGCAGCTTGCGACGCGCTTCGCCAACAATGGCTCGATTTCAGCGATGACCGAAGCGCGCATCATCCTTTGTGCCGCACTCGGCATCGATCATGCCACCCTGTTGCGCTATGGAGAATATCCCATCGGCTCGCAGGGTGCCGAAGCGGCGACGCGGCTTGCATCGCTCGCCGCACGCCGTGCGGCACATGAACCTGTATCGCGCATTTTAGGGCGCCGCGAATTCTGGGGGCTCGATTTCGCCATATCGCCCGATGTGCTCGATCCGCGCCCCGATACGGAAACGATCGTCGAAGCCGCCATTGAGGCGATGGGCGAGCGGCGGGCCGAAGCCTTGCGCATAGTCGATCTCGGTGTCGGCTCCGGCGCGATTTTGGGTGCGCTGCTCGCGAGCTTTCCCAATGCCTATGGCATCGGCGTCGATGTCTCGGAAGCGGCCTGCGGGGTCGCGACCCAAAATCTCGAGACGCTCAAGCTGGCGGCACGGAGCGCCGTCATCTGCGCCGATTGGACGAAGCCGCTTGCCGGCCCGTTCGATCTCATCGTCTCCAATCCGCCCTATATCGCGGCCGATGTAATCGATACGCTCGAACCGGAGGTGCGCGATTATGATCCGCATCTCGCGCTCGATGGCGGTGCGGATGGCTATGATGCCTATCGCACGCTGATCCCCTTGCTGCCGCAGCTGCTGGCGCCGGACGGCGCCGTCGTCTTCGAAATCGGTGAGGGCCAGGGCGCCGATGTCACACGGCTCTTTACAGACGAGGGGTTCGACCGTGTCGAGACGCGGCCCGACCTTGCGGGCGTCGAACGCGCTGTGATTGCCAGACGCGCGTAATTTCGCGTGTCAAAAACCGTCGCATGAGCCGCCTACCGTCGCGCCCAGTGTGCTTCGTCATGCGCGGAATTGATCCACGCATCCAGGCTCCACGTCTAGAGGTCTGACGGATGGCCGGGTCAAGCCCGGCCATGACGGTGCAAACTCGTTGAGTTTTAGCGTTCGCGCACGACGCGGCCGATCAGCTTGGACGTGTAATCGACCATCGGCACGATGCGCGAATAATTGAGCCGCGTCGGGCCGATCACGCCAAGCACGCCGACAATGCGATGCTGGCTGTCGTGGAAGGGCGCAGCGATCATCGACGAGCCTGAAAGCGAGAAGAGATTGTTCTCCGAGCCGATGAAGATGCGCACGCCTTCGCCGCTTTCGGCGCGGTTCAAAAGGTCGATGACTTCTTTCTGCGTTTCGAGATCGGCGAGGAGCAGGCGGATACGCTCAAGTTCTTCGAGCGCGGTGAGATTTTCGAGCAGATTGGCTTGACCGCGAACGATGAGCTGTTGGCCTTGGCCCGCCACATCGACCCAGCTCGCAAGGCCAGCCTCGGCGAGCCGTGCCGTCAATTCGCCGAGTTCCATTTCGGCGATTTCGCGCGTCGCTTCGATCGCCGCTTTGGCCTCGGAAATCGTGCGGCCGGAAATGCGCGCGTTCAGATAATTGCTGGCATCGACGAGCGCCGACGCAGGCAGGCCGCGCGGCAGAGGCACGATGCGGTTTTCGACCGAGCCATCGGAGGCAACGAGCACGGCAAGCGCGCGCTCCGGATCGAGCCGGACGAATTCGATATGCTTCAGCCGCGCATTCTCTTTCGTCGTGACGACGACGCCGGCGCTGCGCGTCAGGCCCGACAGCATGGTCATCGCATCGCTCAACATGGTTTCGAGCGAATGATCCTGTGACGACGCTTTGATCTGCGCTTCGATCTTGGCGCGCTCGTCTTGCGCAAGATCGCCGATCTCCAGCATCGCATCGACAAAAAATCGCAAGCCGAGTTCGGTCGGCAGACGACCGGCGCTCGTATGCGGCGCATAGATGAGGCCGAGTTCTTCGAGATCCTGCATCACGTTCCGCACGGACGCAGGCGACAGCGCCATCGGCAGGAGGCGCGACAGATGCCGCGAACCGACGGGCTCGCCATAGGCAAGATAGGATTCGACGATGTGGCGAAAGACTTCGCGCGGCCGCTCGTTCATCAAGCCGAGCACGCTCATATCGATGCGCATGGATTTGTTCGGGTAATCCACAGGGCCTGCATTTTCCTTGATGAAAAGACTGTTAACCGGGATAAGATGGCGGCTGCAAGCTGCAGATGCAAGTCTTTGGTGTTGCAGCATTTTATTGCACTGCTCCGGTCAGGCTCAGGAAAGTTTGCTGCGCTCTGCTGGAGTTGATGCCGTCCCCGGCCGATTGCGGCGACCGGTGGGCGCCAACACCGGGGATCACGCATGAGCCTTGTCACCCTCGAAAAATCCGATGCGGCGGTCGCCGCGGGCGGTGCGACGGACGACAACAAGCTACAGTCCGCTCTGGCGGCCGGCATGGCGGCCTTGAATCTCGGCGATGCGGTCGCCGCTTTGGCGCATCTTGCGCCGGTGCAGGACCTCGCCTTTGCGCGCGATCGCGCAAGCTACGTCTTCGGCCTGTTTTATTTTTCGATTGGCGAGACGGAGCGTGCATTACGCTGGTTTGACCGCGCACTTGCGTTGCGGCCGTCCCTGGCGGAAGCGCTCTCGGCTCGCGCGATTGCGTTGCAAAAACTCGGACGGCCGGGAGATGCGCTCGCATCGCTCGCCGCGCTGCTGCGGCTCGAACCGACGAATAGCGAGGCGCTCTATCTGACCGGCGCGCTGCATCAAAGCCTCGGCCATGCGCCGCAGGCGCTTGAGTTTTACACCGCCGCCTTGGCGCAGAACCCCGATTACTGCGAAGCGCATCTCAATCGCGGCGCTCTGCTGGAACAGTTGGGACGGCTCGACGAGGCGCTCGCCGCCTTCGATGCCGTGCTTGCGATCCGCCCGCATGATGCGCTTGCCAATTTCAATCGCGGCTCAGTGCTGCAAAGACGGGGCGAATTCGAAAAGGCGCTGGCCGCCTATGAACGTGCGGCGGCCGAGAATCCGGCCGATCCCGAAGTCGAACTCAATCGCGGCAATGTGCTGCAAAAACTCGGACGTTTCGAGACGGCGCTGGCGCGTTACGACCGCGCCTTGCGCCTGCGTCCCAATTATCCTCAGGCGCATTACAATCGCGGCATCGCCTTGCATAAGCTAGAGCGGCTGACCGAAGCGGTGGTCGCCTTCGATGCGGCTCTGGCGCAGAAGCCGTTTTATCCGGAAGCCCATTGCAATCGCGGTAACGCTCTCAACGATCTCAAACGGTATGACGAAGCACTGGCCGCCTATGATGCCGCCTTGCGGCTTCAGCCCGGCTTTCCGCAGGCGCGGATCAACCGAATCAATGTGCTCTTCGCGCAGGAGTGCCACGGCACGGTTCTCGAAGCTGCCGACGAGATTTTGGCGGAGGAGCCCGATCATGCGCAGGCCCTTTGCGTCAAGGGCGCCGCGCTGCATCGGCTTAGTCGGCTGAACGAGGCGCTGGAGGCGCTCGATCATGCGCTGCGTGCCCGGCCCGCTTTCCCGGAAGCCTGGCTGAACCGCGGCAACGTCCTGCAAGAGATGGGACGTCTCGGCGAATCGCTCGCGAGTTACGACAACGCGCTGAAGCAGCGTGAGGATTATCCCGAGGTTCTGTCGAGCCGCGGCGTCGCGCTGAAGGAACTCGGCCGGCTCGACGAGTCGCTGGCCTCGATCGAAGCGGCGCTGGCGCTGAAGCCGGATTATCCCGATGCGCGCAACAACCGCGCCGGCGTCCTTCTGCTGAAGGGCGAGATGAAGCGCGGCCTGGCCGATTTCGAAAGCCGCTGGGAGCGCAGCAATGCGCCGCGCAAGACGCTGCATTCCTTACTGCCGACATGGCGGGGCGAGCCATTGGAAGGCCGTCATCTTCTCGTTTGGGACGAGCAGGGGCTCGGCGATCTCATTCAATTCGCGCGCTATCTGCCGATCCTGACGGCGCATGCCGCGCAGGTGACATTGCTCGGGCGGCGCAACATGCACCGGCTGCTCGCGACCTTGCCCGATCCGCCGCGTTTCGTCGAAAGCGTGACGGACGAGAGTCCCTATGATTATCAGATCGCGCTGATGAGCCTGCCGCATGTGTTGGGCACGGAGCTGGAGACGGTCCCAGCGCCCGTGCCCTATCTTTATCCGGAACCCGATCGTGTCGGCCGCTGGGCCGAGCGCATCGGCCACCAAGGATTTCGCATCGGCATCTGCTGGCACGGCAACCGCAAGATCAATCTCGAACGGACCATTCCGCTCGCCGAATTCGCACCTTTGGCTGCGCTCGACGATGTGCGGCTTATCAGTCTTATGAAGGATGGCGCCGAAGCCGCATCTTCCGACGTGCCCGTTGAAATGCTGGGCCTGGACTTCGATAGTGGCCCGGATGCGTTTCTCGATACCGCCGCCGTGATGGCCAATCTCGATCTCATCGTCACGTCGGACACGTCGATCGTGCATCTCGCCGGTGCGCTCGGCCGGCCGACTTATCTTGCTTTGAAGAAAGTGCCGGATTGGCGCTGGCTGAGCACCGGCGACTGGTCGCCTTGGTATCCGACGCTGCGTCTCTTCCGCCAAGCGGAACGCGGCGACTGGCGCCCGGTGATGGAACGGATCGCCACGGTCGTCAGCGAGCGGCGGCGGTTTCCCGAAGCCGCCGAGTGATCAGGGTGGTTGAGTGATCCCGGCTGACTAGGCGCATTGCTGCGACGGCGCCTGCAGCAGAATCCTGATTTTCTGCATCAGTTCCGCACGGCCGAACGGTTTGGCGAGCAGCAGCACGCCGGGTTCTCCCCGCATGCGGCCGAACACATCGTCTTGTGCATAACCGGTGGTCAACAGGATCTTGAGTTCCGGACGCAGCGCCAGAGCTTCGCGCACGAGATCGGAGCCGCTCATGCCCGGCAATCCGACGTCGCTGAAGACCAGATCGATGCTCGCATCATTGCGGATCGTTTCGAGCGCGGCGCGCGCATTGGCGGCTTCGCGAACGGAGAAGCCGAGATCGCGCAACGTCTCTGTCGAATAGCCGCGCACGCCGGGATCGTCTTCGACGACGAGGATTGTGCCCATGCCCGCGTGGCGCGGCACTTCGGCGACGGCTTGCGGGGCGGGAAGAGCGATATGCTCCGGCACAGCGCGCGGCAGATAGAGTTCTACCGTCGTCCCGCGCCCAGGTTCGCTCTGGATCTGAACATGGCCGCCCGTCTGCTTGACGAAGCCATAGACCTGGCTGAGGCCGAGGCCGGTGCCTTGGCCGATCGGCTTCGTCGAGAAGAACGGCTCGAAGACGCGTTCGAGCACGGCCGGCTGGATGCCTTTGCCCGTATCTGTGATCGCGAGCTTCACATAATCGCCGGGCTCGATCTCTTGCGAACCCTTTTTCTGCTTGGCGTCGACCGCGCAATTGCGCGCGGCGATGATGAGATGGCCGCGGCCGTCCATCGCATCGCGCGCGTTGATGGCGATGTTGAGGATCGCATTGTCCAATTGGTTGAGGTCGGCATAGGCGGCCCAGAGATCGGGCACGATGTCGGTGACCACATCAATGTTCTCGCCGAGCGTCCGGCTCAACAGCTCCGACATGGAGGCGAGCAGGGAGATCACATCCGTTGCCCGCGGTTCAAGCGGCTGGCGGCGCGAGAAGACGAGAAGCCGCTGCGTCAGCACGGCACCGCGGTTGGCCGCATCATAGGCATTGTTCGCCCAGCGATGCAGCCGCTCGTCGGATTCCGTCTGCTTCATCAGCAGTTCGAGATTGCCAAGGACGGCGGTCAGCAGATTGTTGAAGTCATGTGCGATACCACCGGTGAGCTGGCCGATCGCTTCGAGCTTCTGCGCTTGGCGAAGCTGTGCCTCGGCCTGTTCGCGTTCGGCAATCGCTTGTGTGCGCTCCTCATGTGCCAGCGCCAGCGCTTTATAGGTGTTGAACTGCCGCATCAGCAGCCAGAGCGCCAGGCAAAGCGCGATGACAACGACGATGGTGCCGGCCGTCATCAGCGTAACGGCCTGATTCCAGTCGGTGAGAACCTGATTCGTCGGCTTGCTGACCGTGACGGCGATGGGGAATTGCCGCGATCGCAATGTCGCAACGACGCGGTCCGGCGCATCCGTGGAGGCCGCCGCCTCGAAGGTCGCGGGCCGGTCGAACTGCATTGCTTGCGCTAGGGCCGCGCCGCCGTGATCCATTGTGGCCGGATAGTTTGCGAGTAGTGTACCGTCGCTGCGCCACAGGCTCACCGAACCGCCATTGCCGAGATGCAGCGTCTTATAGAGGTTCTCGAAGTAAGTGATGTCGATGCCGCCGATGACGAGACCGAGGAATTTGCCGCTGGATGATGTGACGCGGCGCGCCAGATAGATGGTCCAATCGTTGTTCGCCCGGCCTTGCACCGGCTTGCTGATGAAGACGCGTTCGCTCGGCTCGGATTTGAGGAATTGGAAATAGTCGCGGTCTTCGACATGGAAGGCCGGCGGCGGGTAAGAGCGAGAATAATTGACGATCCGGCCATCGGCGCCGACAAGACTCACGACATTGAGCTGCGGAATGCCGATGATCCGCGACAGCAGCATGTCATGGGTCAGCTTGTCGGATTCGATCCGTGCGAATTGCTCGGGCGTTTCGAGATTATCGGCCGCGAGCTTTTCGGCGACATTGACGATGACGAGATCGACGCTCTGCAAAGCGCGTTCGCTCTCTTCGACCAGAAGGAGGTCAAGAGCGCCAAGGGCGCGCCGCTCATCATTGAGGTCGCGCGAGCGAAGTTCATGTATGACCAGGGCGACGCCGATAATGATCAGCGCAATAATCACACCGCCGATAGCCAGAATGACGGCACGGGCATTTAGTCCTGAGCTTGACCGATCATTCCCATTTGCTGCGGCACGGTGGTCAATTCCCCCGAAATTTTCTTTTGATGGCATAGGCCCCCATCTGAAAGCCGCCGGCCACACGCCACCCGGCCTGACACGGCTCTCATCTGCTTGCGCCTCGTCGCTACGCTGACGTTGGCGACATGCGAAGGTCGACCCGGGAACACCGGGGACGCTGTTCACTAAGCTTATCAGCAAAGATATGAATTTGAGAAGCGCTGATCTCGCTTTTACGAGCGGTAAAGGCGCCGCTCAACGAGGCCTAGCCGCAGGGCGTTGATCAGCCCAAGACGAATCATATTTCAGTTCAATGAATGCATTCATGGCGAAGCGATGACCGCGCTTACTGGCGCAGGATCACTACCAGCGCAGGAGTGCGCTGCCCCAAGCCATGCCGGCACCGATTGCCATCATTGCGATGAGTTCGCCGGGCTGAAGCTTGCCGGCACGATTGGCTTCGTCAAGCGAGATCGGCAGCGAGGCGCTCGACGTATTGCCGTAGCGATCGATGTTGAGCCAGCATTTCTCGATCGGAATGCCAAGCCGATCGACAACCGATTCGACGATGCGCACATTGGCCTGATGCGAGACGACGTGATCGATCGCGCCGGGTTTCAATCCATGCGCGGCGAGCGCTTCGAGGATGGCTTCGGGCAGAACGCGCACGGCGAATTTATAAATCTCGCGTCCGTTCATCGCCACTTTATGCATGTTCTTGGCGAGAACGTCCGGTGATTGCGGGTGACTGCTGCCGCCGCCCGGAATGTTCAATATGCCGGCCGCCGTTCCATCCGAATGGAGATGCGCCGACATAAGACCGCGGCCAGGTTCTTCGGTGGGGCCGACGACCAGCGCACCGGCGGCGTCGCCGAACAACACGCAGGTGTTGCGGTCGGTCCAATCGACCACGCGGCTCAACAGCTCGGCGCCAATGACGAGAACGCGTTTCACTTTTCCGTTGCGGATGAATTGATCGGCGATGCTGAGGCCGTAGAGCGAGCCGGCACAAGCGGCCGACAGATCGAAAGCGAAAGCGCGTGTCGCACCGAGTTTGGCTTGCACGAGCACGGCGCAAGACGGCATCGGCATGTCGGGCGAGATCGTGCCGACGATGATCATGTCGAGATCGGCGGCGTCGGTCTCGGCCATCGCCAAAGCCTTTTTCGCCGCTTCAACCGCCATATCGGAGGTCGCCTCGCCCTCGGCCGCAATCCGGCGCTCTTTGATGCCGGTGCGTTCGACGATCCACTGATCGGATGTATTGACGAGTTTTTCGAGATCGAAATTGCTGAGGATGCGTGACGGAGCGTAGGAACCCGTCCCCAATATCCGGGACTGCGTCAACTGCATCACCTTGCTTAGACGCGTTCATCAGCCAAAATGTCTATGACATCTCGCTGATCGCGTGCGCTTGTTTATGGGCCTGCCGCCCAGAGCCGGGAGCCGCGTTTATCCGAAACATCTTGTGGGACGGAAGGATCGCAGCCGCAGGCAATCTTTGCGTGAGGACAGGCGGCAAACATATGAAGCTGAATGCGCTGCACAAGTCAAGAATTGTAAAATGCAGCAAGCCGGCGTGATGACAAGGAGCTGAAGGAGAGGCAGGAAGGCGATGACGGCGCCGGATGGCGCCGCCAATCATTACATCGCTCGGCGGCCGAGCGTCTTTTCCATGGGCACGCCGGCGGCGTCGAGTGCATAGGCCTGCTGCAGCTCATAAATGGTGCCGCGGGCGGCGCGCAGTGCGTCATTGGCGACGCGCGGACGGAAGCCGGCGAGCGCCCAATTCGGCCCACCTGCGTGCGGATCGCGCGGCTGAATGAGAATCTCATCCACCTGCTCGAAACCCTCGCATGACTTTAGCCTCCGCAAACAAATATCACGCAGTTGCGCGTGCGATCGAAGTTCGCGCTGCATATATCCTCCTTGACATTGTCGGCCGTGGCATGCCGTTAGAGACAAAGCCGCCGCCGCGAAAAACGAAGTTTCGCCGTAGCTGTTAATCTGTTGTGTCGGTCGTCTTAGCGAGCACCAAAACCGGGATCGAAACGCAACATCTCAAAGCATGTCCGTCGGTCCGCGGGGCAAATCTCGCTGGGAAATCGTGCCGCATCGGCCCATGATTACCCAAATAACGCGGGAAATAAGAATCCGTTCCAGGCAGGGTCTGTGCCGTTTTTTTACAGTCCTTATAAGATCTGTATCGCCGGGGATATGGCTCGGTGCCGGGCAAGGCGGAGGTATTTCTTAACAGCAGATCCCAACGACAATGACCCCTGACGAGCTGCAGGCGCGCCTGCTCTATCGCGACGGCTTGATCCTGGTGATCGACAAGCCGGCCGGCATTGCGGTGCATAAGGGCCCGAAGGGCGGCGACAATCTCGAAGCCCATTTCGACGCTTTGCGCTTCGGTTTGCCGCGCAATCCGGCGCTGGCGCATCGGCTCGATCGCGAGACGTCCGGCTGTCTGGTTCTAGGCCGCCATCACAAGGCGCTGGCGCAATTGGGCCTGCTCTTCAAACAGGGGAAGGTCCACAAGACCTATTGGGCCGTGGTGACGGGCGGTCCGTCCGAGGACGAAGGGCTGATCAATCTGCCGCTCACCCGGCTCGATGCGACGCGCGGTTGGTGGATGAAGACCGATCCGCTAGGATTGAAAGCCGAGACGCGTTGGAAAGTCCTGGCGCGAAGCGAGTCGCAGACCTTCCTTGCTTTGGCGCCGCTGACTGGACGTACCCATCAGCTGCGCGTCCACTGCGCCGCCATGGGCTTTCCAATCCTCGGCGATTCAATCTATGGCACAGCAGATCCTGGCGGCGCGCGACTGCATCTGCATGCCCGCGCGATCGAAATCCCGCTTTACAAGAATAAAGATGCTTTGCAGATCGAAGCACCGCTGCCGGTGCATATGGAAGCGGCGGTCGCGAGCTTTTCGGTAGAAGCGGTTACGTAAGGCCGCGCGAGCGGCGGGCCCAGTTGCGCAGGCTTGCGAGCCTGCGGCCGAAGTTGCTGCCGATCCCGCTTCCGTGCCCGCGCAAGGCAACGAGCATGTCATGCACACGGGCTTTGACCGGCACCATCGCCTCTTTGATCTTCAGCTTATAGGGCGCGATGAAATCATGCGCCATAGCGCGGATTTGCAGAACCCATTGATAGAAGCGCTCGAACCAGCGCATCGATAGCAGCTTGGTCCGTGTGATCTCGAAGAGGAAGGCGGTCACGCCGAGGCCTGCCATTTTCGCCGCGACGAAGGCGAGAATGCCGAGGATTATGTGATGATGCGTGATCATCCAGATCCCGAGGAACTTCAGCGGCTCGATGATCGCCAGAGGAAGGAGGAAGACGAGCAGGACGACGGGCGGCGGCAGACGATCGAGCATCCGCGCCAGCGTCTGTCTCAATGCGGCGAGCGGAATGAGCGCCGCGAGCCACAGCAGCGCCCGGCCGAGAATATCCCAGAGCCAGGCTTCGAAGAGGAAGACGACGGCCAGCAGAAGCCAAACCGGCCGCAGGATTTTCTGATGCAGGGGCGGCGCCGGGGGTAGGGGCTCGTTCATCGAGGGCTTGCTCATCAAGGGCTCTTCCAAAAGTATTCGTCAAAACATCGGGGTCTATCGGCCATTCCGCAATAGACGCGGTCACGCTGCCGGACTGTGAGAAAGCTTACTTCTTGCACTTTGCGATTTGATAACCGGGCCCGGCCCGCAGGGATTTCGCGACATGCGCGACGATCGGGTCGTAAGTGGTTTTCTGATCGGCCGGATATTCGAGATAGACCGAGTTCCAGATTTGATTGTGGCAGGATAGGAGATGCTTGCCGTAGAAAATGTCCTTGCCGCTCGTGCCAGACACGGTGATCGACCGGCCAATCCGCTTCTTATAGGTAATCGTCTCGCCTTTGTTCGGCGTTTCGTAGGACTTAAAGGCCGCGCCGAGATTGTCCTCGGTATTGAGCATGCCGGAGATGATGAGCGTCGCGTTGCCGTCGGGCGAGGTGAAGACACGCCCGTCGTTGTTTTCCGGCTTCTCGCCCTTTGTCCAGTCGGACGGCACATCGGCCGTCACGCCGAAGCGGTCATTCCGATAGCTCGTCCAGCTGATCTCCGCGAAAGCCGCCGGAGCGGCGGCGAGGCAAGCGATGACCGAAAAAGAGACGCAGCCAATAAAACGCATCGGTCAAAATCCATCGGTCATAAAATTGACGCTTGCGGTTAGGTCTTCAGGCGATAGCCGGTCGCGAAAATTCGCCAGATTATAACAAGGCAGAGGCCGAGGAAAAAGAAGGTTGCGCCGAGGCTCAGGCTCACATTCACATCTGCCGTGCCGAAGAAGCTCCAGCGAAAGCCGCTGATAAGATAGACGACCGGATTGAACAGGGTGACGGTCTGCCAGAAGGGCGGCAGGATTTTGATCGAATAGAAGCTGCCACCGAGAAAGGTCAGTGGCGTGATCAGTAGCAGCGGAACGACCTGCAGCTTCTCGAAACGGTCGGCCCATATGCCGATGATGAAGCCGAACAGGCTGAAGCTCACCGCCGTCAGGACCAGGAACGCCACCATGAAGGCCGGATGTTCGATCTTGAGTTTGACGAAGAGGCTCGCGGTGGCGAGGATGATCGTGCCGAGGACGATCGATTTCGTTGCCGCCGCGCCGACATAGCCGATGATCATCTCGATGAAGGACACCGGCGCCGACAGAAGTTCATAGATCGTGCCGGTGAACTTCGGAAAGAAGATGCCGAAGGACGCATTGGTGATGCTTTGGGTCAGCAGCATCAGCATGATGAGGCCGGGCACGATGAAGGCGCCATATTGCACCCCATCGATATGGCTGATGCGCGAGCCGATCGCAGCGCCGAAGACGATGAAATAGAGCGAGGTCGAGATCACCGGCGAGATGATGCTCTGCAGGAGCGTCCGGCCGGTGCGCGCCATTTCGAAAAGATAAATGGCTCTGATGGCACGAAAATTCATTTTCTCTGTCTCACCAGCTGAACGAAGATATCCTCGAGGCGGCTCTCGCGCGTCGAGATGTCGTCGAAGACGATGCCCGAGGCGACGATGTCGTCGAAGAGCGCCGTGATGGAATGGCCGTTGTGATAGGTATAGATCAGCATTCGGCCGTCCTCGGCGAGCGTCAGATCATAGGCGGCGAGCCGCTCTGGAATCTGATCGAGCTTGTCGCGCATCGACAGGATCAGCCGCTTTTTGCCGAGCTTCTGCATCAGCGTCGACTTCTCTTCGAGCAGGACGAGCTCGCCCTTGTCGATGATGCCGACGCGATCGGCGATGGCTTCAGCCTCCTCGATGTAATGCGTCGTTAGAATGATGGTGACGCCGGAGGCGCGCAGATTGGCCACGATCTGCCACATGTCCTTGCGCAATTCGATGTCGACGCCGGCCGTCGGCTCGTCGAGAAAGAGGATGCGCGGCTCATGCGACAGCGCCTTGGCGATCATCAGCCGCCGTTTCATGCCGCCGGATAGCGTGCGGATTTCGCTGTTGCGCTTTTCCCAGAGGGTCAAGTCGCGCAGGATTTTTTCGATATAGGCCGGCTCGTCGGGGTAGCCGAACAGCCGCCGGCTGAAGGTGACCGCATTCAAAACCGATTCGAAATGATCGACGGTCAATTCCTGCGGCACCAGGCCGATCAAGGATCGCGTCGCACGATAGTCCTTGATGATGTCGTGACCGGCGACCGTGACACTGCCGGCCGAGGCCTGGACGATGCCGCAGACGATGCTGATCAGCGTCGTCTTGCCGGCGCCATTGGGGCCGAGCAGGGCGAGGATTTCGCCCGCCCTGATGTCGAGATTGACGTCTTTGAGAGCCTGAAAACCGGATGCGTAGGTTTTCGAGACGTTGCTGACGGAGATGATCGGGGACATAGCCTATCTATAGCCGATGCAAATGGCGGAAAAGCGTCAGCGGCTCTGGCGCCGATCGGACGCTGCCGCGGGGACCAAGGCGTATAGACCGTGGCGCGCCTTTCGAGAAGCGGTCGCGCGCATTGCCGAAGACGTTCTCATTCTTTTGACGAAGCTGGCGTTTCAGAAGACTTGACGGAACGCGCGGCCGCCCCAGCGCGTTTTTCCTGCAGCAAAAATAAGGGGAATTCAAAATAAGGGGAATTCAGATGTCCCGCGAAACGCATATCTCCCATGAAATGACACCCCGCGAAAAGGCGGCGGCGGCACGGCGCCCCAAACATGAGCTTTTGTCCGACGAAGATCTCACGCAGGAACTAGAAGACAGTTTCCCGGCGAGCGATCCGCCGCAGATGACACAGCCGAATCCGCGGCCGGGCAGCCCGCAGCGGACGAAGAAGGGCAGCAAGGGTTCGGTCTGAAGCCGGTGAGCGAGGGAAAAGCGCCTAAAATCAACGGTGCAGGAAGACGTTGACGCGGCCACTGTTCGCCTTCCCTTGACAGGCGCACCCTGCTATTTGCGTCGCATGACAAGTCATCGACTCGAAAACATCCGCAATTTTTCCATTATCGCTCATATCGACCACGGCAAATCGACCCTGGCTGACCGGCTGATCCAGACAACGGGCGCGCTTGCCGAGCGGGAAATGGTCGAGCAGGTGCTCGATTCGATGGACATCGAGCGCGAGCGCGGCATCACCATCAAGGCCCAGACGGTCCGCCTCGAATATAAGTCGAAGGACGGCCAGACCTATATTCTGAACCTCATGGACACGCCCGGCCACGTCGACTTCGCCTATGAAGTCTCGCGGTCGCTGGCCGCCTGTGAAGGCTCGCTGCTCGTTGTCGACGCGAGCCAGGGCGTCGAAGCGCAGACGCTGGCGAACGTCTACCATGCGCTCGATGCCGGCCATGAGATCGTGCCGGTGCTCAACAAGATCGACCTGCCGGCGGCCGAACCCGAGCGGGTCAAGCAGCAGATCGAGGACGTGATCGGCCTCGACGCGTCGGGTGCCGTGCTCATTTCGGCCAAGACCGGTGTCGGCATCGATGATGTGCTGGAGGCGATCGTCACCCGCTTGCCGCCGCCGAGGGGCGACGAGACAGCGCCTTTGAAGGCACTGCTCGTCGACAGCTGGTACGATGCCTATCTTGGGGTGGTCGTTCTCGTCCGCATCATCGACGGCACGCTGAAGAAGCATCAGAAGATTCTGATGATGGGCACGAACGCCCATTACGAGGTCGACCGTATCGGCGTCTTCCGCCCGAAAATGACTGATGTCGAGGTTCTGGGTCCGGGTGAGATGGGCTTCATCACGGCGCAGATCAAACAGGTCGCCGATACGCGCGTCGGTGACACGATCACCGACGAAAAGCGGCCGTGCGCCGAGGCGCTGCCGGGCTTCAAGCCGGCGCAGCCCGTCGTCTTCTGCGGTCTCTTCCCGGTCGATGCCGCGGAGTTCGAGGATCTGCGCGCCGCGGTGGCGAAGCTCCGGCTCAATGACGCGAGCTTTTCTTATGAGATGGAAAGCTCGGCGGCGCTCGGCTTCGGCTTCCGCTGCGGGTTCTTGGGCCTGCTGCATCTCGAGATCATTCAGGAGCGGCTCGAGCGCGAGTTCAATCTCGATCTCATCGCGACGGCGCCCTCCGTCATCTACAAGATCAATCTGCGCTCCAACGAGACGATCGAGCTGCACAATCCCGTCGATATGCCCGATCTGACCAAGGTCGAGTCGATCGAAGAGCCGTGGATCCGCGCGACCATCCTGACGCCGGACGACTATCTCGGCGCCGTCCTGAAACTCTGCCAGGACCGGCGCGGCGAGCAGGTCGATCTCAACTATGTCGGCAAGCGCGCCATGGCGGTCTACAATCTGCCGCTCAACGAAGTCGTCTTCGATTTCTACGACCGGCTGAAATCGATCTCGAAAGGTTATGCGAGCTTCGATTACACGATCAGCGGCTATCGCGAAGGCGATCTCGTGAAGATGTCGATCCTCGTCAATGCCGAGCCGGTC
The DNA here is from genome assembly GCA_964644615.1 of uncultured Methylovirgula sp. Classification (GTDB taxonomy): domain Bacteria; phylum Pseudomonadota; class Alphaproteobacteria; order Rhizobiales; family Beijerinckiaceae; genus Methylovirgula. The sequence goes on along the minus strand of CAZXXA010000007.1, from coordinate 41,695 downwards.
GATGCGCTGGCCATGCTGGTGCATCGCGACCGCGCCGAAATGCGCGGCCGGGCGATGGTCGAGAAGCTGAAGGACCTCATCCCGCAGCACATGTTCCAGATTCCCATCCAGGCGGCGATCGGCGGCAAGGTCATCGCGCGCGAGACGGTGCGCGCGCTGCGCAAGGACGTGACGGCGAAGTGCTACGGCGGCGATGCCACGCGCAAACGCAAGCTGTTGGAAAAGCAGAAGGCCGGCAAGAAGCGCATGCGGCAGTTCGGCAAGGTGGAGATTCCGCAGGAGGCCTTCATCGCCGCGCTGAAAATGGATAGCTAAAGTTTAACCGAGGTTATCGAGGTCCCAAGGCCATCTCTCATCGGCCGTCCCACGCCGAGCAGACGCGACACCCGGCACGTTGCGGAATTGGGCCGCGCAGCTTCTAGAACTGTCGATGTTGGCGTGACCGAGGCGCGATAGCTGCGGCTACTTCGGTGCCGAGAACCAGTCAAATTTGTAATTGATCGCCGCGCGCACGACGCGTTCGTCGAGTTCGAGCTGGCGATTGGCAAGACCGCCCGAGACAACCGCACCTGACGTGCCGAAGGTGCGTCCGGGGCCCAGATCTGTGTAGAGATATTCGCCCTTCAGCGTCCAATTGTTGGTGAGCGCATATTCGAGCCCACCGCCGAGCGCGATGCCGGAAGCCGTGTGCGCGGCGGTGCCGATCGCATAATCCTGTCCATTGGGTGACAGAATCACAGCGCCATTGTTGAGATTACGGCCGGCGACTGCGAAGCCAGCCGTTCCGTAAATCAGTAAGCGGTCGATAGTGGTGCCGAAACGGCCGCGAATCGTTGAGAGCCAATGTGCGCCGACGCCGGACGTATAGGCCACGCTGTCAGTCGCGCCGCCATTCGTCAAAGCGGCGGGCGAGGCCGGCGTCGCGTAGTTCGTGTAGTTGAGATCGGTTTCGAGGCCGAAGACGAAGTTCTGAATCTGATAGTTGAAGCCGAGCTGGCCGCCGCCGAGCGAAGTGCGCATGGCGGAGCCACTCGCTGCGTCAAAGGCGCTGCCGGCCGCGTCGGCCGCCGCCCCGAAGACGCCGTCCGGATGCTGGGATTTGCCGGTGAATGTGTAGCCGCCCGCTTGGCCGCCGTAGAAACCCGTCCAGGTGAAAACCGGCGGACGGTTGAGCGGCTGCACGTCGCCGGCCACGGCCGTGACGGCGCATGCGGGAACAGCGATCAAACCAATGAGAACTCGACAGAAACGCACCCTTACCGTCCTTCGCGACGTTTTCGGATGGATCATCCTGGCATGAAAATCTAACTGATTTCCTCCAGCCATCATAGCGTGCGCAGCCCAAGTTGTCTCATTTTTGACCGCGGATTCGCGATCAAAAATGCCGCGCAAGTGAAGCAAAAAATCCAGTGCATCTTTGTCAATTTGTTGCCGTCTCGCCGCGTCATTGGCACGCAGTCGCAGCGCCCCAAGCGATCGCGCTTATTGCTGCGCTTTTGCTGGCATGCCAATGGCCCGCTTCAACGGCGGCCCTATAATGGCGCGGCGCAACTCATTGCCCTGGCCGTTGTTTCCACAATGGGATAGCCACAACGGCGGATGCGCCCAGGCGCTACGAAAACCGCACGGAATGCGCTAGATTGGTGGAAATCGAGCCGCCGGCGGGGTCAGCTCTATGTATATCATCGCACGCAACATCAGCGGTCCGCGTCTGCGATGCGAAGCGCTTATGGTCGATAAAAAAAGCTACACGCCCTGGCCGCCGCGCTCCGAGGATGGCTGGCGCCGGGCCTATAAGTTTCGCGACCGGCTGATGGCCGAAGTCGTCCGCCTCGAGCTCGATCCGATGGGCGAAAATCTCAAAGTGATTGAAGCGGTCTACATTCCGTAACTGACTCGCCGACTTGCCCTAACCGGCTCGCCCTAACTGGGTTGCGATCCGTTCGTTTCGCCATTCGTCTCGCCGTTCTTGGATTTTTGCAGAACGCGTTTGAAGTGTTCCGCCGCAGCGGCGATGTCGCTCGCGCGCTGCTGCATGAAGGCGACCATATCGGCATAAAGCTGATCGCTATCTTCGGCCGAACGTTCGCCGAGAAGAAAGCGGGCGAGCGCCGTTTCATCGCGGCCAAGGGCGCGCGCCGTTTCGCGCTGCCAGTCGGAACCGAACAGCAGCCGCCCCGCCATTTTGAAATGGTCTTCGGCTGAGAGATTGGGATCGGGTTCGTGCGCGGCGCCGGTTTCGGCAAGGCGCAACACGTCCGGCAGAATGCCGCGCAGCGTTTCGGCGGCGGTGACGGGCACCGTCCAGCCGCGCAGCTCGGGGTGCCATTCGAGTTTCGGCACCCAGCGCAAAAGCTGCATCAATTGTTCGCTGAAGCCGCATTTGATCAGGATCTGATCGTCATCGACCTGGAGATAGCGGCTTTCCGGCAGCGGATCAGCGGCCAGTTTGGCGCGCGCTCTCTCGAGTTTCGACGTCATGGCTGGCCCCGAAGCACCGCACTGCGGCAAGGAACTTTGTAAAGCTGCGCGTCCGGCGCCTCACTCCGGCTTGAAGTCGAGAGCGACGCCGTTGATGCAATAACGCAGATTAGTCGGCGGGGGTCCATCTGGAAAGACATGCCCCAGATGGCTCCCGCAACGCGCGCAATGCACCTCCGTCCGCCGCATGCCATAGCTGCGGTCTTCGGAGGTTTCGACGGAGCCGGGGACGGGATCGTTAAAGCTTGGCCAGCCGGTGCCGCTTTCGAACTTTGTGTTGGCGACAAAAAGCGGCTGGCCGCAGGCGGCACAAAAGAAAGAACCGGCGCGCTTCTCATGATTGAGAGCGCAGCTATGCGGCGCCTCCGTTCCATGTCCGCGCATCACTTCATACTGCTCCGGCGTCAGAATCTTGCGCCATTCCGCTTCTGTGTGAGTCACGGGGAACTGTTTCTCAGCCATCGCCGGCTCCTTGTTTTTTTAAGCCTGTCTGAGCGTCGCACTACCGCGGCGCGCATCAAGCGCCATGCCGATCAGCGACGCGCCGCCGAACACCAAATCGATGCCGAGGAGAAGGCCCAGCGCCCAGACCAGCGAATGCGGCAGGCCGGAAATGATGATCAGCGCCAGAATGATATCGAGGACGCCATTGAACAGCATCCATTCCCAGCGGCCGCTCAGCTCGCGCCGGTGCTCGATCGCCATGATGATAAGCAAGACACCGTCGGCGATGAAGAAGCCGATCAGCACATAGGTCAGCGTGACGAGACCGTGCCAGGGATTCCACAAAAGCAGGATGCCGGCGGCGATTGCCGCGACGGCGGAGAGCAGCGCCCACCAGAACCCCGGCGCGTTGCGTTCACGGAACGTCGCGACGAGGCCGACGATACCGGCCAACAGGAAGAGCCAGCCGAGGAAGACAGTTGCAGCAAGGCCGGCGATCAGCGGCACGACGATCGCGCCGAAGCCTAGAATAACGAGGACAATCCCTTCTGCGAGAAAGACTTTCCAATGATCATGAATCGATTTGGCAAACGCGGACGCAATCGGTGACCCGGAAGGCAATGCAGACATGGCTCGTCCTCCTCATCGATGAAAGTCTGTAGAGATCTAAATATCTCACCCCAAGCTATCAACATTATCAATGTTTTATCAAAAATTCGCGAACTAAAAAATTGTTTTGAAGAACCAGTACAGTCTTTTCAGCACCTGCACCAGAAGCATAAATCTGTTCCTTTCTCCACAGATAATATTTCACGCGGCCTTCTCCGCATGTCGGACTTCACCTCGACATTTAAGTTCATTGAGGTTCAGGGGATCCCAAGGGGTACCAGAGCAGATCCCAAACCGCTGCGGCCATCCCGTCCGTGTCCACAATTCGCGAACTTCATTTGTGTTCATCAGGATAGCCGGGATCCCACTGCTTCCTCTTAAAAAGCCTGCCGCGCGAAGTTTGCGGTTGGCGAGAGCCGAGATTAGAAAAGCCATGTCAATTCGCAGCTGATAATGAATTTCCGAAATTGACGCCCGACCCGCGACCTTTCCATTGGCGAGGGGGCAGCCTCCTCGGATAAGATCGAAAAATCGACTTAGCTCGGATTCCATATAGCGCGCGTCGGCCGCATTCTCTCCTCTGAACACTGGACGAAGAAGGCCGGAGCTGTCCAGAATCTGCAAATTCCACCCATCAATTCCGAGCGTGTTGCGCGCTTCCTTCTGGCTGATTGTTTCCGAAAGAAACTTTTCAACTGTGCTCAGAATGTTTGAAGTCTCGCGAGAATAGACAGGAGCGATCAGATCTGGTTGCGACAATCCAAACGATTCTGCGATTAGGGCCCAACGCCTCTCAGTCAGTTTGAATTGCCCGATCAATTTTGAGGGCGTCGGAGGAATATCAAACTTGTATGATTGGAGGACCTGCCACAGTTTCCAGCTTGAGCGTTCGCTGACGCGCAGGTGGAAACGTTCAAGCTCGGGATCTTTGCGTTTCTGGCGGAGAAAACTTTCCAAACTGCCATAGCCTCGAGTACCAGCGTGCACGGTGACGGCATTTTTTCGGTCGATTTCATCAAGGGTGCTCTCAAAGCCATGCGGCCAAGTGGAGAGTTCCGCGAAGCCAAGACTCATGACTTTAGCCTTCCGCCAAGGCAGTGGCTTGTCCGCAGCCTGATCAAGATACAAGGTTGTTCCCACAGCGTTCATTAGACCGATTACGTTTTTCAAACTCAATCGATCTAAGAAAGACGCGCCAGCGTTTTGGTTTACTGTAAGGCGTTTAGTTAGGTACTGGTCTCCTTCGCAATCCTCCGCCGGAATTGTGGAGTGTTTGAGTGATCTTATCGACTTACAGCATCTACAGTGGGATAGAGACAAGCTCTCCTGCTGGAACTTGCATTGGCATGCGCTGCATCTGTTAAGCAAAAGGACCCGATGTTTTGCGCAAGCAGTTAAGGCAGCAACATCCCACCAAAAGCGTCGATAAGGCCTGCAATCCAGAGGACCATCTAAAGAGTCCCGGTCTTCCGCGACGCAATCGGGACAGACGCGCCCAAATTCGAGAGGCTTATAGCAATTGAACCCGAGGAATGTGTCTCCGATCACCCATTGCGAGCGGTTCTCAAGTCGTGCCGTGAAGCGCGCAAATTTGGTTTCATCAAATCCTGTGACGGCCGCTAACTCTGTCAGCCCCCTTCCAACCAGCAATGCCAGAAGCAGTTGCGGATCAAGTCGTGACGAGTGAAAAAAATCTCTCGTAGATGCTGCGCGATGGCGTAACGCCAGACGGTTTATAATTCCGTATGCGGGTTCGTTTTGACGGTAACGGATGCGAAGGGTTGTTCCTGCTGGCATTCCGTAGATCTCCCATTGGAAAAGAGTGGATACTCAAGGAGACGCGGAAAGACTCTGGACGCTTTTTCTCTTGCGAAGATGATTTGTCGGCAAGATGGAGGGCAAAACGCAGGGGCGATGCCGTTGTCCCTTAAATTCAAGACTACGGTTCGCACGGATACTCCAAGCGCGTGAGCGATTGTCGTGGCGGGAACATAGGTTTTCTCAAAGTTTAAAACGTCGCTCGCGGTGACCAAGTTCTCACGATATCGCGTGTGTTTTCCCAACACGCCGAGACGAACCAAATTCCGCGCAGCTTCGTGATGTACGTGCAACATGGAGGCTGCCGATTCGATCGAGATCGCATCGGTGCGGCGAAAAAGTGCATTCAGCCTTGTGGGGTCTATCAGCAGTCTACGCAGACCATCCCCTTGATCGAGTGACGCTGTGGCCGCAAAGCTTCCGCTAGCTATAGCGCTGAGGACCTGGGCGATTCCCACACCGGCGGCTCGGCAAGCTTTCGGGAGCGGCAAAAGGCTTTCGGGGCACTCTGATCGAACTGGGATATCGGCCGTCAGACGTTTCAGTAAACGATCGACGTCATCGATCCGATAGCGTGATCGCCCATTCAGTTTTAATGGCGTCAGCAATCCAGTCGCGAGGATGGCACGCGTTTGGGTCTTTGCAGTTCCCAATCGCTTTCCGACTGCTACAACATCGATCGTAGCTTTCAAGGAATTTTTAAGGGCACTAATTGCATGGATGGAAATGTTTCGCTCGAATCCCTGGCGAGTTTCGGGCGTGATCAACCCTCTGGCTACTAGGAGCGGTCGCGCTCTCGCGTATCCCATCTCAAGAGCTTGTGCGGCTTTGGTCGCGTTTAGAGCATCCGTTGTTTGCATAAGGCCGTGCATGGCTGCGTGGCCACGAAGTATTGGACGCAGCAAGTCTGACACTATCAAGGGCAGAGGCGCCGCGATCCAACCTTGATATACCCAACCGTAGGCCTCGGTCATGCCATGTGACGCGCCTGCGGCGCGGGCCGCCCCGACAATCCGATCGAGGCTTTCGAGGAACATGGCGGGCCAATTTTCAGCGACGATGATGCCCACTTCTAGAGCGTGTGCGCGCTCGTCAGGTGATTGCCTCGGTTTACGCATCCGATGACCGAGCACAGCGCAATCTCCCAGGCGTTCGATCAGGGGGATTGCATCTTTCAGATTCAGCTTGTCTAAGGTCTCAGACGGGCGGCCCGCCCCGAGACCCAATCTTCCTGCAACAAAAGCGGAGAATCTGGTTTCAGAACTTGATTTTGTGCCAGCGGAAAGATCCGCGCCACAGCGGCATTGAGCAACAGAGGGGCCCGTGAAGTCCTGGCCAACGCCGCATTCGGCGCAAAAGTCCAGCAACCGTATCTTATGATCAGGACAAGTGCTTACTGAGCGAATATCCCAAAGCGCTCTGTGCCACGGGCCCGAGTCTTCAAGGCCTCCGTGCGAAACTGCGAAAGCCCGATCCTGATCCAGGCAAATTGGGCACCATCGACGAGTTCGAATTGACCAATCATTGAGCAATAAGCGGTCGCCCGCGAGTTCGACCGTTCGTTTCCGCGCATCGATTTTCGGTGTGAAGCGAGCGAGTTCTGTTTGATCGACACCGGCGAGGTTGGCGAGGCGCGCGGCGTCGTGCCCAGACAACACTCTACGAAATGAAAGACCGCAGTCCGCAGCGAACTCTCGAACATTAGATTCTTTGTGACGAGCCGATAGCCTGAGGAGGATTCCATGCGGTGGCTCGCCAATGTGGGTCCTTATTCGTAACGGCAACGCCATCAGTTGCGCCCAAATGGCGTAAACTCGAGCGCTCCTTTTCCGCGAAGCCGCGTTTGTCGTACGCCTCCGCCTGGCTGAACAACTACGGTGGCGGGATCTGAAAAGAAACTGATTACCCTTCGCTGTCTCCAAAGATCTCTGAGATCGTTGTTTGAGCAGAGAAAAGGATTGTCCTTTTTGATTGAAGTGCTTGAATTTACGATGTCGGCCGCTTCCCCTATAACCTCGTCAAAATCAAGAATTTCTGTTTCCACATATTTTTGAGTAAAGCTTTCATGGACCTCTGCCAGCAGCCGAATATCTATTGTCGGCAACTGCTTCTCAATTGCCTGCTCCAACGCCTCGCTGAGATACTTTGACACGATGCCGATTTGGCCACCCGTCGCAACATAAATGCGCTTTGCAACCTCGTGTTGGACGAGTCCAGATCTCGTCGGCAGGGCAAGCATGCGTTCAAAAAACGCAAGCAACGCGCAGAATGCGATGCGGCCAGCCCTCGTCGACCAGTTGTACGGTGTAAGCAGAACATCTGGCTGCAGCCGCCTGCGCAATTGATCATATTCCTTGAGTTTTAATAGTTGCGGAAGTCCCGCAATTACAATTTGCACTTTCACGCGATTGAGAAGAGATTTAATGAACTCGGCCACATCTTCTGTTTGATCATTTGATTGGCTCACGATGTGATGACCTTCATCTATAAAGATCATCTCAGTTTGCATCTCAGTCGCAAGGAAAGTGATCCGTCGGATAATTTCGTCCGTATTCCAGTACTCGCGTGCTTTGTAACCGTAGGCGCCAAGGATGGCTGCGACGAGCCCGCGTTGTGTAGTTTTCTTCGGTGCCTCGACGAGTACAATTCTACGGATGTCGTTATCCCGAAGCATTTCTAGATCGATGTGAGGGCATTCGGCTAAATCCACCTCGCCGCTCAGAGCTTTCTCAAGGCTGAGATCTGGAAATTTGCGCTTGTAATCTTCAAGCACCGTTGTTTTGCCCGCTCCCGCGGCGCCGATGACCAAAAGAGCTCGGGCCTTCAATCGCGCTTTTGCTCCGGGCGGTTTATAGCGACGATGAAGAGCGGCAATTCTTTTCTTCGCCCATTCGAGACGCTCATGTGGAATGACGGCGGTCTCGAAGTCACAGATTGCGTCTTCCACTTTGCCCTTAACTTCGGGGCAGCTCCTCAGCTTCTCGTTCTGTCCCATTGGTTCACCGTGGCAAGAATGTCGTCATTGATATCGATCACACCGGACTTTTTGAGAGCGGCTTCGTGCTCAGGCTGGACCGCAGGGTCAGGATCCGTCCCAGCGACCACAGTACTGCCGGGTGCGACGATGTCAGGAAGCGGAGTCTCCATACTTGGTGCACCGGACAGGGGCGTGAAGTACGCGCCGCTTGTTTCGTATCTGGCGGCTTTAGCTGCAGTGGATGTTTTGGCACCTCTTTCAAAGAGGTCTGTGGCCTGCCGTTCGGCTATTTCCTTGGCGTTCAACAAATCCCCGTTGGTAATCGGAGCGCCTGCAGACACATTTCTCTGCGCGATCTTCTTATGAACCTTGTGTTGGTGCTTCGAAACACCGCGCGATATCTCCTGATCAGTGCAGGGAATGACGAGCCACTCGCCAGTCTCCTCATCGAGGATCCAAAGCTCACCGATGTCATAGGGGTCGATCCTCATGTGCCAAACTTTTTCCAAGCCGCCACGACGAGCGAGCAGCGGCTCTAGTTTCTTCTTGTCGGAATAGAGCAACCCCTCATAATGGATCCCGACGTTGGAGATTTGTCTGTCGATTACTTCGCCGGTCAAACGTATGATGTGATCAAAATGCGGCACCGGACGTACGGGATATCGTTCTGTAAGCTCGCGCCATTTTTCAATCGGCTTACACTTCAACGTGGCGTGTTCGGTTTCGTGATATTCATTCACTATCCAGTTTAAAAGCATCGATTGAACCTCGGACAAGCTATACCGAGCGCGTTCAACGGGATCATAGAAATCCTTGGAACGCGATAAAGTAGTGCCTTCCAGATGGCTAAAGACCTGCACGCCGATACGACCGAAAAGCCGTTCGACCATTCCCTTCAACCAGGGTTGCTTGACGGGCAGGTTGATCACATTAAAGTCGAGCATCGACTGTGAAAGCCGCAAGGACTTCGAACGGAACTCTTTGCCATTGTCGCATATCAGCCATTCGAATACGCCATGGCAGGGCCAATCGTGCTCAAGCCCCGCTATTCTCGACACATCCTTCTTCCAAATAGCATGCGCTATCGCTCGCTGCAGTGATGCATAGGAGGGAACCTCGAAACTCAGATGCGCGCCCACGATTGCGCGTGTTGCGCGATCAATGAGGACCGTCAGCCAGGGCCTTCCCAGAGGTCGTCTTGTCTTTGGGTGAACAGCAATGAGGTCGATAAGACAATGATCGACCTCGACCTCTTCTAAAGGTCTTTCCGGCGGCTTCGTTCGCTCAAAAATGCTGAATTTGAGGTAGGCGGCGCGCGTGCCGTACCTCTTTTCATATTCATGTCGTTCGGTGAAGTTGGCCTTGATGAATTTACGGAATGTACAGTCGCTCAAAGGCTCTATGTTCGCCTTTTCACACATTTTGACGTATTCTTTGTACGCGTAATTCTTCCGCCTGCGCACTTTCGTTAGATAAAATTCCAAAATGGCGGAGACCATGAGCTTATACGCGTCTGGTTTGTCGTTCCGGGCGACTTGTCGCCGTGGTCCGAAACGGCCACGCAGGTGAAAATGCGGCAAGAGCACTCGAAGGTCATGACCGTATTGATCCCATCGCACATACCAGTCGCGAACAGCGTAGGGTGAATATTTTTTGGGCTGTGGCACGACCGGCTTCGGAGCATCTGCCGGCCGCGCCTCTCTCCGTCTCCGTAAATTATTTTCAGCCAGCCGCTGAGAGGCATCTGCGATATCTTCTTGGTGCCATTGCTCGCGATGTGCTGAATAAACTTCATCCGCCGCAGCCCTAAACGCGTCTATGAGGGTAGGATATTTGTGTTTGATGGCATCAACGAATTGCACATAAAGAATCCGACGCTCGGCATCGCGCCTAGCGGCTCGGGGCCAATATTCCCACGTACGGCTAATTGCGTCGTTATATCTGTCGGGCAGATTGGCGGTATTGCAAGGAAAGTGTGCAATGCGCCGTCCGCCGTAGGCGCTGTCAATTTCGTCGTCCGACCAAGTACGTGCATCTTCGCCCGAGTGGGGCTTGAGCAGCCATCCGCCACGCTTCCGCTCGACTACACCCCAAAGAGCTAAGGCTCCTGCATCATCTCGTATGGAAAGCGTGTCGCCTGGCTGAAATTTCAGGGGCGTCGCGGACATATCCGTTCTCCAGCGTGGATCACGATTTCTGAATCTATTGAAGCGTCTAGATCAATGCGCAGGTAGCCCAGCGCCACGAGAGCGAGCACGGCGTTGAGTTGAGTTTTTTGAGGGCCGAGAAAATCGAGAATCGCACCTAGTGGCGTTGGAAGCCCCAAGGCTGAGCAGGCGTCGATTATAAATTTGCGATCTTGGTCGTTGAGAAAGGCCACGGACGCCCGCAATCTACGTACATTCGAGATTCGTGGAGTTCTGCGGATCTCGTCTTCGGTCCAGATCACATGCGACGCTTGCCGCATTCGACACTGAGATTCAATTTCTACGAGCCTGCCGTCGAGATCTGGGTTCTTTGCGAGCTTAGCGCGAGACTTAGCCTGAACGAATAAGACAATGCCCGACTTCAAGGTCGCTCGCGCATCCGGCGTGTACCGGCGACGACCATATAAATCTGTCCATTGGAAAGTCTCGGGCTGCGCGGAAAAAGCAAGGACATCCGGGTCAAGGTCGAGCCCTAAAAAAAGATCGAGCTCTAGCAAGCTCTCAAACGGGATGGAAACTTGCATCTTGAGAGAATCGTACCAGCCGGTCGCGGAGTGGTAGCTGGGATGCGCTGCTGGATTCCTTGCTAGCCCCGATTGCCTTGGAAAAGGCTTCCTAGTTGATGATCCGAAATTTGCCATCATCTTCATCCGAGAAACGGAAGGCAGCGATGACGCCAGAAGCGGGGTCGATTTTCAAAACGACGCGGCGCTGACCAAGCAAAACTCGGAGAAAGAGTGATGCAATGGCCCCGCTTTTGTCGGCGCCGTTATCGCCGGGCGCGGCATGCACAAATCTCCTTCCGCGAAAGCTGGATCGCTTGCGGCTCATCGTGCTCTCTGGCGTATGTTTACGAGACTTGGGCGCCGCCTACTCAAGGAACAAGGCAGCGAATCACCACGTATTTAAAGATGAATGAATATATAGATTAGTCAATGCCATGTTAAATAAGAGCTGTCGACAAAAATCTTATGAAAAAAAATTTATGAATATCATAGGTATTGCATTTGTATTTTAGTGTTTTGATTTATGTACTGATTTGTTGAAATGAATTGCCGAATAAATTGTTTTCATTTGTTTTGTATTGGAATTTTAATGTCGGCTGGATTGGAAAGACATTGGTTTCAATTTTGGAAACATTGGGCTCAGTTGCGTAATCGTCTACTCCGCCTTTCCCGAAAACAGGGCGGAATCAAGCGTTGAGGTGGCCGCGGCGATTGCCTGGAATTCCTGCAAGAATGATGGACGATGCTGAGTGAGATAGCGGACCACGCGATTGTTTTCGAGCAGTTTGGCAATATAGGCTTTGACCACTGTCAGCTGGAGATGCTCGCGGCCGTATGTATCCTGAATTGACGATATCGATTCCTGTAAACGGGCGAGTTCTTTTTCCATTCTGGCCATAGCCTCGGGCGTGATGCCCTTAATTTTCTTTGGCTTGTGGCCATCGACGAGTTGCGTTTGCGGTGTCCCGGCGAGAATCGCCGATGCGTAGGCGACGGAGAAATTGTTCGCGTTTATAAGGAGTTCAGCCGCCTCAATCTGGCGCATCGGTCGCATTTTTTTCAATACTTCGAACACAGCCATTGGGCACTGCTTGTCTTTCAAGAGTGTCGCGGCTTCGGAGCATATGCCATCCAGCAGCCTCGCCCGACGCCGAACAGAGCCGACATTGAGACTTAAAGCCTTTGCGATTTTGTGATCCGGGACGCCCCGCGCGATCGCGCGCACCACCATGGTGTGTTCCTGGACGACCGAAAGGCGACTGATGCGCTTATTGTAGGTGAAGGCTTCATCGTCGATCGAAACGAGACACTCAATTTCGGTGACGCCCATGCCCTTCAGTATCTCGATCCGAATGTGACCGTCGAGAATCAGAAACAGCCCATCTTGGGTTCGGGATACGACGGGAGGCTCGACCAGACCAACTTCCTGTATCGAAGCTGCGATCTGCTGATATTTGGCGCTTGCCTTTATAGTAGGTGGTTGAGTTTTGACAGGCAGAAGCGCCGCTATCGGCAGCCTCACACATTTTTCCTCAAAACCTTGGAGAAGGCCAAAAGAGTTCTTACTTGTCATCATCCTCACGCCCTCTCATGTCCCAAACGCTCGACAAGTTCTCGTGGCATATCGGCCAGACCCTCCGCCCTAAGCAGATTCAAGAAATTTTCGTCGTCGCGCAAAGAGCGTACCGCCTCCACAACGAACAGCAGCCGTGTCTGGGTGATCTCGGCTTTTTTAATAAGAAGCCGCTGCCGATCAGCTTCGCGTCGATAGACGCGGATCAAAGCTTCTGTCGAAGTAGGCTTTCTTGGAGGAGTTGGGCGCCTAAAAGGAGTTTCGCCGACCTTCGGGCCCATGCGTCGCCGGCGCTCGAGCAGTCTGCGCAGTTTTATTAATTTGCTGCCGGAGATTTTGCCCTCGGTATAGGCCTGTGCCAGAAGGCCCTGCAACTCGTCGTCTCCGGCCCGCGAGATCTCGACTGCAACGCTAAGTGGGATCGTGCCGGCCTCCACCGCAACCAGCAGGCGCTGCTCGCCTTTCGCAAACAGGCCGGAGATCATGTTGACCCATTCGTAACTGAGGCCAATCTTCGCCGCGATCTGCTGATCGTTATAGCCCCGCTTAGCCATTCCCTGAATGTCTTGAAGCAGATCAATTGCTCGGTGCTGGCGGCGAGCGCAATTCTCGACAAGACTCATCACGAGACAGTCTATTTCCTCCGCATTGATGACAATCGCGGGAACATGAGTTTGCCCGAGCCTAGCGCATGCCTCCAAGCGGCCTTGGCCGCAGACAAGGCCGTAAGCGGGCTTTCCATCCTCTCCCGTAGAACGATTGACGGTGATCGGGCGCTTCAGGCCAACGCGCCTTATGCTTTCGACCATTTCGTCGAAATTGCGTTTGTTGCGGACCCTCGGATTAAGAACCGTTATCCGATCGATTGGGATCACTTCGACGTTCTTTTCCATGTTGTTCATGCTGCCTCCGCTTGGATGGCTTCGCGCGCTGAAAGTGCGTAAAAGAAGTCGAGGCTCTCGAACTGATAGCCGTCAAGCGACAGTCCGTTACTCTCGGCCAGCCTCAGACGGGGCTCCGTCATGTCGATACGAGGAAGTAAGTAGTAGTCGCGTCGACGACGATTGCCTTGATCCATGCGAATAGCGACCGTGATGTCAGGTACTAAGCCGGCGTCGAACCGAATTTTCCAGCGAGGGTTTCCGGCCGGCGTCTCCACACACCTTGCGATCACCACAGAGGCGGAAAACTCGTCATTAATAGTAAGTAGATCTGTTTCTGCATCGACAGAAACCTGACCGCCGACAGCGCGAATTCCAGCGATAACCTCTTGTATGAGGCCGGGATAAAGACGGCGCAGTTCGCGATTGTCCTCGATATAGCGGTAGTCCCGATCCGGCAGATAGCCAACTAGCTCGTAAGCTCGCAAAAGGCTGCCGAAACGGGTGGCGAAGACGCTGCTCGAAGGCATCGTCTCGCGTTCGTTAATGATCAAGCTCGATAATGTACCGACCTCGGTCAAAAGTTCTCGCAATAGAGTCAAAAGCTCTTCGTTGCTCAGGCGACGCGAGCGTTCTTCAATAATCGCTGCCGCGGCCGCGTGCAGTTTCGGATCAACGATCGGCTCGAAAACCCCATCGGCGCGAACCCATTGGTCAGGGGCATTTATGACGCGTTTCTGCTTGAGCTTGAAGGAAACGCGGTTGAAGACATTGTCTCCAATATATTTTGGATTTGTCAGGACCTCGTGGATCGTCGCGCGTGTCCACGGCCGATCAAGATCCGTGAGTATTTCCTCGCAGTTTAGAGTGGCTGCGATTTCGCCCTCGGTTCGTTGCCCCTCGACAAACATCCTGTAGATTCGCTGGACAGTCTCAACCTCTCGGACTGGGCCGGGGATCAAGATTACCCGATCCGTCTGCAAGCTCTTGCGGTCGCCATAGCCGAGTTCGCCTTTCCGATTGCCGCGCTCATCTATGAGCATGCGCCTTAGGCCAAAACCCGCCATCCCGCCCTGTCGGAAACCTTTCTTTATGAGCAGGGCCTGACCAGCATAGACTTTATTTGAAAGCTCCCGGCTGTACTCGCCGGCCATCAAACGCTTAATCGATTTGACGACATTCGAGGTCAGGCTGCCGTCATTCTCAAACTGCTCGGCGCAGTAATGGAGCTGAATGCCGGCTCTGGAACAGATGTGCTCATAGTAGCCTGACTCATCGGCATCCTGAAAGCGTCCCCAGCGGCTGATGTCATAGGTAATGACTGCTTCGAAATCGGCATGGCCAGACTCGATGTCGGCCATAAGCCGTCGGTGGCCTGGACGATTGTCCGCTCTCAACCCGCTCCTCCCGGCGTCATCATAGACCCGGATAATTTCGAAGCTGCGCTGCTCTGCGTAGCGCATGATAGCCGCAAGCTGGTTCTCGGGAGAGAACTCCTGCAGGTCTGTCGACATCCGGACATAGGCGACCGCCCGAACCGTCCTCTCGCGGCCTGAGCCTTGTTTCGTTCTGTCGCCATGTAAGATGGTCACCATTCCGATCTCAACCGTCGCTGTTCGAAATGCTGGCACCCGCGGAGCGGGCGCGCCATTGAAACGGCTGGAGGTCGGAATGTCTTTTCCCAAGAAGGGCAAAGTTTTGCCGAAAACACCCCAGGATCACGCGGGCTTCGCGGTCTTAGTTGCGCGTGTCCTGAGAAGGTCGGTCGGAGAGAGATCGTCGGCGATCAAAATGGTCGCGCGTTGGACGGGCGCTGGCGAGCGGACCGTCAAGAATTGGTTTTCTGGTCGGAATGCGCCTTCAGGCGATCACTTTCTGGAACTGGTGCGCAATTGCCCGGACATGCTCGATGAATTTCTCGCCGCGGCCGGCCAAACGGAACGGTTGTCGGGCGTAAACATCCGCCGGGCGCGATTAGCGTTGGTGAGCGCGTTACTCAACCTTGATAAAATCATGGAGAGCGAAGAGAATTAAAGATGACTTCAGCATTGCCGGGAGACGAACCTATTCGAGATCGGTGACGCAAGGAGACTCCCCAAGCGAATAGGCATAGGCCTGCATGAGGCGCACGGCATCCTTGTCCGCGCGATGAGGCGCCCTTTCGACCTCCATGAACTTCCACATCCGTCTCGCGTTCTCGTCGATGTGAAGGCCGGGCATAGCCTCGATCGGCGCGAGACAGAAGACCGGACTGAAACTAACACCACAATAGAGCCGCCTCATCCAACGCCCATCGCTCACCCCGCCGTCGCAAAACGCGAAGGGCGAGTTTGCCATATGCGCATTGAGCTGTTCGGCGACCTCTACCGAAGAAGGGGCTCGCAACAGATCCGCGCGCTTGATGCCATGCAATGCAGCCGACTCTTCGCTCCAGAAAGTATCAGCCGGCATGTAAATGAGGGACGACCATGTTCGTATAGGCCCCCCTCGTGCCCAAAGCGCGATGCCAACTTCGATCGGCTCGCTTTCCTCGGCGAGCGATGAGGCTTCGAAATCGATGGTCGCAATAAGTGGACGTGCCATGTCTGCCCGTGTCACTGACGGTCAGATGATCTTAAGCCGCCTTCGCTCGATCCATCTTTCCGTTTAGTCGATAACCACAACATTTGCCTTCTTTCCGATTGCGTGTGTGTATGCTTGCATCAAACGCAATGCGTCATCACCTGCGCGATGCGGCACCAACGTCCGGTCTAGATAGGCATTCATTTCCTGACGAAGAACATTGTTATGCATCCGCGGCATTTCCTCGATTGGCGCAATTGAGAACACCGGCTCGATCTCAGCATCGCGGAAGAGGTTCGCCATCCAGAACCGGTCATATTGATAGCCATCGCAAAATGCTGTCAGAACGCCAGCCATGAGGCGATTTAGATTTGCTCCAACCGTCGAAGGTACAGGCGAGATATCAAGATCCAGCTTGCTGATTTTGTGGACCTCGGCGGACTTATCCGACCACAAACAGTCAGGACTCGGCCGCACTAGCGACGACCATATGCGGATCGTCGCATCGCGGTCGAATAATGCGACTCCGACCTCGATCACGTCAGCAGTTCGGGACAGTGCCGTTGTCTCGAAATCGATCGTTGCAATGAATTGCGAAAAACCCCTCATCGTCGGCGCTCAGTTGACTTCGCTCAATGTTCACTTTATGTTCCCGTCTCGGTTTCCGCAACATATTAGTTAAGTGACGTGCCATTTGGGTCGAGTCTGAGGATCGAGCTCGGTCAAAAATTAGGATTTTGCAAGCATCTCGATCGCCGTCTCGCCGGCCCGATTGGCCGTCTCGCCTGAAGCCTACGCCGCCGACACGCTGTTTTTGCTGTCGCGTCGGCGCGGGATGCACACGGAGGACGGCAAGTGGCAGTGACCTACTACGTGGCGCTTCCGTTCACCTGGGATTCTGAAGGGCGCCTGGTTCCCGGCGAAGCAAAGCAATGTCCAACGGCAAGAAGTGCCGCGTGGCATGCCCGAAGGCTCGCGGAGACGGCGGCCGGCGCGGTCGCATTCTCCCGCACCGGTGATCTTGCGATTGGTGAATTCGCCGATGCCGTGGTTATCGAGTCTTTCGGCGAGGTACTGTCACTTGATGACTTGATCGACGCCAATGTCTGACACTTAAACTCAATCGCTGAGTTAAAGGGCGTTTAGCAATGCGGCCGTCCTATGAAGATATCATCGCTAGAGCCGGGCCGCCGGATTGGCATGACGAGAACGGGGTACCTCGATATGGGCAATTCAAACCGCATCGCGTCGCCAACCTCTATGCGCGGGAAGTTGCCCTGCTGCAGATTCGCTGCCGGGGCTGCGACGCCGGTTTTAGAGTGGCGGTTTCCAGGCCAAACGCTTCGCCTGTTCCAAATGCGCCCTTGAGCGAATTGATCAATTCCGGCACGCTTTCTTATGGCGATCCTCCCAATATGGGGTGCTGCTCCAAAGGCCTGTTTGCAGGAAGCATAACGGAACAAATTCTCGAATACTGGCGGGCCGGCGATGCCGGAAATGGATGGGTACGAGATAGCGGCTTTCAAGCCAGACCCGAACCGCCAAGGGCGATGGACAGATCGACGCTCTCAATCCATCACGATAGCGCCTGGGATGCACGACGGTGAGTGACTACATCTTTATGGCTGTCGTTCTCGCTGGTGGATTTGCTCTCGCAGCGTATGCCCGTTGGGACTATCGGCGATCGATACGGCGCAAATGCAAAAACAAGCATATCCGGAAGTGACGCAGATTTCATTGCGACCAACTCGCCTTGAGCCTGCATGCCTTTTCCTTGGGACGGACTCAAAACAGTCCAATTTCGACAGGGTCAGACCTCGATGAACGACTTTGTTTACGCCTCGCTCGGTCTCGTCGTCGCCGTAGGGTTGGTGGTCTTTACGAGATTGGATTATCGCCGATCGAGACGTCGAGCAGGCAGAGATGCAAATCGCCGCGGCTGACGATGGACAAAGCGTCTAGTAGACACACGGCCTCTACGAGTCCCATTTACTACTCCTGCCGCGCGTATAGCCACGCGAAATGCGCATTTCCGGTAGGGGCGTATCTCTCATCAATCAATCTCATGTCCTATAGCTCTACCCTCGCGAGCCCATGACGTTTCGGCAGTCAGCCTCTTAATCGCGCCTGAGCCTTTCAGCAGCTCGGCCATTGTGAGGCGGCTGCGACGATGTATCGGCTTTACGATCAGCCGACCATCCTCGATCAAAAGTGAAACTTCCTCCCCGATATTCAATTTGGCCATTCTGAGAGCAGCGACTGGGATCGTCATAATGGCAGCCCCGCCGTGCTTGCGGATCTTCGTCTTTACGGACATGGGGAAGCTCCAATTGGGCGCGAATTCCTCTATCTCCTCATTCCCGATGATCAGATCAACGGCAGCGTCACGCTTGAGGGGTTGATAGGCAAATACGCAACGTCGTAGCGCAGCAAGGCAACGCAATCATCCAATCGAATAGGCGTTTAAGTTGCTGACATCGGCAATTGAGAAACGAGTCTTCCGCACTGCCCCGAGGGAAAGGGCGCTATGAATATATTCGTCCAGCCAGTTTAGAACATCCACGACGACTAGCCCGCACGCTTGCTTGTTGGCTGCGGGAAAGCGTCGGCCTATAAGCTGCCCATCGTGAATCAATTCGTTTCGCATATTTTTGAAGTCGTCCGACAGCACTCTGAGATTGAACCGGCGCGCAGCCGCTTCGACGCCATCATAAAACCGAAGTTCCTTCTTGCTTTGCCGGGTCGCTTCGGTAGCGACGATGACTTGCAAAAGCGTGGTCGCGCTTAGGTACAGGTCCTCCATAGACCAGCAGACCAAAGCGTCGAGCCAATGATGAACAAGCAGACGCGCCTTTTCGGTCACTCCCGCATGGGGCCAGGCCCGGACAAATCGCTCGACAAGGTCCACAAACTCCGCGTCGTTCATCACGACATAGGAAGGTTGGTCCATCGCGCGTGGCCTCGGCCAATGCTCGGATGGTTGCAGGATCTTCGCCTCGCTCATCATCATCGAACGCATGCTCGTGATAGTCAGCCCTGTCGCGTAGGATGCGGCAAGGAAAATCGGCGTCAGCTCCTTGAATGCGGCATCGAATCCGGTCGTATTCGCCGAACGTGAGATCGACGATTCCAAATAATAGGTCTCGGCACACTGATGTCCGGCCATTGCGGCCTTCGATTTGGAAAACCCCGGATGCTGAGTCAGCGTCCATGGCGTGGCGGGAAGGTTGAGCGTTAGATTTTGAGGATCGCCCGGGATTAACAGATTGGCGATGATTTGACCTAACATTAACAACTCCCCTCTAACAGACGGTCAGACTTACCGTGGCTGCGGCGTCACATGCAGCTCAATCCCAGCTTGCTTTTGAAGGTACCCGATCACCCCGAACAGATTGCGGGCCTGCGGATTGCCGCGCGGACTGAACATGCGAATTTGGCTGCGCCTTCACGAGTCGTCCCAGCGTCTTCCGTCTTGCCCGGTCAGTCCTATGACGCCTCGCAATGGCGTCGGCGGCGTGAAGATAAACTTGGCGCGAATGTCGTGAGCTGCAGATAGACCGAGAGTTTCGACGACCCTGCCAGCTTCCGCAATCAAGACGTCAACAGTCATAGGCCAGGAAGCCACATCGCCCCCGGCAATATCGACATCGGGGTCGAGATGTGCGGTGAGTTTGTTCCGAAGCTCCCGCCACCGATCGAGATCGGGATGGGGCGCAGCCTTGAGGAGCTTGAGGCCGTGTTCGCCTTTCCATTTTTCGTTTTTCCAGTGATCGAGTACGCAAAGATCCGTAAGGCCGTGCTCGTTCTGAACATTCGAGGTGAACAACAATTCCCAGAGCGCCAAGTAATCGTTGAGCATGACCTCCGCGAGCAGCCGATCAAGCGTGGTACCGGGCGCGACATCGTCCGCCATGATACGCACCTGGCGCAAGAACGTGGCAAGGCCGGCCGCACGAATAAAGTTTTCCTGGATAACCGATTTTGTCGGGATCGGGGAAACGATGCCGGCAGTGGCAAGTCCAGGGTAAATGACCGCGAAGCGTGGCTGCGCTGGATCGCCGAGCCTCTGCGGATGCCGCCATTTACTGGGCAGCCGCGGGTCCAGCATTTCGCCGGGGACGGAAACATAGGTGGGCTCAAGCGCCGCTAATTCGGCATCGATCTCGTTGAGATCGGAGAGCAGCACGCCGAAAGCGCTTTTGCCTAGGAACGTCCAACTCTCGACGACGTGCGCCAGATCGAGCCTCAGCGAGTGCGCGGCAAGCGCATCGCGCGTGGCCTGCATCACGCTGCCCTCATAGTCGTGCCTAAGACGTTCGATCCGCCGCGTAAGTTCCTCGACGGATTTCTTGCGGCCGCCAAAGTGCGCTAGTCGAATCTCGTTCTTCAACTGCGGCAGCAGCAGGAGTAGCGCGTCGAGCTTAACGAGCGCATGTCTGGCGACAATGCGCTTTTCCATTTCGTGTTCGATCAACTGGACCAGTACATCGATCGTGCGGAAATCGCCGATGAGCCTCGCAACCTTTTGCGCGAGATGTTTCGCCATCTTCTCTTTCTTCTCATGACGTGGATCGAAGCCGCACATGCGTAATACCCGCACGGGGCGCGCCGGCACTGCCGACAAGCTCAAGATCGTGACTGTCGTTCCGCGTTTCAAGAGCCGCGCAGCTACAAGCCGGCGGCCTTCGTCAGATTGACTCCGAACCGATGGCGCCGGCGCTGATAACGGCGCGTCGACGGTTTGAAGCCGAGGTCAATAATACTCAGCTATTAAAATATAGATGAAACATTATATTTGACATTACTTAGATGAGGGCGGAATCAATCCGGTCTTGGGGTGTGGAAACCTCTGACTAGTCGGCACTCGCGTTACTGAAATTGACGCGTCTTTCGGCCTTTGGGGGCCGGTACATCGGCGGTTGGTCCAGGCTGCCTCGTCGGCTAGTCCGGTCGAGATAGCCGCTCATTTGACGCCGCAGGGCTTCGATTGCATGCGGCGCATTTCCTCTATCGGCGCGATTGAAAATGCTGATTCTATTCCCGCATCGCGAAAGAGATTTGTCATCCTCGATCAAAAGTGAAACTTCTTCGCCGATCTCCAATTCGGCCATTCTGAGAACAGCCATTGGGATCGTCATAATGGCGGCGCCACCCTCTCTGCGATCTTAGTGTTTATGGGCATGGGGAAGCTCCAGAAACAATTAGGGAGGTGATCCCAAAGCACAGGGCTGCCGGCTACGGTTTGTGCCACTTGCCAAGATCGTAGCGTTGGGCTCAAGCCGCCGCGCCTCGGCGATCGCTTTGGTCTGTGTCGGCGCCACTGCGCTTGCGCGTTCCGAGTTGGCCCGGCGAACGGCGAAATCGCCCTGAGGCCGGCGTTCGACAAAAAGGTCCTTGTTGCTCATTGTTTTTCCTCTGTGATGTTGCGCTTGAGACAATCTTTGGCCCTGACGAACATCAATCCCGCTGCGTCCTGGGCCGTGTAATTTCCGCCGCGGCGGGTGAGGCGTTTGCCGGGATTACCGAGCCCGAACCTGATATCGAAATAAGCAGGCCCGTCGTGCAACAGGCGCACAGCCTCGGCAACGACGAAGCTCGCAGCGGCGGCGCCGACGAAGGGCACAGCGACGGATTCGCCGGCGAGGCTGCGCCGGCCGCAGTCGTCGTCGCCGAAATCACGGTAGCCGGGATTTTCACGCGCCATCCGCTCATGGTAGGCGGCGAGCTTCGCCACATCCTCGTCGTTCAGATCCGGCCACAAATCATCGGGGACGCGCGGGTTAGGCAGCGTATGCAGGCTGACGGTGTCGAAGTTGTTCGCCATGCCGCCGAGGCCGGCATCGATGACGCGGAGGAATTGTGCGTGGGGCAGATCTCGGCGCGACGGATTCGAGTCGAAGCCGCACAAGGCCAGCGAGGGCTCTTTGTCCTGGAGGCGGAACCTGGTGTCGAAACGCCGCTCGACCAGCCGGGTACTGAATTTGTGCCGGCGAAGCCAGGCATCGCAGGCATGGGCCTTCAACGAGCCGATATCGTCGGGCGTCAGCAGGACGCCGGTCTCGACGTTTTCATTTTCTACTTTGTCAAAATCGAACAGCGCGAATTCGACGGCCTTGGGGTCCTCATAGGGCAGGCTCGCCAGCGACCATAGGTAGGCGTTACCGAGGTGCCCTAGCCCGAGCACCCACAACGCGCCAGGCAGATATTCGACCGGCAGACCAAGCGCTTCAATATCGCCGATATCGAGGTCGGGACGCCACAGCGACAGACCGACCGCCCTGCGCGAGGCGTCGAGACTGATACCCGCAAAAGACAGAAACAACTCCGACACCGCAAGTGATGCCGCCAATATTCCAGTTACCGGAAAATACTCGCGCTCAGGCAAACGCGCTACCCCGCGCGCCGGGCCGACCTTCGCGATCCATCCGTCGAAAGTTACGCGAAGGGCGTCGCCGGCCGAAGACGCATTTCCGAACAATAAGACGTGGGGCGCGCCGGCGCCGCTATCGGTCAGTGTCGTAGGTCCCAGGATTTCGACGAGCGCCTCGCCGAACGTCCGATTATCCCATTGCCAGATCAAGAGCGGCATTTGCGCGAGCGGCGGCGCCAAGGCGAGCCGGACCGCGCCGGGAAAACACCGGCTCGCGATGCGCGCCGCGGTGAGCACCGCAAGCTGCAAGGTGTAGGACGAACCGACATCGTCGCCGCAGCAGAGCGTGACGCCGTAGGTCCGGCGCCGCGCCAAAGCGGCTATAGCGCTGGCTTCGTTGCGGTCGATCAGCAGCTTTGAAATACGGGAGAGGCCGGTGTCGAATGCGCCCATGGTCGATCACCAGAGCGAGAGTTTGACACGGCGGTCGGGCGCCGCCGCGGCGTGGGTGCGCCACCTGAAGCCACCAAGGTATTCATAGACGCCGACAGCTTTGAGCGACCACCAGGCCGTACTCCCAAAGTTTGGCACGATCATCGCCGTGTGCCCGAGCACCGGCAGCATTGGGTGACGTACGTCGATCGAGCTTTGCCGCACGTCCGGTCCCGGATGCGTGTGCACGTCAATCAGCAGCTGCAATTGTTTGGCGCGGCAGTGCTGCCACAAGGCAGCGCACCCCTTCGCGTGAAAGGCGATGACGCCTTGTTGGTAGGCGTCAGGATCCACATCGTCGTAGCAGATGTAAGAGGTGACACGCACCTGATTTCGATCGTCGCGGCCAAGCAGAAAAGCGCCGCTTTCACGCACGCCGCCGCCCCGGCGACGCAGAGCGAAGATCACGCTCGCCCACAGCCAGACTGGAATCTTGATGGTGACGATGGTCGCGTCAGACACCGATATAGTCTCCGCTGGTCAGCAGGGATTGAAATTCTTCAAGGTAATTCACGATCGTATGTGCGCTCGTCCAGACGAGATGCGGCTGCTCGGTCGGCCATTTAGGGTGATCGGAAAGAGGGGAGCGGTCGTAAGGATGGTAAAGCGCCCGGCCGGCGAAGCTGAATCCAGCTGTCCTGAAAACCAGCGCGAACCGACTGTTCGGGTTTCCCTTCGGCCACTTGCAGAGTTCGAGCGTCTGCTTCTTGACAGGGTCCCAGAGCGGCCCGGTCGGCGGCACGTTCCGGTAGCCCGATAGGTTCAGCGCGACGTAGTAGCGATCGGGCGCGCCGGTCCGTGGCGCGGCGGCCATCCAGAAATACACGTTTGGCCACGCTGCGTCGTCTGGAAGCGCGTCGGCTTCAGCCTGCCCCCACAAGCCCTTCGCAACGCCATTGCGGTAGGCCACGGACAGCAAGTCCGATTCGAAGAGGCGCTGATCGAGCGACAACATTCGGTCAGCCCTTCGGAGTCAATTCCTTGACGAGATCGAAGCACAGCGAGCACGTGCCGCCCTGCACGAGATCGCCGAGGTGTTCATCCGAACGCGGCTGCACCGGGCTGCCACAGACCTGCAACACGTATTCGCCGGCGACGGCCGGATCGAGGTGGAATTTGTGGCGCGCCCAGTCGGTGGCGATGCCGACGGTCGTGTTGGGGGAGAAGCGGTGCCGCTTGGTCTTTCCCCCGAAATTCACGCCGACGGCGACGTGACGACAGTGATGGACGTGAACGTGGTGATGGCGATGGATTTCGAGGACCGCAAGCGCCAGCTCGATATCGACCGGCGCTTGCTGGTCGGCGCCATCCTCCGCCTCTATCGGCTCCCTGAGCGCTTCTTCGCATTCGCCGACGAACACGAAGACCGTATCTTGGCCGTCGCGGATCGTTTCGGCCTTGATTAGCACTCCGCGCAATGAGTCGTTGAGGGAGGCGTTCACGATCAAGGGCTTAGTGCCCTGGCTGTGCAGAAAAATTTCGACGGTTTCGTCGACGCGCTCTGCTTCGGCGCGATTTGACGGGCTCATGGATACCTCGTGGGACAGAATCGTCGAAATCCGACGTTACTTGTCCTTAGCACGCGCAAACTCATTTTGCAATAATAGAGCACTGATGTGCTGTGCTTATTAATCACAAATGTGATTAATATTGACAATAGGCGCGTAAGTCCTCATGAACATTAGATGAATCCCGAATCAATCTATCGGCATATCGGTGAAGTGATCCGTACGCGCCGGCAAGCACTCAGGCCTCGCCTCACCCAGGAGGCTCTGGCCCAGAGAGTCGGCATGTCGCGTGCGTCGCTGGCCAACATAGAAACCGGACGGCAAAACGTTCTCGTCCACCAGCTCTACGCATTGGCGGAAGCGCTCGGTCTGCAACCCGGTGACTTTTTGCCCGCGACCAGTCAAACCGGCATGGCCGAAGAGCCGAATGACTTTCTGCCTTCCAATCTCGATCTGAAGCCGAAGCAGAAGCAGGACATAGTCAGGCTTATCCCTGAACTCCGAACCGAATCCACGCGCGAAAGGGCCGGTCATGGCAAAGACAAGAAACGCTGACCACGCGACCCGTGTCCAAGAGCTTCTTACTCAATTCGGAGTCCGTAACCCGCCGGTGCCGGTTGATAAAATCGCCAAGGGCCTCGGCGCACAACTCCGCTTCTCTCCGCTCGATCAGGAGCTGGCAGGGATGATTTACATCAACGACAACACACCGATTATCGGTGTCAACTCACTCCAACATCCAAATCGGCAACGCTTCACGATCGCACATGAAATTGCTCATCTCGAATTGCACCGAGAGCTGATTTCCGGGCAAGTCCACGTCGATAAGGGCTTCCACGTGCAGTTCGCTGGACTCAACCGCGACGCAACGTCGGCTCTGGGGACAGAGGAGATCGAAATCCAAGCTAACGCCTTTGCGGCCGAGTTACTAATGCCGACCGCCTTTCTTCATCAGGCGCTACAAAGCAAACCCTTTGACATTGATGACGATGCTCCTTTGGAAGAACTCGCCCGCAAATTCAAAGTGAGCCGCCAGGCGTTCGAATTCCGGCTTATGAATTTGGCTTCTGTAAAATAAATACACACGGAGGCGAGTATGGCGTTCGTGTTCTA
This sequence comes from uncultured Methylovirgula sp., assembly GCA_964644615.1. Classification (GTDB taxonomy): domain Bacteria; phylum Pseudomonadota; class Alphaproteobacteria; order Rhizobiales; family Beijerinckiaceae; genus Methylovirgula. Next base: position 16,154 of record CAZXXA010000007.1, on the reverse strand, counting down.
CGATACGGAAACGACGGGCACCGACACCTCGTTCGATCAGATTCTGCAATTCGCCGCGATTCATACCGATAATCAGCTCAACGAGTTGAACCGCTTCGAAATCCGCTGCCGTCTTCTGCCGCACATCGTTCCCGCGCCTGGCGCGATGCGAGTGACCAGAGTGGAGGCCGCGAAGCTCGTCGATCTGTCGCTGCCAACCCACTACGAGATGACCTGCCGTATTCGCGACCGGCTTCTAGCCTGGTCACCGGCTCTTTTTATCGGCTACAACTCGCTTCAGTTCGACGAGCACCTGTTGCGGCAGGCATTTTACAAAAATCTGCATCCGCCTTACTTGACCAACACCAACGGCAATTCGCGTTCTGACGCTCTGCGCATCGTTCAAGCCGCGTCGCTGTTTGCGCCGGATGCTCTTCGGTTTCCTGTCGGGGACGAAGGCGAGCTTGTTTTCAAGCTTGATCGCGTCGCGCCTCTGAACGGCTTTGTTCATAAAAACGCGCACGACGCCTTGGCCGATGTCGAGGCGATGATCTTTCTGTGCCGCCGGCTCATAGAGAAAGCTCCCGACCTATGGTCAGCCTTTATGCGCTTTGGTCAGAAGGCCGCCGTTTGCGATCATATCGAGGCTGAGCCGATCTTTTGCCTTTCAGATTTCTATTTTGGCCGTCCTTATTCCTGGCCTGTCACCATTATCGGTTCTAATCCTGACAACAACGCCGAGTTCTACGCGTACAATCTGGCCATCGAGCCCCAGGCTCTCGCGGAGTTGCCGGACGAAGATTTGAATCTTCGGCTCGGCATATCGCCAAAGCCAATTCGAAGGCTTAGAGCCAACGCGTGTCCGATCATTATGCCTTGGGAACATGCTCCCTCCATAGCAAATCCAACGCTGTTGGGTGACGACGAACTGGTGCGACGGGCAGAATTTCTGCATGACAACTCGGATTTTCGCGAACGCCTAATCACCGGGTTTCAATCCGCACGAGACGAGCCTCCCCCGTCGCCCTACCTCGAAGGGCAGCTGTATGACGGCTTCTTTCCCAGGGATGATGAGGCCCTCGCCCAGCAATTCCACGCTGTGCCGTGGGACGCGCGACCCGGCATTGTCGCAGCTTTCAAAGACCGCCGGCTGAAGAAAATTGGCCAGAGATTGTTATATTTGGAACGACCTGACCTGCTCGCGCCGGCCGAGCGGGTGCAGTATGAGCGTGCCATAGCTTCAAGGATTGCGCGTGAAGACCTTGACGCTCCGTGGCTTACTTTGCCCAAGGCGATAGCGGAACTCGACAACCTTATTGTCGATGCCGACGCTGCGGACGTTGCTTTCCTTAGGGAACATCGCATCCATCTCGCTGAACGCATGGCTGGAGCCGCTGAAGCGCTCCGAGGCCCGGTGTTATCTTGATTTTCAACCTTCGACGTCAGGAATGGGGCCGATGTCACGCGCTTTCTGGATTGGCGCCGCCCATCAGTCGTGGGCGCTTTCGCTAGGCGTCGCTCACTGCCGAAAGCCGATTCTTCTTTCGTAGCGCAGCTTCAGCATGTTATAAAAATTGGCAATTATAGCTAGCGCATCTTTGGTGACGAGGGGCGAGAATACTATTGAGCACGCGCAAGAAAAAGAAAACTACTGCAGCAATTGCGAGAGCTTTTACACCCGAAGCCAACTTGAAGCGCAAGATACGGGCGCACTTCACGCGCCTCGGATTCATCAAAGGGCCAGACGGTACGCTTCAACGCAACGAAACAGGCAAAGAGTCCGTGCGCCAGCTTCATCGCGTTCAACGCGACGAACGTATCAGGTCAGCGGCGCACTTGCTGACAGAGTTTCTGCCCAAAGCACTCTGCAATTTCGCGGATGGAAGCGAGATCGATCCTTCCAAAATAAAGCTATCAATTCAGCGCATTGATGCGGACACATTTGAGTCCGACCTCTTTCGCACTGCGTCGCTCACATGGTCGGTACCGGTGTCGAACGGTTACGGACGCCGGCTTCGCTATCTCGTTTGGGACGAGGGCCATGACCGGCTCGCAGGACTCTTCGCACTTGGAGATCCTGTTTTTAACCTGTCGGTTCGCGATAACCTAATAGGCTGGACGACAAGCGACAGATCGAGCCGCCTAGTCAACATACTCGATGCCTACGTGCTGGGAGCCGTCCCGCCCTACAACATGCTGCTCGGCGGAAAGGCGATTGCCTGCCTCGTGCGCTCCCGTGACGTTTACAATGATTTCTCGCGCACCTATGGGTCGACCACCGGCATCATTTCCGGCGAAGACAAGCGAGCGCGCCTTCTCGCGGTTACGACTAGTTCTTCGATGGGTCGTTCCTCGCTCTACAATCGTCTGAAACTGGACGGCGTCAGCTATTATGAGTCCATCGGATACACTGTTGGCTGGGGCCACTTCCACATCACCGATGATCTGTTTGCGCAAATGCGCGAATACCTCCGCCTTTCCGAGCATCCCTATGCGGATCGCCATCGCTTCGGTGAGGGTCCAAACTGGCGGTTACGCACGATCCGCACCGCTCTTGCGCAACTCGGAATCAACCAGTCCGTGCTCCGACACGGAATCCAGCGGGAGGTGTTTTTCTGTCCGCTGGCCACAAACGCGGCGAAGATTCTGGCAACCGGAAAGGGGCGCCCCGACCTCTCGACGCTCAAGACGGTCGAAGAAATCTCCGATCTGGCCCGAACACGATGGATTGAGCCCCGCGCGCAACGGCGCGACGACTACAAGTGCTGGCGGCGAGAAGACATCCCGCGGCTGATCCAGGGCGAACCTGCCCTATTGGCGAAACGTAGAGCGGTGTGAAGGCGCGCGGAGGACGGTTTGGATCTAGCGGCTTTCCAACAACGGCTCTCCGAACAGTACGCCCAGCTGCGTGACTCACGCGCAACCGAAAACTACCCAGTTTACGCCATCGAACACGGACTTACTGCGGAGGATAGTAAGGCTGCGCAAACCCTATTGAACGAGAGCTTTCGGGCGAACATGCGGGCGGACCGGGCGCACTGGCTAGTCTGGATAGCCGCTGCCGCCGAGGTGGGATACCGATACGATGGATTGGAATATTGGGATTCGTTTAGCGCGACGTTCCCAAATTGGTCGCGATACGGCGATCAAAATCGTGACCGCAATCAAATCCGCACATGGTACAAGAAGTTTGCCGAAGATTACCGGGGGTTGACGCCTTCCGGACTGTGGGCGAGGCAGTTTCCGATTATCGCATGGCCGATAACGCAAGCGATCCTTCCGCGATATCTTCAGCGCCAGTTTGCCGATCTCCTCTTCGACTTGCGTCTCACTCTGGCGCGCAGCGAGGAACTTACCCTCGACGAGATCGCCAATCTCCTCGCGTCAGGTTATTTGGGATGCTCTTCGCGGTTCGAAGGATTTTTGCAGCAGAAGGCGCTTACCGCCCGTATCGTCCTGGCGCTCGGCCAAGAAGGCATCGACGATAGAGTTGCTGCCATCGAGAAAGCCACGCTCAATCGGATTATCGACGACATCGACAAGTTGGGTTCCTTTGGTACGCGTTTGCGCGAAACGCGCCGAGTCTTACGCAATGCGCGCTTCGTTAATTCGGACAAGCCCGGGTTCGTCGTAACACCAAAGCGCTCTCCAGACTTGCGCGAAACAAGCGGGCGCGCAGAGCGGCCCAGGCTAGTTGCGCGCCCGCTCGCCGACGATACCTGGACCCTCTCGCTCGCTCTACCCGACTTGGCCCGGTTGCTTCGTCAAGCGAATTTGTCGCCGCGCGATCTGGAGCAATCGCGCATGAGGTTTCGTGCCTATGGCGAGGGAAGCTCATGGTCGCCGGGACGTGGCTTGTTTTTCTACAATGGCGAACACGAAGAGGCGCTCCCGAGCTACCCCACAAAGGACGTCCACATATTCGAGTTTGAGCGGCCGCTCCCAACCGTAGAACCGATCTTGCGTGATTGTTTGCATTTTCCCTTTCAAGTGATCCGTCTCTTGAAACTACGCGCGGACGGCACCGCCTTTGAACTTGCAAGCCTTCATGTCCGCGCGAGCCAGGACTACATATTGGCGGCAGTTGCGCCTATCGACTCTGCGATAGCGAAGAAGCTCGATCTTGTGTCGCTTCGGTCCGGATCGTCGTCCGCATATCTTTTCCATCTGCATGTACCGTCAACCCTCGATGCCGTGCGGATCGACGCGCTGCGCGCCTTGGGGCTTGGTTATCAACTCGGCGTGCGCGTCGAACCATTAGGTCTCAGCCCGCGGTGGGCGACCTCCAACGGAGCGCTGGTTTTTCTCGATACCGAAGTGCCTATGTTTTGTGTGACTTCGGAAGTTGCTATCCGTGAATACCTGATGGCTGTCGATGGTCAACCACCCACAAGGGTGACACCTGCCGCCGTTGGCCCGACCTTTGTTTCGCTCGACGCACTATCCGTCGGCTCCCATCGCGTCGCCGTGTCAGCGGTTGGAACCGCGAGCGGAGGCAACCTCGCGGCAGAGGACCTGAGTCTAGAAATTCGCCCAGCGTCACCGTGGCGGCAAGCGATCGAGGGTAAGGCTGGCGTCTGTCTGAGCCTCGATCCCCGCGATGCGCCGATTGAGCAACTGCTTAATGGAACCGCACGCCTGCATATGACGGCCCCAACTCGTCGCGGAATCGGTCTCACGGCCCACTTTTTCGATGTGGACGGAACTTTGTTCCACCAAGAAGCCATCGGGCGCCCTCACACCCCATATCCCGACGAAAAGCTTTCAGAACTTGTCGCTCAAAAACTGGCAGCAGATGCCCAGCGTGAACACTTGGAACGAGCGTCGCGGATTGAGGTTAGAATTGCTCTTGATGAATGCGGAAGCGGGCGCGTTACATTCGAGAAGGAAGCGGAGCCGCTGCGATGGATTCGAGTGGGCGAGAACAAAATCCGCCTGGCAGATGACTCGGCGGAGGAGTCGTCACCGGCTATCGAGCGTTATGACCTCGATTCGATCGATTCGCCTACCGTGGTTGATTACGAGCAGTCTCTAGCCGGGATCGAGTTGCGGGGCAAGGGAGGCCTTTTCGTCGCCACGCTAAACGGACGGCAATACGAAGTGATTGCCACTGCCGTCCAACGCCAACTTTCCCATCTCAGTGACCTTGGCGTGCCCGCAAGAACATCCCCGAAGCCAAAGCATCCGATCCCACTCATCGGTGCCCTGGCATCCTGGCACAATGCCCGCAGGCTGATCGGACCGATGGCCTTTATCGCACGCGACAATGCCATTCGGGCGCTTGAACGCGCCCTTGAGGGTTCTTTGTGTGGAGAGGATTGGGGCGCGGCGACTGATCGCGTCAGGTGCGGGACGCAAAATCTAGGCGACTTGTATGCACGTGTATTCTATTCGCGTGGTTTCGCCAGCGGGATTGCGAACTTCTCTTGGCGCTATGACCCCGATAACGCGACAGCGACCACAGAATTTTCCCGGCTCCTGAATGTCTATAAGGTTCCTGCTGAACCCTCGCTCATCCCGCATGCGCTTAGGCTCGCCTTCCAGCCGTACACCTTTGACCCTACGAAGGTGCAATCGGAAGAGTTGTTTGATGCACTGCGCCGCGCGGAGTCGCTGGTCCGAGGCGCATACTTCGCGCGACTAGCAACCGAAGTAGCGAGCCGCATTGCAGCGGAAGGAGCGACCAGATGACAGTTGCAGTCATCCATCGCGCCGATGCGCTAAAGAACGTGGCGCGGTCGCTTGGACTGCCTGAGTCGGTCGGGTATCTTAGCGAGCATTCCAATGCTCTTTTCGCGCAGGCGATTCGCCGCGCGCTATTTGTCGCTGCTCCTTGCCCTTTACCCACATTGCGCACGGCCGTCGCATTAGCGTTGGCACCGCTAGCAAACGACCCCGACGAATCAGAAACACGCATCGCTGAGGTGATTGAAGACCTGTTGGCGATCGGCGATATCTTGGAAATGCGGCGCGAAAGCGTGGAAGGCGTAAGCCTTGTTTTGCGGCCCGCTCCGCCCGCTTTCGTCATGCGGAAGGATCGAACATTTATTCTTCTCGGAGTATCGGGAGACGAGATAACCCCGGTTCACGACCAGCCGGTTATCTATCGTTCAAGCGGTCTGCGCACGCTCGCTCCGGACGACCCAGAGGCCTGCCGGATTGCCCTTTTGGATTTGGGTTTGATTGAGTTACCGCTGAGTATCTGGCTGCATGGGCCCACGTCGATGACTCCCGATGCTTATCTGAATGGTTGGCGCGCAAAGCTTCCCGCAGCAAGATCACCGGAGAAAATTGACGAACTCGACATCCTCGACACGAAGGCACCGACGACGTTCTACAGGGGACGATGGCGGCGCGTTACGAACACGGATGTCGGATTATATCTGGCCCGAAGACCACGAAAATACGGAGCCAATCTGTGGTGCTTAGTCGATCTAAAAGATGGTTCTATTCAGCGCTTTGTCGATGTGCATCCGAGGGACGCTCGCATGAGGGACTGCGACGAAGCATGGCGCATTCAAGCTGCGTTTGATGCCGTGGCATCCGCATCTCAAAAAGTGAAAATGTCTTTGCGTGACGAAAAGGCTGTCCTTGCCTTCGACTCGCCCTTGCCGGCATGGGCCGTGCGGCGACTTAGCCTTATTGGCGAGTCCGTGTCGCCGCAGCGGGCGCTGCTTGAGTTCGAATTGCCTCAGCAAAACTTCGAAGAAGAAGTTCGTTGGCTGGAAGACACGCTCTGGCTCGCGCGCGACATGGGGGAAAAGGCATGACGACAGCTACGATTCAACAAACCATCGATGATCTTCGTCAAACGCTGATCCACTATATCGAAGCGACATACCACATCGGCCACCCGCACTACGTGAAACAACGGCAAGAGCTGCTGAATGAATTAGGCGGCGTCTATCAGGCACCGTATCTGGAATCGACGCCGCGTTACAAAAGTGACCGGCCTTACACCGATATTGGAGACCTTCCATCGGCTGTTCTCGAAGTCCTGCGGATGTTGTCGGCCCCGATTTCGGGCAAGCCTGTCATTTACCCGAAGCCCTATACCCACCAATTGGAGGCGTTGCGGCAAACGCTCAACAACAATCGCAACTTGATGATCATGACGGGGACGGGTTCCGGCAAAACAGAGTCGTTCCTTTTGCCTATCTTGGGAAAATTGGCGCGGGAGGCACGGGATCACTCGGCTACATTCCAGAAATACAACGCCGTGCGCGCATTGGTCCTCTACCCAATGAATGCGCTCGTCAACGACCAACTGGGCCGATTGCGGACCCTGTTCGGGGATCCGCGAACCATCGCGCTATTTGAAAAATGGGGGAAGCGACCCGCACTATTCGCGAGATACACGAGCCGGACGCCTTATGCGGGGCTAAGGTCCGCACGAAAGGATGGCAATCGCCTCCGGTCCATCGGCGAGTTCTTCGGCGATATCGAGGATGCGACGCGCCGCTACGCAATGGACCCGTCGAGTGACGAAGATCATCGTGCATCCGATCTTTTTGCCGCGTTGCAGAGACGCGGCAAATGGCCAGCTAAGGAAAGCGTGTCCGATTGGCTTGGGAAGGCCCCGACGCCTTGGGCGAAGCGCGCAAACCGGCGTCCGCATGATGCCGAGTTGTTAACGCGTCACGAGATTCACGCTTCGCCGCCGGACCTTATCATCACAAACTATTCGATGCTCGAATACATGATGCTGCGCCCCATCGAGCGCCGCATCTTCGACGCGACGCGCGCTTGGTTGGACGCTTGCCCCGACGAAAAATTCCTTGTCGTGCTCGACGAGGCCCATCTCTATCGGGGGGCGCAGGGCGCGGAAGTCGGTCTCTTGATGCGTCGCCTGAGGGAGCGGCTCGGCATTCCAGAGGAAAGATTTCAGGTCATTTGCGCTACCGCTAGCTTCAGCGAGGAGGGCAAGAAAAACGCCGGAAAATTCGGTGCTCAGTTGTCGGGTGTCCCTGCCAAAACTTTCTTTCCGATTACTGGTGACCTTCTACTGCGGTCGCCCGCATCCGTCGGAACGGCGGCGGACGCGAACTTGTTGGCCGTGCTTGATATGGAGGAATTTTATTCCGCAGATCCGACGCAACAGAAGGCGGCGATTGAACCGTTTCTTGCCGCGCGCGGCGTCACAATGATCGATGATGTCGGTGCTGCGCTGTACAAAGCACTGAGTGACTATCCACCGTTCAATCATCTCGTGAACGAGACGATGGTGGCGGCGATCTCGTTGGCTGAGTTGCCGGGCGTCGCGTTCGATAAGTCTGTCCCGGCAACGACGGCTGAGCAGGCCGCAAGCGTACTTCTCGCACTTGGAAGCCGCGCGCGCGAGAAAGCCGGAGAAGCAAGTCTTCTTCCATGCCGCATTCATTCGTTCTTCCGTGGCTTACCTGGACTGTGGGTGTGCATGAACAAGGAATGCCCGGATGCCGAGGACGGCAGCCCGGCCGGCAAGCTCTATTCGCAGCCGCTTGACCGATGCGTGTGCTGCGGCGCTCCCGTGCTGGAGTATTTCACGTGCCGCCATTGCGGCACGTCTTACGCGCGCGCCTATACCAACGACGTTGCGCATCCTCGCTACCTATGGGCACGAGAAGGAGAACGCATTGAAACGGCAGTCGGACTCCTTGAAGCGCTGCACCCCTTGGACCTTCTCCTTGAGGAACCGCCGTCCGAGGATCGCGCAATAGCTAAGGACTATGACCTCGTGTCGGGCCAACTCAATCCGGATCAATTGGGCGGCAAGCACCGCACTGTGTTTATCGCACCGCCGCGGCCACCTACTGCGGGGGGGCAGGCTGCCGCACATGGTGCCCGCCCCGGCCAGTTCGCGCCTTGCGCTTGTTGCAATCGCATGGCGGGCTATGGCCAATCCAGCGTCCAAGATCACCAGACCAAGGGCGATCAACCGTTTCAAGCGCTGCTCGGATCACAGCTCAGAATCCAACCGCCAGGACCACAAAAGCAAACGGCCTTTGCGCCGCTGCGCGGACGCAAGGTGCTGATCTTTTCCGACTCCCGGCAGGTCGCCGCGCGGCTTGCGGGGACATTGCAAAACTATTCGCTGCGGGACGCGGTTCGCGCACTCCTGCCGGTCGGATACGAAATACTCTCGCAGGACCCCGATTTTTCGAAGACCCTTGTCCTCAACCACGCGTATCTTGCCGTTCTGGTTGCCGCCCACAAACTGGGCGTGCGGCTCCGCCCGCAACTGGGCGACGCGGAAACGCTGGCCGAGATCGAAGGTGAAAGCCCGGGGCCCGCGCCAGCCGGCTTGCAGCTCTTTCAATTGTTCGGCGGCTTGCCGCGGTGTCCCGCCCGATTGATGCAAGCCATCTTCGATGCGCTCAAACATACAAACCTGGGGCTCGATCTTGAGGCGCTCGCCATTGCGACCGTCGCAGAAGCGCCGGCACATAAGGATAAGATCAAGAAACTCCCCAATCTTCCAGGATTGGCAGAGACAGATGAAGCGAAACTCGCAGTGTGCCGCGCATGGCTGAGATGCTGGACGCTTGAGCCGGGTATCTGGTTCTCCGACATGCCGGCCGGATGGTGGATGGACAGGGTAACATCGCACAAAGGCGCGTTCACCGCTATGAACCGCGTGATCACATGGACCCAAGCGCGGTCGGTGTTCACGAAGCAATGGCTGCCTGTTCTCATGGCCACGTTCACCGAGCAGACTAGCGGTGGCGGCCACCGACTGTTGGCAGCAAAACTTGGCCTCCAACTCGATGGCAAGTGGCGGCGCTGCGATAGCTGCAAGTCCGTGCACAGACCCGTAGCGTCTGTGGCGACGTGCATTGACTGCGAAAGCGCCGAGGTGAGGGACTTCGATCCCGGCACGGATGAAATCTATCGCGCGCGGCGTGGTTTCTATCGCGATCCTATCGCGCAGGCGCTCCATACCGTCGCTCCGCAACTCATCACAATCATTGCAGCCGAGCACACTGCGCAATTAGGCGCCGCGCAGCCTGACGAGGCGTTCTCACATGCCGAGCGTCACGAGATTCGATTCCAGGACCTCGATGTCGCGTGGCGTGATACCGAGCGGCCAGGCGAACCTGCCATCGACGTACTTTCGAGCACGACGACGATGGAAGTGGGGATCGACATTGGCGAACTGTCGGGTGTTGCCCTCCGCAACATGCCGCCGGGCCGCGCGAACTACCAGCAGCGAGCTGGCCGTGCGGGGCGTCGCGCTAACGCCGTCGCCACCGTTGTCGCCTTCGGCAGCGCCGACAGTCACGACGATCATTATTTTACCGAACCCGAAGAGATGATCCGGGGAAGCGTCATCGACCCACGCCTCACACTTGAAAATGCGGAGATCGCGCGTCGCCACCTTCGCGCGTACCTCCTTCAGCGCTACCACGAGGACCGGATTCCCGGTCCTTCACCCGGCGCTGATCCGAACTTGTTTTCGGTTCTTGGCACCGTCGGAGACTTCAAGATTCAAGGCTCCGTTCTTAATCGCTTCGATTTCGCCAAGTGGCTTGCCGAAAATGCTGAGGACCTCACAAAGGCCGCTGATCGTTGGCTGCCGACAGAGCTATCGCCGCAGGATCGGGCTTTGCTCATGTCAGAAATGGCTACCGACGCCGCGTCCATTATGGACGAGGCAATAGACTATGTTCAAGGCGAGGAGGAACTTCTCGAACCGCCCCCCGCAACGAGCGACGGCGAGGCGTCAGCCGAGATTGAGATCGATGTGGCCTCGGACGAAAGCACCCGCGTCGTCGATCCCGCTACCGACAAACTTCTTGATCGGTTGCTCTATCGCGGCGTCGTGCCACGGTACGCATTTCCAACCGATGTTGTGGCCTTTCACGTCTTCAATCGAGACCTGTCCACTGCGTTCAGGCCTGTCATTGACTATGCCCCAACCCAAGGTTTGGCATTGGCGCTTTCCCAGTATGCGCCCAACAAGCAACTTTGGATCAACGGCAAGCAATACACATCGAAGGCGATTTATTCGCCTTATCCTAGCCACCGCCGCAGAGCATGGGGGAAGCGGAAACTCTATTTCGAGTGCGATATCTGCTCTCACGCTAAAACGGAGGACTACGCGCAAGAACGCGAGAATGCGACCAACAACTGCCCGGCGTGCAACGCGTCAAACGCTTTCGGACCCGCGCGCGTGTGGTTTCGGCCTGTCGGCTTTGCCCATCCGATCGACACGCCGGCTGAAACCGAGCCGGACGCACCAAATGAAACTGCGAGAGCCACGCGCGCGAAGCTCGTGATGCAAACGCCGAAGCCCGACAAGGGATGGATTCCGGTCTCCGAGCGCGTGCGCGGATTTCGTGCCAGAGAATTTCTACTAGTGTCGAATACGGGAATCGACAGAGATGGGTACGACTACTGCTTGAAATGCGGACGCATCGAGTCCTCGGCTGTACCCGACGAATTGCTATCGCAACCACACGCGAGACCTTTCCGCAACGATGAAGACGGCCCGTGTCCTGGTGGCGCGGCGAAGCGACATGTCGTTCTGGGCACGGATTTCAAGACCGATATTGCGCTGTTTTCTCTGCCGCTGTCCGAACCGTTCCGGCTCTTGCCCGGAAGCATTGAAGCGGAGTCCGCGCTTCGTACAGTTTGCGAAGCCCTAGCGAAGGCTGCATGCCAAACGCTTGATATCGAACCCGGCGAGGTGCTCGCGGAGTTTCGTCCTGCGCTCACCGAGGAGGGAGCGGCGGGACATGAAGTCGAGATTTTCCTCTATGACACCCTGGCCGGTGGTGCTGGCTTCTCGACAGAACTTGTGACCCGCGCGGCAGAACTCTTCGAGCGGGCCCGTAAATTGCTCGCTAATTGCCCAAATCCAAGCTGCGACGCGTCGTGCTATCGCTGCCTGCAAAGCTTCCGAAACCGGATGGAGCATGCATTGTTGGATCGCAAGCTTGGGATTCAATTGCTCGAACACGCCCTGCACGGTGGCTATTCCCCGTATTTGCCCGAGCGCATCGAGCGTTCACTTGATTTGCTAAAAAACGATCTCGAACGGCAGTTCGGCTCGGAATTCTCATTTGCCAGAAATGCCGAGAGAAGGGATGGGGCCGCAGGAAACGTTGTAATTCCGTTGGTCTCCACCCGCATTTCAACAGGTGCTGAGACCTGGATTTCCCTCAGTTCACCCCTAGCTCCTGGTGAACCTGTCGCGCAGCACCTCAACGCACTCAGCGGAGCGGGAAAGGCCAAGCTAGAGTGCGTCAATGATCTCATCGTTCGACGGCACCTGCCGACGGCTGCACTCAAACTTCGAGATGCGTTGAGGTAGTCGATCATTCCCTGCAGGTGTGGGTCGTAGCGAAAAAGCCGCGCACGCTAACGCATGCGCGGCTTCTCCGAGCCTCAATCCGGCGCCAGGTCGCGCCAGGTACGCACGCGACGGATATTGCTCAGATTGATAAGGGCGCGTGCCCATTCGGGTGGAGCGAGGAATACTCGCTCGGGACACGGCGAACGAAGTGCCAGGTCCTTCCCCGGCGTGTGAGAAAATCGGACATGATGGCGCGACCTGTTGGACGAAATGTTAGACACAAATCGCCTCAGGCACTCCGAAAATGTCCGGGAAAGTCTCGTATCCGTTTGCCAAATCAGACAATCCTGTCTGGAAGGTGGAGCGGATGACGCGCTTTAAATAGAGCGGGCGAAGGGATTCGCACCGTCGCCCCGACCTTGGCAAAATTACAATCTTTGCGGCGCTTAACCGGCCCCGCGAACAAAGTTCTAGTTCTTCCGAATAGCTATTTAGTTCTCTCGTACAAGCTTTTAGTTCTCTCCAGAGAAAGGGGATTATACGTCCAAATTGGCAACGTTCAGAGCGTTCTCCTGAATGAATTCGCGGCGCGGTTCGACGACATCACCCATCAATTTTACGAAAATGTCATCGGCTTCGTCACCTTCCTTGATTTTCACCTGCAATAGAGAGCGGACATTACGATCCAATGTCGTTTCCCAAAGCTGCTCGGGGTTCATTTCACCCAGGCCCTTGTAGCGCTGAATCTGGGTAATGCCCTTCTGGCCCGCGGCCATCACTGCCTCGACGAGCTGCAGCGGCCCATAGACGGGCTTTTCCTCGCCCTTGCGGATAAAGGTCGCCGGCTGATCATAAATCTCATGGAGCAGCTGCGCATGCTCATTGAGCCGGCGAGCCTCGCCAGAGGCGAGCAGAGCGGCGTCAAGATGGGCCACCTGGCGCACGCCGCGCAATTCGCGGGAGAATTGATAGCCGCCGTTCTCGACCTGGCCTTGCCAGCCGCGCTCAAGCTCATCGGCCAGGCGGTTGAGCCGTTCGGCGATGTCCTGCGCGAGGCCCACCGCTCCTTCTTCGGCGCTGGCGGTGATCGGATGCAGGGCGCCGGCGACCGCGGCCTGTTCGGCGATCCCGCGATCATAACGCGTATGCAGGCTCAAGAGCGTCCGGCGCACGGCGCGGGCATCTTCGACGATGGCGCGCAGATCAGCGGCACCGCGCTCCTCGCCATTCGCCAGCCGCAGGATCGCGCCGTCGAGCCCGTTGCCGATCAGATAATCTTCCTTGGCCGGTTCGTCTTTCAGATATTGCTCGGACTGGCCACGCTTCACCTTGTAAAGCGGCGGCTGCGCAATGAACAGATGACCGCGCTCGATCAATTCGCGCATCTGGCGGAAGAAGAAGGTCAGTAGCAGCGTGCGAATGTGCGAGCCGTCGACATCCGCGTCCGTCATGATGATGATCTTGTGGTAGCGCAGCTTGTCGGGATTGAAATCGTCGCGGCCGATGCCGGTGCCGAGCGCCGTGATCAGCGTGCCGATTTCCTGCGACGACAGCATTTTGTCGAAACGCGCGCGCTCGACGTTGAGGATCTTGCCGCGCAGCGGCAGCACCGCCTGATATTCGCGGTTGCGGCCCTGTTTCGCCGAGCCGCCTGCGGAGTCGCCCTCGACCAGGAAGAGTTCGGCCTTGCTCGGATCGCGTTCCTGACAGTCGGCGAGCTTGCCCGGCAGGTTGGCGACATCGAGCGCGCCTTTGCGGCGGGTGAGTTCGCGTGCCTTGCGCGCCGCTTCGCGCGCCTGCGCGGCCTCGACGACCTTGCCGACGATGACGCGCGCTTCCTGCGGATGTTCCTCGAACCAGCGGTCGAGCATCTCATTGACGAGACCTTCGACCGCAGGGCGCACTTCCGACGAGACGAGCTTGTCCTTCGTCTGCGACGAGAATTTCGGGTCCGGCACTTTGACGGAGAGCACGCAGGTGAGACCTTCTCGGCAATCGTCGCCGGTCAGGTCGACCTTTTCCCTTTTGCTCAGACCGGAGCGTTCGGCATAGCCGGTCACCTGCCGGGTCAGCCCCGCGCGAAAGCCCGCGAGATGGGTGCCCCCGTCGCGCTGCGGAATATTGTTGGTGAAAGCGACGACATGCTCGTGGTAGGAATCGTTCCACCAGAGCGCGATCTCGACATTCACATGGTCGCGCTCGCCTCTCATCAGGATCGGCGCTGAAATCAGCGGCGACTTGGCGCGATCGAGATAGCGCACGAAAGCTTCGAGGCCGCCCTCGTAGAACAGGTGTTCCTGGCGGATTTCGGCGCTGCGTGCATCGGTCAGTACGATTTTGACGCCGGAGTTCAGAAAGGCAAGTTCGCGGAGCCGGTGTTCGATCGTCGCATAGTCGTAATCGACGACGCCTTTGAACGTATCAGGGGAGGCGAGAAAGCTGACTTCCGTCCCGCGCTTGGCCTTGCCGTTGACGATCGGGGCGGGACCGACGACAGCAAGCGGCGCCACGGCGTCGCCATTGGCGAAGGTGATTTGATGCTCCTTGCCGTCGCGCCAGATCCTGAGCTTCAGCCAGCTCGACAGCGCATTGACGACGGAGACGCCGACGCCGTGCAGGCCGCCGGACACTTTGTAGGAATTCTGATCGAATTTGCCGCCCGCATGGAGCTGCGTCATGATCACTTCGGCGGCGGATACGCCTTCCTCGGTGTGAATATCGACCGGGATGCCACGGCCGTCGTCGTGGACCGTCACCGAGCCATCGGGCTGCAACGTGACTAACACTTCGGTCGCATGGCCGGCGAGCGCCTCGTCGATCGCATTGTCGACGACCTCATAGACCATGTGGTGCAGGCCGGAGCCGTCATCGGTGTCGCCGATATACATGCCCGGCCGTTTGCGCACGGCATCAAGGCCCCGCAGAACTTTGATCGAATCGGCGTCGTAGGACATCGGAAGCTGTTCCGGCGCATGCGGATCGGGCAGCTGTTGCGGCATAGGATCCGGATGAGCGGAAGCGGGATCGGCCATGTGTCGGAAAACTTTCGTCAAACGGGGTCGCGCAGGGGCCCTGAAACAGCCCCCGGATTCACTTTGAATATATAGTGCGAAACCGCGTCAAATGCATGGTTGCAAGTGGCTTTTCCAGAGCTTAGACGCGCTTTCCCGTGCGTCGAATGCGCCGCTGCCGTAATTCGAATCGGGCACTCTGTGCGGGGTCGAAATCGCGCTTTTACGCTCCCTTTGCAGGCGGATTTACCGGCTTAAAAGGCGGCGCTCGCGCGAGAATTGCAACCGACCGTCAGACCGGCAAGGCACGGCGGCTCTCGCTCGAAGATCGAATGATTGAACAAAAAAATGGGCGTGTCCAGGCACGCCCATTTCAATCAGGGAAGGGATCTTAATTCTTTGGGAAATTGACCACGCGGCGGCCGCCGGAGCCCTCCGCGTCGCCGGTCAGAAGATTCAACCCTTGCGGCGTCGCACCGATGACCACAGTGTCGCCATCATGGACTTCGCCGGCCAGGATTTTCTCCGCCAACGGGTCCTGCAGGCTCCTCTGGATCACCCGTTTCAAGGGCCGCGCGCCATAGGCTGGATCGTAGCCTTTGTCGGCGAGCCAGGCGCGCGCCTCGGGCGTCAGATCCAGATGGATTTTGCGGTCCTCAAGCAGCTGCATCAGATGCTCGACCTGAATATCGACGATCGCCGACATGTCCTCGCGCCGCAGGCGGTGGAAGAGGATGATCTCGTCGATCCGGTTCAGGAATTCGGGCCGGAAATGTGCCCGCACCACGGTCATCACTTCATTCTGCACCGCGTCGGAATCCTCGCCTTCCTTCTGGTTGACGAGAAATTCGGAGCCGAGATTCGACGTCATGATGATCAGGACGTTG
>CAZXXA010000006.1:0-129064 GCA_964644615.1 uncultured Methylovirgula sp. | reverse complement strand
CGGCATTGGTAATGAAATAGGGTGAGAGATAGCCGCGATCGAACTGCATGCCCTCAACGATCTCGGTTTCTGTTGCAAGGCTCTTTGCTTCCTCGACCGTGATCACACCCTCATTGCCGACCTTCTGCATGGCTTTGGCAATTTCTTCGCCGATAAAGTGATCACCATTGGCCGAGATCGTGCCGACTTGAGCGATCTCGTCGTTCGAGGAGACCTTCTTCGAATTCGCCTTCAGATCGGCGACGATCACCTCAATGGCGAGATCTATGCCGCGCTTCAGATCCATCGGATTGAGGCCAGCCGCCACTGCCTTTGTACCTTCGCGGGCGATCGCCGCAGCGAGCACTGTCGCGGTGGTCGTTCCGTCGCCGGCGCTGTCATGCTGTTTTGACGCGACTTCGCGCACGAGCTGAGCGCCGAGATTTTCGAATTTATCGGCGAGCTCGATCTCTTTGGCGACCGTCACGCCGTCCTTGCTGATGCGCGGCGCGCCAAAAGATTTCTCGATAACTACATTGCGACCCTTTGGCCCTAGCGTGACCTTGACCGCATTGTTGAGGATCTCGATGCCATCGAGAATGCGGTCGCGCGCATCGGCGGAAAAGCGAATGTCCCTCGCAACCATTGTCGTTCCTCCTCAAAAAAGCGCCGCCAGCTTCAGCCGATGACACCCAATATATCCCCTTCCTTCATGAACGAGCAGCTCTTATCCATCGATCTTGATCTCGAGCGGCGTCAACCTGCCGGTCTCATACGCCCAACCGGCCTGGCAGCGACGACCCCTCCTCGTTCGGCTTCTCCTTCGCCGTAGGACGCTGCTTCGTCTTATTTCGGCCGGAGCGGTTCTATCGCGTAGATGTGGGATAGCGCGGAAAGGTCGATCGGAGCCAATGCACGACGAGCGGCAGCTTTTTACTTTTCTCATCCGCAAACTGCCGTTCCGCTTTCGGCCTAAAGCAGCCGCTGGCAAAACGCGCCCAGCGCTGTGTTCGACCGCATGATTTCCCGTTGAGCGCCGAACGAGGCCGGGTCAAGCCGTGCGGAGCACTGTGGCGCGCGCCAGCCTTGAGGCGACCGAGACGGCGCTCTATTGCAACATTTGAATTTAAATGCTCTGCAAGAGCGCCATGGGTTGTTGCTTTCGGCAGCTTTGGAAAAGCAACGATCCTGGAAATCAGCGTATGCAACGAAAAAATTCATTTTATGACTGTTTTCTCTCTGGAATTGAGATGCAACAGGCACCGAAACGGCAGTTTTTGGAACGGGCCTTTCGTTTCATCTGTGTTGCGTTTTCCAGCAAAACTGCGGTTTGGCGCCGCTGCCGGCTTTACCGCCTCGATGCTGACTAACCTTGCTACAGGCCCGCTGATCCGATTCTGCCCATCGGCATATATAACTTGAGCCCGGCCTGGTGCGACTAGCTCCATAAGCCGCCTCCCCAAGGCCTGCTCGTGGGCGCCGACGAGCTTTTCCCACGCGCCGCCCCTCACTGTTGCGGCTATTTACTAGCCGATGGGCCAGGCTCTTTCTGGTCTGGCCGATAGCCGTCAGTCAGCGTGTTCAGAAAGACGATCACGTCGGCGATTTCCGCCTCATTGAGTGCCGGCTTATCGCCGAGTTTGCGATCGAATGGGGCATCCGCCACATCGATATTGCGCTTATATTCGGGCGGCAGATCGTCATAGACATCAATAGTGCCGTCGGCGCGTTTCGGATACCATTTGCCTGGATCCGTTTCGCGTTCGACATAGAAGTGCAGCACGTCTTTCAGCGAACGAAAGACGCCATTGTGGAAGAAGACTTTTCGCGTCGCGACATTGCGCAGCGTCGGCGTCTTGAAGAGACCGCAATAAGGACCCGCCTTCGCGAAATCCTTGCGCTGCGGCCCGCACAGGCCGAGATCGTAATAATGCGGATCGCGATTGGCCGGGATGGCGCGATTGCGCGGCGCTCCCAGTGCCTCGAATTGATAATCGGTGAAGGCTGGTTGGAAGAGGCCGTCGCGCGAGGGTTTATCGAGGTGGCAGGACGAGCAATTGCCTTTCTTCGGATCTTCGAACAATTTGAGGCCACGCATTTCTGCCTCGTTCAGCGTCGCCCTGCCCGCAAGATAGGCGTCATATTTGCTCGTATAAGGATGAAAACTCGGATCTTCGAGCTCAAAACGGACCAAGGCAAACATCGCCTCATCCAAGGCCAAAATCGGATTGCTGAAAATCCCTGCGCCAAACAGTCTCTTCATATCCTCGGCATAAGCCGCACGCTTGATATGTTCGAGCACTTCCGCCGGGCTGTGATTGTCCATCTCATTCGGATCGAGCATGGGCAGGACTGCTTGCGCCTGCAATGAATCGGCTCGGCCATCCCAATCGAGGCCTCCTTGTGGCACATTGGCTTCGGCCGTAGCGAGCGCCGCGCTATTGGTCTCGGCCTTGGCCACCGCGGCAACCTTGACATCGGCAGCGGGCCCAGTGACTTGCTGAGTTTGGTCAAGATCCGGCATGCTCGGATTCGGGCCGATCGTGAAATTCGGCGCATGTTCCTTGTAAGCGATGGAAGGCACCGCACGTAGGCCTCCGCGATCGAGATTGGGCCCTCCCAGCTGCACCGCAAGATCGTTCGGCGGTGCATAAGCGTGAGTGGGACTGTGGCAGGAGGCGCAGGCGAGCTTTCCCGAACCCGATAAGGACGGGTCGAAAAACATTTTGCGTCCCAACTGCGCGAGCATGGAAAGCTCCGCCGGCCGGCCGGACACTGAGGGTGATGCGGCAGCAGCAAGTGGCGCCGCCGGCGTCATGTGGCGCCAGCCATCATAAATGAAAGCGGCCACGCCGAAAGAAAGGATCAAAGCCGCCGACACCACCGTCGGCCGACGCATGGACGAGCCGAGCCCCCGTGAGAGCTTTGGAAAGCACGTCATCGATGTTCCCGCTGTACTGAAATTGGGCCAAGAAGGCCGGGACTGGTGGCCTCAGCCACTGTCCCGGCCGATGTCATTGCGGCTCTCAGCTTATTGTGCGGTCCCGAGAGTCGGATCCAGGATCAACTTCGGATTCGTCGGACCGCGTTCGAAATCGAACATGCTGTTCAGCTTGCCCGCTATGACGTCATAGGAACCCTGGCCGATACGTTCGCCATCGAGCCAATTGTCTTCGATGAAGCGAAGGATCGACGACTGATCCGTCACCTCGTGATCGACGAAGTTCCGCTTGGCATAGGGCGAAATTACGAGCAGAGGCTGACGCGTGCCATAGCCACAACGGCCGTTGACCGGCTGCGCCGTGTTGACGCCACCCAAACCCCGACGCAAGCCAGTATCGGGCGACAGCGCGCTGCATTGGCCCTTAGCCTGCAGCGCATCGACGCTGCTGGTGGACGGATTGATCACATGATGCGCGTGGTCGTACCAGCCGTCGGAGTCGTCATAGGCAATGATGACAGCGGTGTCTTCCCAGAAGCGGCTTTGTTGCAGAGCGTTGATTACATTGACGACGAAGGTCTGCTCATCGAGCGGATCCGAATACCCCGCATGGCCATCCTGGAATGCCGGGGCCTTGAGGAAGGTGACTGCCGGCAGATTGCCCGCCTGCAGCGCGTCAAAGAAGTCATGCGAGTCATATTGATGGTTGGCGCCGCCATCGTTCGACGTGCCGATCGCAGCGATCGAATTCGGCCGTGTATGATCCAAATTTCGTGTCGACGCATAATATTGGAAGGGCTGATGGTGCGGGACATAATCCGACGTTGTGCCACCGCCTTGAACGGTCTGCGTTGAATTGCGCGTGCAGCCCTTTGTACCGTTGGGGTTGGCGATCGTGAGATCGAAACCGCCTTCGAACCAGCCCCAGGAAATATGCCGCGCGTTCAGAAGATCACCGATGTTCTTGCCAGTCATCGCAACGGTGGCGTTGCTGGTGGTGGAGCAAACATCGCCGGTCGGATCAGCATCGCTATAAAGTGTGAAGCCGCCCTGCCCGTCATCGACCTGGAAACCGTTCGTCGCATTGACTTTGGACACGCCGCCGGAGGCGCTTGCCAAGGCTGCCTGCTGCGCCGTGACAGTCCCGGCGGTATAGCCGATAGCGCCATTGGTCTGGCCGGAGATGAGGTTCAGCGCGCCAGGTGTCGACGGCCCAAATTGCGAGCCGTAGGAATTATCGCTCATAGCGAAGTGCTGCGCATAATTCCAAAGCGCCGTGACGGTGTTGCCGTCATAATAACCCATCACGAGAGCTTTCGTGCTGAACTGGCCGCTTCCGTACTTGCCGGCCGTACCCGTATGAAGCGGGAACAGATCCATCTTCCCGTTGTCATAGGCTTCCTGCTCGGCAGTGTAGCCATGATTCTGGTCAGCCGTCTCAGCCTGCGCGTGATCGATTCGGAAAGGATTGGAAGCGCCGGTCCCATTCGCCCCGTTGAGATTCGGATTGTTGTTCAAGAGCTGTTGCGTCAGGCCATCGACCTGCGGCGTGCGCGGCAGCGGATTGAATGCCGGTTCGCCGGGCGGATTCGTCGCCTGCGGATAGGTACCGAAATAATGGTCGAACGAGACGTTCTCGCCGAAGATGACGACGATATGCTTAATCGGCGTCGCCGTGTGGAAATGAAAGTCATGGTCGGAATGCTCACGGCCCTGATCCTGCCCCTGGTCATTGCCGTGATCGAACGGACTGCGGTCGTCAGCAAGAGCGCTCGCTGCCGATATTGCGAGCGCAGCGGTCAAACAGCCAATGATGGCTCTCTTCGTCATTTATAGCCCCCTACAGAGAATAGTAGGACCAAGCGCACGCCAATGTTTGAAGTCTTTCGGCGCCGACCTTGATCGCGCGGGGACCCTAACGACGTCATATTACATTGCGGTAACGTTGCGGTCGGTGCAGAGCATCAAGGCGATGACGCGCGCGTGACATCGATAGATCTTGTCCGAAGTTCATCCTTGCAAATGGACGATCATTCGATCGCGTTCGGTCGTGTTCCGATTTTGCGTATTTATAAAAAGCTGAATCCGCATCGCTCCGAAGCGTGCGTGCTGCTCCCTTTCGAATATAAGATGTTTCGGAAGTTCGTCTCGTCAGTTAAAAAGAAAGACGAGGCTTCTTGCATGCCTTCATACATCGAAGATGCAGTCGATGTTTGAACTTAGCTCGCGCGCAATTCAGATGGACAAAAGTGAGATCTGACTCTGCTGCGCGATCATGCAATCGGCAATTGCGAGATTTCGATCATCGAAACTTTAGCGACGTGCATAGCACTTTATGCGACGTGATCCAGCGAAGAACTTGAGCTTCGCTTCATGTAATTTTCGCATCAACCAATTGTCACGCGGATGAAAATCTCTTCGTCTATCTGCCGCATCGCTGACCCAAGCTTTTTCCCAACCGGGGGAGTCACGATGCAAGTCACCAAGCTTCAATTCCGAACGCGCGCGCATAGATTCAAATCGGGCGTCGCGCTTGCGGCTCTTCTTGCAAACATGCTCGCGCCAATCGCATCAGCCTATGCGAGCGACGACCAAACCGCTTCGCCGATCAAACATGTGATCATTATCATCGGCGAGAATCGCAGCTTCGATCACGTGTTTGCTACTTACAAGCCGGTTCATCCGAATGAGAAGGTTCTGAACCTTTTGTCGGAAGGGATCGTCAAAGCGGACGGCACGCCAGGCCCGAAATATAATGAAGCTTTGCAGTATCAGGCGAATAATACGGGCGCTTATAAATTCAACACTGGGTCGAAGACGCCTTATGCCGTCTTGCCGCCCGTGCTCGTTGGTGGTCCATCGACGCCCTCAGTCTGCCAAGCGCTCGGCGTGAAGACTGGAACGTCCTGCGTCTCCCCCGCTAATATCGCCGCGGCCCAGACCCTCGAAAACGGCCTCGATCAAAACTATTATCAAGATCTCCTGACCGGGGGCACCGGCCAGACAAGCGGCACGCCGGATGCCCGCATCAATTACAATGGACAGGACGCGACCCATTTGCCACCCGGGCCGTATCAGCTCACCTCCGCGGCCTATCCCTACGATTTCTATGCGGCGAGCCCGGTGCATCGCTTCTTTCAAATGTGGCAGCAGCTCGATTGCAACGCAGCCGACGCGAATGAGAAGAACGGCTGGGGCTGCAAATCCGACAAATATCCCTGGGTCGAGGCAACCGTCGGCGCCGGCTCGAACGGCGTGGCACCGCCCTCCAGCTACAAATATACGGTTTCGGGCGAAGGCTCGGTCGCGATGGGCTTCTACAATGTCCAGCAAGGCGACGTGCCGTACTTCAAATATCTCGCTGACAACTACACAATGAGCGACAACTATCACCAGGGCGTCAACGGCGGCACGGGCGCCAATCACGTCGTGATGGGCACCGGCGACGCCATCTGGTTCAGCGATGGCAACGGCAATCCGAAAGCCCCCCCCGCCAACCCCGTCAATCCGGCCGCGCCCGGCACGCCGGCGAATGGCGTCAGCGCGCTGAGCGAAGTCGAAAATCCCGACGCGATGCCGAGCACCAATAATTGGTACACTCAAGACGGCTATGGCGGCGGTTCGGGTTCGCCGCAGGCGAAAACGCCCAACGACAACTACGGCGGCGGCTCCTATGTCAATTGCGCCGACACGCGCCAGCCGGGCGTTCCGGCCATCGTGAGCTATCTCGGATCACTCAAGAACAAAGTGAACCCGAACTGCGAAGCGGGTCATTATTATCTTCTCAACAATTACAACCCCGGCTATTTCGGCGATGGCACCAATGCCTATACGGATACGAACGCGAACAACACCGTGTTCACCATCCCACCGTCGAATGTGCGCACTATCGGCGATCTTATGACCGCTCATGATGTGTCCTGGACCTATTATGGCGATCAGTTCGATCGTTATCTCAAGGATCCCTATGAAAAGGATTCAGATGACGAATATTGCAACATCTGCAACTGGGCGCAGTACTCGTCCAATATCATGACGAATCCGCAAGCGCGTGCCCAGCATCTTCAGGACACGACGGCGCTCTATGCCGGCATTCAAGCTGGCAACCTGCCGGCAGTTTCCTATGTGAAGCCGAGCGGCCTCGTTGACGGACATCCTTCGTCCTCGAAGCTCGTCCTGTTCGAAGGCTTTGCTAAGAAAATCGTCGATCTCGTTCAGGCCAATCCGAAACTCAAAGCCAACACGGCCATCTTCATCACCTTCGACGAAGGCGGCGGCTATTGGGACTCGGGCTATGTCCAGCCCCTCGACTTCTTCGGCGATGGTACGCGTATTCCGATGATCGTCGTGTCGGAATACACCAAGGGTGGTCATATCTCGCACAGCTACACCGACCACGTTTCGACCATCAAATTCATCGAGCGCAACTGGCATCTCGGCACGATCACCAAGCGTAGCCGCGACAATCTGCCGGATCCGCACGTGAACGGTAATCTCTATGTGCCGGTCAATTCGCCGTCCATCGGAGACATGTTCGACATGTTCGACTTCGGTCACGGCAATCAAGGCAATGGCGACCAGGGCAATGAGGGTAACCAGGACGGCCAAGGCAACAATCAGTAAGTTACGAATGCTTTGAGGAGCGGCGGCCCCGCTGAGGGCCGCCCACGTTACAGAAGCGTCGGCTTCAGGCCGGAGCCGACGTTTTTTATGGCGGTGAGGTTGTGAAGTCGGCCTGAGGAAGTGTCAGCGCAGCACGCAGCCGCCTACCAGCGCCCCGACTGCGCGCGCGACGGCATGTGAATAAGAGGTTTGGCAGACGGGGGCGGTGCTTTGGCGTCTGGCTGGCTTGGTTCCGGCGGTTGATAAGAGACCGGCGTTGCCGCCTGCGATGCACGTGTCCCAACCGAGGCCTTGAACAAGAGGACCGTCGTCTCCCGTCCATCATGAGTCAGCCGGAGCTGGCGATCGTCAATCTTGCTTATTCTCCAGCCCTCGACCTCATTGCCCATCCGCACGGACATGAGTTTTCCGGTCGCGTTCAAGCGGAGAAGCGCCTGCGTGCCGGTCTCCGATTTCAACACGCCAACCAAAGCCACATGCGGCGGTGGCGCAGGGGGTGCAGGTGGTGCAGGCTGTTGCACCATCGATCGCGGCGCTTCGGGCGCAGGCACATGCCGGCTTGGCACAAACAGCGGTCGCGTGTTTGTTGCCCATAGCTTGCTCAAGGGCTGCGCCTGCAGAGGGTTGGCTAAAGAAAGCTTGCGCTCGGTGCTGCTCGCCGAATTCACCAGCGCCATCATGGCAATCGGCCACGTAAGAAGCAGCCCAATCCCTACTCTGTTGCGCGCGCTCATTCCCAACCCCCAACAGCGAGGCGCGACAGTGGAACCAAATTGTGACGGCGGTGTAACATAAAATGCGTCGGGCCTCGTTCAGTCCGTTGATGCCACCGACCGTACAGATTGATCATCACCCGCATCTTGGGTGCTTCGGCGGGTGCCGCAGCCCGATACAGAACAAAATGACCGTTTTCGTGCGTGACGATGACCGACTTGCGCGCTTGCCAGCTTAAATGGGCTTCGGCCGCGAGAGCGGCCAGGGGCGTGATCCAATGGGAGAAGCTCTGACCGGTCTGCATCCGTCCCGCTAATTTTGATCCGCGATGCGGGCCGCACTGCTTTCAGAGACGGGTGCGGGACTCCATTCCAGCACACGATAAGGCCGGCGGTCCTCCGGCACGGCAACGACCACGGCGCGAACCGCGATTCGATAGCCATCCGCGACACGCGCCACGAGGTGAACACGGGCAATCGGCCGCGACTTCAGTTTGACATATTGAGAAGCGGGCCCGAGCAGATGCTGCACTTGCCCTTCCAGCATCGTACCGTCTTGGCGCGCCGACAAAAGCGCATCGATCTGCCCTCTATTTGCGCCTGGGAGCGACGAGAGGACAGCAGGCGGCGCTGTAAAGACGTTCACCTTGTCGTCGCCGAACACCGTCGCGAGCGGCGCAATCGCTGCGACCCCGTCCGGCGTCATGCCACTGATATCGGTGAGTTGTTGGACATCGGTGAAGGCCGGCAGATCGTTCTGACCGGTCGCATTGACCGGTTGGCTTACAGTGGCCCGCCGCCATGCATCGATGGCTTGCGCAAGCGCATCGGCTTGGTCGACGATTCCGGCCGATCGCAGAAGCGCTGCCAGGACGGGGACCGGCGCCTTATTGATATTGATGCGGCCGCCTTCATCGCCGAGGCTGATACGAACTGTGCCGGTGCCGAGGGTAATGACCGTTTCGCGTTCCGTGAGCGGTCGTTCGCCCAGCCTTCGGACAATATCGCCGGCGACATCGAGACCGGCATCGATGAGCATATCTGCTTTGACGCGGTCATGGTCGATCGCGACAATCGCGGCAAATTCGCGAAAGCTTGTCGAAACGGCAATAGCGAGCGCCGACAGCAAGGCGACGGTCCATAATACGGTGACCAGCGCCATGCCGCTGCGGCGATCGGATTGCTGTGCGCTCATGGATGTCCCCGCCCCGTCGCCGATGGGCTCGACGCCGACGGTTCCGGTATCGCGACAAGCGAGAGGCAATCGCGCTTGCCCGTTGCGCAGGACGCCTGCGCATCAACGTGAATCGGAAATTCCGCATCGATTCGATGTTCTGGATTCGACGAGGCATCTTGCAAAGTCATTCGAACCGAATGCGGCAGACCGTTTTCGCCCGTCCAGATGTCATGCCAAGTCAATTTTCCGGCTGATAAATCAGAAAAGGTAAAGGCAATGTCGAATTTGCCTTTGATGAGCACGACGGCATCTTGCAAAGCTGCGCCTTCGAGACGCATGCGCGGACCCGCCCAAGCCGCGCGTCGGCGAACCAGTTCCGTCACGCCATCCTGGGTTTTGATCGACAAGGCAACCATCTCCAACCCGCTTGAACCGGATGTTTGGCCATGTGTGATGAAACGGATCGCCATCGGTCCTGCACCCGCAACAGGGCTCGCGACGAATGCCGCCGCAGCGCCTTTGGCAGTTCTTTTCACGACAAAACGGGCTGCACCGAAATCGCGGCGCAGACAATCCATGGCCAAGCTCAGTTGTTCTTGCTGATCGACCGCGCGCGTCCCACGATCGAAGAAGAAGACGCCATCATGCAAAAGCAGACCGGTCGAAACGATAATGACCCCGAAGATCGCAAACGCAGCAAGCGTTTCGATCAGCGTAAAGCCGGGACTTGCCGCAACAGCCTTATGGGGTGGTGTCATTGCCCGCCGTCCCAAGCTGCAGGCTTTCGCCCATGACCTCTTGATGTGCACCCCAGAAGATATGGGCCGTGATACGGAATAGCGTCCAGTTTGGCCCCGGATTTTGGCTCGGTGCCTGCGGTTCCGGCTCGAATGACGCGCCTTCCGGCGTGAATGGCTCGACGGACACGCTCCAGCGCATGCCGGCATTTTCGCCTTCGCGAATGCCTGTCTGCGGGTCCAAGCGGTCGAAGGATGTCTCAATAAGCGAGCGCAAGAGCATCTGCGCCCGGATTTGCCCATTGCCGCGAAACAGGATGTGACGGGCCTGGAACAGCAGCGGATCGAAGACGGCCGCGAAGCTTGCGATGAGCGCCAGAGCGACGAGGACTTCCATGAGGGTGAAGCCCCCCTTCCGGGCCGCCGCGTCAGGGTGCATCGACCGCGACCCGCCCCGTAAACCAATTGACGCGTATCTCATAAGCCGCCCCTTCGCGGGCGAAATGCAGCGCCGATCCCGACGACGCGCCATCAGGATGAAA
The DNA here is from genome assembly GCA_964644615.1 of uncultured Methylovirgula sp. Classification (GTDB taxonomy): domain Bacteria; phylum Pseudomonadota; class Alphaproteobacteria; order Rhizobiales; family Beijerinckiaceae; genus Methylovirgula. The sequence continues at coordinate 118,352 of CAZXXA010000006.1, read as the reverse complement.
GAGCACGACCATTTGACGTCCCGACGAGGCGGCATCGGCACCCAGTACATCGACCATAATGTCTTTGGGTATGGCGACCTCCTCGCCGTCATCTCCGATAAAGATGCGGTGAACGCCGTCGAGGGAGACGCGACGCTCATGCGCCGTCAGGATCGCCGCCCGGCGCTCGTGACGGATCAAGGCGGCTGTGCGCATCACGACGGCCTTCAGGCCGGATCGCCCGCTGCCCTGACTCATCGTCACGGTAACCCCAGCGGCCAAGGCGATGATCGACATCACCGCCAGCATTTCAATCAGCGTAAAGCCGGCTTTCGGCTCACTGCGCGGCATGGGATGCTTCGGCCACGATGCGCGCATCGCCGCGTCCGTCCGGCCCGAGAGAGGTGATCTCATAGGGCGGCACGTGATCGCTGACGAGATGGTATTGATAAGGATGTCCCCAGGGGTCGAGTGGAACGCGGCCGCCTTTGACATACGGGCCGTTCCAGATCTCAACACTGCTGGGGCGAGCCACGAGGGCTTCGAGACCCTCGGAATCCGTCGGATAACGCCCGGCGTCGATATAGAAAAGGTCCAGCGCTGAGGTGAAACTCTCGATCTGCAATCGCGCTGTTTTGACCCGCGACTCGGCGAGATAGGAAAGCACCTTCGGTCCGACGAGCCCAAGGATCAAGCCGATGATCGTCAAGACGACCAGCATCTCGATCAGCGTATAGCCGGGGCTTGCGCGCCGCCAAAACCGCCGACGATCGCGGAGCGAGGAAGAAGGAAGAGTCGTGCTCATGTTGCAAGATCCGTGGTTTTGAGAAGCGCACTCATGATCGAAACGATCAGAGTGCCGATGATGATGCTGACAAGGATGATCGTTGCCGGTCCCCTGACGCCCATGAGTCGATCTATCCCACACTCAGCCGATGCTCATAGAATGCTTCGCGTGCGGTGCGATCGACGCCAGATCGCCGGTTCCGTCGCCTCCCAGCGCGACTTCGACGGCGCGCACGATCTCATCCTTGATCGGCTTGGAAACGGCCAGCGTCAGTCCACCCTGCCCGTCCTCATAAGGAAACAGGCGTTCTTCACGAATAAATCGCGGCGACAAATCAGTGCCAACGAAAGGATCGCCAATCAGTTGCGCATGCTGAACGCGCGAAGATGCGTAAAAGGCGGCCAGTTCGGCGGTGAACGCGGTCTGCGTCAACTTGGTCAGACTGATCCGGTCTGACTCCGCATTAGCCTCGGGCCGCCGCGGATCGGGACCGCCGCTATTCGCCTGCGTTTCGCTCAATACGCCCTTTTTGGCGAGATAATCGAAGAAATCGCTCTGTAACACGACGATTATCCTCGAGGCACTTGCGAACGCATCATATTGCCAGGGTCTGCGTTGGCGGGCTGTCGGACCCGACTCCTTTGGTCAAAGGAGATGTCAGCCTGACGACAGTTCTTCGACAATCACGTGAAGGCTGCGCGAGGGTTCGCGATCGCATGACTTCACATTTTATGTCATCGAGATGCTATTGAAGCCGGTGTAGGCGTGAGCGGCTTGTCGCTGCGGCAACGATATAGTGGAAGTCGAAATTGCGCTTAATTCGTAATGCGTTGTTGCCGCTCGCTTGGCTCACCGTCGCGGTTTTCCTTGTCCATGCCGGAACGGCCATGGCCGCATGCCAACTTCCTGCCAATGGCAGCCGGATCACACATGTGGTCCATATTCAGTTCGATCACCTTCTTCTGCGTCGCACCAGTCCGAACATTCCCGCCGATCTCGAATTGATGCCGCACCTCTATTCATTTCTTACCGAGAACGGCGTCATTGCCGGGAATCACCACACGTCTCTTCTCGCGAATTCCGCGACCGATATCCTGACAATATTAACCGGCGTCTATGGCGATCGCATGGGGATGCCGATCGCTGACAGCTATGGCTACTATCGCGAAGATGGTTCCGTCGGCTTCGCCAGCGCCTATGCCTATTGGCGCGCAATCGCACCCGACGGCTATCCGCAAATGCTGACCGAGACTGGACGGATGGCTCCGGCACCCTGGGTTCCATTCACCCGCGCCGGATGCGATGTGGGTACCTTCGGAATGGCAAATATGGCTCTTGAAAGCGCCCCCTCCGACATTGCGGCTGTCTTCGGCAGCAGCTCGCCGGAGGTACGCGCTGCGGCACGCGATCCCATCAAAGCGAAAGCCGATTTTCTCGGCATCGCTGTCCATTGCGCTTTAAGGAGCCGGCTTTGCGCCGATCCGCGTTATGCCAGAGCCGATCTGTTGCCGGACGAGCCCGGCGAATATTTCAACTTCAGCGCGTTGTTCGGCAATGCCGATATCCAGCCGATGATCTCGCCACACCGACCAGTGCCCGACCTCTACGGCCATGCCATTCAGGATGCTTACGGCAATCCCGGCTTCCCCAATCTCTTCACGCCAAATGCAGCGCAGTCGCTTGGCTATGCGGCCGCGATGCTCGAAGCCGGAATACCGATCGTCTACACTTACATCGGCGATGCCCATGAGCTGAAGTCCGCTGATGGATCGCGTTCGCTCGGTCCCGGCGAGTCCGCTCTTATGACGCGGCTTGCGGATAATGACAAAGCCTTCGCGGCGTTCGTCGATCGGCTTCAAAGCGCCGGCATCAATAAGAACAATACGCTTTTCATCATCGCCTCCGATGAAGGCGCGCATTTCGGCGGCGGCGCGCCCACGCCGCGCAACTGCGACGGCGTTCACCAGCCCTGCAACTATCCGGGATTCGGCGAAAGTAACGTTTACGTCGATCGTCTGTTGCGCAGTCAGTTCCGGGATGTGACTGCCTTCGATCTCCATTTCGACAGCGCGCCCTGCTTTTATATCCGAAACAATCCTGCGCCGAACGATCCTGTGACCCGCACATTAGAGCAGGATGTGAGCCGGCTTGCAGTGCTCAATCCAGCATCCGGTCAGACGGATTCGTTGATCCATTTCATCGCCGACCAAGCCACGTTGAAGCTCCTTCACATGATCACGGCGAGTCCGGCACGAACTCCGAGCTTCGCTGTTTTCGGCGCTGCTGATTATTTTCAAATGACGCGAGGCCCAATCCAAGTGACTGGGGAGAGCAAAATGGATTGCAGCGCGGCTTCGCCCTGCACCGAAAAAGATCCGAGCTATGGATGGGCTTACGGCAGCGATGAGCCGGACATCAGCCGTAGCTGGTTCGGATTGGTCGGCCCCGGCGTCCGTAAGCTTGGCACCGACAATGACGTCTTCACCGACCATGCCGATATACGTCCGACGGTGCTCGCGCTTCTCGGTCTCGTCGACGATTATGCTCACGACGGGCGTGTGGTCGCTGAATTCATCGAACCCTCCGCGCTTCCTGTCCCAATCCAAAGCAATATCCAAAACTTTATCGCTCTTGCCGGAGCCTTGAAGCAAATCGACGCACCTTTGGGTGCTCTCGCTACAAACGGACTCGCGCTGTCGACGCAGATGATCGGATATGCGGATTCCGCTTACGCCTATTCGTCGAAGGCTATGGAGGCGTTGGTGATTGCGCGCAATCTGCTTGCAATGCAGATCAAGTCGCAACTCGAACAGACTGCGTTCGCGAATGTGCCGCTTGATGGCAGCCGTGTCGCGTCTCTTGTTGGATCAGCGCACGCATTGATTGCCGAAGTCGCGGCAAACGCGAAAGATGCATTGCATATCACGCCCGCACATTAGAACGTCGCCCGATTGTCATCTCCACGTGGCATAGGGCGCGATCGCAATGGGAGCATGCGATTAAGTTCTGTTGCGTGACGGAGGGGCGCTGGTGCGAGTGGCTTACGAGCGGTATGTCAGGCAATGCATGCCATATGGTATCGTTGCTTTATGTCTCATGTCGCTGGGAGCCTGTTCGTCTCCAGCTCAATTGGCCGGTGTCGGGCCCGGCGATACAGTCGATTCCATTCGCAACGCGGATCTCATGGCGCGGTACCCGCCGCCCGTCAGAGGCCATACGATTATGGGCGGCCAATCCGGTCAGCCGCAGCTCTTTCCTGGTCTAAGTCTCGGTCCCACTGCGCGGTCTGACGCGTCAATACAGCCGGCGGCGGCGGTCGAACCCACCGCTGGCGCTCAAGCCGGGCATGCTCAAGGCGCAAGCGTTGGAGGCTCGGGGATCGAAATCAATTTCGAAAATGCCGACATTCAAACGGTCACCAAATCGATCGTCAGCGATACGCTCGGCATGAATGTGGTGATCGATCCACGCGTTCAAGGGAATGTAACGCTTGTTTCGGCAGCACCGATCCCGCGGCAAGATCTGCTCGCGGCCTTCGAAAATGTGATGCGCATGTCGAATGCTGCGGTTATCCGCGAAGGCAATCTCGTCAAGGTCGTTCCCTTGCCGGAAGCCGCGGGCGCCGGCACCATCAGTTCGCCTGGCGAGTCCGGGTTCGGCGTTACGATCGTGCCGCTGCGCTATACCTCGGCGGCATCTGTCGCGAAAACGGCAGAGAACTTCCTCTCCCGTCCGGGCGCAATACGCACCGATGCGGCCAGAAACCTGATCATGATCCAGGGAACGGCCTCGGAACGGCAAAACGCCGTCGAGATGATTTCAAGCTTCGACGTCGAATGGCTGCGCAATCAATCGGTCGGTATCTTCCCGCTGAAGTCGACATCGCCCGATACGATGATCCATGAGCTTGAGCATGTCTTCGAAGCGGAAGACGGCGGCCGGGGACAAGGGACGATCAGCTTTCAGCCTATTGTGCGCATGAATGCGGTAATGGCCGTCGCGCACAACAAACGGCTCCTGGATCAAGCGACGAAATGGGTACGGCGTCTCGACCGTTCGGACCCGACCGGTACGACGGTTCGTATCTATCGTCTGGTCAATGGTGATCCCGTCAAGATCGCCAAGATATTGAACTCGCTTTTTGCCGGCCGCAGCGGCACAACCGGAACAGCATCGAGCCAGCTGGCGCCCGGCACCCACGCGGCCCAGACGCATTTGGATTCGATCGGTGGCGCCAGCAGCTTCAGTGGTAGCGCGACGAACGCGAATGGCGCCGGTGCGAACCCGCAGACCGGCAGTCAAGCCGGAACCGGTTCATTGATCAGCAGCAATTCGAAGAACGCCAACTCCTTCGACGATTTTTCCGACAAGAAGGCAACGAGCGCCGATGTGATCGCAGGCGGCAGCCTGCCTGCCGGCGTGTTTCAAAATGTGCGCATCACAGCCGACGCGGGCAACAGTTCGATTATCGTCTTCTCGAACGAGGATGATTATCGCGTCATCGCGCGCTCCATCCAGGCGCTCGATCAACCCCAAAAGCAGGTTGCGATCGTCGCAACGATTGCTGAGGTCACGCTCACAAACGCGTTGCAATATGGCGTCCAATATTACCTCGGCAGCACGGCAGCGCATCTCGGCTCGAACAATGGCTCGATTTCGCTGTCGGCCTCTACGGCATCTGCATTGCTGTCGCAGTCGCTGCCCGGCCTGAATGTGTTGCTCGGCTCGCAGGCCTCGCCGGAGGTCATCCTCAGTGCACTTTCCAATTTGACAAGCGTGAAAGTTCTGTCCGCCCCGTCCGTCGTCGTGAAGGACAATCAGCCGGCTTTCCTTCAGGTCGGCAACTCGATACCGATTTCAACGGGCTCGGCAACTGTCCTGTCCGCACAGAACACGGTCGTGAATACGACCACCTATCAGGATACGGGCGTCATTCTGAAAGTTTGGCCGCATATTCATCCCGATGGCACAGTTCAAATGGAGATCGAACAGGAGGTCTCCGAGGTTCCCGCTTCGCAGGCCAACAGCTTGAATCCGACAATCTCGGAGCGCCGTATTCATTCGACCATCGATATTACGAGCGGCCAGACCGTTCTGCTCGGCGGCCTGATGAGCGAAGAGGATGACAAAACTCAGACGGGCATCCCGATCCTGCGTCAAATTCAGGGTCTAGGGGACCTGTTCGGCACGACCAACAACAGCAAGACCCATACCGAAATTATCGTCTTCGTGAAGCCCGTCATTATTCGCGATAGCGTCGATGCGCAAAACGTGGCCGAGGAATTCCGCGCCAAGCTGAGCATGATGCATCCGAACGTCGACGTGGTTAGCGGACGCGATGCAGGCGGCAGAGGCTACTCGCTCGTCACCAAATGAGCCAGGAAATGCACTTCGGACAAGAGGATGCGGCAACGCACAGCGCTGCCCGAGCTGAGCTTATTCCGAATTTGCAGATTGTCGCACCGGTCACGATTGCAGCCGGCACGCTATCATTTCTCCTCCTGCCCTGGCCGCTCGCAGCTGCCTCAACTTTGCTCGCGCTCTTCATGATCGCCGGTGCCGAAGTCGATGCGCGAACCTTTCTATTGCCCGATGTCGTCACCTATGGTGCTTTCCTCAGCGGCGTCGCCTTGGCGCCCGTTTCCCTCGCTTTTGCGGCTTCGCCCACTGTATGGACCGCCATGGGCGGCGCGCTTCTTCAGGGAGGCGGAACGGCACTCGTCCTCTATATGGTGCGAGCTGCCTATACCAAATTTCGCGGAACCGAGGGCGTCGGTCTAGGCGACATCAAACTTGCCGCGGCGATCGGCGCCTGGTTGCCATTTGCGACCATCCCTTATTGCTTTTTGCTCGCCACGGCTGCAGCGCTCTTGGTCGTGGCGGTCAAACAGCCGCGAGACATCCGGGACAATGTGAAACTGCCGTTTGGCGCATATCTATGCCCCGCACTTTGGTTGATTTTTTTTGCGAGCGCCTTACGGCTTTGATTGTATCGTGGCGCGACCGGAGAGAGGGCGTGCAAAACCGAACATGCATCTTTATGTGGGCGGCGATTGGCGCTGCTGTGTCGGCTACCGACCCTGTAGCGGCCGCGACCTTGACGACACTGCCCACGTCGCAAGGCACGGCCGTCCTCTTGCGCGGCGACATCACCCGTAACGATGCTAGCGCCCTTGACGCCTTTTTGAGTGCATCAGGCGATCATAAGATAAATGCGCTTCGACTCGATTCGCCGGGCGGAAATCTCATCGGCAGTATCCATCTCGCTCGCCTCGTTCAGCGGCACCCGGAATTGTCGACAATGGTCGTCAACGGATCGACATGCGCTTCGGCTTGCTTTCTCGTCTTCGCCGCGGGCCACAAAAGATTTGCCGATTATCGGAGTTTTGTCGGCATTCACAGCGTTGACGACAAATTCGGCAATGTCACGGATGAAACTAAAGCAGCGACCGTCGCCATGGCACGGTTTAGCGCAGAACTCGGTGTTCCCACCAAGATCACCAATCTGATGCTGGCGACGCCGCCCGATAAAATCGCCTGGCTGTCGGCGGATGACTTAAAGGCCATGGGTACGACGATGGTCGGTCGTCCCATCCAAGCTCGGCGTGGCGATCCGCGAAGGGATATGCCGCGCCAATCACTGCCCGCTCCCGCGAAAGTGGCTGGAGCCGCAGATCTGGTTCAACGCGCATCAGATGCGGCGGCCAGAGCCGACTACGCGACGGCCGTCAAATTATGGCGCCAACTGGCTGAGCAAGGCCACGCCGCCGCACAATATAATCTCGGCCAGATGTATTATGCGGGACATGGCGTGCCGCAGGATTTCGGCGCGGCGTTCCGGTGGTATGAGAGCGCAGCCGAACGCGGTATTTCGCGCGCGCAGCTGAGCGTTGGCTTGGCCTATGCCTTGGGTCACGGCATTCCGCGCGATCTCACCCAAGCCGACAAATGGCTGAATATCGCCATGGCGCGCAATGCCGCGGGGTCGGAATACGCGCAAGCTGTGAAAGCGCGGGAACTCGTCGAAGCGCGAATGACAGCTCGCGAAGTCGCGGAGGCTACCCGGGAGGCCTATGACTGGACCTCGACACATTGAGCAACGGTGTGCCACGTCAAGATCCACAAGGCGCTCGCAGCGACCTTTGCATTAAGTCGCGTTCTGCATCGGTCATGAGGGGGCGGTTACTTCGATTGCTCGCGATCTGTCATCGAAGACCTCCTCGCTTCCGGCATCGCGTCAGTTTCGCCACATCTTTAGATCAACACCCCAACATGTTTCGCCTATGCCGCAATCGGACAAAATGCATAGTTCGCCGCGCTGGCGCACCAAGTTTTTGCATTAGATACCAAGCTAGGCGCTTGAACGATCAAGGTTGTTGCCAGTCGAACCAGCGAATGATCGCATCTTATTGAGCCGTGCAGATGTTCTCCCGAGCAGCTGCGGAGAGCGGTCAAGGAGCTATATTTTTCTTTGCGATTTGCTTGGGCGGCACTGGCGCAAATGCTTTCAGAGTGCATCGACCGATCACCACAACGCGTGGCATTCTATAAACTTTCATCGCTTCATAATCCTCTCTTCACATCGGCGTCGCTTTCCCTGAGCTATGACCTGGGCGTCCTGTCAAATGGGAGACGACGTCCTGTGAAAAAACTTGCACAACTGACTATTGCAGCAGTGATAGCTTCGACAGCGCTCACAAATGTGGTGCGTGCAGATAATAATCACCGCGATATCAAGCATGTTCTTCTGATTAGCGTCGACGGCATGCATGCGGTTGATCTGCAGCGTTGGATCAAGGCCCATCCTGATGGCGCGCTCGCCGCGTTGTCCGCGCGCGGCACGACCTATTCCAAAGCCTTGACGACTGCGCCTTCCGACAGCTTTCCCGGGATGGTTGCCCAAGCCACTGGCGCTACGCCGCTCACCGCGGGCGTGTTCTACGACGACAGCTACGATCGCACCTTCTACGCGCCCAACTCCAATTGCGTAGGCACGGCTGGTGCCGAAACGACATTCGCCGAAAATCTCGATTACAATTTGAATGATGTGACTGGGGGCGGGATGCTTGGCAATCCGCTGTCGCAGATCAATCCGCAGAACCTGCCGATGCACATCGTCAACGGCAAGTGCGTTGTGGTCTATCCGCATGAATTCATCCGCGTGAACACTCTTTTCGAGGTTCTACGCGGTCATGGGCTGCACACGGCCTGGTCGGACAAGCACCCGGCCTATGAGATCCTGAATGGACCTTCCGGCAAAGGCATTGAGGACCTCTACACCCCGGAGATCAACTCGCAGCTGCCGGGCGGCGCGCCGGGAGATGACAATACAACGAGCTTTAAAGGTGTGCGCGATTACGACAGCATCAAAGTCGCGGCCGTAATCAACCAGATCAACAAGAAGAGCAGCACGGGCAACGTCGTCAACTATGTGCCGGCGATCTTCGGCATGAACTTTCAAGCCGTGAGCGTTGGTCAAAAGCTCTTCAAGTCCGGTTTTGGCGACCAGCCGGGCTTAAATGGCGGCTATCTCGATGCAGCCGGCACGCCTGGCAACGCGTTGAGTCTGCAGCTGGCCTTCGTCGACGAATCGATCGGCAAGATGGTTGAGGCCCTGAAGGCAAACCGCATCTACGATCAGACTGCGATCATCATCAGCGCCAAGCATGGCCAGTCGCCGATCGACATTCACCTGCTGCGTCGGATCCCCGACACTTACAGTACAGTGCTTCAGAATGACGGTTACGGCTTCAACATTGCCGACGATGCTTCGCTTATCTGGCTCGACCCGAGCAAGCGCACGCCGGCGACGTTGGCGGCCACGGAGGCCGATCTCAAAGCCAGCGCCGCCGCTCTCGGTATCAAGCAGATCCTCGATCGCGATGAGCTGAAGAAAATCTTTGCTGATCCCGCAACGGATAGCCGGACGCCGGACTTCCTCGTCGTGTCCGACCATGGAGTGGTTTACACCAAAGGCAGCAAAATCGCGGAGCACGGCGGTCTTGCCGATGATGACCGCCATGTCGCGTTGTTGGTTAGCGCCCCCGGGCTTAAGGGGACAACCGTTGACGGACAAGTGGAAACCCGGCAGATCGCCCCCACGATTCTTGGCGCCCTCGGGATCGACGCCAACGAGCTGAAGGGCGTGCGCGAGGAACACACGCAGCCTCTGCCCGGTATCGGCTTCGACCACTAGCCCTACACTCCGCAGCATATCTATAGACGCGGCGCAGGACTCACCCTGCGCCGTGTTTTGCGTCGCAAGCCGAACTTATTTCCGATCTCCGCAATAGACTAAAGCCCTACCGGTGCAGAATTGAAAACGCTCAATCGGTTCAGACCGCTCGCCGTACATCTTGCCGAGCAAAGATTCTAAAGATGAAATAGCCTATTCGTGATCTTGCTCGCCAAGAAGAAGACGGACAGCTCGGCGGGCGCATGACAGCGAATTCTGAGAGTCGATTTAGCAGATCCTTTGTCGCGCGCGGCACCGCCCTTTCAGGAAATGGGGTATGTTCCCCTGCGTCAGAGACGATCTGAGCTCGCGCCTATCGTGCGCTTCCGCGTTTCTACAATATAAGCCGAACCGGCTGCTTCAACGACGTGCCTAACCACCCGGTTGCGGCGTCGATCGCGTGAGGATCGTCTTTGCGGCGGCCTCTCTTGATCACCTGCGTTAACCAAAGTTGGGCATTCCCGTTTACAATTTATTAACTAAGAATAATCTGCCGGCTAGGTTTCCAAACATTGGAGGGTGGCAAGTGGTCACGCAGACGCCTCTGTCCACGACACGTCTTGCCAGCGTGGAAGCAACGCCAGGCGAGGTTCTCGACCGCCTCCACCATGAGGCGGGCCCGCTCCCGCAGCTGAAACTTGAATATGAGCCGCCGATAAAAACGCTTTGGGTCACGATAGCACCCGAACCGAAACCAGTTTTCACGTTCGATCTCGTCAGGAGCCTCTATAAGCTCCAGCGAGCTGTGGTCGCTCTCTGGAGCCGAGATCGATATAGCCAATCGCCTGTTCGATTTTTTGCCTATCGAGCCTCAGGCCCAATTTTCACATTTGGTGGTGATCTCGATTTTTATCTTGCGTGCATTGCTAAAGGAGATCACGCCGCCCTCCAAGAATATGCGCGTCTATCCATTGAAGCGGTTATAGGCAACGCTTCGAGCCTTTATGGCTCCGCGATTACCTTGGCGACCATTCAAGGCAAAGGAGTGGGCGGGGGAATTGACGCTCCGCTATCCTGTAATGTCGTCATTGCCGAGGAGCAGGTTTCGTTTTCCTATCCCGAAGTCAAATTTAATCATTTCCCGATCGCGGCCGCAGCTGTCCTCTCTCGTCGCATGGGCGCGAACTCCGCTCACAAATTATTGGCCACAGCAGCCGAGCTGCCCGCATCTGAGTTCGAGTCCGCCGGGGCACTTGACGCCGTTGTTCCGCCTGGAACGGGCGAGGCATGGCTTCGCAAATATGCAACGGAGACATTGCGCATGCATGGCGCACGCCTAAACCTTTTCGAGGCATTTTACCGCCAACGGGCAAACGAATTCGAAGCGGAACTTAAACAACTCGCTGAGGCGTGGAGCGCGTACATGCTAAAGCTCACGCCCATGGAGATTGGACGCCTCCAGCGAGTCAGCATAGGTCAGGATCGGGTGTTGCAACAGCTTTATGCGCGAACTGAAGACAACGAACGCATTTCGTAGCTATGGCGCCCTAAAGAGAATTGGGCGGAAAATGAGCCCGACCTCACGTTAGTGCAGCTCAAGAGCAAGCGATGGGGATCTCCCCAACGGCGCAAAAATAAAATTTGTAATTTATTTGATAAAAAATGCTCGCAACAAAAAAACGCTCGATCAACACCCTTCACCGTAGACTGTGGTGATCAAGCTTCAGTTATTTTACCGTCGCGCACGTGGCTAATGGTCGGCAGAGACCTTTCTCTCCCAAGTTCTGTTAAAGCTGCAATTGGCTCTAAGGACGCGCCATGGGACGACGGCTTTTATCAGCACCTTGTCGCATCTCTCTTCACGTCAAAATCCTCCCTGAGCTCTTCAAACATTGTTGGCGTACTCGTTACCGCGTCAGCCTACGTTCTAACCAAGGATCCCGCATTCCTGTTACTCCTATCGTTGATCGTCACTTCGGGGGTCGCCAGAACGCTACTGCATCGTAGTTACCTGAAGCAAACCAAATCACTTATGGTGCGAAAATCCTTCGAATTCTACGACGAAGCATTTTTCGTGTTCTCGACGACCTTTAGCGCTATCATCGGAGTTACGTGCTATCGTCTTATCCAATATCCCCCGGATACAGGTACCCATGCCATCGCGGCGGGAGTCGGGATCGGATATGCGATGGGATTTGTCGCTCGTAATGCGGGAAGACCGCGCCTTGTCATTGCGCAGGTCGTCACCACCATCCTGCCGATGATTATCGGCTATGCGCTAATGCGAAGCTCTTTCGGTGTTGCGGCCGTTGTATTGCTTACGGGCGCGATATTTGCCGCGAGTTCGGTAACGCTCTCACTTCATGAACATTTAATCGCGATATACAATGCCACAAAGGCGACCCGCCAACTTGCATTATTCGACAAGCTCACTGGACTGGCCAACAGATACACCTTCGCGGATCACGTTGAGGAATCCATCGCGAATGCACCGCACAAAGGGTTTGTCATTCTCTATCTCGATCTCGACCGTTTTAAGGAGATCAACGATACGTTGGGGCATACTGCGGGGGACGCTGTTATCGTCGAAGTCGCAAAGCGGCTCAGGTCAGCAACCCGTGATATCGATTTGATCGCTCGATTTGGCGGAGACGAATTTCTGATCAAAATCGGAGATTCTGAGCCTGCTGAGGTAAAGCGGTTAATCGAGACGATTCTTTTGAGCGTATCTCTCCCGCTGAGCATAGATGGGAAAAAACTCGTGACGACCGCGAGCATGGGAGTCGCCAGCTTCCCGGATAATGGTGCGCTGGCCGAGGACATTATTAAAAAGGCGGATATTTCGCTGTATGAGGCCAAAAGAGCTGGAGGAAGGACGTATCGCGTTTTCACACCGGATATGGAGCAGGCGCTTCATAATGAACGCGCGCTTCAGAATGAAATCCAAATGGCAGTCGGTCGCCAAGAATTCCTTCTACATTATCAACCGATTTACGACCTTAGGTCAAACGCGGTCACATCGGTAGAAGCACTGCTGAGGTGGGACCATCCTATGCGCGGCCTGCTAGCGCCGAACCTATTTATCCCCCTAGCCGAGCAGACGATGGCGATCGTCGAAATCGGAGAACACGTTATCGAGACGGCATGTCAGACGGCAATTTCTCTGCCTGAACACGTCTCTATCGCAGTCAATCTCTCCCCCGTTCAATTCAGACATCCAGAACGATTGATCTCCACTGTACGTCGCGCTCTTCTCACGACGGGACTTCGAGCTGAACGCTTAAATTTGGAAATCACGGAGTCGCTTCTCTTGGTGGACACGAGTCCAATCAAGGCAACGCTAAACACGTTGAATGCTTTAGGAATAAAAATCGTTCTTGACGATTTTGGTACTGGCTATTCTTCCCTATCTTATATTCAAGATTTCCCTTTTTCGAAAATCAAAATTGACAAGAGATTCACTGACAGCCTTTGCATCAATTCAGCTTCATCCTCGATCATCAGGGCGGTTACTCAAATCGCCCATGATCTATCACTCGAGATCATCGTCGAAGGTATCGAAACAAAAGAGCAAGAAGCCTTCATACGTATGCTCGGCCCAACGCAAGGACAGGGCTTTCTCTATAGCAAGCCAATTAGCAGATCAGAACTCGCGGCGCATTTTGCCGGCGGTTCTAATAATCTGGTGAGTGGATTAGTCACGTATCAATAACATCGACCCGCAGGTGAATGGGCAGCGTGTGGTCAATTTTGCAAATCGCATCCAGCGACGGCTCAGGGCGCGCGCTCGGCAGCCGGATCGATAAAGAATGCCGCGATTTCCATGCAGGCCTCGTAGCGCGGATAGCGTCGTGGTTAGCGGTTATGAATTGCGGAATAAGCGAACGCGCTTCGGCATGTGCCCATCAATTGCCCCTGATCCTTCAAGCCGCGGCGGGCGGGTTCTTTCCCTTGCCGCGGAAATAATGGAAATCGCCCCTATCGATGATCCGGTCCTCCGCGCGCAGGGCATGCGCTTCGATATCCTCTGCCGATCTCAGCCGGTCATAGATCCGGCCGAAATCCTGATAGCAATCGCGAAGAAGGCGCTCGAAACCGTCGATCACGAAATAGGTCTGCTGAAAATCGTCGATGACATATTTCGTGCGCATGACGCGTTCGAGATCGAAGGCGATGCGATTGGGAGATGAATCTTCGAGCGCGAAGATGACTTCGGCCGGCGAAGACATGATCCCCGCACCGAAGATGCGCAAACCTCCTTCACTGTGCATTAAGCCGAACTCCACCGTGTACCAATAGAGCCGAGCAAGATGATGCAGCTGCCCGCGCTCGAGCGCTCTATGCCCTCCTCTGCCGTAGGCTTCGAGAAAGGCAGCATAGGTCGGATCGGCGAGCAGCGGCACATGGCCGAACACATCATGGAAGACGTCCGGCTCCTCGAGATAATCAAGCTCTTCTTCCGGCCGGATGAAGGCGCCAGCAGGAAAGCGCCGATTGGCCAGATGTTCGAAAAAAATATCATCGGGGATGAGCCCGGCAACCGGCACGACGCGCCAGCCCGTCAGGTCCATGAGGCGTCGGCTTAAAACAGTAAAATCGGGAATGTGCTCTTCCGGGAGCTTGAGATGCGCCATGGCGCGAAGAAATTCGTCGCAAGCGCGGCCGGGCAAAAGCTTCTGCTGGCGTGCGAAGAGACGGGCCCAGCGGTTATGTTCGTCGGGGGTATAAGACGGCCAATTCTGATCGATCGTCCAATCGCTGTTGCGCAGGGCGTTAGCGTAACGATTTCGCGCGAGCGGCGCTTGTGGCTGCGTTCCCGGTTGCGTCATGGCTTTCAGAATCCATTTAGGCACCAGAATGCGGGTCGACAACGGAACACCGTTTTGAAACGGCTCAAATCGTATAACGAACTTGCGCGCGTCGCGCGCCTCTTCGGCGCAAAACGACCGCCTCGGTCGTGTGTGCGGCATCGCTAATCCGACATGCCTATAACGCCGGCGGCGCCAATTGGAGCCGGAAACCGCTCTATTTATTTTGGCCGTGCGCCGGATATTTGGGAGCGGATGGCAAACGAATGCAGCCGCCATCGTTAACGTCGCTGAATTGCGTTTTCGCTCATAAGAGACGCGGACATCTTCATGACGATCCTCAATCCGCGTTGGCATTGGGGCTCATCCGTTCGGCCCATTGACAATAAACAGAGCTCGCACGATATCTATTCATGTCAGACGACCCCCGCGGGAGAGTCCGATTCGGTTTCGGCCGCAATCGGCGCCGAAGGCGCAACCGCCCCGGAAACGCTCAGGTTCAAGGACCGCAGGGGGATGACACTCTGGAAAGCGACGCCGCATTGCGGCGTTCACCGACGGGCGTAACTTCTTCTTTCGCAGCCGGAATTTGATCCGGTTTGCAAAGGGCGAAGGAAATCTCTCAGGTCATCGGACAGAGGGGGCGACGGCGCGGCTCAAGAGGCGCGCTCATCGCTTGAACCCTAATGTTCGGACCGCTTTCATGTCTGACCCTTCAAGCCCTTCCATCTCGGTTCTGGCGCATACGCCGCTTTATGAGCTGCATCGGTCGCGCGGCGCCCGCATGACCGGTTTTGCCGGCTATGAAATGCCGCTGCATTATCCACCTGGCATTATCGAGGAACATCTTCATACACGGCGTCACGCCGGCCTATTTGATATTTCGCATATGGGCCAGGCCATTCTCGAAGGCAAAGATGCGGCCTTGCGGCTCGAGACGATCGTTCCCGGCGACATTCTCTCGCTGAAACCGGGACAGATGCGCTACACTCAGTTTCTCGATCCGGACGGGCATATCCTCGACGATCTGATGGTCTCGCGACTGGCGGACGGCGCTCATGGCGAGCGCCTGCTTCTCATCGTCAATGCGGCACGCAAGGCCGAGGATTTTGGCCATGTTGCAGCCGCACTGCCCGACCTCGCTCTCACCCAGCTCGACACCCATGCGCTGCTGTCGCTGCAAGGCCCGCGCGCCGCGCCAATGCTCAGTGAGCTTCTGTCGGGCGTCACGGACCTGGGTTTTCTGACGCTGCGCGCATTCACCTATCGCGATGCCGAACTCCTCATCTCACGCTCGGGCTATACGGGCGAGGACGGCTTTGAGATTTCGCTGCCGGGCGAAATGGCGCTGCCCTTCGCTGAAGCGCTGCTCGCAAAGGAAGGTGTCTGGCCCGTCGGTCTCGGCGCACGCGATTCCCTGCGGCTAGAGGCGGGACTTTGCCTTTACGGCCATGATCTCGATCGTTCGACCAATCCGGTTGAAGCGGGCCTCGCCTGGTCGATCCCCCGGCGCCGACGCCGACATGGTCTTTTCGTCGGCTCAGAAGAAGTGCGCCACGCGCTTGCCGACGGACCGGCACGCCGCCGGATCGGCCTCGTGCTCACCGGCCGGGCTCCGGCACGCGAAGGTGCAGAAATCTCGACGCCTGACGGGTATCCTATCGGGCATCTGACCTCCGGCGGCTTTGCGCCAAGCCTCGGCCGTTCCATCGGCATGGGCCTCGTTGCCGCGCCTTACGCCCGCATCGGCAGTGAGCTGCGCGTCGACGCGCGCGGCAAGAAACTCGCCGCGAAAGTCACTGCGATGCCCTTTGTCCCGCATCGCTATTTCCGAGGTAATTGATGAGCAGCACCCGCTTCACAAAGGAACATGAATATGTTCGCCGCGAAGGCGATCTCGGCACGGTCGGGATCACCGATTATGCGCAATCGCAGCTCGGTGACATCGTTTTTGTCGAGCTGCCGGAGATCGGGAAAGCGCTCACCACAGGCAGCGAGGCTGCGGTCATCGAAAGCGTCAAGGTGGCCAGCGACCTCTATACGCCCGTCACGGGCGAGGTCGTCGCCGTCAATAAGGCGCTGCAGGAAACACCGGCACTCGTCAATGAGGATCCGATTGGAAAGGGTTGGTTCTTCCAAGTGAAGCTCGCCGATCCAACGGAACTCGACGGGCTCATGGACGAAACGGCCTATACCGAATTCGTCAAAACGCTTTGAGCGAGGCCGAAGGGATCATGCGCTATCTTCCGCTCACCCATGATGATCGCCGCGCCATGCTGGCCAAGATCGGCGTCACCGAAATCGACGCGCTCTTCGCCGATGTTCCGCAAGACAAACGGCTCGCCGATCTTCTCGATCTTCCGCCGGCGAAATCGGAAATGGCCGTCGAGCGCATTCTCAGCCGACTTGCCGACAAAAATCTGCCCGCCTCCGCTGTTCCCTTCTTCGTCGGCGCCGGCGCCTATAAGCACCATGTGCCGGCAAGCGTCGACCATCTCATTCAGCGCTCGGAATTCATGACCAGCTATACGCCCTATCAGCCGGAAATCGCGCAGGGCACGCTGCAATATATTTTCGAATTCCAGACGCAGGTTGCGGCGCTGACCGGCATGGATGTCGCCAATGCCTCCATGTACGACGGTTCGACTGCAACGGCTGAAGCTGTGCTGATGGCGCAGCGCATCACCAAACGCCACACGGCGGTGCTCTCCGGCGGCCTGCATCCGCATTATGCAGAAACCGTCGTGACGCAAGCCTGCGCGGCCGGAATGAAGATCCGGCGCCTGCCGCCCGATCTCCCGGCGATCGGGCCCTTGATCGAAGAGCTCGATGCGCAAGGCGTCGATATCGCCTGCCTCGTGGTGCAGAGTCCGGATGTGTTCGGCAATTTGCGCGATCTGAGGCAGCTCGCCGATGCCTGTCACGCGCGCGGCGTCTTGCTCGTCGCCGTCTTCACGGAAGCGGTCGCCTTGGGGCTCATCGAGCCGCCTGGCGCCATGGGCGCCGATATCGTCGCCGGCGAAGGCCAGTCGATCGGCAATCCGCTCAGCTTCGGCGGACCCTACGTCGGGCTCTTCGCCACCCGTGCGCGATATGTGCGGCATATGCCCGGCCGCCTTTCCGGCGAGACCGTCGATGCCGATGGCCGGCGCGGCTTTACATTGACGCTTTCGACGCGCGAGCAGCACATCCGCCGAGATAAGGCGACATCGAACATCTGCACCAATTCGGGCCTCTGCTGCCTCGCCTTCTCTATCCATATGAGCCTGCTCGGGGGCGCCGGATTGGCGCGCCTCGCCAGACTCAACCATGCCAATGCGGTGCAGCTGGCCGATAGGCTCGCTTCGGTCAAATGCGTCGAAGTTCGCAATACAACCTTCTTCAACGAATTCACCATCCGCATTGCCGGCAATGCGACTGAGGTCATCGACGCCATGGCGCGGCAAGGCGTGCTCGGCGGCGTGCCGCTGGCGCGTCTCTGGCCCGACGCCGGCTTCGACGATCTGATCCTCGTTGCCAATACGGAAATCAACACGGACGACGACAGGGCTGCCTTCGTGGCCGCCCTGCAGGAGGCGCTTTGATATGTTGGACAGCCATGATCATGCATCGAGCAGTGCGCTTGCCAGCCGAGACAAGATGGCCATGCATTCGCACGTGCATCGTGGCCTTGATCTCGACGAGCCGCTGATTTTCGAAATCGGCTGGCCACAGACTTCGGGCGTCGACGTCGAAGAGCCGGCGCCTTTCACACCACGGCTCGGCAGCCTCGAACGGCAGATGCCGCTCGACCTGCCTGGCCTCTCGGAGCCGGAGGTTCTGCGCCATTACGTGCGGCTGTCGCGCAAGAACTATTCGATCGATGCCGGCATCTTCCCGCTCGGCTCCTGCACGATGAAGCATAATCCGCGGCTTAGTGAGCGCATGGCCCGACTGCCGGGCTTCGCCGATATTCATCCGCTGCAGCCGCAGGCGACCGTCCAGGGCGCGCTCGAACTCATCCGCGAACTCGCACACTGGCTTATTATTGCGACCGGTATGGAGGCGATCGCGATGTCGCCCAAGGCCGGCGCGCATGGCGAGGCCTGCGGTCTGATGGCGATCAAAGCGGCGATCGCGGCACGTGGCGAAGCCGCGACGCGGCGAATCATTCTCGTGCCGGAATCCGCACATGGAACCAATCCGGCGACCGCGACGCGCGTCGGCTTCGAGGTGCGGTCGATTCCCGTCAACGCCAAGGGCACCGTCGATGCCGACGAGGTCAGGCGCCACCTCGGCCCAGACGTCGCGGCCCTGATGCTAACCAATCCCAACACCTGCGGCCTCTTTGAGAAGGAGGTGGTCGCAATCGCCGAAGCCGTTCATGCGGCCGGCGCCTATTTCTACTGCGACGGGGCCAATTTCAACGCGATCGTCGGCAAAGTGCGGCCGGGCGATCTCGGGGTCGATGCCATGCATCTCAATCTGCACAAGACCTTTTCGACACCGCACGGCGGCGGCGGGCCGGGCGCGGGCCCGGTCGTCCTCTCCGGACGGCTGGCGCCCTTTGCGCCCCTGCCCTTCGTGACCGGCGAAGACGCGCATTTGCATCTCGCCGAGGAGACGACGGAGGCGCCATTTTCCTTCGGCCGTATCGCTGCCTTTCAGGGTCAGTTTGGCACCTTTGTCCGCGCCTTTGCCTTCCTGCTTTCGCACGGCGCCGAAGGACTGCGGCAAATTGCGGAAGACGCGGTCCTCTCGGCGAATTATCTGCGCGCCTGCTTATCGGATCTCTTCTCGCAGCCCTTCCCGGGCGAGCGCTGCATGCATGAAGTTCTCTTCGACGACGGCTGGCTCAAAGGCACAGGCCTCAGCACGCTGGATTTCGCCAAGGCGATGATCGACGAAGGCGTGCACCCGATGACCATCTATTTCCCGCTCGCGGTACACGGCGCCATGCTGATCGAGCCGACGGAATCGGAATCCAAGGCGTCGCTGGATCATTTCATCGCGTTGATGCGACGTTTGGCGAAGGCGGCGCACGCCGGAGATCACGAGCGCTTCACCGGCGCGCCTTATGACGCGCCCATGCGGCGCCTGGACGAAACACGGGCCGCGCGGACGCCGGTGTTGAGGTGGAAAGCCGGAGTGCTGCCCGCCTCAGTAGCGTGAGATTGTCTTCATAACTTTCGTCGCCTTTTCCACGCTTTGACAGGCTTGGACGCCTGTGCAAATGCTGCCTCGAAATCGGACGCCTTCGCGAGTAGCGAAACTGCTCGAACGCGATCGGGGAGCTTTCACAATGTCGATGACTGCTGCATCCATTCCAGTATTTGAGACCGGTCTCAACGCTCTGTCGGCAATTCTCGACAAAGCAGAGGCCTATGCCCAGGCGAAGCAGATTGATCCCGCGGTGCTTCTCAACGCGCGTCTCGCTCCCGATATGTTTACACTGACGCGGCAGGTGCAGAGCGCCTGCGACCAGGCGAAGAACGGCAGCTCGCGTCTCGCGGGAATCGACCCACCCCGCTATGAGGACAATGAGAGCACGATCGCCGAACTCAAGGCGCGGCTTTCCAAGACAATTGCCTTTGTGAAATCGCTCGATACGGGGAAGATCGACGAGTCAGCCGATCGCGAGATCACCTTCCCCCTCGGCGGCCGGAACAAGGGCCATATGAAGGGCTCGGACTACCTTCATCATTTCGTGGTGCCGAACTTCTATTTTCACGTGACGACGGCTTATGACATTCTCCGCCACAATGGTGTCGAGATTGGCAAGCGGGACTTTATCGGCGTTGTCCCGATCCGAATGACGCAAGCGTCCTGAGATAAATGGAACCGTGTTGGGGTCAGGTCTTCTGAGCGCCTCCAGAAGCGGCCCAAAGACTCTTCGTAGAAGTCAGCGGCCGACCGCGCTATTGCAAATCGGCTGCTCGCGATCCGCATCGGCGCCATCAAAAATGTGTAGCGCGCAATAGAAAAGCCGCCTTCTGGCGGCTTTTCTATTGCATATCAACGATGTTCGCCCAATCCCGCGATGCCAACGCACCAACTATGCGCTTGATCTCTCGTTTGAGATTTAGGCCTTCACGCCGCTTTTGTCGTTCCGGCAAGAGACTGCCGATACATGCGCTCGATTTCCTCGGCAGTGAAGGACAGTCGGATGAAATAATTGCCGCTCAGATCTATCCGATCATTCGTCTTAAGCGTAACGCTGACAGAGCCATCGGTTGCCAAATTCGTCAGGCGCAAATCGGCGCCTTCAACGATGCGATGATCTCTCTCATGACGGTGAGCGCACCACGCGAACGCATCCATTTGGCTATCTCCATTCGGTTAAATGGAAAATAGACCCCGTTCACCGATTCCTTCAAAACACTTTCACTAACAAACGGATATCTTTGTTTATTGGATGACGCGTCAGGCTGGTGCTGCGCTGTTAAACGGCAGCATCCAACTGTTCTATGTCCCCGAGCTCAAATACCTCGCCGTCGCAGCAAATGATCGCTGCGGCCTTGTCTTCCGGAGGCAGTCGGCGCCACCCCATAACTGCAGCTTCAAGCGTAGGATAGCTTTCGATGAGTCCGTTGTTGACTTGCAGCTGCGATGGACGCTGCAGCTTTTCTTTTCAGGTCTGCCTTTTCGGTCATCCCTGGCTCCGCGCTTTCAGTGGATGCGCATTTTTCCCAATTCGGCTTCGATCAATCTTCTTCTACCTTGAAGCCGGCATCATCTCACTGAATGAGGCTGCGAATGGGATTGCATATCTCCAGTCCTCAGATTCAGCTTCCTCGATCGTATGTCTCCCTTCACCGGAAACTCATGATCGACAAAGAAAATCTGCCCCAAGCGGTCGGGCCACACGGCGAGCGCGATAGTATTGCCGCCTTATCCGTCATAATCGACAACAAGCCTTCGGGCATGGCATCTCGGCCACGCCCCAGCCGTGGTCGTCAGGAGCGCTCTGTAATCTTCGGGAAGAATCAAGCCCAAGGGCGGCCTGGAACGCGGCCACCGCCTGCACCCCCGGGTGCCGCCAGCCCGTCTTCCTCGATGAGCCGCACGAACGCGTCGATCTCCATCGGAACGTGCTGGCGTCTTCGATAAATTGAGTAAAGCGCCATTGGATGACAGAAAATCGACATCGCAGGTGCCGAGTCTAAATGGCGCCGCCCGTCATTGGACCGTCACCGCAGCTCGTAGCAATTGATGATCGTGTGCGGATTTCTCGTAACATCATAGAGGACGCCGCATTGAACCAGCGCATTTGTCCCCGTATGGCGGAATAGGATCAGCGACGTGCGGTTGTCATAACCGCTCGCATATCCGGCGATCTCCCATCCCGCGGATAAAAGCCGCTCGATCGTTAGCGGCTGTTCTGCCTCGGCCAATCCGGACGCCAGGAGAAATATCGCGAAGCTTAGGCTGACGCGCATATGTGAGCCTCCGAGTCCGGAGAAAATATTGCCGCCGTGTCTCGTTCGGAGCATCATGTGGAGCGCCGACGGAAATCTGCCATCATCGGCGATCGAATTGCCTCATCAGTTTTTCGTTTTAGAAAGTTTTGCCAATGCCAACGGATTTGCAGCAATGGCCGCGGCGGCGCTTTGACAGAGCTTCAGGACAGTGGATCGAGCCGTTCAATTATAGGGCCGCAATTAAAGGCACTTTGACCTACGTCTTCGTTGCGCTTGTCCTTTGCGTGCCTATTTTCCTCATATGCCTGCGGATTGCCAGCGCCAGTCACGCGGCTGACGGCGCGTTTGCGAAGACGTTCCTGCGCGCGAGCGAAGAAGGCACGTGCCTTGAGCCTGACGTATGTGCGGATGACGATCCGTGAGGTGTTTGAGCGCTAGTTCATTCACCGATTGCGATTTACGCCTCACCAGAGCGTTGAGCCACGACTTCGTTCAGCAGAGCGAGGTAGCGCGCTGCGATCTGGTCCCAATCGAAGCGCCGCGCCGTTGCGGCAGCGCCCGTCCGTAACGCCTCCTTCAATCCGTCATCGCCGAGAATGCGCTGCACTTTATCGGCAATATCGGCGGAATCGAATGCCGCCTTGAACCCGTTGATGCCGTCTTCGAGATAATCCTCGATGCCGCCGGCTGGCGTCGCAACGACAGGCAGGCTGCATGCCATCGCTTCGATGCAGACGAGCGAAAAAGTCTCATAGGCGCTGGCGAGAACGAAGACATCGGCGGCGGAATAGCAGGCCGGCATGTCGCGCCGCGCCCCGGCGAAGATCAGCCGAGCCGCCGCCTCGCCCGCCAGCTTGCGATAAGGTTCTGGATCGTCCGAACCGATTACCAGCAGATAAGCGGACGGAAGACGCGCCAGCGCACCGATGATGAGCGCGAGGCCCTTGCGCCGAAATTCATGCCCGACAAAGAGCATGAGCGGCGCGCGATCCGGGATATCGAATTCGTGCCTTATCGCCTGCCCGCCTTCGGCATTTCTCTGGAAGCGGGCGAGATTGGCACCATTCGGAATGACGCGAATGCGCTCTTCCGGGACGCGATAATGCCGCTGCAATTCGCCCGCGACACGCTGCGAGACAGCGACGAAGAAACGATAGCGCAAGCCACCGATCATATGGCGGTCACGCCAGTCGACCCACAGATGCATCGGATTGAGCAGCCAGCGCCATTCGCCCGCCCGCCGCTTTTCGGCGAGACTTTCGGCGTTGACGGCGTGGACGATCAGAACATCGCCGCGCAAGCTATCGCCGTGGCTCAGTACAGCGGCATGCGGATGGCGTCTGAGAGCGAGACTTGCCGAAAGCGCGAAAAACGGCATGACGGCAGCGCGTCCGACATAACGTAAAGCGCCCCGGATCGGAATGCGCGACAGGAAACGCGCAGCATAATCGATTTTTGTGCCACTATGGGGCACCTCGCCGACATGGCTGGTGAGAACGCTATTGGCAATACCAGCGCGGCTAAAAGCTCCGGCGAGCTCCCAGGCAACATTCTCGACGCCACCGGAAGTACTGAATTCCGGAATGATCTGGATGATTTCCAGGGTCATGGCCGTTCACGATCCACAGGCGCGCCTATCAGGGAGGGCCAGTTAGTAGCATACCTCCTAAATTGTTCTGAACTTCGCCCGTGGGATTCCAGACCTCAGAGTTAACCGCGCTTCACGGCATGGTCTCCTACGGCGTTTTGCCGTGAACCTTGCCGCCGGCGCCGCCGCTGGGGCCCGAAAACAAGATAAATCCGAAACGGACAGATCGGCACCGTGAGCCCCAGCACGTCCAGGATTCTCACTCAGCCGCCATGTCATCTGACATGATGATCGATCCAAACGAAGACGCTTTCAGTTCGCGCGTCCAATCGCGCAAGCGCAGCGTCTTTATAAATGCGTCAAGAGCCGGCGAATAACGGCGACCCGCGACAGCCAGCAGGCGAACGTGCCGGCGGAGCGGCTCTCCTACAATCGGGCAAGCAACAAGCGATGGCAAATGTGGCTCGTGCTCAGGCGTCAGCATGATTCCGAGACCAGCGGCCACCATATGCTGCAAATGGCTGCCCTCTTGTCCGCGATGCGCGATTTTTGGTTCGTGTCCCAAAGGAAAATATTCAACGCAGAGCTTCTGCCAAATAGAACAGCCGATGCGCTCCAGCCACGTCGCCTCGACAAGTGCCTGCATCGGGATCGGCAGCTGACGCGAGATCGGGCTTCCGGCCGCAGCCAGGATGACAATGCGTTCCTCGAACAGGCGCCAGTGGTCGATACGATCGGGAAACATCACGCTGTTGTCGCCAGTGATCGCCGCATTTGCGGCACCGTCGAGCAGCAACGACGGAAGCGCCTCGGCCGGCGCTCCCAGCAACTCCATTTGAAGCCCGGGAACGACCTTTGTGACGTCCGTGAGAGCTGTAACTAGCAGTTTTGCTGAGACGCTGGGCTCCAGCGCGATTTTGAGCGGGGCGATGCCTTTTCGCTGAAACTCGCGGGCACGAACACGTACCGCCTCCGCTGCCGCCAACGTCCGTTCGATCATCGGTAAGACGAGCTTGCCGAGATCGGTCAACTGAGTCAATTCGCGTTCGCGATAGATCAGCGGACCGTCGAGTTCTTTTTCAAGCTTTTGGACGGCTTTGGTGAGTGCCGGTTGAGTCACCCTGCACTGTTCCGCCGCACGAGTGAAATTCAGGGACTTGGCCAGGGCAACGAAGTACCGCGCCTGATGCAGTTCCATGCCTTACCTTACCGCACGGATTGTATCGACTGCCCGCGGCGCTGCGGCGGGAGATCAGTCATTGGTGGGAGCTTCTATGTCCGCCATGGAGTTCGGCGGTCCATCATTCCGCTACCCATACTAAAGGCGTAGCTGGCGATAAAGCTATCGATTCAATAGCCGAAAGCTATGGTCGGCGCGTTGAAGCCGGTCATTTCGCATCTGCTTAGACATTCCCGGCGGGAATTCTCTCAATAACTTTCGACGGCCAAGGGGTTGAACTAGTTTGTGCCAGCTTCCATCCGCATGATCCCTTCTTGGTAGACTTCTCGTATCAGGTCATGACCGATATCTACTTGCGAGAGGACTGGGCTGCCCGTATGCAGATGGCCATCGCCGGCAATGAGATCGTCTATCGCCGCCTCCTCGAGGATATTGCGCTCTTCGCCCGCGGCGTCGCCTATAAGACACTATATGGTGCGCAAATGGGCGACTCGAATATCGAAGATGTTGTACAGGAAACACTCATCGCCATTCATTTGAATCGCCACAGATGGGATCCGAAGCGCAAACTCGAACCTTGGATTGCCGCGGTCGCTTATCATAAATGTATCGATGTCATGCGGCGCAGCCCGCACAGAAAGACCGTGGCGATCAGTCTTTTGGAAGATGAGCTTATGGCGCCGGCACCGGACCCGCATGTCTACGGCGATGTCATGCGGCTGATGGACGGATTGAAACCAAGACAGCGCGATATTGTCGTATCCGTATCCATCGAGGGACACTCCGTAGCCGACACGGCTGCAAGGTTGTCGATGTCGCCGGTCGCAGTCCGTGTCGCATTGCATCGCGCCGTCAAGGCCATGGCTGCCAAACTGCAAAACGCGTCGGCCTAGGATAGCCAGTCGCGGCCAGTTTTGCGCGGCCCGCCTGCCCGGCATTGCTTCGAAATTTTCCAAGATTTCCGGTAACTCCCGCCGCATAAGGCGTATAAAATATCCGGGCAACGGAGGATAGTTTGCGTGGAACTCAACGATATCCGTTATTTTCTGGCCGTCGCCAAAACCCTTAATTTCACCAAGGCTGCCAAATTGTGCGAGGTCAGCCAACCGACCCTGACGCGCGCCATTCAGAAGATGGAAGAGGAACTGGGCGGCCCTTTGTTCACACGGGAACGCAGCAACACGCGATTGACTGAGCTCGGCCGGCTCATAGAGCCGCATTTGAGCGAAGTCGTCGCACAGACCGGGCAAGCGAAACAGACCGCTGCGCGTTTCCTTCGACTCGAGCAAGCCCATCTCTCCCTTGGGGTAATGTGTTCAATCGCGCCCGTGCAGTTTGTCAGCTTCATGAGCCGCTTTCGTGCTGACAATCCCGGTTTGGAAATCACGCTGCTCGAAAAAATGCCCGACGAGCTCTGCGAGCTCTTAGTGAAAGGCGAAATCGACATTGCGCTCATGGCGCGTCCGGATGGATTTCCAGACCCTCTACGCGCGGTGGAACTCTTTTCGGAACGTTTCGTCATCGCCTGTTCCGCGGGTCACCGTTTTGCTGCGAGAGACAGCGTCCCAATGGGCGAACTCGATGGCGAGGCCTATCTGTCGCGTATCAATTGCGAATTCAGAGATTTTCTTGCCGAGAAGACCCGTGAGCAGGGTGTAGAGCTTTTCTATTCCTATCGGAGCGAGCGTGAGGATTGGATTCTGACGATGGCGGCTGCTGGGCTGGGCGTCTGTTTCCTGCCGGAATATACGGCCATCTTCCCAGGTGTCATTGGGCGGCCTGTGGTATCCCCTTCGGTGGCGCGAAGCGTCTGCCTCGTCACGGTGGCAGGCCGCCGCGCCTCGGCCCCTGTCGAGGCTTTTGTCAATTCGGTGAAACGCTATCCTTGGGCGCCACCGTACCAAAAGTGATGCAGGCGGAACGCCTGAAACAGGCGCTCCGCCGGCGTCTTTCCGATCAGGGCGTGATTGATACGATTGGACAATTCACATTGGCGACGCCGCTCGCAAGCACCTTCGCTACTGTCGCGGATTGGAGATCGTGCACCTTCGGCCAATCGGCCGTGTCATAGACGACGACCGACCAAAGCGGCGAATATCCGGCATCGCCTGGCAGCGTGGATGGGACGTTGTGTGTCTGCGGAGAGTTGGGCTCAGCCCGGAAACCCGACCCCGGACCACCGTTTGGCTTGTCGGGATTAATGTTGAAGGTCACGAAAATCGGCGAAACCGGAACGCTTCCATCCGCTGCCGACAATTTCGCTTCGTTGAAGGCGAAAAATTTCGCGACTTCGCCCTTATACCAGGCACTCTGCAGCTGTGGGCTTTCGTGGTTCAAGCGCATGCGCGCAACCGATTTATCGGGCACCACAGGCATGTTTTGCAACACGTCGGTCTTTTCCGTTTTGTAGCCAGTCTTCTGCAAGCTCGCCACATCGGTAATCGTGTTCGCAACGTAGGTCTTTGGCACCGACACTTTCCAGACCTGTCGGAAATCATTGTAGCCCTTCTCGCCGGGAAGCGTGTCGATGATGTCGAGCTGGCCCGGAACGGGTTGATCTTCGCCCTCCCGATACAAGACATATACGGGCGCGGGCGTGGTGCTCTGCACGTCGAAATTATAGTAACGCACCGGCTTCCCACTCGTGGGCGAGAAGCCCTGCGTGATGAATGGCCCGGTGTCAAAATCGACCGGCTGATTTGGGCCTGGGATGCCGTTGCCGGGCTTACGCAATTGAAGATGCGCCGCCTTCTCATTAAAGCGGTCGACGGCGACGACAGGTGCTTTGTCGGGATTTGCAGGCGTCGGATCAGCTTTCGCGACATGGCTTGTCACAAGCAGAATGCTCGCCAATCCAATTGCAAGTTTGGTTTTCATCTGTAGGGTCTCCAGCGGCTTCCGTTTAGAATTTGGCTCACGACGCCGTGATTGCGATCACGCACTGTCGATACGTCTTCCTTACGGAGGCAGCGGGCCTCTTGTTACAAAACCGGCAATCATTTTACTGGCAAATCGAAAAAGGACGATGCTGACGGAGCCGGCGGCACCGGCGAAGCGGCAAGATCGTCAGCGAAGCCGTCGTCAAAGCTGCAACGCAGAACAACGCGCAGACAGCTGCGAACAGTTCTCAAGCACCGCAAGGGAAATATGACGGACATTTTGCGGAAACAGCAGCTCGGTGCCATCGAAATGGCACCTGATGCCTATCTGAGCGGTCGCTCGGAATCCCGCAAGCGGGCAAGCCAAGCGTGAATCTCGTGCACGACGACCGACCCTTCGCCGACGCCCGACGCGACCCTCTTGACGGAATTGGCGCGCACGTCGCCGACAGCGAAAATGCCGGGGACACTGGTCGCATAGGGTATGGCCCGACCCGTTTCATCGCTACCGTAGCCGGTTTCGACGAAGCCCTTGGCATCGAGCTTGACGCAGCCATTGAGCCAATCCGTGTTTGGCGTGGCGCCGATCATCAGGAAGAGATTGGACGCCGGCTGCAGGGTCTCGTGCCCATTGCAGTCGCACCAGCGTACTGCTTCGAGGTATCTTTCGCCAATCAGGCCGGTGATCTCGCAGCTGGTGTGAAGCGTGATCCGATGCGAGTTCTCGATCCGCTGGACGAGATAATCCGACATCGTCGCGGCCAGCCCGTCGGCGCGGACGAGCATGTGAACATGCTTGGCTTTGCCCGAAAGAAAGATGGCGGCTTGACCAGCCGAATTGCCAGCGCCGACGACAATCACCTCGCTTCCCGCGCAAAGCCTGCCTTCGAGCGAGGTCGCCGCGTAATGGACGCCCTGCCCTTCGAAACGTTTCAATTCCGGGCAACCGAGCCTGCGATAGCGCGCACCTGAAGCCACCACGACGGCGTGCGCCGCGATCACCGTTCCATCTTGCAGATGGAGGCGAAACGGGCGGTCTGAGCAATCGAGGCCCATCGCCGTCCGTGCGATCAGCAGGCGTGCACCAAATTTTTGTGCCTGGACTTGGGCGCGGCTCGCCAGCGCCTGGCCGGAAATCCCCATTGGAAAACCGAGATAGTTTTCGATGCGGGAGCTGGTCCCCGCCTGCCCGCCCGGAGCAACCGCCTCGACCACGATCGTGTCCAACCCTTCCGAGGCTGCGTAGACGGCGGCAGCAAGTCCGGCCGGGCCGGCGCCGACGACGACCACGTCATAAACCTGGTCTGGGTCGAGCTCCTCGGTGATGCCGAGCGCATCCGCCAGTTTTCCATTCGTCGGACGCTTCAGAACGTTTTTGCCGTCGACGATGACGACCGGCAGATCGTCTTCTTTGAGATCGAAAGATGCCAACGCCGTACGGGCGCCCGGATCCTGATCGATATCGAGCAGATGGTTCGGGTAGCCGTTGCCTGTCAAAAAGCTTTGGATGCGAAGGGCTTCGCCCGAATGCAGACTGCCGATCACAATCGCGCCGCCCTGCGCCTGTTCGATCAGACCGAGCCGGCGCAGAATGAAAGCGCGTAGAATGACATCGCCGATATCGGGTTCGGCGCACACCATGGTCTGAAAGGCCTCGCGCGGCACGCGGATGGCTCGTGTCGGCAATGCGGCGCGAGCGTTCACAAGAGCGGCCCGGTCATTGAGGTGATTTAACTCACCCGTAAATTCATTGGCGCGATGCGTAGTGACGACGACCGTTCCGCCACGCCCGTCGTTTTCTACAATGTCGACGGCGCCGTCGATGATGATGAAGAAATCGATCCCGCGCTGGCCTGATTTGAAGAGATAGGCGCCGGATTCGAAGCTTTCCTCACGGCCAAATGCTTTGACCCTGTCCATCATGTCCGCGGACAGTTTCGGGAACATCTCGCCCGATCCATCATATGGATCGTTCGTGGTATCGACATCAGCTGCGCCCCAGCGCCTGGGTGACGGGTCGAGGCTCATGGCACGAAACGTGGGATAGGACCGAGCTGCGGCGTGGTGTCGGGAAGATCGACGATCATTTCATCGATATAACACCAACCCCAGCCTTCGGGCGGATCATAGCCCTCGATGATCGGATGGCCGGTGGCGTGAAAATGCGCCGTCGCATGACGGCTGGGTGAGTCGTCGCAACAGCCGACGTGCCCGCATTGCCGGCAGATGCGGAGATGAACCCACCAGCCACCCGTCTGAAGGCATTCCTCGCAGCCGCGGGCGCTTGGTCTGACATCCTTGACGGATGAAACATGCTCGCAGGATGGCATCGGCATCTCCGTGCATAGACCTGTTGATATCCGCCGGACTTTAGCCGTCGCCATTTGCTCCCACAACATCGCTTGCCAAAGCGAACCGTCGGGCTTTTGCATCGCAGAGCCCCCGCCTATTATGTGCGTCACGAGGAGGCTTGCAAAAAATTCTTCAAATAGAATGACCCGGCTGCTCATAGCTGCAGTCAAGTCTTAGCCTGGGGTTGGAAATGGTTGCTGGTGGACGGGCTTGTCGCGATATGGAGAGCTCAAAGAGTCCTGGGCAGGAAAATTGTTCGATTACCACTTATTCGGACGTCAAAGCGTCAATGGGTTCCGCAGGAGGCATGCGAACCGGTCGCAGGCACAGATCTAGCATTCGCCTCGCCATTTGCCGGAAACACGGAGATCGCATGAGAACCATCACGTCATTTGCGCTTTTGCTGCTCCTTTGCGGGCCGACATTTGCTGAACCAGCCCTTGAAACGTCCAAATTTGCTATAATGCGAGAGGGCAAGCAGATCGGGGTCAGCACGACCGACATCCAACGCGATGGCAAGGAAACGATCGTCGATACGACGATAAAGGTGGACGTCAAGATTTTGGGATTCACCGCCTATCGATATGATCACACGTCGAACGAAAAATGGGCCGGCGACCACGTCGTCGCCGTGACCTCCCAGACCAATGATAATGGTGCCACACACAAGCTCAGTCTCGCCTTGCACGACGATAAACTCATTGGCGAGGCGGATGGTAGGGAGCTGGCGTTGGATGCCGAGGTGGTTCCGGCAAGCGTATGGAATCCGAAATTGGTCACCCAAACTGTCGTCATGGACAGCGTGAACGGAAAACTGATGCACGTCTCGTTTGACGATCTCGGGATCGAAAATATCAATGTACGCGGGCAGTCAACGAAAGCGCATCACTATTCCATGCATGGGCAGCGGGAACAGGACCTCTGGTACGACATGTCCGGTCAGCTCGTTCAACTCAAATTCAAAGGCAAAGACGGTTCAATCATCTCTTATCATTTGATGTGAAGCCGACACCATGCCGATGCATGGTGCAAATCGCAAGGGCGAATGAGCCCCGCCACTTGACCTTATTGCCGCGTAAGCGTCAAACTGTGCAAACCCGTTTGTTATTCTTGATGATACATACAGTTTTATGACTTAGCCAATTCGGGGGCAGCTCGATGCGCGAACTTGCGAACCATGCGCAAGATTTGGAATTGATGAGAAGATGCTTCGAGCTGGCGCGGCATGCCTCGCATAATGGAGAGCTCCCCTTCGGCGCTGTCGTCGCTCGCAGAGGCGAAGTGATTGCCGAAGCTGCAAATTGGGTCTCGCGTGAAGGTGACGTCACGCGCCACGCAGAGCTGCTTGCCATTTCGGAGGCGCAGAGAATTTTGAAACGCAAAAGGCTGTCCGACTGCGTGCTGTACTCGGTCGTCGAGCCTTGTCCGATGTGTTCATTTCCAACCCGCGAGGCGCGCATTGGCCGCGTCGTCTACGCTCTCAATTCTCCGTTGATGGGGGGATGTTCCAAGTGGAACGTGCTGAGTGACGAGAGTCTGTCGAGCAAGCTGCCGGAGGTTTTCGGAGCCGTCCCAGAAATCGTCTCCGGTTTATGCTTGCAGGAGGCCGAGCAGATTTGGAGCGAATGGAACCCAATTGCCTGGCGTTTCATAAAGAGACGGGGATGTTTCGGCGTGACGGCCGATGCGCCTTTGCATCGAGCAAAGGCGTCGCATCAAAGGATCTCTTGGCGAACCCTCACTACCCTGCTGGCGTCGCCGGTTTTATCTGCGACACGGGCTCTCACGCGCCGCGAACGCAATGAAGTACAGCCCTAACGCGCAATCTTGAGGGCAGACGCCAAGTATCGTTGATGCGACGAACCTGCATGATTGCGCCTGCCCTACCCTCCAGCTGAAGCTATTAAGCCGGAATCCTTTCCGCGAAAATCGGCGGATGCCGCTTATGGAAGTCGGTCGCCTGCTCGAATGCGTAAGCTATGCGCAGCAGTGCCGCCTCGCTGAAATGATTGCCGACGATCTGCAATCCGATCGGCAAATTTTGCGGATCAAATCCGCATGGCACGACAACCGACGGCAAAGCGACATAGCTGAAGGGAATCGTGAATTGCCGCCCGCGGCCATAGTCCTGTGCCGACGCCTTTAGCAAAGGCGCTGTTGCAGGCAGCGCCGGGGTCAGCAATGCGTCGACGTGATCGAAGACCTTCTTCACTTCGGCAATGATCGCCGGGCGCTCGTTCATAGTGCGCTCGTAATCCTCCTTCGACACTTTCGCACCAGCAGCGATATTGGCAGTGACGATCGGGCCGTAGAGATCGGCGGCGTTCGGCGTGTTTTTATATTTTTCGCCGAGGATCTGATAAAACTCATAGAGAAGAATGTTGGTGAACAGCTTATTGTAGTCGAGCTGCCCTTCCAATGGCTTGATCTCGATTTCGACGATGTCGGCGCCGAGACCTTTCAACGTTTCCGCTGCTTTGGCGACCGCATCCGCCACCGGTCTATCGACATCCTTATAGGTGTAGTTCTTCACCGTGGCGAAGGTCATGCCCTTCACGCCTTCTTCAATGCCTTCGGTGTAGGACTTCGTGCGCTGCGCCAGCGCGGAATGCTTGTCTTGTGGATCGAAGCCCGCCATCGCATCCAGCAGCAAGCCAAGATCGTAGGAATTGCGCGCCAGCGGCCCCGCCACATCCAAACTATAAGCGCGCGGAAACAGGCCATGCAGGCTGACAAGCCCATAGGTCGGACGGATGCCGGCAATGCCGCACCAACTTGCCGGCACACGGATCGACCCGCCTGTGTCGCTGGAGGTCCCGCCAAACCCGATGCCTGCCGCCAAGGCTGCACCATTGCCGCTTGATGAGCCGCCGGGCGAACGGTCTAGCGCCCAAGGGTTGTGGCAATCGCCGAAATAGGCATTCGTGCCAGACACGCCGGCAGCGAATTCATTCATGTTCGTTTTGCCGAGAACCACGACGCCGGCTTCGAGCAAGTGACGGACGGATGTCGCATCTTCCGACGTGTGCCGATCGACGAAGGCTTTCGACCCGACCGTCGTGATCGTGCCAGCCATCTCATAGAGATCTTTGACCAGAATCGGGATCCCATGCAGCGGACCACGATCCTTGCCCTGCTTGAGCTCGGCATCGCGCTCGGCGGCCGTCTGCATCGCCATCTCTTTGAGTTGTGAGATGAACATGTTCAGCTTCGGCTGGTAAAGTGCAATGTAATGGAAATAGGCTTTTGTCAGCTCGACGCAGGACAGCGAACCGTCACGCATCCGCTTGCCCGCCTCGCGAATGCTCATCGGCATTACGTCTGCGCCGCCTGCCGCGAACACATGTGTCGGAAAGGATGCGGCGGCGAGCGCAGATGCGCCAACAGCGACCGAGCGGTCCAAAAAATCACGCCGGGTCAGGCCTATTTCGTTGACAGAGTTGGCTTGAGGAGAATTGGGTTGTTTGACATCGCGACCACTCATGGACTGCTTCCTCTCGACGACCATTTAAGTCATGGCGCGCCGGTCGAAAAGTCACGCCACGTTGCAAGCGCAGTGTCGCATCGTTGCGAGCGCATAAGCGCTAACAAACGCGAGCCTTTACCGCGCGTGCACAGGCTAGAGATCGACTGCGAGAGAAGTCAATTGATGCTGATGTGATCGCGCGACTTTTTTCGATCATACATCGTCATAAGACGGAGGCCATTTCGATTTTTGAAATGACCATTCGAAGATGTTTCGGAATACGGAATGCGCGTGTTTGCGTCGCACGCATATGCCCGCCGTTGCAACAATGGCTGGCAATTACGCGATGCACGAATATCTGTGTGTGTTGAGAGTTGGCGTGCTGATTTTAGCGCGCGTGTTGGGAAAGAACGCCATGACGACTGTTCCGTCGACTTCTGCGACGACGACTTATCACTGGGCCGATGTGGATGGCGTGGGCATCTTCTATCGCGAAGCCGGTCCCAAAGACGCGCCGACGATCGTTCTGCTGCACGGCTATTCGTCGTCTTCGCGTATGTTCGATTCGCTGATCCCTCTGCTTGCCAGCCATTATCATCTGATCGCGCCCGACTATCGGGGTTCGGCCACAGCGAGGCGCCGCGGCCCGACCGCTACGCCTATATATTCGATCATTTGGCCGTGACGGCGAATGCGCTATCGAGCAGCTCGGCATCGACCGCCATGTTTTTTATCTGCAGGACTATGGCGGTCCGGTCGGTTTTCGGATCATGTTGAAACATGCTGAGCGTGTGCGGGCGCTCGTTACAAACGCCAACGCCTACGCAGAAGGGCTCGCGCCAATCGACGGGGATCACGCGCTATTGGGCGGACCGGTCAGCGCATCCCGAGCGGGTCGATGCGTTCACCTCGCTTGAGGGTGCTAAACAGCGCCATGCCGCCGACAGCCCCAATCCCGAACGCCATAGTCCGGATAGTTAGACGGACGATGCTGTCACGGCCCGGTGCGCGCGAGATCCAGGCCGATCTATTGCTCGACTATCGGACCAATGTCGCGTCCTATCCCGCTTGGCAGGCTTGGCTGCGCTAACATCGGCCGCCGACTCTCGTCGTTTGGGGGCATTACGATCCGTCCTTCATTGCGCCCAGCGGCAAAACCTATGGACGCGACGTTCCGGACGCCGAGATCTATCTTCTCGACGCCGGCCATTTCGCACTGGATGAAAAGGTCGATGAGATCGCGCTCTTAATGATCGATTTTCTTCAGAGGCGCCTTAAAACCGGATAGCGTCGGCCTGCGCGCAGCTCATTCTACAATCCTGGCTCGGGCAATTTTGTCCGCAAGCCGATCGAACGACTGATCGCGCAAGATCGCCGACATTGAAATATCATCGAGCTTGTGCAGGACGTCTGAAAGACGATCATCGCTTTCGCAGCCCGTACCGAACTGCGGACCATAGGCGCGGCGCATCGTTCGAATCAGCGTGTTGCCGTGCCGGCGGCGGATGAACAAAACGCTGACGTGGTTGCTCGGGTTGCTATACTCGTTCGCGAGCTCGGATTGGACGGCGGCCATCGATCGCCTCATGCGACTGCATTCCTTGTGATGCACTCTAACGTGACAGTATGACAGGAGTTCCTGGACTTTCAGGAACTTTTGAGACGCAACTGCATTTTGTTCGCTTTCTCTGCAGGGGCTGAATTGCCGGGCGCCCGACCGCTCGCGATCGAGGCTAGTTTGCGGCCCCAGGCGCATCGGGCCGCAAATAGACGACAAGACAGGCGATACAAATTCCAAGTCCCGCGAGAGGTACCTTCAGCGCGACCGCCGCCGCGACGGCGAAGCAGACCATGGTCACGAGCGCCCGCAAGCGCATGACGCGGCGC
This sequence comes from uncultured Methylovirgula sp., assembly GCA_964644615.1. Taxonomy (GTDB): domain Bacteria; phylum Pseudomonadota; class Alphaproteobacteria; order Rhizobiales; family Beijerinckiaceae; genus Methylovirgula. Next base: position 82,851 of record CAZXXA010000006.1, on the reverse strand, counting down.
ACCTTCGGCGGAATGTCGAAGCTCCGAGATGGGACCACCAACTCCCAGATCAAGGCTAGATAGGTCGCATTCACCAGGAAGAAGACCGTCGCGTAGAAGGCGACGGGCTGCGGCGCCAGCCGGCTCACGGCCATCCAGGCGGTCGCGAGCGGTAGCAGCGATACCGAAAACAGATGCGCGAAATTAAACCACAGCAGGCGCGCCGTCGTTTCAGTGGCATAGCGCATGAGGTGATGGTGATTGAGCCAGACGATAGCAATGAAAACATAGCTGACCGCGTAGCTCAGCCAGCTCGGCCAGTGCGACAGGAACGCCGCGAAGGTCGGGGACTCGGGTGCATGAAGGTCCAGGACCAGAACGGTGATGAGCACGGCGAAGACAGCGTCGGAAAATGCCGTCAGCCGTTCCGGGGTCGCCTTGGGAAGCACGATGAGGTCTAGTCTCCTACGTCAGGTCAGAGACTGGCATCGCAAGCCGACGCAAGAATTGCAAGACATGCGCGAATGGCCGGTTACTCAGCCGGTGGCCGTTGCGTCGCCGGCCCGACGTCATGCAGGTTCATCGCTGTCCCGATAAGGGCAAGATGCGAAAACGCCTGCGGGAAATTGCCGGCGAGCCGCCGCGCCTGGGGATCATATTCTTCCGCGAGGAGGCCGACGTCATTGCGGAGCGACAGAAGGCGCTCGAACAATGCCTTCGCCTCGGCATCGCGCTTTTGCATGCTGTAGTTGTCGGCGAGCCAAAAGCTGCAGGGCAGGAAGACGCCCTCGCCCGGCGGCAGGCCGTCGACACCCGTTTTGGTGCGATATCTCAGCACCAGCCCGTCGACCAGCAGTTCTTTCTCAATGGCCGCGACTGTGCCCAAGACGCGCGGATCGTCCGCTGGCAGAAAGCCCATGATGGGTATCAGCAGCAGACTCGCATCAAGCTCGGTGCCGCCAAGTCTCTGCGTGAAGGCATTTTTGCTTTTGTTAAATCCCTGCTCGCAGACCGTCGCGTGGATTTCGTCGCGAACCTTCCGCCACCGCTCCAACGGCGCCTGCAAGGCGAACCGCTCCGCGTCGCGCACGCTGCGATCGAGCGCGACCCAGGCCATGACTTTGGAAAAGGTGAATTGCTGGCGCCCGCCCCTCACCTCCCAAATGCCATCGTCAGGCTCGTGCCAGATCTCCTCCAAATGCTCGATAAACGTCTGTTGCTGGGCCCAGACCGACGCGATGGGCGCCAGGCCTTCCCTGCGCGACTGAAAGATCGCGTCGACCAGCTCGCCATAGACATCGAGCTGAAGCTGCGTGGAAGCGGCATTGCCGATGCGCACAGGGGCCGCGCCCTGATAGCCTGGAAGCCAAGGGACCTCCCACTCGTCCAGCCGCCGTTCTCCCGACAGCCCATACATGATTTGAATCTGGTCCGGACGTCCCGCGACGCTGCGCTGAAGCCAGGCGCGCCAGGCATCCGCCTCGTCGCGATAGCCCGCCGACAACAGGGCCATGAGGGTGAGCGTCGCGTCGCGGAGCCAGCAGAAGCGATAATCCCAGTTGCGTTGACCGCCGAGACATTCCGGCAGCGAGGTGGTCGCTGCCGCGACGATGCCGCCGGTTTCCGCATAGGTCAGCGCTTTCAACGTCAGCAAAGAACGCAGGACAGAGTCGCGTCTCGGGCCCTTATAGGTGCAACGGCTCGCCCATTCGAGCCAGAATGCTTCCGTTTCATCCAAAGCGGAGCGCCAATCCACCGGTCCGGGCGGCGGCAGATGCGATGCGTTATGGCGCAAGACAAAGGGAATGAAATCGCCTTCCGCGACATCGAACTCGGCGACGGTCGCGAAATTCTCGCCACGGAGCGGAACGGGCGTCCGCAGCTCCGCGCGGCTCGGTCCGGCGATGGCGCTCAAGCCAGGTCCATCTTCGAGCTGCGTCACCCAAGGCACGGTCGCGCCATAGTCGAACCGTAAGACGAGATGCATGCGCATCGCGACTTTGCCGCGACGGCCTTTCACAAGGCGGATGACGGACGGATCCCCCACAGCGGTCGACATGAAATCGACGATGCTAACGCTGCCCTCTGCCGTCTCGAAAATCGTGTCGAGGATCAGCGTATCGCCGGCATAGGCGCGCATGACTTGCGCTTGGGGATCGACGGGAGCGATTTTCCAGCGTCCATGTTCCGAGGTGCCGAGAAGACCGGCAAAACAGGCGTTGCTGTCGAAACGCGGCCAACATAGCCAGTCGATCGATCCGTTGTTGCCGACAAGCGCGCAACTCCGGCAGTCGCCGATCAGCGCATAATCCTCGATCCGGAGTGGCAGATCGGGTTCTTGGGAACAAGGGCCCCTGTCTTCCGGCCGTACCATGGTCTTAATCCTTGCCCTGAAAGGCCGAAAGGTCGCAGCCTACCAGATCGGCAATCTGGTCGAGTTCGATATCGGCCGGTGGATAGGCCGCGATGCTTTTGAGGTCATGCGCATAATGGCCCTGCTTGATGAAAACCGTCGTGACCCGCTCCTTCCAGATTTTCTTGACCGCATCGAGAATGCGCAATTTGTCGTCGATCAAGACATAATGATGCGCTGGATAAAGCCGGGCCACGTCAGTAAGTTCTTGCTCCTTATGGACATAAATGAGGACGCGGTCTTCAAACAGTTTCCAAAGGCCGGATCGTTCGATCTTGCGCGGCTGAAACACCGCATCGCCGTCTGAGAGGATCACTGCGGGTCCCCATTGCCTCACATGTTTTACCGCATCGACGGCGCCGGGATAAAGCCGGTTCACAAAGGGATAATCGACCAGCCAGCTCGACATCCGCAACACCTCGGGACGGTGCAGCGCCTCGAGCCTGAAACGCTCCAACGCGCCGAGGTAGTCGACATAGCCGAGTTCGCTGCGCAGCTCTTCAAGGAGCTCCCAATATCTGTCGCAAGCGGCGGCCCCATAGGCATCTTCCAAATGCCTTTTGAGGTCCGCCTGCACATAGTCATTGTCGAGGAGCGTGTTATCGACATCGAAGAGGAAAACGACGTCATGCGCTTTCATCAACCCGTCTGCCCTCCAAATGCGCTCTCCAGCGTCAAGGCCTCTTCAACAATTCCCTGGCGGCCTCGACGACATGCTCCGGCTCGAACCCATATTTCCGCAGCAGTTCTTTCAGCGGTGCCGAAGCACCAAACGTCTTCATGCCGAGGATCCGCCCCGACACGCCGACATAACGCTCCCAGCCGAGAGTCGAGGCCTGTTCGACAGCGATGCGGGCCGTTACATCGGGCGGCAAAACGCTGTCGCGATAGGCTTGCGTCTGATGCTCGAACATATCCCAGGAAGGCATTGAGACAACGCGCGATTTTATGCCTTCTCCAGTCAAGGTCTCATGCGCCTGAAGGCAGAGGCTGACCTCGCTGCCCGAAGCAATCAGGATCACATCCGGTTTGCCGTCCGGCGAATCGGCGAGCACATAGGCGCCCTTCGCAACACCGGAAGCGGGCGCATATTTCTTACGGTCGAATGTCGGGATCGGCTGGCGCGACAGGGCCAGAGCAGCGGGTTCATGCCGTAGATGCATGATATATCGATAGGCCTCGACAACCTCATTGGCATCGGCCGGCCGGATCATCACCAATCCGGGGATCGCGCGCATCGCCGCCAATTGTTCGACCGGCTGATGCGTCGGGCCATCTTCGCCGTCGCCCATGGCGTCATGGGAGAACACCCATATCGCCGGCAATTCCATAATCGCCGAAAGCCGGATGGCCGGGCGCGCATAATCGCTGAAGATGAAGAAGGTGGCGCCGAAGGCCCGCAATTTCGACAAAGCGAGCCCGTTGACGATCGCCGCCATCGCATGTTCGCGAATGCCGAAATGCAGATTTCGCCCGCCATAGGAACCGGGTTCGAAATCGCCAGCACCCTCGAAGGTGAGCGCCGTTTTGGTGGATGAGGCGAGATCCGCCGCCCCGCCGAGTAGCCAGGGAATATTCTGGGCCAAGACGTTGAGCACTTTGCCCGATGCTTCACGCCCCGGAATACCTTTGGGATCGGCAGAAAATTCCGGCAGCCCCTTGTCCCATCCGGCGGGAAGCTCGCGGCGCTGGATCATATCGATTTCGGCGGCGAGCTGCGGGTTGGCCGTCCGATATTTTGAAAAGAGCTCCGTCCATTGGGCGCGCGCCAGCCCGCCCCGCTTGCCGATACCTTCGGCAAAATGCGTCCGGACCTCGTCGGGCACGAGGAATTTCGCGTCTTCCGGCCAGCCGTAAGCGCATTTGGCGAGCTTGATTTCCTCTTCGCCGAGCGGCTCACCATGCGCCGCCGCCGTATCCTGTTTATGCGGCGCGCCATAGCCGATGTGGCTATCGAGAATGATAAAGGTCGGCCGATCCTTGGTCTTATGAAAGACATCCAAAGCGTCTTCAATCAACGCCATGTCATTGGCGTCGCCGACGCGCAGGACATTCCAGCCATAACCCATAAACCGCGCGGCAATGTCTTCGGTGAAGGTGATCTTCGTCTTGCAGTCGATGGTGATGTGATTGTTGTCGTAGATCCAACAGAGATTATCAAGGCGAAGATGACCGGCGAGAGAGGCAGCTTCGGAAGCCACGCCTTCCATCATATCGCCGTCGCTGCAGACCACATAGATGTTGTAATCGAAGATGGTGAGATCGGGTCTGTTGTAACGCTGGGCCAGCCATTTCTCGGCCATCGCCATTCCGACACTGTTGCCGACACCCTGCCCCAACGGACCCGTTGTCGCCTCGACGCCCGACACGAGATGATATTCGGGATGACCTGGCGCTTTGCTGCCGAGCTGGCGGAAATGCTTAATGTCGTCGAGCGTGACGGACGGCTCCCCGAGCCGTTCATAATCCGCATTCACGGCGCGCGTGCCGCTCAGATGCAGCACAGACCACAGTAACATGGACGCGTGACCGTTGGAGAGAACGAAGCGATCGCGGTTCGGCCAGATCGGATCTTGCGGATCGAACCGCATGACTCGGTTCCATAGGGTATAGACCAGCGGTGCCAGCGCCATCGGTGTGCCGGGATGGCCCGAGTTCGCTTGTTGCACGGCGTCCATCGACAAAGTGCGAATGCAGTTGATCGACAGTTGATCGAGCTGCGCGTCCGTCATCGGCTGATGGGCGCTTTTTGCGGGCGAACGGCTGGCACACATATTACTTCTCCCTACGGCCGATCCCGATTAAATGGATCGCTCGCGGTACATTTGATCGGGACAAAACGCCCGATCAAAATCTTGGAGCATGTCCTTTGTCGGAAAAGTCAGTCAGCTTTTCCGGGACATGCTCTATTGCGGGGCGCCCAATTGCTTTGCCGCGGCGGCATCGGCGAGGATCAACGCTCCGTCGCGCCGCACCCGCCCCGCCGGGATCGACCGGTCGCCATCATTGAGGTGCGCGAGAGCACCGGCCTTTTCGCCGCCGGTGACGAGCCACAAAATCCGCCGCGCCCGATTGATAACCGGAAAGGTCAGGGTCATACGGTTGTGGCCCTGGTAAGGACGCGTGATCGCGACATCGGCATCGCCAATATCGAGAACTGGATCGCCTGGCACCAGCGAGGCCGTGTGTCCGTCCGCGCCGAGGCCGAGATGGACAAGATCGAGAACCGTGGGCGTTCCCGCCAGACCTTGTAGCGTTTCTCCATAATTTCGCGCCGCCTGAGAAAGGTCGGGCGCCTCGACCGGCATCGGATGGATATGATCGGCTGGCAAAGCCGCCTGGCTCGAAAGAGCCTCGCGCAGATGGGTGAGATTGCGGTCCGTGTCGCCGGCCGGCGCGATCCGTTCGTCCACCTGGACGATATGGATCTTGTTCCAAGGAAGATCGACATCGGCCAGCGCGCGCAGCATCATCCAGGGCGTGCGGCCGCCGCTCAGGGCCATGACGAAGCTTCCGCGCGACGCCACGGCGTCGCGGATGTCTCGAGCGATGACCAATGCCGCCTTCCGGCTCACCGCCTGATCGTCGTCATAGACCTCGATCTTCACGGCCTCAGCTTCCCGGTTTCTCGATATGGCCGCCGAATTCAAAACGCATGGCCGACAGGAGCTTGTTGCTGAACATCCCCTCGCCGCGCGAACTGAACCGCGTGTAAAGCGCGCTCGATAGCACGGGCGCCGGCACCGCTTCGTCGATCGCAGCTCTGAGCGTCCAGCGTCCCTCGCCGGAGTCCGAAACCTTCCCGGAGAATTTTTCGAGCTCTGGATCTTTTACGAGCGCTGCCGCGGTCAAATCCAGGAGCCAGGAGGCGATCACGCTACCGCGCCGCCAGACTTCGGCGATATCCCGAAGATCGAAATCGTATTGATAGAGCGATGGATCGCGCAGAGGCGTCGTCTCGGCATCGATCTCATGTTCGTGCTTACCGATATTGGCATGGCGCAGAATGCCCATGCCCTCGGCATAGGCGGCCATAACGCCATATTCGATGCCGTTATGGACCATTTTGACGAAATGGCCGGCGCCGCTTTGGCCACAATGGAGGTAACCCATCTCGGCCGTGCCGCCGATGCCGTCGCGGCCCGGCGTGCGCGGGATGTCGCCGACACCGGGCGCCAATGTCTTGAAGATGGGATCGAGATGGCGGACGGCGGCCTCCGGGCCGCCGATCATCATGCAATAGCCGCGTTCCAGGCCCCAGACACCGCCGCTGGTGCCCACATCGACGTAATGAATGCCCTTTTCGGCGAGTGCGGCGGCGCGACGGATGTCGTCGACATAATAGGAATTGCCGCCGTCGATGAGGATGTCGCCTGCTTCAAGCGGCAGATCGGCAATCGTCTCGTCCACTACGGCGGCAGGCACCATCAGCCAGACGACGCGCGGTTTCCGCAGCTTCGTCACGAGATCGGCCGGAGACGATGCGCCGACGGCTTTCTCTTTCGCCAGCGCCTCGACCGCCTGTTTCGAGCGGTCGAAGACCACACATTCATGGCCGCCTTTCATGAGCCGGCGCGCCATGTTGGCGCCCATCCTCCCCAAACCAATCATCGCAATCTGCATAATCTTTTCTCCAATCGGCACCGGATCAACGCGGCACGAACCGCGGAATGCCGTCACGCTGTACCTCTGAGCCAGCGATAGCGGCCGACGAGCGCGTTCGTCGAACTGTCATGACTGGAACCGGAGTCAGGCGCGCCCAATTCTGCAATCAGCCGCTGCGCCAAGACTTTTCCGAGTTCGACACCCCATTGATCGAAGGAGTCGATGTTCCAGATGACGCCTTGCGTGAAGACGCTGTGCTCATAGAGCGCGACCAATTTGCCGAGCGTCCGCGGCGTCAGCCGATCCACTAAGATCATATTCGACGGGCGATTGCCCTCGAAGACGCGGTGCGGCACCAGCCAGTCTGGCGTTCCTTCGGCCTTGACCTCCTCTGCCGTTTTGCCGAAGGCCAGCGCCTCGGCCTGCGCGAAGACATTGGCGATCAGCATATCGTGGTGCTGGCCGAGGGGATTGAGTGAATGAGCAAAGGCGATGAAGTCGCAGGGCACAAGCCGTGTGCCCTGATGCAGCAATTGATAAAAGGAGTGCTGGCCGTTTGTTCCCGGCTCGCCCCAATAGATCGGTCCTGTCAGGTGGGCGACCGGTGTTCCGTCGAGCCTGACATGCTTGCCATTGCTCTCCATCGTGAGCTGCTGGAGATAGGCCGGGAAACGCTTCAAATATTGCTCGTAAGGCAGCACCGCTACGGTTTGCGCTTCGAAGAAATCCGCATACCAAACGCCGAGAAGGCCGAGCAGCGCGGGCAGGTTCGACTTAAAAGGCGCGCTACGGAAGTGCTCATCGATTTCGTGAAAGCCGGACAGCATGTCACGGAAGTGAGCCGGACCAATGGCCAGCATGGTCGAGAGACCGATCGCCGAGTCCATCGAATATCGGCCGCCAACCCAGTCCCAGAAGATGAACATATTGGCCGTATCGATGCCGAACTCTTCGACTTTCTCGGCATTCGTCGAAACGGCGACGAAATGTTTCGCGATGGCTTTCGGATCGCTGCCAAGGCCCTGGAGGGCCCAATCGCGCGCGCTATGCGCGTTGGTCATTGTTTCCAGCGTCGTGAAGGTTTTTGAAGAGATGATGAAAAGCGTTTCCGTGGGATCGAGATCGCGCGTCGCCTCGACGAAATCGGTCGCATCGACATTGGAGACGAAGCGAAAGGTCATGGCGCGGTCGCTATAGTATTTCAGCGCTTCATAGGCCATGACGGGACCGAGGTCCGAACCGCCGATCCCGATATTAATGACATTGCGGATGCGTTTGCCGGTGTGACCCTTCCATTCCCCACTGCGGACGCGGTTCGCAAAATCCGCCATTTTGTCGAGCACGGCATGGACCTCCGGCACGACATTCTTGCCGTCAACAACAATGGAAGCGCCCTTCGGCGCGCGAAGCGCCACATGAAGGACGGCGCGTTTTTCCGTTACATTGATCTTCTCGCCATTGAACATCGCATCGATCCTGGCGCGCAGGCCCGATTGTTCGGCGAGCGCAACGAGCAGATCGATCGTTTCATCAGTCACGCGGTTTTTCGAGTAATCAAGATAGATGCCGGCGGCCTCTGCCGTTAGACGGGTTCCGCGCTTTGGGTCCTTGGCAAAAAGATCACGCAGATGCAGCCGGCTGACTTCTGCATAGTGATCTGCCAGGAGCGTCCAGGCGGACTGCTGCTTGGCTGGCGACGTCGCCGATTGTTTGTTCATGCCGCACGGACCTTTTGCGTTAGCGTGATTGCGGAGAAAGCCCCGAATGCGTTTCGGCGCGCTCGTCATCCCAAAGCCGGAAGCCACCCGTGAAGGCGTTGTCATTGTCGCCGGCCCGGCAATTTGGTGGAAGCTTTTCGAGTTTTCCGACATTGCCGCCGCCGATTACCGTTTCATCGGGTTCGAGCGCGGCGACCAATTTTTCGATGACATCCTCGACGTGACGCTGCCATTTCTTTTTGCCGTCGCGCTCAAGCGCGGCGTGACCGACATAATCCTCATAAGTTCCTTTTTTATAAGGGAGATGCGCAAGCTCCATAGGTTCGACGATGCCATCGACGATCATGGCTGAACCGAGCCCTGTTCCGAGGCCAAGAAACAGCATCTTGCCGCCGCGGTAACTTCCGAGCGCTTGCATCGCCGCATCATTAACGACTTTGACGGGACAGCCGAAAGCCGCGGCGAAATCGAATCCGACCCATCCCGGTCCCAGATTGTGGGGCTCGGAGATCGGCCGGCCGCGTACGACAGGACCTGGATAACCGATCGACACGACATCGTAAGTCCAGTCTTCGACGAGCTTCTGGACTTTCGAGACGAAGTCTTTCGGGGTGAGATCAGGACCGGACTCGAACTTCCGGCGTTCGCTGTGGCCCGTCACCAAAGCCTTCACCGAAGTGCCGCCGACGTCGAGAACCAGGATTTTCTTGGGTGCGACCCCGGTCTCCGTTGCGGCCCGGCTTTGCTGGATGGCACTCACCTCGTGCATGATCGACGGACTAGCCAAGGCGCCGGCTCGCGTGTTGGAGCATCTCGGCCTTCGATGCGATCATATGCATCAAATCGTTCCAAGAATCGACAAAGGACCGCGCCCCTTCGTTCTGAAGCTGCGCGGCCAAAGCGCCGACGTCGATCCCCGCTTGCGCGAATTGCTCCAGCACTCTCTCGCTGTCGCCCCCATCTGCCGGCATCAGCGCGCCGACAGTGCCGTGATCGGCAATCGCTTTCAGCGTTGCCTCCGGTACAGTATTGATCGTGAAAGGTGCCGCCAGCGGGCCGATGTAAAGCACATCCGACGCCTTCGGATCTTTGGTCCCGGTACTCGCCCATAACAAGCGTTGCGGACGCGCGCCCAAATTATAGGCGCGCATCCAGCGCGGCGAGCTGAGGACTTCGAGATAGGCCTTGTAAGCCTTTTTGGCGACCGCAATACCGAGCCGATTGCGGAGCGTAGCAGGCGCTTTCTGGGCGATCGCCACATCCCAGCGCGAGATGAAAATCGATGCGACGGACGGCACATCAGGCCTCAGGCCGGCCTCGATGCGCCGTTCGATGCCGCGCATGAAGGCATCGGCTGCGGCGACATATTGTTCGGCGGAAAACAGCAGCGTGACATTGATCGGAACGCCGGCAAAGATCGACTCTTCGATGGCTGGCAGGCCTTCTTTGGTTCCCGGGATCTTGATGAAAAGATTGGGACAGTTGGCTTGCGCATGCAAGCGTTTCGCCTCGGCCACCGTCGCCGCTGTGTCGTGCGCCAGCAAGGGCGAGACTTCCAGCGAGACCCAGCCATCGACCCCGCATGTACGGTCGTGGATCGGTTTCAACTGATTAGCCGCTTGCGTCAAATCCTCTAAGGCCAGTTCGAAGAAAAGCTCTTCGCCCGCGGTTCCCTTCGAGAGACCCGTTTTGATGGCGGCGTCATAATCATCGCTGTTTTTGATGGCATGGTCGAAAATTGTCGGATTGGACGTCAGCCCGCTCACCGACCATTCCTTGATGTAGCGTTGCAGCTCGCCTGACTTCAGCAAGCCCCGCGTAATATTATCGAGCCAGAGGCTCTGGCCTAGGTCGTGGAAAGCTTGCGTCGGCATGATGCACCCGATCAATTTTGCGCGGCGGTGTTCGGACGAATGGCGGTATGCGGATGGTCCGCCCGGATCGGCAGCCAAGCGCGTCCGTCGCGCGCGAGGAGCTTGTCTGCGGCTTCGGGGCCTGCGCTGCCCGCCGCATAATTCGGAAAGCCACTGGGCCGGTCGCGCGTCCAAGAATCGAGTAGATTCTGCACGGCATACCAACTCGTTTCGACCGTGTCGGCGCGCTGGAACAAGGTCGCATCGCCGACCAGACAATCATAGATGAGGGTTTCGTAGCCGACGGTCGCCATTGGTGCGAAATAATCGCGATAGGCAAAGTCCATTGCGACTCCATCGATCTCGATTTCGGGCCCGGGCCTCTTGGCGCTGAAGCTGATCGACAGGCCTTCGTTCGGCTGAATGCGCAGTGTCAGGATGTTGGCCGGCAAGCGCTCCACCGGCGTGTCGCGGAAGAGCGCATAAGGTGCGCGGCGGAACTGCACAGCAATCTCGGTCGTGCGGGCGGTAAGACGCTTTCCGGTGCGCAGATAGAAGGGCACCCCGGCCCAACGCCAATTGTCTATACTGAGCTTGAATGCTGCATAGGTTTCGGTTGTTGAATTCGGATCGACATCGGGCTCGTTCCGATAGCCTTTGACCGGATTGCCGAGGATCGTTCCGGCGCCATATTGGCCGCGTACGGCATTTTCCGGCGAGACTTGGCGGACGGCCTGAAACAGTTCGGTGGTTTTTGTGCGCACAGCGTCGGCGCTGAAAGAGATTGGCGGTTCCATGCCGATCATGCCGAGCAGCTGGAACAAATGGTTCGGCACCATGTCGCGAAGCGCGCCGGTCTTCTCGTAGAAATTACCGCGCCCTTCGACCCCCAGCGTTTCCGCCGCCGTGATCTGGATGTGATTGATGTGATCGCGGTTCCAGATCGGCTCGAAAATGCCATTGGCGAACCGCAGCACCAAAATGTTCTGAACCGTTTCTTTTCCGAGATAATGGTCGATCCGGTAAATTTGATCTTCGGACAGAACCTTGAGGACTTGCGCGTTCAGCGTTTTGGCAGAAGCAAGATCATGGCCGAAGGGTTTTTCAATAATGACCCGCCGCCAGCCGCTCTCGGATTGGCGGGTCAGCCCCGCTCGACCGAGTTGCTCGATCAGAGGGCTGAAGAAGCGATCAGGCGTCGCCAAATAGAAGAGCGTATTTGAGCTCTGGCTTCGCTTCCATAGTTTGGGGAGAAGCTCGGCGAGCCGGGTGAATGTGTCGGCCTGCGTAAAATCACCCGACATGAAATGCATATGCGCCGTGAGCCGCGACCATGCGGGCAAGTCCATTCCGGCCGAGCGCGTAAACGTGCGCATCATCTCGCTAAGGCTGTCGCGCCATTGCTCGGCGGACATTTCGTGATGATCGACGCCGACGAGGGTGAAATCCTCCGGCAGCTTGCCGGCCTGCGCGAGGTGATAGAGCGCCGGGATGACCAGCCGTTTGGTCAGATCTCCCCCGGCTCCAAAAATCACGATGGTCGCTGGAGGCATCCGCTGCTTCGAGACGATTTTCGCCGTCGGGGTAACGCCCGGCACTGATTCCTTCGTCTTGCCTGCGCCACCCGACCCTTGGCCGCCGGAAACGATCTCGCTTTGTTCATTCATCCGGATTTACCCCGCCGATTCCCACGGGGAGGAACGCATTTGACCGTGAGTTGGTTCAACAGAAAGCCGGACGCCTGCCCCCAAGATTGCGGTGGAGGGAAAATTCCAGCAATTGATCTCATCCAAAAGCGATAGGCGCCGAAACCGCTTTTTTATAGCTACCACGCGGGCCCATAGCTGTTGCATTTGGAGAGCATTTCATTTTTCAAAAGTCGGGGCCGTTCGAAATCCGAGGCGGCGATTAGAGATCGAGCGGGTTATGGAATCAATAACATCGTCAGGCTGGCTCGATCGGCCGGTCGATCCCAAAACCGATCACGTGCTCGGGCGTCCGGATGCCGAGATCACCTTGGTCGAATACGGCAGCTACGCCTGTCCACACTGCCGGGCAGCGAATGAACGCATTGCCCAGGTGCGGGACCAGTTCGGCGATCGGCTGCTTTATGTGTTCCGGCACCGTCCGCTCACCGGCAGCGACATTGCCCGCCGCGCCGCGGAGCTGGTCGAGCGTGCCCAAACTCAAGAAGCGTTCTGGGACGCTCATGTGGAGCTGATGACGCGCTCACCGCAGCTGACGGAAGATGACCTTGTCGCCGTCGCGGAAGAGCTTGGATTGCAGCAAGACTTTGCGCAGATCGACGACGATGAAGCGCGCATGGCGCGGCAACGGGTCGACAATGATGTCCAAAGTTCGCATACCAGCGGTGTCCGATTTACGCCGACCTTCTTCATCAACCGCCGGCGCTATGATGGTCCGTGGGATGAAAGCTCCTTCGCCGACGCGATGCTCGGCCGGCTCGGCCATCGTGTCAGCACAGCGGCTCTCGACTTCGCGAGTTGGGGACCATCGGCAGGCACCCTCTTGCTTCTTGCGACGATCGTCGCCGTCGCTCTGGCGAATTCCCCGCTTGGATCAGCCTTCGAAAGCTTTTGGCACCAGCCGCTCGGCATCTCATTCGGCAGCGCCGCCCTCCACATGTCGATCCAACATTGGATCAATGACGGTCTGTTGACGATCTTCTTTCTAGTCGTCGGATTGGAGATAAAACGCGAGTTCACCGTCGGACATCTCGCCAGCCGGCGCTCGGCCGCGCTGCCGATCACGGCGGCGATCGGGGGCATGGCGACACCTGCCTTGATTTATCTGCTCCTTCTGCCGTCCGGGCCGTGGACGCATGGTTGGGGCGTTCCGATCACGACCGATACTGCCTTCGCCATCGCGCTGATCGCGATGATGGGCGCGCGGGTACCTGTGGAGCTGCGCATCTTCCTGACCGCTGCGGCAATCATTGACGACATCGGCGCCATACTGGTCGTGACGTTCTTTTATTCCAGCGGCGTCCATATGGAATATCTGGTGGCCGTCGTGCTGCTCACGGCGGCGCTCGCAGGGCTCAGCTACGCGCGCGTCTATGTCCTTGCCCCCTATCTGCTCCTCGGGTTCCTGCTGTGGGCTTGTGTCTATGCCAGCGGGCTCCATGCAACGCTCGCCGGGATCATATTGGCACTGGTCATCCCGACGCGCCCGCCAGCGGATCTGACAGCGCTCATGACGCAAGCGAACACGATCATCGCCGCCGAGGCGCGGCGCGAAGGCGAGGTTCTCCATCACGGCGCATCGGTCCCGACGCTAAGGGCCTTGGATGCCATCCACGATCGTATCGAATCGCCGGCCGATCGTTTGCTGCGTCACGCGGGTGCGCGATCGAGCTATCTGGTGCTGCCCCTTTTCGCGATCGCGAACGCCGGCGTGGTCATCGCGCCCGACGTTTTTCGCGGCCACATCTGGCTGATGCTGGCGATTATCGGCGGTCTTGCGATCAGCAAACCCGTGGGGATGCTGCTGGCAGGCGCCCTCGCCGTCCGTTCGAAACTCGCCCTGAAGCCGGCCGAATATTCCTGGCGCCAGCTCGCGGGCGCCGGTGCAATGGCCGGCATCGGTTTCACCATGTCGCTTTTCATCGCCGGCCAAGCCTTTCCGGCAGCACAAGATTTTTCGGCGGCGAAGATCGCGATCTTCATCGCCTCCATCGTTGCGGCCGCTTTTGGCGTTGCCCTGTTATGGAATGCCCCGCAAGCCGCTCCATCAACCGGCCTCGACCCCGACGCCGCGCTGTCAGCTACGCAAGTCGAATAGGGTTCTTTTACCGGGTCCGCTTCCTTGCGAACTTACGTTTAGTAAGGCTTACAATCCGTCACTTGCGCACGTTAGCCTAACGCGATTCACCTTAAAAACAGCCGTAGTCGTCAAATTGAAGGCAACTTTCGGAGATCGCGTTCGGCGATTTTTAAACTAACGCGGGCACGTTGTTCTGCGTCCAAACATATTAGAGGAATCAACCACGATGTTGTCGTTTATTCGCGATGAATCCGGGGCCACCGCGATCGAATATGGTCTGATTGCCGGCCTAATCGCTGTCGTCATTATTGGCGCAGTCAGCTCGCTCGGTACAAATATTGCTGCTAAATTCAATGCTGTGGCCAGCAATCTCAGCTAAGACCCAATGTTGAAACGCGGCGCTGCAGCGCCGTAAAGGGTCCCTGCACACTCCAGTAAGATCAATGCAAAAGGCTGTGCCATGAGGGGGCACGGCCTTTTTTCGTTTGCCGCCTGCTACATGGCTTACCTGATGACGGTCCCGGACCTAAAGTAAATTCCTCAAAGCTCTCGCGCTCCTGATCTTTGACGCGTCGCCAGCTGAGACAAAGTACGATGACGGCGATGACCGCGCCTAGGACCAGCATCTCCTAGAATTCGATCCGCTTCTCCGTTTCGCCGGAGCCGGTGAAGCTGAATTCATAGGCCGCGAGAACGGCCTGCGGCTAACGCGCGGCAGAACTTCGGGAACGAGCCTGACTGGAAGACGTTTCCCAAAGACCTTCCTAGCTTTCGCTTGTCTATTCCGCGCGAACGTAAGCTTTGCCTGACGGAGATTTTCATGGCCGGGACTCCGAAAAATGCCACGCATTCAGCCGCGGGTGGTTGGGGTGCTCTAAATGCCGTCGAATCGCATCTTGCGCGTCAGGAAACGTTGATCCGCGGCAATCGCGCGCTTTTGTTGATGAACAAGCCAGGCGGCTTCGATTGCCCGAGCTGCGCTTGGCCCGATCCGAAACATCCGCACACCTTCGAATATTGCGAGAATGGCGCAAAAGCCGTCGCATGGGAGGCAACGCATAAACGTGCGACGCCGCAATTCTTCGCCGAACATACGGTCGAAGAACTCAAAACCTGGACCGATCATGAGATCGAGAACACCGGTCGGCTGACGCAGCCGCTGCGCTACAATGCGCAGACCGACAAATATGAAGGCATTTCCTGGGAGACGGCCTTCCGCGAGATCGCCGCCGAGCTTTTGAAATTCGATCCGAAGCGGATCGAACTCTATACGTCCGGCCGCGCCTCGAATGAATCAGCCTTTCTGTTCCAGACCTTCGGCCGTTTGCTCGGGACCAACAATTTTCCCGACTGCTCCAACATGTGCCATGAGACGACGAGTGTTGCTTTGCCGGAAAGCATCGGCGTCGGCAAAGGCACCGTCACTTTTGACGATTGGGACGCTTGCGATGCGCTGTTCATCTTCGGTCAGAATCCCGGCACCAACAGCCCGCGCATGCTCGGCAATCTACAGGAGATGGCAAAGCGTGGTATTCCCATCGTTACCTTCAACCCGCTGAAGGAACGCGGCCTCGTCAATTTCGTCAACCCACAGAATCCCGTCGAGCTTCTGACCGGTTCGGCACAACAAATCAGCTCGCAATATCACCAGCTGCGCGCGGGCGGCGATATCGCTGCGATCCAGGGCATGTGCAAGGCGATCATCGCGGCGGACGCCGCATCGACGCAGTCAGCTGGCCGGGAGATCGTCGATCACGCCTTTGTCGCGGCGCATACGCATGGCTATGAAGTCTTCGCCGACTATCTCGCCAAACTGCCGTGGGAGAAGATCGAGCGTTGCAGCGGCCTGTCGCGCGCCGACATCGAGGCTGCAGCCGCCGTCTATATGAACGCCAAGAATGTGATTGCCTGCTGGGGCATGGGCATCACTCAGCATCGGCGAGGCGGCGACGCTCTCCAACAAATCATCAATTTGCTTCTGCTCCGTGGCAATATCGGCCGTCTCGGCGCCGGCGCCTCTCCCATCCGGGGCCATTCCAATGTGCAGGGTGATCGTACCGTCGGCATCTATCAGAAGCCAAAGGAGCCCTTCCTGAAAAAGATGGACGAGGTTTTTGGCTTCACCTCACCGCGCGATCCTGGTCACGATGTCACCGAATGCTGCGAGGCCGTTCTCCGACACGAGGTCGATGCTTTCATCTCGCTCGGCGGCAATATGTTTCGCGCGATTCCCGAGAACGACCGGGTTTCGGATGAGGTGAAACATCTCAAGCTCACCGTGTCGATCGCGACCAAGCCCAACCGCTCGCATCTCGCGCATGGCGAAAAGTCTTACATCCTGCCCTGCCTCGGCCGTACCGAACGCGACATTCAAAACGGCGTCGAACAGACCGTCACGGTCGAGGATAGTTTCTCCATGGTGCATGGGTCGCGCGGCCCACTCGCGCCGGCAAGCTCCGGGCTGCGTTCCGAGGTGGCGATCGTCGCGGGCCTCGCCAAGGCGACCGTCGCCAATCGCGCGCCAATCAATTGGGATGGTTTCGTCAGCGATTACGGCCTGATCCGCGACAAAATCGAAGCCGTGTTCCCGCAGCTCTTCGCAAACTACAACCGGCGAATTAAAGAGCCGGGCGGCTTCCACCTGCCGAATAGCGCGCGCGAGCGGCGATGGGAGACGCCGTCGGGCCGCGCCAATTTCCTTTTCCAGGACGGCCTGCTCGATGAAGACGACGACGTGCCGAACAGTCCGCATCTGCAGCTCATCACGCTGCGCAGCCATGACCAGTTCAATACGACCGTCTATTCCAACAACGACCGCTATCGCGGCATCCACAATGATCGCATGGTCGTCTTCATGAATGCCTATGACATCGATGCGCTCGGCCTTGTCGAAGGCGACGCAATCGAATTCAGCGGCGTCTTCGGCGACGGCATTGCGCGCAGCGTCAGCGGCTTCAAGGTCGTGTCCTATGACATTCCGGCGGGCTGCGTCGCAGCCTATTATCCCGAGACCAATCCGCTGATTGCGCTCGCCCATCGCGACGTGCGCAGCAATACGCCGGCTGCGAAGTCCGTTCCGGTGCGGATCAGTGCCGTGGCGAGCAACGCAGCCACGAGCGAAACCAGCGATACCGCGTCAGCCGTGCCGTGAGGTGAGGCTAAGTATCGAGCGTCCGCCGCGCAAAGCTTTCGATATAGTCCATCAGCCTATCGGAAGTCTGCGCGGCGACCTCCTGATCGCGCCGGGCGATCGCCTCGCAGACGGCGGCATGCAGATTGGCGCAAAGCGGCAGATCCGCGGCTTCCTTATAGTGCTGATACCAAAAGCGGCGCGACAAAGCGCTGAGACTGCCGAGCGAGCGTTGCGCAAACTCATTGCGCGCCGCCTTGGCGACCAATTCGTTGAATAAGCGGTCGAGCCGCATAAAGGCGATATCGTCGGCATTTTGCGCGGCTTGACGCATATTGCGGGCGAGCTCCGCAAATGTCTGGAGCTCTTCATCCGTGGCGCGTTCCGCCGCCAATTTAGCGACGAGGTTCTCCAGAACTCTACGCGTTTCGAGAAGCCGCAATTGGCTGCGCAGATTGATCTCCGAGACAAGAATGCCACGTCGCGGCAGAACAACAACAAGACCGTCGCGCCCAAGCCTCTGCAGCGCTTCGCGTACAGGCGTGCGGCCGATGTGAAGCTCTTTGGCAAGCGCTTGCTCGCTCAGCACCGTGCCCGGCGCGAGC
The DNA here is from genome assembly GCA_964644615.1 of uncultured Methylovirgula sp. Lineage (GTDB taxonomy): Bacteria > Pseudomonadota > Alphaproteobacteria > Rhizobiales > Beijerinckiaceae > Methylovirgula. The sequence continues at coordinate 64,762 of CAZXXA010000006.1, read as the reverse complement.
TTCAACGTGGTGATCATTTCTTCGAGTTGAACGTAAGCTTGGTCGGTGAGCGACAGTTCGGCTGCGCTCGGCACCGCGGGGTTGCTCTGCTCTCCCGAACTGCGCGCCTTCACGGCGGCAGTCGGCCTCGTAACTGCTTGAATCATCAAATCTCATCACCTAGGCAACAGCCCTCGACCTTAACATATCAGCTTTCGCACAGCGGCGCCAAAAGGGTAGACGAAAGCCCGATACTGATATACCTTTCGCATGTTAGATGGCGAAATCGAACCACGAAGACAAACGCGCGGGGAACGGAATCGACCATCATTGAACGCGGCCGGCGCATGCAATGCGGCGGGCGATGCGACGATTTCACCCAGCGCAGCTTCAAGGATGCAAGGCAAGACGGCCGATACTGCGATGAAGATCCTCGAAGACGCCGCTGGCGATCGAGGACGCCGCAATACGCCGGTCGGCCTCCTCTTCAACGAGGCATTCCGGAAGATCGATGACTTTGTGGCTCATCTCATATCTCCGCGCACGTCTCGCTTTCAGATTGAGACGCGACGCAAGAGATATGGTTATCCTATCGATATAAATTCGAGCGCGCTCGCGCGGGCCACGCGTATAGATTGCGTATAGGCCGTTCGACAGGCCCTTGCGGCGAGCACGAACGCATTGCCTCGGCAGAAGCCAACTGTATTCACCGCATCAATATTATTATTGGCAACTTTGCTTTGACAGCGAAGACCGAGAGCTATTGCATCGGCAGAACGCAGGCTCAGGCATAACGCATCGATCAAACAGGTGCGGCGGCCAGCGTCATAAGGAGGAAACGATGGACGTCGCCCACAGGCTGACCGGCTCCGCGCTCGCGTCACCAACGGTAGCCGCGTCGGTGGCGGATACCGCCGCAGCGGAGGTGAATATACCGGGGCGGCTCGAACGTCTGCCGATGACCAATTATCAGCGCAAGGCTTTCGCGGTTGTTGCGACCGCTTGGCTCGCCGATCAAGTCGACGTCGCGCTCCTCGTCTTCCTCGTCGGTGCAATTGCCAAGGAATTTCACCTCACCGCCGTTGAGATCGGCCTTCTCTCCTCGATGACGTTTTTAGGCCAGCTCGTCGGCAATCTGCTCGCGGGATTCGCTTCGGACAAATTCGGCCGCCGCCTCACCTTCCAAGTCACCATGATGATCTGGGGTATAGGCAGTTTCCTTGCGGCCGGTGCGACGGGCTTGGTGACGCTGATGATCTGCCGTTTCATCATCGGCGTCGGTGTTGGCGGCGAAGCGCCTGTCGCACAAGCGATCCTTTCGGAAATCATCCCAGCCAAGCAGCGCGGCTTCTATATCGCCTTCATGGAAGGCTTTTGGGCCATCGGCTTCGTCATCTCGGGAGCGCTGAGCTATACGATCCTGCCGATGCTCGGCTGGCGCGCCGTCTTCGTCGCGGTCGGCATTTTCTCGCTCATCGTCTTCTGGGTCCGGCGGCATCTCTTCGAGTCGCCGCGCTGGCTTGCCGACAATGGGCGGTTCACCGAGGCCGACGAGGTGATGCAGCTTATCGAAAGGAATGTCGCGGCCGAATATAAGGCGCCGCTTCCCGAGCCCCAGCCATATGTGCGCGAAACGCAGATGAAGACGCGCAACCCCCTCGCCGTGATCTTCTCCAAAGCCTATGTCGGCACGACCTTCATGACGGCCGGACTCTGGTTCTTCGCCTTGCTCGGCTATTTCGGCCTGACGTCCTGGCTCGCCGTGATCCTCAACCAGCACGGCTTTTCGATCAGCAAATCAGTCGGTTTCGTCACGCTGATCACGATCGGCGGCATTCCTGGCTTCTACGCGGCGGGCGTCCTTCTCGAAAAGATCGGCCGCAAGCCGACGACGGCTCTGTTCCTGATCGCCAGCGCCGTGAGCGCCTATCTGTACGGCCATTCGGATGGCGTCACGGCGCTGTTCATCACCGGCTTCATCATGCAGTTCTTCATGTTCGGCATGTGGTGCTGCCTCTATGCCTATACGCCGGAACTCTATCCGACGCGGGCGCGCTCGACGGGCGCTGGCATCGCCTCGGCCTTCGGCCGGGTCGGCGCGATCATCGGGCCGATCGTCGTCGGCTTCGTCATTCAGGCGATCGGACAGACGGGCGTGTTTTCGCTGGGCGCCGCCAGCTTCGCGCTCTCGGCGCTGCTCGTGCTGATCTTCGGCATGGAAACGAAGGGCAAGATGCTGGAAGAGATCGCCCGGGCCGAAGAACACATCGGCTGAAAAACTGTCGGCTGAACGCCAGCCCTCAAGCCTTGATGCGCATGCCATCGAATGCCGGCTCGATATGAGCCGGCAATTCGCTTTTGAGGCGAGCGAAATCGAGATCGTAGTGCAAGTTCGTCAATATAGCGTGCTTCGGCTTCAGCCGCTCAATCCACGATAATGTCTCGGGCAAAGAGAAATGGCTCGGATGCGGCGTGTAGCGCAGTGCATCGACGATCCAGATATCGAGCCCTTCGAGACAGCTGCGGCTTTCCTCCGGAATGCCGTTGAGATCGGGCGTATAGGCGACATTGCCGAAGCGAAAGCCGAGCGACGGAATCTCGCCATGCTCGAGCCGAAAGGGCAACACTTTGATCCCGCCGCCGGCGCCGTCCAAGCTCAGCGGTTTGCCGGGCTCCAGCCGCTTCTCATTCAGCAGCGGCGGGTAATAGCTGCCTTCCGGCGTCTCGAAAATATAGTTGAAATGATGCCGGACCACGCCTGAGGTCTCGGCGTCCATATAAACGTCGATCTTGCGCCGCGCATGAATGACGAGCGGCCGCACATCATCGATCCCATGCACATGATCGGCATGCGGATGCGTCAGCAAGATCGCATCGAGGTGATCGACGCCGGCATCGAGAAGCTGGTCCCGTAGATCCGGGCCCATGTCGACCAGCACTTTGGTCGCGGCGCCATTTTCATTCGTTTGTTCGAGCAGGATCGAACAGCGGCGGCGGCGGTTTTTCGGATTGTTCGGATCGCAGGCACCCCAGCCCTGCCCGAGCCGGGGGACGCCCCCCGACGAGCCGCAGCCGAGTATGGTGATCGCGAGACTCATCCGGAACGACTCATGCGGCATCCGACATGGGCGCCGGCATCTTTGAAAAAAGCCGCAATGCATTGGCCGTCGTTAGCGCCGCCAGCTCCGGCTCGCTCAGGCCTTTAACTTCGGCGAGCACTTTCGCCGTCTCGGCGACATAGGCCGGTTCGTTGCGCTTGCCGCGGAACGGCACGGGCGCAAGAAACGGCGCGTCGGTCTCGACCAGCAGCCGGTCGGTCGGCACATCGCGGGCGATCTCGCGAAGTTCTTCCGATTTCTTGAAGGTCAGAACGCCCGAGAAAGAGATCGACAGGCCGATTGCCACGGCGCGTTCCGCCAATTCGCGTGACGAGGTGAAGCAATGCAGCAGCGCCTTGAAGCTGCCCTTCACCATCTCGTCTTCGAGAATGGCGGCCATATCCTGATCGGCGTCGCGCGTATGGATCACCAGCGGCAGGCCGCTTTCGCGCGCTGCCGCGATATGGGTGCGGAAGACGCGGGCCGCGACATCGCGCGGGGCCCGGTCGTAATGATAGTCGAGTCCGGATTCGCCAATGCCGACGCATTTCGGATGCGCGGCGAGCGACAGGATTTTCTCGACGCTTGCTTCAGGCTCGACATGCGCCTCATGCGGATGCGTGCCGACGGTGCAATAGACATCGTCATAGGCTTCCGCGATCGCCGCGATCGACGAAAACTTCGCGACCTGCGTCGAGATGGTGATCATCCGCTTCAGGCCGGCGCCACGGGCGCGCGCGACGACATCGTCGCGTTCGGCGGCGAAATCGGGGAAGTCGAGATGGCAGTGCGTATCGATCAACATGGCTCACTCATGCCGTTTTGTCGGCTTCGGCCTCGACATAGCGCGGGAAGATCGCCGAAGGCGCCGGCAGCGCCAGGCCAGCCGCGCCGTCCGCGTCGAGATGCGCGAAATCGCGCGCATCCTGAGGAATGCCGAGAAGATCCAGAAGCTTGGCCATGGCCGCCGGCATGAAGGGCTGGGTCAGGATCGCCACCCGCCGCAGCACCTGCGACGTGACATAGAGAACCGTGCCCATCCGCGCCGGATCGGCCTTCTTCTTCGCCCAAGGTTCTTCGGAGGCGAAATAGCGGTTGGCTTCGCTGACGACCCGCCAGATCTCGCTCAAAACCATATGGAGCGCGAAGCCCTGCATCGCAAGCCGCACCTTGTCGATCAGCGCCGACGTTTCGGCGAGGATCGCCTTGTCCTGATCAAGTAGCGTGCCCGGCTCGGGCAAGCGGCCGTCGCAGTTCTTGTTGATCATCGATAGCGAGCGCTGCGCCAGATTGCCGAGGTCATTGGCGAGATCAGCGTTCATCCGCGCAACGATCGCTTCATGCGAGTAGTTGCCGTCCTGCCCGAACGGCACTTCGCGCAGGAAGAAATAGCGCAGCGGATCGAGGCCGTAATGTGCGATCAAGGCAAAGGGGTCGATGACATTGCCGACCGACTTCGACATCTTCTCGCCGCGGTTGAACAGAAAGCCGTGAACGACGATCTGCTTCGGCAGCGGTAGATCGGCCGACATCAGAAAGGCCGGCCAAAAGATGGCGTGAAAGCGCGTGATGTCCTTGCCGATGACATGCGCATCCGCCGGCCAGAATCTTCTGCGCTCGGCGTTAGGATCGGGGAAGCCGGTCGCCGTGATGTAATTCGTCAGCGCATCGACCCAGACATACATCACATGTTTCGGATCGCCCGGGACCGGAACGCCCCAATTGAACGTCGAGCGGCTGATCGACAGATCGTTCAGACCGCGCGCGACGAAAGAGACGATCTCGTTGCGGTAATGCTCAGGCACGATGAAGTCCGGATGCGCTTCGTAATAGGCGAGCAGTTTCTCCTGATAGGCCGAGAGCTTGAAGTAATAGCTCTCCTCCTCGACCCATTCGACCGGCGCGCCGGACGGCGCGAAGCGCTTGCCGTCGGTGACGGTCAGTTCCGATTCATCGAAGAAAGCTTCGTCGCGGACCGAATACCAGCCCGGATATTTGGAAATATAGATGTCACCCTTCGCCGCCATGCGGCGCCAGATCTCCTGCGCGGCGTCGTAATGGCGCTTCTGGGTGGTGCGGACGATATCGTCGGCTTCGGCTTCGAGCGCCGTGCCCATCGCGGCGAATTGCGCGGCGGTGCGGTCGGCCAGCTGCTGCGGGGTGATGCCTTCGCGCGCCGCGGTCTGCTGCATCTTCTGGCCGTGCTCGTCCATGCCGGTGACGAACAGCGTGTCATAGCCGTCGAGCCGCTTGAAGCGCTGGATGGCATCGGTCGCGATGCGCTCATAGGCATGTCCGATGTGCGGCGCGCCATTAGCGTAAGGGATTGCCGTCGTAATGTAGAAAGTCGGCTTAAGAGAAGTTGATTCGGCGGCCATATCGCTCGCAACCCTTATCGCACTTGGGCGACGGTGCCGCTCAGGCTGCGAAAGCCCTTATGGCCACAGCGAGATCGGCGAAAAGTGAAAGGATGAGAGGACGCTTGTCGAGGTTTAAGGCCTCGGTCTCCCGCGCCGCTTCGGCCGCCTTTTCCCATACCTCGGCTAGCGGCGCAAGGCGACCCGCCCCCCGCCCTGCCTCGCGGCGCAGGACCCCGTCGATCCAATCGACGATCGCCACCATCATCATCGCGAAATCGTCACTGTTGTCGCGGCCCGTCACTTGATCCGCGAGCTGGTGGACGGCACGCCAGTCGAGCGACGGCAGATCGTTCAAAAGACGGCCGATCTCGCGATCGAGATCGAGGCTGCGGCCAGCGAGGAGACGCAGCGCTCCGCTGACCGAGCCGCTGGCACGCTCCGCAGCCTGCGCGACAGTCGCCTTGTCCGCCGCATCCCATGGCGGTCCCAATTGGCCGACGACCTCGGCAATTTCTTGATTTGAGAGCGGCTTGAGCAGCAGGCGACGGCAGCGCGACCGAATGGTCGGAAGCACCTGCCCCGGCTGATGCGCGATGATCAGAAACACAGAGCGCGGCGGCGGCTCCTCGATCAGCTTCAGCAGAGCATTGGCGCCAGCCCTGTTCAGATCTTCGGCGCTGTCGACGATGCAGATCCGGTAGCCGCCGGCGCTCGACGCTTGTTGGAACAGATGGATCGCCTGGCGCACGTCGTCGGCGCGGATTTCGGTGAAGGCGCGCTTGGCCTTCTCGTTCCATTCCCGCCGCAAAAGGAAAACATCGCCATGTGACAGCGCGGCGAGTTTCTGGGTAACGGGATGATCGGCCGGCACGCCGAAATTCTGCGCCGCCTGAACGCTTGGCGCCATCGGATCGGGATGGGCGAGCAGAAAGCGCGTCAGCCGCCAGGCGAATGTCGCCTTGCCAATCCCTGTGGGCCCGCCGACGAGGATGGCATGCGGCAGGCGGTTCGCCCGGTAAGCATCGAGCAGCGCCTGCTCTTCCGCCTCATGGCCGATCAGGCTCAGAGTCTCGCGCGGATGCGGGGCGTCCTCGAACCGGTCCGACTCTGGCGGAGCTTCCAGATTGGCGCGCGCCATCAGACTCGGCTCTTGGTTTCGCCGAGCGCCGCGCCGCCAGCTATCCGGAGATCGCGCGGCCGCATGAACTGCTTGCCATCAGTCAGAAGGCGCTTGACGATCGCATCCCAGATCGCCGTCGCGACTTCGGTTTCGTCCTGCAGCGCATTGACGATGATGCAGCGGTCGGGCTCCGCCTTGGCGATCCGCAGATAGGCTTCACGCAGCATCTCGTGAAAACGGATCGTCTCGCTTTCGAAGCGGTCGATCCGGACGCCGGGGGCGCGGCGCGCATTGGCGCGCGAGAGACCGATTTCCGGCGGCAGATCGAGGATGAAGGTCAGATCCGGGCGCAGCCCGTCGAGCGTGACACGCTCAAGCTGGCCCAGGAAAGTCGCATCGACCCCGAGAGTGCCCTGATAGGCGCGGGTCGAGTCCGCAAAGCGGTCGCAAATCACCCAAGTGCCGGCATCAAGTGCCGGTTTAATCATCGTTTCGATGTGATCGATCCGCGCTGCCGAAAAGACGATCGCCTCGGCCGCGCCGCCTAGGGGCTTGATCTTGCCGGAGAGCAGCGCCTCACGCAGGATTTCGGCATTCGGCGAGCCGCCGGGCTCGCGCGTGGCGACCGCTGCTATGCCCAAGGCGCGGAGCCTTTCGATAATGAAGCGCTGCTGGGTTGTCTTGCCGGCCCCCTCGCCGCCTTCGAGCGTGACGAAGGCGCCACGGCGCTGCGAGGACGGATAGGCTTCGTTCAACGGCTGACAGCTTTCAGAATATATTTGCGCACGAGATCACCAATATAGGTGAGGCTCGCGTCCATCGCACGGCTCGATAGGGAGCCTTTCCCCACATTCCCGGCCGTCAGCAGCGGCGTTGTGAAGATCTGCGCACCGCCGCGATAGACCTGAAGCTCGGCCACTTGCTTGCCTGACTCGACTGGCGCGATCAGCGGGCCAGTATAGACGATCCGGGCGGTAATCCGGTCGGTCAATTCGCGCGGGATCAACACCTTCACAGGCGCTTCCGTCACCAGCGGCACCGAACCTTTGTCACCACCGTAAACCGTTGCAGTGCCGACGATCTCGCCCTTGTCGAAAAGCGTCTTCGGCTCGAAGGTCCGGAAACCCCATTGCAGAATGCGGGCGGCTTCGTCGGCTCTTTCCTTGGCCGATTTCGCGCCGTAGAGCGCCAGAACCAGCCGCTGCCCGTTTTGGATGGCGGACGCCACAATGCAATAGCCGCTCGTACCGATATTGCCGGTTTTCAGACCATCCGCGCCGATGTCCATTGCCAATAGCGGATTGCGGTTCGGCTGCTTGATCTTGTTCCAGGTGAACTCCTTCTCGCCGAAATAGCGATAGTACTGCGGGTAAGTTTTGATGAGATGCGCGGCAAGCAGTGCCATCTCACGCGCCGTCACCTTCTGGTCCGGATCGTCCCTACCCCAGCTGTTGGTGAAGGTCAGATGATCAAAACCGAGCTCGCGGGCGCGTTCCGTCATCCGCGTTGCGAAGGCGCCTTCCGAGCCGGCAAGACCTTCGGCAAGAATAATCCCCGCATCATTGCCCGAGACGACGGCGAGACCGCGGATGAGATCCTCAATATCGATGCGGCTATGCAGCGCCGCGAACATCGTCTCGCCATGGGCCGGCGCACCGCCTTGGCGCCAGGCGGTTTCGCTGACCTGGAACTGATCGGTGGGTTTGATCTTGCCTGCGGCAAGCGCCTCGAAGACGAGTTCCGCCGTCATGATCTTCGTCGTCGACGCCGGTGTCTCGAGATCGTCCGCGCCCTTTTCGAAGAGGACGGAAAGCGAATCCGCATCGATCAGGATGACATGCGGCACGCTTGTCTGCAGGCCGGCCGGCGGAGCCGTCGCAGCTTGCGCCGCGACATGCATCGCAGCGGCAAACGCCAAGGGACCGATCAGCAGCCCCAAAGATCGCATGAAAGAACGCATCACGCGGACGTCTCGCCCATCACCTGAATGAGACCGCCCGGCAGAATGGCGCCGAAGGCGGACCGATCTATGACAAATGTCCAAGGGCACAGAACATTGCATCGACCGATGTAAAGATACGGAAAATTTTCAATGAAGAACAGCCTTGCACATGCGATTGCACATGAAGCGCTGTCGCCGCTGTCTTTGCTGTATTATTTTGGGAATGCCTGAAAGGACATGCGTTGGCAGCGCGCGCAAACAACCATGCCGCGGTCAACGCAGCATGCCAGTTTTTCTCAAAGAATGATGGAAACGACTAGCGAGCGCTGACCTGCGCGTCGGCACCCGTGAGATCGAAAGGCCGCGACGGCGGCGACGGGATCTTGCCCTTGAAGACGACATCCGGTGCCGGGCCGTTATCGGCCACGTCATTTGCCGCAGATGCCGTGTATGCCGTTGCGCCGGGCGGCACCGTATCATCCGGTTCGGCAAACGCCGTCTGCACCGCGTCATACGTCGGCGGATGTTTCATATCGAGCTGCGCGAGCTGGCCGTCCTGCCGCAGCGTCGCCATCAGCTTGGCATCGTCGGAGCCGGCGAGGCTCGCCTGGCCGACATAATCGACCTTGACCTTTGTCGTGCCGGTGCGGCGGAAATCGAGAAGTTCGGCAACGCGGCGCGAGACATCCATAATGCGGCCCGGCGCGAAGGGGCCGCGATCGTTGACGCGGACGATGATCGAGTAATGGTTACGCAGATTGGTCACCCGCGCATAGCTCGGCAGCGGCATGGTCGGATGCGCGGCGCTGATCGAATTGCGGTCGTAGATTTCGCCGTTTGCCGTGCGGCGGCCGTGGAAGGCGTCGCCATACCAAGACGCCATGCCGACGCTCGTATAATGCTTGCCTTGCATCGGATAGTAGGTGTGGCCGGCGACCGTATAGGCGTTGCCACTCTTGTAAGTGCCGCCGCCATGCGGGATCTCTTCACCGTCGCCGACGACACGCGGGCTTGCGGCGCCATAGATCGAAGACGGAAAATATTCCTTGCCGTGCATCATCGTCGACGGCTGCTGCGCGCAACCGGCGAGACCGAATGATCCTGCAGCGATGAGAAGATAGAAAGGCGAGCAACGGCGGAACGCCGGTAGCGCAAAAGCCTGGGAAGGTGTCACGTCTGAGCCCGAACGCGACAGAGATTCCGAGCGCTTCATTAAGATCCCCCGACCGGTTGCATGCGGCGCCTTTCGGCTAAAGCCCGGAGGCCATGCCTGACGCTTGCATAGGACCGCTTGCTAGAGCCTTAAAAAACAAAGCCGTCGCGAAGAGCCATCGAATCGCATGCGAAGCGCAAAGGGCAGCCCAAATCCGGCAAAATTGCGGCTCGATCTTCGGACTGAACTTCACCTGATCGTTATATCTTTTTGTAAAACATGAATTAAATCGACAATAACCAAGAGAAAAATGTGATCGCATGTGTCGCCTTAAGCCGCCAAGGCACTGGATCAGGCCGACGCCGCCTGCGCGTGATTCGTTGCAATTATCGTTAAGACGTCGGTGAGCGGCACGCTCGTCCGCTCCACCGGCACCGGCGCTTTGGCGAGGAAGCTCACGGCATTCGCAGTCACCCAATGTTTGGCATAAGCCGCAGGCGCCGTGCCTTGCAGCAGGCTGTACGGCTCGATCGCCGGATAGATTTCCGCGAAACTATGCGCCCTTGTTGAGCGCCAGGATTGCATGGGCACTCAGCGCGCCGACGCTCATCGCCGAAACGTTGAGAAGCGAGGCCGCATGGGCGGATTTTCTCAAGCATGAAGCGCAGATTGGCGAGGATCGGGTAATTGCGCTTGAGGCTGTGCTCTTTCTGCCGAAGATCGAGATAGCCGAGGATGGCGAAAGCCCCGAAGAAGATGCATAGCGCCAAAGGGGCTGCACTGTTCAAAAGCCGCGTAGCGAGAGCGAAAATCAGACAGCCGATCAAGCTCAGGACGAATGCGGCATAGCGCATAAATGCCCCGGACGGGTGAAGCGCGGCCCCAAATGGCCGCGGTGGGTTCGATGCAACGCCTCAGTTTGAGTGGATCAGCAAAGTTTAACGACATCGCTTCGGCGCTGCGGCGTTCACCAAGTGCAATGCTGCAATGCACCTCGGCCGTTGCTCCGGGCGCGATCCCATGAGCAAACTAAAAGCCCATGCACCTGATGAGTCTTTGATGTTGACCGACGATCGCCTCGATCAGCCGAAATGGATTTCGCGCGGTACACCCGCCTATCGGCGGATGAACATCGCCTTCTTCTTCGCCGGCTTTGCGATCTTCGCCCTGCTCTATTGCGTGCAGCCGCTACTGCCGATCTTCACCGAAGATTTTCATGTCAGTCCGGCGGAAAGCTCGCTGGCGCTGTCACTCTCGACGCTGCTTCTCGCCTTCGCCATTCTCGGCGCGGCAGCGCTCTCGGAAGGGCTCGGCCGGCGCGGCCTCATGTTCATATCGATCGCGACGGCAGCGGTTCTCAATATCGCGACAGCCGCCGCGCCGAATTGGCCAGTGATGCTGGTGCTGCGCGCGCTCGAAGGCATCGCGCTCGGCGGCGCGCCCGCGGTCGCCATGACCTATCTCGCGGAAGAGATTCATCCGCGCGCGCTCGGCTTCGCCATGGGGCTTTACGTTGCCGGCACGGCCTTCGGCGGCATGAGTGGCCGTCTCGTCACGGGCCTTCTCGCCGAACTCACCTCCTGGCACGGTGCGATGATCGGCATTGGACTGGCGGGGCTCGCTTCGGCCATCGTCTTTCTCATGATGCTGCCGCCATCGCGCAATTTTACCCGCAGAAAAGGTTTCGAGGCCGATTATCATCTGTCCGCCTGGACGCGCCATCTCGCCAATCCCTGCTTGCAGCTTCTCTTTGCTGTCGGCTTTCTGGCGATGGGGACCTTCGTCTGCGTCTATAATTACGCCGGCTTTCGGCTGACCGCACCGCCCTATTCGCTTTCGCAGGCCGAGCTCGGCCTTATCTTCATCGTCTACCTCTTGGGAATGGCCGCGTCATGGAAAGCCGGCGCGCTCGCCGATCAGCTCGGCCGCGACGTCGTTCTGCCGGGCGGCATTGCTTTGACGGCCGTCGGGGTTATCGTGACGCTGCTGCCGGGGTTCATCAGCGTGGTCCTTGGCATTGCACTTCTGACCATGGGCTTTTTCGGTACCCATGCGGTGGCGAGCGGCTGGGTCGGCCGCATCGCAAGCGACGCGAAGGGTCACGCTGCGTCGCTCTATCTGCTCTTTTATTATGTTGGCTCGAGCGTGATGGGCTCGGCCGGCGGCTGGTTTTGGGCGGAGGCCAAATGGCCCGGCGTCGTCGGCTTCGCGCTCGCGGCGCTGGCTTTGGCTTTCATCGCGGCGGTGCGGCTGCGGCGGCTGGTTGGAGCACAGTGACAGCGGCCGCTCGCGATCAGTGCGCGACGGCGCTCGCGCCCGCCTTAGCCTTGCGGGCAAAGATCAGCGACACAGCCGCTAAGGCGAGCATCACACCGATGACACCGAAGGTGTCGCTGAAGCCCATCACCAGCGCCTGACGCTTCACGGTCTTGCCGAGCGCCACGATCGCCTCATGCTGGGCGAGCGCTGCATCGGCCAGGCCATGCGACATGAAATAGCCGGTCAGATCATGGATGCGCTGCTGCACCTCCTGCCGCGCAAGCGTCACCGACTGGCCAATGATGTTGGAATGAAACTGCTCGCGCTTGGTGATGATGGTTTCGAGTGCCGCCGTGCCGATGGCGCCGGCCAGATTGCGGAACATGTTGAAGAGGCCGGACGCGTTGGCGGCGTCCTTCGGCGCGATCTCGACTGTCGCGATCGCGGTCAGGGGTGTCAGGATCAGCGCCTGGCCGATGGCACGCACGATATTCGGCAGGAAGAACTGGTCGCCCGAATATTCAAAAGACATCTGCGTGTTCATGAAGCAGCTCAGCGCGAAAAGCGCTATGCCGAAAATGCCAAGATAGCGGATGTCGAAGAGTTTCATCAGCTTCGGCACAAAGGGGATGATGATGAGCTGCGGCAGGCCAGTCCAGGCGAGCACCAGGCCGATCTGCTCGGCATTATAGCCCTGCACCTGGGCGAGATACTGCGGCAGCACATAGATGCTGCCGAACAGACCGAAGCCGACGAAAGAATTGGCCAGCGTGCCGATGGCGAAATTGCGATTGCGCAGCAGGCGCAGATCGACAAGAGGCTTCTTCACCTTCAGTTCGATGATGAGGAAGGCCGAGAGTGCAACCGTCGCGATGACGGCGAGGTTCACGATGAACTGCGAGCCAAACCAGTCGTCCTTATTGCCTTCTTCGAGCAAGGTCTGCAGCGCCGAAAGGCCGATCGTCATGGTGATGATGCCGAACCAATCGCCCTCTTTCAGAAGCCCGAGCTGTATCGGCTCGCGCTCAAGAGTCATCCAAAGCGCACCGATCATCACCAGGCTCGGCGCCGTGTTGATGAAGAAGATCGTCTGCCAACCGTAATTCTCAGTCAGATAGCCGCCGATCGTCGGCCCGATAGCCGGCGCGAAGGTCACGGCGAGCGCGAACATGGCAAGCCCGATCGGCTGCTGCGGCTTCGGCAGTTTGGTGACGACCATTGTGAAGGCCATGGGAATAAGCACGCCGCCGGCAAAGCCCTGCAGACCGCGCATCGCGATCATCGTGCCGAGGTCATGCGCGAAGGCACAGGCCATCGAGAACAACGCGAAGGCCGCGGTGCTGACGATCATATAAGTGCGGAAGGAAAAGACGCGGCTGAGATAACCGGTCAGCGGGATCACCACGATCTCGCCGATCAGATAGGCGGTCGAGACCCAGGCACCATTATCGACGCCGGTGCCGATGCCGCCTTCGATATCGAGCAGCGAGGCATTGGTGATCTGGATGTTCAGAATCGCCATGAAGGCGCCGATCATGCCGGCGAGCACCGCGACCCAGGTCGCGAGGCTCGCCTTGTTCGGGTCGACACCCGCGGGCGTAGAAGCGAAGGTGCTCGGCGAAGCAGTTTGTGAGATGCTGGACATGATCCTCTCCCGATCTCGGTCTGGCGATCAACTTTCAGGCTTCTGCGCCGCCGCTTCGCGCGTCTCGCTCTTCTTGGTTTCGATCGTCGGCGTCACCGACATGCCGGGACGCAGCTCGCCAGCGAGCGGGCTGTCGGCATCGAGGATGATCTTCACCGGGATGCGCTGGACGATCTTGGTGAAATTGCCGGTCGCATTGTCGGGCGGCAGCAGCGCGAATTCCTGGCCGCTCGCGGGCGCCAGACTGTCGACATGGCCGCGCACGGTGACACCCGGGAACATATCGACGGCGATCTCGACCTTCTGGCCGGCGCGCACATCGGTGAGCTGCGTCTCCTTATAGTTCGCGACGATATAGGCGGCCGCGACCGGCACCACCGCCATCAACTGCGTGCCCGCCGTCACATATTGGCCGACGCGCAGGCTGCGATTGCCGACGACGCCGTCAACCGGCGCAACCACTGTCGTATAGGAAAGATTGAGCTTCGCCTCTTCGAGAACGGCTTCGGCATGCGCCAGGCTCGCCTTGGCACCGGCCAACTCCGCCTTCAAAAGCGAGATCTGCTTGGTAGCGGTCGCGAGAGCCGCCGTGTCACGGTCAACCGCTGCGCGCGCCGAAGCAATGCCGGACGCCGCATGCTGGGCGTTCTGGACACTGCCATAGCCGGTCGCCGCAAGCCGCGCGTAGCGGGAATCTTCCTGTTCGGCAAAAGTAAGCTGCGCCTGATCTACACCCACTGTGGCGCGGGCCGAGTCGATGACTGACTGCTGCGTGTCGAGCGCCGCTTCCTTATTGGCAATGGTGGCGCGCGCCGCCGCAACATCGGCTGTCGCCTGATCGAGCGCCGCGCGGAAATCGCGGTCGTCGATCCGGGCAAGCACTTGGCCGGCCTTGACGCGCTCATTGTCGCCGACGAGCACTTCGGAGATGTAGCCTGAAACCTTCGGCGCGATCGCCGTATTGTCAGCCTTCACATAGGCATCGTCGGTCGACACCTCGAAACGGCCAACCGTCCAGTAATTCCACCCGAAGACGCCGAGCGCAGCAACACCAGCAAGGCCTGCTCCCGCGAGCAGAAGACGGCGCAAGCCATGCTTCTTCGGCGCGGGTGCTTGCGGCCCAGACGCCGCTGCCAGCGCCGCTTCCGGGGCCTGCGGGGCGATTGGCGCTTTATCGGAAATTGTTTTGTCCAGCTCGGCAAGCGCGTCGGCGCTGAACTGCCGCTCAATCTCGAGCGAGGCCATATGCTTGGTCATTGCAATCTCCCCTCACTTGAAGTCCACAAAGGGGCTTCCCTAATTAGGAAATCTATGGTTTTCTAAAATAAACCTGGATCGAGACCTGTCAACATGAATTTGGAAAATAATTATGCGACAAAATGAGAATGTGCTGAGGCGGAGCCGTGGCCGCCCGCAAATCCGCTCCGACGAAGAGACGCGCGAGCTGCTGGTGCAAGCCGCGGCGGAAGCCTTCTCGGCCAATGGCTATGCCGGCACCTGCATGGGCACGGTGGCGCAAAACGCCGGGATTTCAACGAAGACGATGTACCGCCTCATCCCCACCAAGGCGGAGCTGTTTACGGCGGTCATTGCCAACCGCATCACGCAGTTCATGCTGAACGTCGACGACCCAGTGCTGGCCGATCTGCCGCTTGAAACAGCGCTCGAGCGCATCCTGACGGCCTTCGGCAACCTGACGCTGAATGACGAGACGATCGCCCTCTTCCGCCTGGTGATCGGCGAAAGCGACCGCTTTCCCGAGGTCGCGACCAGCTTTTATGAGACGGCGATCGTGCGGGTCGGCGGCGCCATGGAAGATTGGGTGCGCCGGCAGGTGAGACTCGATCTCATCGAGGTCGAAGATCCAGCTGTCGCGACGAGTATGCTGCGCGGCATGCTGATTATGGATGTGCAGCGTGCCGCTATGCTGGGCCAGCGCCGCGCGCCCGATGCCCAGGAAATCGCTGAGCGTGCAAGGGCGTGCGCCAAGGTCTTTCTCGATGGCTGCCGGACACGGCGGCACTAGATTTCTGTGCTCTTGTCATCGAGGCGTCATCGCCACGTGGTCTAACGCGCCGATCAACGTATCCCACGATTTGATGTTTTCCCTTCCGCTTTGGCGGAAGGGCCTTTTTTCCTAGATTATAACGGCTTAGTCGTCGTCGTTTTCGTGAAGCGTCGGGCGCGAGGCGACCGCGAGAGCGCGAAGTTCATTCGCCTTCTCGGGCGCATTGCTCGAATGGCGGATCAAGGCGAAATAGGCCGCGCGGGCAATTTCCTTGCGCGATGCCTTGGGATATCGGCGGCGGACCGTCTCAAACAATTCCTTCGGCGTAATACCCGGCCGGGCAACGGCCACCAGAGTCTCCGCCATCTCGGCGACCCGTTTCGATACCATTACGCGCTCCTATGCGCTCCATTATATTGCCGGCTCAAGCGGATCGGCAAATGTGACACGCGCATCTAGGACGCGCAGGCAGCGCCCGCATATGTTGGCGACCCCGGCAGGGCTCGAACCTGCGACCTGCCGCTTAGAAGGCGGACCGGCGCGTGACAAAGAGGTGAAGTGTCTACAAGAACTTGACTAACACTTCTCTGCTGCCAACCAACCTTTGAGACACACTGCGAGACACAAACCTAGCGGGAAGTCGCGCGTTTCATAGCAAACGACGGGTTAGACGCAAAGCCGGAATGAGTTGCCGCGCCCTTCATTGGTAACCCAACAATGCGTCTTCCGCCGGCAGGTTGCCGAATCGGCCCAACAGCTCGGCGGCTTCAAATTCGCCCGTCGCCGGATTGCCTCGGCGTGAGAACGCGATGGCGCCGGTGCTAATTTTTGCCATGCTTTGCGCGCCGTATTGCTGCAGTGGCTGTCTGGCATTCCTGTGCCTCGCCGGCGACCAGATCGCCTTCTTCGCCGCGCTCGAAAGGCAGCGCGACGTAATAGGTCATCGCGGCCATGGCAGGTCTCCTTTCTCGATCGCCGCCCACTTTTCCCAGTGCGCTCGCTCCTGATCGTTCATGTGGCCTTTCTCGGCAAAATAACGATCATCGCCCGTCAGAACGATCGCCGTGACGTCGATCGCCCGCGTCAGCTCGCAGCCAGCGCGGGAGAGAGCACAGCCCATTTTGACCTCCGCGCTCGCTCTAATCATTGCGTCTCTGCAGGCACGCAAGGTGCGCAGTAGAAGAGCCGGATCGCTTGGCAATTCGGCGGAACGGTAGCCACGAGGCTTCGTCGACATGGGCGGTTTCACCAAGCTAAAGCGTTAGGAACAAAAATAGAACATTGCCGCGCAAAAAAAAGCCCCCGGTGGCGCCGGAGGCGATTTTCCTCAAATATTTTGACTGCGCGCGACGGCAGCTTGCGATTATTGCTCTGCGCCGCCGCGTTCCGGGATCTCTGTAGAGGCCGCAGGAAAGCCTGCCAATGCGTCCAACGGCAAGGTTTCCATAGCGGGGCTCACCGCGGCAAAAAGATCCGCCAGCCGCATCGCTTCGAGCGCCGCCGGCGAAAACATGGGGCCAGATTGATATAGCGGATCTTCCAGCATCGTAGAGACCCGGCTGGCAAGAGGAGTGCCGTGATCCATCATACTGTCTCCGTCAGATGGCTATGCATATAGAACTTTAGCTGTTGCCTATCGGCGTAAGCCGTTAACAAATCGTTATACGCACGTATAGCTGTTCTCAAGCCTTCGTCCTTGGAGTAATCGTCGATTTCAAGCCTGAGTTCCTTCAAACGATCGACGCCCAAGGCTCGGCCATGCGAATACCATCGCTTATGATCGGATAAGGCAAGCGCAATTTCTTCAGCGCGCTTTTCTTTGTCATCCACGGTGACGGGCGTTCCCGGATTGGTTGTGCGGTGCACGGTCCAATCTTTGAACTTGTATTGAATGAGCCATTTTTTCAGCAAGTCGATAGATAGAGCTTTTGCCTGCTCAAAAAGCGCGAGCTTGGCGAGATCCATACTCTTTAAAAGGACAACGTCTGCCGGCGACAAAACGCCTTTGTTTGTGATCTCAGCTACTTTATCGAGATAACCCAACGCGGCGACGTAGCCACTGCCGTCCGGCGCCATAACCTGCGGATCGATTGGACCTAGGCTCGACGAATAATCCATATAAATGCGGTCGCCCGACATGCAAAAGATAGTCCCAGCCGACATCGCCAAATCCGGCACGATGAAATCAACATTTCGGTAGTGATGTCTGACGACGTTGACCATGCGCTCGGTTGTTTCGGCCGAACCTCCCGGGCTTCGCAAGACGATAGCTATGTTATCACCGTTGCGTTTTGATCGCGCTCGCACATCCTCAATAAAATTTCTGAAATATCGATAGTACTGAGGGCTGATTTGGCCGAAGTAACAGATCACGTCCGCATTGAGTTTTTCACCCAATGCGATCGCCTTTTCGTTGATGTGGTTCAGAATGGTGTGATCAAGATCGGCGGGATTCACAGCGAGCTCAACCTATGCTTTTATTAAAGTAATGCGTAACACCGTTGCGAGATTCGTCAAGCTTTTGGCGGCTTTCCGTATGGGAAGATCGAGCGAACGTGCACTGGGTTGGGGGGCACACATGGCAGGCGATGGCAAGGAAACACTCTACTACAACCGTCAGGGAGGCCATCGCGTCGTGGCCAAGGAAGATGGCGGTCTGATAGCTACCGGTAGGAACCAATCATTTGAAACCGGGCCCGACGGCGTAGTCGGTCATCTTCCTGCCCTTGAAGCCATCAATGTCAAAGACATTGCGAAACTCAAAAAACACGAGATCATCAACGAGGACGGGGCGATGTCTCACGAACTTGAGTTCCTCGATGGATCGACGGTCGCTATTAAATTCAACGCCGAGGGACGTCTGCTTTCTTTTGCGTCGAAGAGCCAAAACAACAATTTGACGGTTTCAGTCGACACGGAGGGTCGCGAGCTCACGGTCGCATTTCGGCAGAACGAACAAGAATGATGTCAAGAGTTCAGCAAGCGTGCGTGCCAGGCCCAACGCTGCTTCAAAGTTGAGGATCGGAGTACGGATCACGCTTCGACTTAGCAGACCGCTCCGTTTTTCTAGCTTTTGGCTGTGTCCACTTTCCGAGCTCTCTTTCGGCCAAATTGACAAGATAGCTGCGGCCGTTTTTCCTGGCTCTCTCTTCTCGGCCGATCATGAGCTGTTCGATCGCCGCAAGGAGCTCGGCCTTCCGACTAGAGCGTCGAGCCGCCGCGGCCGGATCTTGTGCAGCTTCTTCCGCGGCCAGGCGAAGCGAACATTTCACCACGTCCATTAAGTCTCTGTCGAGCTCTCGCGCCGACTCGTGGCCAAAAATGGATTTGTGAAAGGAATGGAGGGCGCGATCGACAATGGTCGCGGGTTCGGCTTTTGCCTCGGCCGCATGCGCCAGGAAATGATTCAGCGCCCGCGCCGCCCGAAATTCAGGATCCCCGCCGCGCGCCGCAACACGAACGATCTCGAGCGCCAGATCCTCGAAAACACTTTGCGCCATTTCCGCAGCGTGGTCGCGACGTTCTCCGCCGCCATCGATGACCGTAAAATCTGGCATCCGGCTCTCCGAACCTGCCCCAGGTGAACAGGCGCGGAGGCTACCGTCAACTCGTTTCAGTATTTAATTTCGTAAGCGACGATCTCCGTCGGCGGCAGAGTCTGCAGCGGCGTGCCGGAACCGCCGGAATTCACGGTCGCGGAGATCGACAAGTTGATGTTCACAGTTGGGGCAATAAAGGTATTCTGCGGAGGATAGGAAGGGCCATTGTAAGCGCCACCCGTATAAGATGCGATCTGCCCCTCCGCGTTTCCACTCCATTCGAGGCTATTGGTCGACCCGCTTGCCGAGTACGACAGGCTCATCGGAAAATTCACATTTGGAAAATTAGCCTGCGCGATCGCATAAGACTGCGCGCCACCGATATTGCCGATGTTATCGGCGTTGAAGTTGGTGATGCGGTTCGCGGCGGCCCCGCCCATATTGTCGAGGCCGGCGAGATAGCGGCCGCGCAGATCTGGCAAATTGAAGGTCGAGCCAGATCCGCCAAAGAGATAGCCGATCTTGGCGAAGAGATTCGGATAAGCAGTCGTCGAAAGCGTCTGCCCATCGGCAAGCAAATAGCCGGGATCGGGCGTCGGCGAAGTCATGATCTGGATCGAGCCGGCTGGAACATCCATGCCCGTCGAATGGTAGAACATCAGATCCCAGACGCCGGCGCCGAGATAGACAACAATCCCGCGGCCGCCATTTTCTGTTGTGATGCTTTGGCCGTTCGGCGTCAGGATCGATCCGGCGTTGTAGACGATCGGCGTCTTATCGGTGAACTTCAGAAACTTGAATTGCCCGACCTGGCACGATGATCCAAACGAGGTGATTGGCGTTGTGCCGGAGAGGGTAATTTCATTCTGGGGGACGCCCGCGCAGAGATCAGTGACCGTCGCCGACGTCATCGTCGCAAGACCGCCTGCCTGCACCGGTAACCAAAGCCCATTGATGGGATCGAAGTGACCGACGACATCCCATTGAGCACCGTCCCACATCTCAAGCGTGTTCGGCGTCGAAGCTGTGTTGAGCCAGAACTGACCTTTGACCGGCGCGCCGGAGCAATCATCGCTCGGCTGCGTAGAGCCAGCATTGTTGTTGCGCAGCGCCAGCAGAGCCGAATTGATCTTCTGCTGTTCGGCAACCGCCGTGAATTGTCCGGTGACCGGCATGCAGCCGACATTATCCGCAAAGGCCGGCATAGAATCGCAGAGGCCGAGACAGAGAAATCCGATCGCGACGAAAAGGCGTTGGCTGTGTTTGACCCATGACATGAATTGCGTTCCTCTTATTGAAGACCGCAGATGTGATCGGACAAAAAATGCCGATCAAAACCGCAGCTTTGATCGGCAGATAATTCAGTTTGCTCGGACATCGAAAGACGCGCGGATGTCCGGTCTATGCGGCCTTTGAGTCGGCGTTAAGGAGGCTCTTTTTCAGCACTTTAGCTTCCTCACCAGCGAGCTCAGTAGCGCGAAGCGCTATATTTGAAAAATTTTCAAGTCCCGGAACGGCGCAATCTATCTCATGCGCCAAAAGCAACAATCCCTTAGAGCATGCGTCCGCGGGTGTTTCTGGCTCTCTCCCCGATGCTTCATCGATCGCGGCCTGTTTGTACGATAGCAGGAATTCCGTGATGTCATCGAGAAGCTTGCCCGCGGCGTTGTAGTTGTTCATCTCGTTTTCAAAACAGGGTCGACCGCTGAAAGCCATGACAGTCTGTCCGGCGATGTTGAGCACTTCTCCCAGGCTATAGAGCTCTTGGATACTCATGTCGCCGAGCCTCGCTTTATCGACTGTGAGGCGGTGAAGACGCTCCGACCGATCAGGTTGCTCGTCAACCTTATTGAGAGACGAATCAACCAGAGGAAGGTCGGCCATTTGTTGGATATCAAGAGCCATGCTGGTCGCCAGCATTTCGTCGTCGATTGGCGGGTCGAGTGCAACCGCAGCTTTGACGCGCAGTCCAGTAAGGGTATTCGCCCTGAGGCTGACGATCCTCTTAAACAGCCGTTCCACATTTTTGAATGCTCTCCGGGCTTTCCGATCGGCTATCGCGAGGTCGCTTCGGCAGCCTTGCTTTTCAGCGGTCTCGATTTCGTCAACGGCGCGCGCCTCGTCGCCTAGCTGCCGCCGCCACTGATGCCAGAGAGAAACCAATTCGTCATCCGCTCCAGCCTCATTGAGTTTCTGAGATTCTACAATTGCCTTGGCGGGCGCCTCGTGTCTCGTCATAGTTTCCTCCATCTTGCCGGTCTCATCAGCCCGCATTGATTATCCACGCAGCCAATGATACAAAAAGGATCATACCAATGATCCAAAATGGGTCAAGACATGACATGATTCATCCGGCTCAAATTCGCGCGGCGCGCGGTCTTCTTGGATGGTCTCAGACCGAGCTAGCGGAGGCCGCTGGTCTTTCGTTACCTACCGTCAAACGGTTTGAGACTGCCAACGGCGTCAAGGTATCCGGCGACGCGGTCGCGATGATGCAGACGGCTCTGGAGACCGCCGGTGTAATCTTCGTCGAGGAAAATGGCGAAGGACCTGGCGTGCGGCTGCGAAAGGCGGCAAAGCGCCGGACGGCCTCCGGACGGCCGGTGGACGGCTCGCGGACAGCTTAATCAATTGATCTCGCGACGCTTGGACGGCTTGGACGGCTTTTGGCTCGAGTTATAGGCCTGCTTTAGCGCCGTGCGCCATCACTCGCGCCGTTTGCCTTTGTTCCAGCTTTCTTTTTTGAACCGCCCCTCGTCTTTTTCAAAGAAAAAGACCGTCCATCAGCGTATGCAGCGGGCTTTATTCGCTTCTTTTTCAAACCAACTAAACAAGATGAGCCGTCCAAGCCGTCCAAGCCGTCCAATAGACGCGATTTCAAAGTGATCGGCGAGCTCTCAGCCGTCCAACCTCCGTCCAAGCCGTCCATTAAAACGAACGGATCGATAGATCATTTGAGACGGTTTAGGCGCTTTTCGCTCGCTCATTGGCTCGCAAAAGCGCTCTTTGCGGCCATTTTGGCTCCCCATTGGCTCGCGTTCGAGCCGATCAATGATTCCAAAGAGCTAAAATCACGCGAGCCAAATAAAAAATCTGCGGGTGAGGGTGAACCCGGTTGCAGGGGAGCCTCGTGCGGTAGACGAAACCCCCCCACCCACCGAGCGATCGAATGGACGCCTCTCCACGCTGGCGATCCACCAAACAAGAAAGGGTGCGGGAAAGATCGAGTCGCGCTGCAAAATGTGTGTCTTTCTCACCGCACCGCAATTTGCGGCTCGGTGGAAAATGCGCCAATTGGCGCAGTTCGTTTCAGAATTAATGGTTCCGCCATGGTACCGTTTTTTTTTCGAGCTCGGAGGGGCACCGATGACGCGCCGACGGACCGCGCGACCGGACGATCAGCATCCCTTGGATGCGATACTGACTTCTCTCGCGCAGGCGGCCGCCCGCGAGGATCACGCCAGAGCGGCTCAGATCGCCCCACCTCTCGGAATCGAGGGTCCCGTGAAGCGGTCTGAGCCGGATATACGTCCTCGCCTCGAGAGCCTGGCTCGGCGAATTTAGCAGCCCCAATAGACACCTTGGGCGACAAGTCAGCCGAGGGGTTGCGATCCCGTGATGAATGCCGAATCGGAAAGTTTCACCGATAAGTGCGAGGTCAGATGTCGACGCCTGAAGAAATTACCGCAAAATACGCAGGTCTGTTAGAGCGTTTCAGAATCGTTTTTATATTCTCGATGGGTGCCGCGGCCATTCTATTGCTCGCCGGCGCCATCTTCGAAGCCGTGATGCACGACATAGCGAGCGCATCCTGCTTGGCGGCGCTCTTCCTCGTAACGGCCGTGCTTTTTCACCTGCCGCTGCTGGAAAGCATGAAGGCCTTTTCCGTCGAGATCAAACTTCGGAAAAGTATCGACCAGGCGGAAAACATCATCTCGCGCTTAAGAGCCTTATCCGCCGTAAATGCCAAAGGCATTTTTATGTCGCTCGGCTGGGCCAACAGACTTGGAAGCCCAACGGCTCAAACCAAACAATCGATCCTCGCCGAGCTCGAGAAGCAACTGGAGGTTTGCGGCTTCGGCTTGCAGGATCGTCGCCAGATGGCCGAGCAATTCGTACGACTTGTTGGAATCGATCTGTTCCGGACTTTCGAAAGGACAAGAGACCGGCTTCTTGAATGGAAATTAAAAGAGCTGAATAAGCGCGTGATCGCGGAGCAGACAGACGAAGCCGGACGCGCTTTGATAAATTTTCAAGATACTCAAACTGCGCTTGCCCGCGATCGCGCTGCACTATCGCCCTACGAACGGTTGCAAAGCTATAATTTCGAAGAGAGCATTCGAAATGCAATTCCCGAGACGCTTCTCACCGAGGATGAATTGGAAAAGCTGCGTGCGTTTGGCAATGAGATATCGGCCCTTTACCGGGAATGCGTTGCTCGAGGTACGCTCTCGGAAAACACCGCTCGCTTTTTAGATTCCATGCAGAGCGCAGATCAAATTGAAGGGAAGGTATGCGAACTTTTCGGAATAGACGACCTCAATAGTTGATTCAGCGGCAAAAATCCAATGGACTAAGATCTTTGCCGCCTCTGGCGCGAAGGAGCGCGCGCCAAAAGGTATTTTTTACGATTGGGGCAAACTCTACACTGCGAATGTCGACATCGAATTGGAGCCCGGTGCTTTGATCTGGGGCAGATAAAGAAGATCGGCGCGGGTCACATTCGCCGCGTTGGAAGCGCTCGTCTCCACTGCAATCGACGTAAAGCCATTGCTGATGTCGAGAGTCGCCTCCGGCAAAATTTCAAAGATGACAAGTTTGCTTTGTAGACTGGCATCGGTCGTAAATTGTGCTGCCGACGATTGCGGCGCCAAAACATCGCCCGTCGCCGTGTTATCGCACAACCAGATCGGTGCCGCGGCCAATGGCTTTGAACCGGTGCCGCTTGTATCCTGCGCCTGCAATAGTGAGATTTCAACAGGTGCCGCATTGCCCTGATTAATGCCGACGATCACATAAGCCTTGATAGCGTTTGTCAGACGCGCAAAGCGGCTTATACGACCCGCCGCATCAGTTTCAGCAGGCAACAACACGGAAATCGGCGCATCCGCGGGTAGAGAAAATTGCATACCCATTGATTGAATCCTTCGTCAGTTTTCCATCGAGGTCTATTTGCGCCTAAGCTCGGAGGCGAGTTCCCCTCTCGCCCACCTTTCCTCTTCGAGCTTGAGCAAATTCATTCTTGCGCGAGCTCGCCGGCTGCGCCGGTCGCGGTCTTCCATTTCAGCGTCATAAAGCTTGCGATGGCCCGGGATGCGCAGATCATAGGCGACGCCATTGACGACTTGAATATCGGCCGAGACGGCCCGCGATGCCCGGAAGGCGCGAGTGCACGTCGCTGAGATGAGTCCGCGCGCATCTGCATCCTTCAGGGCGTCAGAATCTGCGGGGACCGTGACCGCGGAGATCTCCAGCAACTGCACTTTTTTAAAATCGATTGCGCCAGGAGCACGATTGCTGGCCGTTGCGTAGGTCCAGTCGATGGGCATCCATGAAACGCTCACGCCGAAAAGAAAGCTGTCGCGATAGAGACGATAAATCATGTCCGCAAAGTCGTACGAGGCAAAACGCACGCCACCGCTGAGCGTGCCGTTTTGTTCAGCAATCGTAATCACCTTGCCGATCGGGGGCTGTGCCGTATCGTGGCCCCACAGAAAAACAGGGTTCTTTCGAAACGCCTCAAGCCCATCATGACCGCGGCTTTGCCAAGCGCCGGGCAAAATACGGTGACCGTCAAGCGCAACGTTGGAAGTTGCGAACGTGAAGGAAATCGTCCGCGAGTCCGTCGACTGGGATCCGGCTTCGCCAGATGCAAGCCTGATAAATCGATTGATTGAAGGCTGCGCCATCTTACTTTTTGCTCCCCCCAAGAGTCACGTCCTCGATCGCGGGCAGATTGGCCTTCAATGCCGATAGCCGCGCGCCGATGTTGAATTGATCTACTGCGAGCTTCATTTCATCGGCCGCTCGCATCGCATCCAGCAGCGCGCTACAGCGTTGGTTAATGGAAGGCGTGTTCGTGAAGACGGTATGGTTCGGTCTGAACATGCGATCGTGTCGAGCGAAGTTTTGCTTTCTGGCTGCGGCAGCTTCGTCGATACACCAGGAGGTAAATTCTTGGATCAGATGAGAGGCACCCTCTCGAAGTTTTTTTTCTAGATGCTCGATTCGGGTCCGTATCGTCCGCCGCGAGCTTTCCACGCGAGTGTAAATGCTGTTGTAATCAGCTCGCGCTTCTCTCAAGACGCGTTCCGCGGTTTGAACCTTCTCCCAGGCCTGCTTTACATCTCGCTCTTCTTTGGCTTCGTTCGCGGCGGATGTTTCATGGAGCGCGGCAATCTGCTCCGCGATCGACTGGCGCTCTGCGATAATCGCGTTCCTGTCGGCCTCCAGGATTTCACTGCCGATCGGCGAGGCTTTGAGGCGCTCGATAAACTTGCTATTGTCGATCGAAGTCCCGACGCTCATCCATGATCTCCTTTAGTCGTGAGCCTAGGTTGATGTGGCTTGCCGGACAGCGCCATCCCGAGCTCTGTCCGGCGACAAGCCACGATCGAGATGTCGATTGGCGCACCGCCGTATGGACCTCTCGTCCAAAAAATGAGGTCCGGCGCGTTGCCCCAACGCGCCCCGCAGCTCGATAATTTCTTGAAGGCGACCCAAAGCTGCGGAGCTTGGATCGAGATACCGAGTTGATGCATGCCGTTTGCAGTCGGGATGCCTCGAAAGATCGTCGAATTGCTTCTCGAGCCGGACGGCCGGCGACTTGCTGGGACATACTAACGATGCGATGTCCCGAGCACTCTCGTAGGCCAATGCCTCGTAACAAAGCTGGTCAAATCGAAATTGCATTTCAGGAATTACGGTTCGAGCGACGATCAGGTCGGCGGACTCCGCATCATTGATCAGCGAGTATACAAGAGACCTCGCTTCCTCCGGCGGCGTCGCCCTCAATGCCCGAAGACACGTCGACTGCCCGAGCCGGCGCGCGATTTCCAGATCAAGAACCGGAGCGGAGCTCAAATGCCGCTCTCCGCTTTCGTAAGGCAAATTCTCCGATCACCGGAATGCCGCTTCTCAACGATGATCCCCTTTTCGCGCAGAAGTGGCGCACTGCGAATAATGAGGCCTCCCAGCGCCTGCCCCGACTTGGGCCACGATCGTTGCTGTCGACGACTCTCGGTCACGAAGGGTTCGAGCTGCGCGAGGAGGTCGGTTGCCGTCCCTTCCCAATACGAGAGGCCGCTGTTTTCGAGGAAGTCGCGAACTGGTCCAGCGACCGGATCGGCGTCAAATGCCGCGGCCGACGTATTTTTACGGTTGTCGCGGTAGGCGCGCAGGAATGTGCCCGGCTCCCACCCGAGGCCGGGCTCTGCGGCGCTAACCCAGCGCTCGAAGTCTGCCATACGCGTGTAGCCGTCGAGCTGGGTCGAGGCCTCATAACGCAGCGCAGACGAAAGCGCCGTGCACAAAGCTCCTAGAATGCGGGGTCGTGCGATCTCCCACTCTCGATCGAGCTCGGCGATCGGCCGGCGCTCCTTTTCCGGAATAGCTTTGAGGTGAACGATTATCGCGCGATCGCCCAGATCCGCCCGGACGCCGCTGAGTTCGATGCCGTTAAGCGCCAGTGGCCGCGCACCCGAAAAGCAATTGAGTCCGCGA
Organism: uncultured Methylovirgula sp.; assembly: GCA_964644615.1. Lineage (GTDB taxonomy): Bacteria > Pseudomonadota > Alphaproteobacteria > Rhizobiales > Beijerinckiaceae > Methylovirgula. The sequence goes on along the minus strand of CAZXXA010000006.1, from coordinate 37,937 downwards.
TCGGTGTGCAACGCACGTGTTGCGAAGCCGCCGCCCGTCGATAGGGCAGCATAGGCGTCGGAGAGATCCGCCGGCACGTGCGAAACATTTTCAAACATCAGGAGGTGCCAGGCCTGCGCCGCAACGATCAGGTCCCGCTCATCTTTCGGCGGCCGTTGGGTCCTGACGACATTCGGATCGACTATGCTACGCAGGCGGAATGACAGCGCTGATTTTCCACTTCCCTGCTCTCCGGCGATAATGAGGATCGGATAAGGGCCGTCGGCGCGTAGCGCTCCGAGCATCCATGCGACGATCAAAACAAAATCGTCATCGCTGGCATTGACGAAAGGCCTGAGCTCTTCGATCGCGTAGCCAATTTCCGGTTCGCACAACGGCTCCGCATGTTCTGGTCGAAGGAAACAAATTTCTAAGTTCTCGATGACCTGCCAGCCGTACTTGTTGATTTCAATTGCGCGGGCCAAATCGTCGGTGAGGTCCACCCACATGACTTCACCGATGCGCGCCACGCGGAGCCGCGGTGCCTGCTTTTTGCCCGCCTTTGTTGTCCGAGCTTCGATGACTCGGCAAATATCGTCGAGCGCCTGTGCGCCGGGAACAATGCCAAGGCTTTCATATGCGCGCCCTGCCAGCCATGACTTGAAAGGTCGAGAGCTGATGGGCCAATGGATGACGCCCCCGGCCGTCGGAAGTGCAGCAAATGTTTCGCCATGAGGCGCGAACCACGTTTCCAGCCCGTCGATGAGCGTTAGAAACAGATCGCGTTGGCGCGGTCGACGCTCTTTCTTTGCGCGGGATTTTGGTTTCGGCGGCTCTTCCGTTGGCTTCTTAAAAAACTGATCGAAGGCACTGCCGACGAAGTCGAGGTCTGATTCATTCGGCGGATCGTTTTGCATTCGATCCTCCGGGCCGTGCAGTCTTGGAAAGATGAGCTTTTTGCGCTGTTCTTCGGCGCCGATCGATCTCTTTCTCGATTACGTAAAGTATGCTTCTAACGAGCTGCGCGAGGTTCGCCAGATCTTCGGAATCGAGAATCGAGAAGCGTCGCTCGTTGCGCGCTGAAGGCCGCATAATCGCGAGAAATTCAGCGACAGATAGGTCTCTCAGCTCGCTAAGAGGAAGCGCGGGCGACGGTAAAGCGTCTACGGCGGATCCATGATCGGCCGCCTCGAGCGTTGAACTTTGCGAATGTTGCTCGCGCTTGACAAAGGCTTGGGAAAGGAAGATCAGAAAATCGTGCAGCCGCCCAAAGCGCACAATTTTCGAAGGCCCGTTGATCGTTGGCGCGATCGCGGGCCTTTCGTCTTTTTGGCGTGGCATCGGCGATCACGCGACTCTGCGATCTTCGCTATGTTGCCTGCGCGCGCGTTGCCATGCGAGCGCGTCAGGCGCGGCAATGCGCGTGCTTTTGCCAATCTTCGAGAGGACCAGGCGGCCTTCGGAGGCCTCATTGTATGTTGTGACCCGGCTTATGCCGGCCCAAACACAAAATTCATCGACAGTGAGATTGCCGCCGGCGGCGATCTTCTCGCCGATAGACAGGACCGGTTGTGCGCGCATGACCACCTCCGAAAGAGAATGGTCTCGAACAATATGCAGCAAAACCCGGCTGTCTTTTCCCAACGGTTTGGGAAAACTTATGCCTGTGGAAAACCGAATTCAAACTTGCTCGGTTCGATGGCAAGCCAACTGGGAAGCAGAACCGCGTCGCCGGCTCGGAGAATTGATGTGCGAGACTGCTTTGGACGGGCTGCTTCACCGCTTAGGCGATACGCCTCCGCATCGGAAAGAAATTCGCGTAGATCAATGCAGCGACAAGGGAAGTTGCCCTCCGGAAAGTAATATTCTCCGCCTTTCAAATAGTAACACCACGCAAAATAGGTTGCCCAAAAATGAGCGACGGCTTTGAACGTTTTCCATACTTCATTATTGAAGGTCGAAGGCGTTATGTGCCGCGCTCGAAACTCGTCACTATCGAGGCATTTCTCGATTATCGCGCCCTTTGTTGCACCTTCAGGATCGTCGTGAAGGGCGCCGATGATGCCATGAAGCACGCCCCCGACAAGAAGCCCCCGAAGGAATCTCTCTTTTTTCACCTCCTCCTGAACGACGTTAAGAGGAAGAGAATCGGCAGCTCGCTTTGCGTAGTCTCGCAAAGTCTCAACGGGCAAAATATCGAGATAAGGCCTGTTGAATTCTATAAAAGATGTTTCCAGCGCGCGAGAACGCCAAAGTTGGTCATCCGGCCACAACATCATCACTTCGAGACAGGCTACGTCGAAGCGCGTTGGATCCTCAAGACAATCAAGCCGCAGATTTAGTGTCGCTTGAGATTGTTGCTGCTCCGCCATTCTTTTCTCCAGCGAAAGCCCTAAGATTGGCTTCTTTGATTTGAAGGCTCCAATCCTCGAGCGCGGCGCGCATCGCCTTAAGTCGCGTCGATCGATCATAATGGCGACCGAGAACGTGCCTTGGCGCGTGTCCCGCGATCCGTTCAGCAACGCCCTCGTGACCAAGCTCGATAAGTGCGGACAAGCATGTCCTTCTCAGATCGTGCAGGGTGACACCTTGGATTCCGATCCGGTCGCAGAGCCTCGCGAAAGCGCGTGAGAGGCTTTCCGGATGAAGATGGGGAAACCGGACGGCGCCTTCCTCTGCCGGGAAAACATAGCGTTGCTTGCGTCCTGGCATGAGCGGCCTCAGACAGTCCACAGCGGCGTGCGGCAGGGGCAATTCGCGAAGCCCTGCCTTAGTTTTCGAGGTTGTGACGGTGACGGTGGGAAGCTCACCTTCAAGGTCGATCGCGTCCCATTCGAGAGATGACACCTCGAGGGCACGAAAACCGAGCATCAGCGTCAACATGAGCGCGGCGCGAGTCGAGGCATTCTCCGGACCAACTTCGGAATCGCCGTTCAAAGCCGACACAAGCTTGCCAAGCTCATTGACCTTAGCATTCGGACCGACCAGGACCTGTCCGTCAAAGAGGACCCGATCGCGCGGGCGTTCTCTCGCGGGCCTGGTCAAGCCTGCCGTCGGATCGGTGGAGTCGATAAGTCCCCATCCGCGGGCCGCCTTAAACATACGGCGCGTGACAGCAAGTAGCTTGTTGGCGTTGGTCCCGTCTGAGCGCCTTTCTCGCCGAAGCCGATTCGCATAATCCGCAAGCACTGAGCCGAAGTCCCGCGGCTCCAAATCTGAAAGCAGGCGGCGCCCAAGCGCCGGCACAAGAACCCCCTCCAACAGCTCCGTCTCAAGCTTCAAGGTCTTCGGCGCGACAGATCCTTCGCGTCGGCCGAGGTACTCGGTCACCAGATCGGACAGGAGCCGGACAGCGTGGGCGCCAGCTCGGGAGCGGCGTTGTTCGAGCGCGGGGTCCCTGCCCTCGCGGATAATCGATCGCATCTCGATGATTTTCTTGCGGGCATCGGCAACCGAGACAGCAGGAAAGCTACCGACCTCGATCCGACTTGCTGACTTGTCGCCGCGGCGCCGAAGCCGCGCCTGAAAGATCTTCGTGCCGTCCGGGAGAAGACACACGTCCAAGCAGTCGCCAAGGCCGAGCCACTCCCGCTTCGGCGGGGCTCGCAGATTGGCGAGGTAGGTTTGCCACCCTCGATCGCTCTTAGGCTTTTCCCGGAGCCGTTCCATGGTTCGCGAGACACCTCCGGAGACACAAAATCGCTAAATGGCTGTGTCTCACCGCGAACATAAGGGTACGGATGCGAATAATGATGAGCAAGAGTGCCGGTGACACGCAATCGAGCTTTTCCCCACAAAAACAGCTCGATTCAATTTGCGGTCTGAGGAAGAATTCTTGGCGACCCCGGCAGGGCTCGAACCTGCGACCTGCCGCTTAGAAGGCGGCTGCTCTATCCAGCTGAGCTACGGGGCCTCATTCCAAAACCGCAGCACACAGGCCAACACCAATGAGTCCGCTTGCCTGCCGCTTCAATGTGTCCACAGCCCATGCCGGGTCGCTTTGAAATTATCCGCATAGGCCTGAATTTTACGAGCTATTTTCGGCGGCTCTTCGACACGATAGGCGATCCCGCGCTTTTCCGCATAAGCGACCGCCTCCGCCTCGCTGCCGAAGCTCAGGCGGATCTGCCGCTTCATGTCGCCGGAGCTCGTCCAGCCCATCAAGGGCTCGATGTCCTGCGGCTCGGCCGGCGCATATTCGAGAACCCAAAACTGGCTGCGCGCCGTCCCCGACTGAGTCGTCCCCCGGGTTGGCCGATAAATCCGTGCGGTCATGCCGGCATCATCCAATCGTTGTGGTCACTCGTGGTGAAATGGTCGGGGCAGCAGGATTCGAACCTGCGACCTGAAGTACCCAAAACTTCCGCGCTACCAGGCTGCGCTATACCCCGCGAGCATCGAAGTCGGAAGGCCCAGATCGAAATCCGAAACATCGAGATCCGAATTTGGCTCGAACGCGCCTCCCCGTAGCATGGCGCCGGGATCGGTGCAATTTCCCGGCCTCCGACGGTGGACAATGCCGTCGCGCCGGTAAAAGAAGACCTCGCGCCCGGCCTCGTTCCGGCGGGGCTATTTGGCAAAGAGCGGAAAAACCACTTTATCGCCGGGCTTCAGGCCAATACGCGCCGCCGTTCCGGCATTGAGTTCGAGCACACCAAGAACCACCCCGCCCGAACGAATGATATTGTCCGACATAGGCCTCGTATTCGGGGCGACCCTCACGACCCTGCCGGACGCCGCAATGAAGACCATGTCGAGCGGAATATATGTGTTCCGCATCCACATCATCACCGGCTGCGGCTTCTTGAAGTCGAACAGCATGCCGTGATCCTCCGGCATGGAGCGGCGGAACATCAGGCCTTTTTGGAGCTGGGCCGGCGTGCGCATGACCTCGACCGCGAATGGATGCGATCCGCTCGCCGTGACGATGGTCAAAGATTCGGTCGGCCCCGTCGGATTCTGTGTCGGGGCCTGCGCGGCGGCGCGCAGCGAATGAGTGGCGGACACCGCGAACGTCAGAACGAAAGCGGCAAAGAGACGGGTTAGGAAAGCATGAGAGAGAGGCATGATCGCGCAACTGAGGAAGGCCGATCCGCCGGACGGCGGATCGTTCTGCGCTCAATGCCTGATCAGTGCGAAGAGGGCAAGGCCGCTTCGAGCGGGCGCACTTCGGCCGCCATCAAACCTTTTGGACCGTCGCCGAAACGGACGAGGAGCCCATCGCCCGGCTTCAATTCGGCGATGCCGTAGCGGCGCAGCGTCTCCATATGGACGAAGATATCTTCGGTGCCATCGCCGCGCGAGAGGAAACCGAAACCGCGCACGCGGTTGAACCATTTCACGACGCAGATCTCGAAGCCGCCGGTCGGTACGACCTGATGATGCGTGCGGGCGGGCGCCGTCTGGGCCGGATGGGTCGCCGTCGATTCATCCATGGACAGGATGCGGAAGACCTGCAGGCCCTTGCTTCGCACGATCGCTTCGCAAACGACGCGCATGCCCTCTTGAACGGTCTGAAAGCCGTCTTTCCGCAATGTGGTCACATGCAAAAGAACGTCGGCCATCCCATTGTCGGGAACAATGAAGCCATAACCTTTGGCGACGTCAAACCATTTGATGTGCCCGGCAACTTCAACCAGATCGAGACCGGCTACAGGCGATTGACCGGCACTCGCATCGACCTCGCCGCGTAGCTCGCTGCGCGGCACTAGCGAATCCTTGCCCAACGGACCAGCTCCCAAAAACGTTACGCGATCATGTCCCACGACATCGCAATGCGTTTTGTCATAAGCACGAATCAGAATGATCTCTGTATGAAAAGGATAGCATTGAGCTGCAGGCACAACAGAGGGAATTTAACTGCCCCTGTGGATGATTTGTACAAGCATGCGGCAACCGTCACCGCAACGTCGCTGCTTGAATTTGATTCGCAAGCACATTCGTTGCGCGCGGGACGCGCTTACGTAAGCAAAAATTCCCACTTTCCTGCCGATTTTGTGCGGCTTGCGAGCCGGAAAAGCGGAAAATGTTCAGATCGTGGAAGCATGATCGTGCAGTCGTCCGAGGTGCAGAATAACATCGGATGTTGCGACAATATCGGCATTTGCACCGCCTAGCTTTCCCCAGGCCGCCAACGATCTTCGCAAAAATCGAATGCAATCGGCAGCGAAACTGACGCCCGCATGCATCGAAAGGATGAGACTACGGCTCAGTCCGCAGCTGTCGGTGCGGTTCCGAGCAGGCGATGAAGTTCGCCGAAAGGCTCCTTTGCAGCCATCAAAGCACCGCCGATCCGGACTGCGTGAGCGCCTGCTGCCGCCATCCGGGCAATATTTTCCGGCGACGAAATTCCGCCCGCCGCGACGACTGTCACTGTTTCGGACGCGATCGACGAATGAGTTTTTCGCAGACAGCAAGATCGGCTTCGAGCGTCTCGGCATCGCGATTGTTCACGGGGATCAGCCCGGCGCCGGCTTCGAGCGCAAGTTCAAGCTCTGGCCCATTACGGACTTCGACAAGCGCATCGAGGCCAACCGACTGCGCTTGCGCGACGAATGCGCCGAGCTGGTCGCCGATCACATGGACCATCAAAACGATAGCATCGGCGCCGGCATGGCGCTTCGAGAAGCTGAATGGGTCGACAACGAGATCATTAGACAGAACTGGCAAATTGGCCGCCTTCGCTGTCGCGAGACTGGCGGCGCTGCAGCGGAAAAGACGCTTGTCGGGCGATGCTGAGATGCAGGTCGCTCGGCACCGCAAAAATCTTCGGCGAGCGCCATCACATCGCAACGCGATCGCGTCACCTTTGAAAACGGCGACGCGCCACAGATGTCGGCGATCACGCCAAGCTTCTTCTGTTTAAGAAGTGTCCGCGGAGGGCATCTGTGAAGCCGCGCGCCGGTGCACGTTCGCCGATCGTTTCCGCCAAAGATTTCGCGCTGCGTTTCGCTTTGACCTTATCAACGTCCGTCTGTCTCTGCGCGATGAGCGGCTTGAGGCGTGCGGGCGTCGCGATATGCGGCATTGCGCAGGTGTCCCTTCGATTGAAAGCGTAGCAGATTGGCCCGAGTCCTCTCATCCGCGTCGGGGCTCCTTCGGTGGAGTCGGAACTCGGAGTGCCGCAAGATCATGCCTCCCTGCGAACGCCGCCGACGGGTCTTAAACTTTGCCCTGCTCCGCCCCGACGCAAGTGCAAGCTTTTCGTTTAAGCTCGTCGCTTTGACGCGCGAAGAATCCAAACGCCAAAGCTGCGTTCTTCTCATCGCTCATGGGGAAGCGTCGCGGCTCCTCTTCCGTCGCGGCGAGTCGAATTCCTCCGATCTCCCGCCGGAATGAGAGACGCGCATGTCCCGATCAAAATTGTGGATTCTTTTCCATTATCGCCACGGCGGCGATGATGTTCAGAGGCAGCGCCGAAGCCTGGACCATTGCGGCTGCGGCTATCATCGCAATGATACCGGCTGCTGCGCCTCGAATGAGGGTTGGGCGTTCGGCCCGCGCGCTTCCAACCGGCTGGAATGCGCTTCATTGGTTCCCGAACAGTCTTCGGCGCAACATATTACGCGGCCGGCGCGCCTGTAATTATGGGGGCCGGCGGCCACCGGAAAATCTGGAGAAGACATTGGGAGATGGAGGCCTCGCCCGGAATCGAACCGGGGTGCAAGGATTTGCAGTCCTCTGCGTAACCACTCCGCCACGAGGCCAATCACCGGCTGGCGCCAGCGAGGCGCTGCCTATAGCAAGCGGGTGAGCGCCCCGCAAGAAATGCTTTGCCCGATCGGCCTTAAGCTTTCGTTGCCGCGGCGAACGGTCAGATGAGAAAGATAGTTGGCAAGGCACATCCGCGCTTGCTATATGGCCACCTTCCTCCTATATGCGGGGCCCTATTCCCTGATAGCTCAGCTGGTAGAGCAATCGACTGTTAATCGATCGGTCGCAGGTTCGAGTCCTGCTCAGGGAGCCAGCCATCCCAAAATCCGCCGCTTTGGCCCGCTCGCCCTCCGGGTAGCGCCGGAAATCCCGATAAGATATCAGCCAGTAAAATATCGCAGCCGCCAGACTGGAGGCTGGAATGGCCGATCCTGATCTGCAACGTGCCACGCTCCTATTCGAGCGCATCTGCGCGGCGCCGGTGGACCGGGTGTTTCAGGCTCTTTCGGACGCGGCCGAGCGGGCGAAGTGGGGCACGCCGTTGGAGAGCGCTATATTTTTCTGTGCGGCCAAAGGATTTTCGGATCGGCGGCCGTGACGTGTTCCGTTGCGGCTCGATGGACGATCCGCAATTTCGCGGCGCGACCACTTCTTGCCACATCATCCCCAATCGGCGCATCGTCTCTACCGAAGTGATCGAGATAAAAAGCACGCCGATTCTCATCAGCTGCTGACGATGACGCTTGAGCCCACCGGCGGCAGCACCAAAGTCGTTCTGACGGCGCAACTCGTCTCGCGGAAAGGCGACCACATGAGCCAAGGCGCCAATATGGGTCAGAACGCCGCGATGGATAATTTGGTCCGGCGACGAAAAACTAGATGCGGCAATTCAGCATAATTCAGAGCAGGCATCGTTGATCGGCTTGTCGATTCGAGACGCATCAGCGCATTGAGCGGAACGCACGCCGCTGCCCATCACGGGCTAGTGATATTCGTCGCGCGTAACGAGCTCCATCTGTCTCCGAACTAGAAGGCATCACGCGGGCACAAAGCCGCGAGAGCTTGCTTGTTAAGGAGAAAGACAATGATGCATGAGAATTTGAAGAAGGCGGGCCTGGCGTCCGCGTTTGTGGCGGCTGTTTTTGCTGTCGGTGTCGCGGCGGCGGCTGTTTCGCCGGCTTCGGCCGAAACTGTGTCTCTGCAGAACGATGCGGGATCATTCTCGACCCGCGTTCAGGACGTCTATCGCCGCGCCGAAAGCACGGGTCCGTCCGGCTATTATGCTTACGCGCCGAACGCCTATGCCGAGATGGGCGGGACGTCGGCGCAGGCGGGATCGCCGTCAACGAACGCGAATGGATCTTTCTCCTCTCGCATTCAGGACGCCAATCACTTCTGAAATGAGGGATTGGCTTCCCGGCTGAGTGGGAGTGAAAGCGGGATACGCCGACCAAGCGCATCCCGCTTTCACTCGGTCAATTCTCTGCCGGCACAGAATGATGCTCGTGGCAGATGGTCCACTGCCCCTCGATCTTGCGCAAACCAAGGGTCAGTCGAAAATCCAGCGGGGTCGCTTCGCCGGCTCCCGCGCATTGCATGGCTGCCGTGGCAAAAGCCACATCATTTCCGGCGACAATTTTCATAGCTTTGATGTCGAAGACCACCGGCTCCGCTGACCAGGAAAAGAATGGACCCCAAGATTTTTCGTAAGCCGCGAGACCCTGCAATTGAAACGGCGGCGGCACATCGAACATCAGAAAATCTGGCGCATGGTGGCGCAATATGCCGGTCATATCTTTGCGGCGGACGGCCGCGGCCCAATCCTCGATGAGTGGCGAACGGCTGCCTCGTCGGCCGATCCATTGTCGTTCTGGCCCACGTCTATCCTCCTTAATTATCGGCAGAGGGTCAAAACAAGCCGGATGAGTTCACCTTGGCGGCTCGTGCCTGTTTTGGAAAAAACATGCTTGAGATGACTGCGCACTGTCCCGATCGAGATGGCGAGCACCTCTGCGATCATGGCGAGGTCGCTGCCCTGCGCCAATAAAGCGGCGACACCGGCCTCGCGCTCGGTCAGGCCGAAAGCAGCGACGAGGATTGGTTCGTCCAAATGTCCCCCGCGATGCGGATCGTGGACAAAGAGGATGATCTCCGCCGCGGTGTTGCCGAAGGTCTCGGCCGCCGTGCGGCTGAGCGGCATGGCGCGGATGACGAGCGGGCAGCGCATGGATGGACGCGGCAGACATAGCCGCAGGCTCTGGGCATGCGCATATTTTTCGGGTTGCGCCGCGGTCGCGATGAGTTGGCGCAGCTGCCGCGTCGCGCCAGCTGTTGCGGCGCTAAGGCCCATTCTGTCACAGGCAAGCCCGTCCCTCTCCTGCAAAAGCGCATCGGCATAGCGATTGACGAATTGCGGCAGACCGGATCGGTCGAGGAGGACAATCCCGAGGTCCACGTGGTTGAGGACACAGACACTTTGCTGCGTCTCCGCTTCGGCTTGCGCAAGCCGTTGGCGCAGCCGCAGAGCGCTCTCGATATGCGGCGCGAAGAGCCGCATGCATTGCAGCTCGGGAAGATCGTAATCGCCCATCTGCGGAGGCCGGCAAATGACGCAGGAGCCGACCATTTGTTGCGTCAGCGGCGATAAGAAAAATGCGGCGTGATGGCCATTCATCGGCCGGACGATGTCGTGATAGAAATCGCTGCGAGGCAGTTCCGGCAATACGATGGTCGAGGACAGGACGGATCGGATCGGCATGCCCGCGAAGAACTGCGCTGCCATGCCCTGTTCCATCGCACTTTTGAACACGTTCAGACACTGCCTATCGACGCGCATCGCGGACATGAACTCGACGCCGCGACTGTCGCTTCGCTGGATCAGCGCAATCGCGTGATCGGCCTTCATCATGTCGGTGATGGCTTGCAAGGCTGATGGCCATAAGCTCGCGTCGAGCACGCCCTCATAAAGTCGAGCGACGGCAGCGGCAATTGTTTCGGCGGCATCCATGCGCGCCCCCAATTATCGAACAAAGAATGTATTTTGCTGCGCCTTCAGCGCACAATGATCTTGCGAAACCGCAACCGGCAGATTGTCTCGCGATCACGATTGGCGCAAGCTGCGTGCTTGTGGTTAATGGCCAAGCTCGGAATCGTAGCAATTAATGGCGCGGTGAGCGCGAGACTATGCGATCTTCGCTTCCTCCAGGACGCCGGTCTTTATCAAATTTCGCTGTCATCTGTACGAACGACCTGAGTCTCTGGAGATCCAGGGTTCCGTGATTTGGCTTAAGCGCAAACTTGAGAGGTCGATAACGAGCGATCTCCCTCAATTGGGAGAAGACGCTTGCGCAAGCAGCACCTAAAGCGAGCGGACTGCGGTTAGGGAGGCTGCCATGCCGACTGCGCTCGATCCACGACCCACTATTGTATTCCGCCCGGCCCGCAAGAACGGCCTCATATCGCGGCTTCTGGTGCCGGCGCTGATCTTCGGTGCCTGTGTTGTCGCCATTCTGCTGCTCGGCGGCGGGCACACGGTTGCGGGCAACGCCAATCTCATTTTGCAGAACACTGAAATCGATTGGGCCTCGGCAGCGATGTAATTGCACGATTACAAGGCCGTGAACTGCCGACGATGTCGACCGGGACGGGCGCCAGTTCGACCGCTGGCGCCCGCGTCTGGTCTTTCATAGCGGCGCAGATGCTCGTGCCGAGCGACTGGCCGGCTTGCCGTCGGATGGCAGCGCTCCAAAAACCTCGCCGACTACATTGGTATTGGAAGCACAATGGCTCCCGGTTTTCCAAAAAGCCAGCCGATCCTTCGATGAAGGGTTAGCGACGTGCCGGGCCCTTTTTCATGCGCCGTTTTATCCGGATCGTGCTGTGTGTATCAAACAAGCGCGGCGCCGCCATCGACACGCACCACCTGTCCCGTCGCAAAAGTCTCGCGCATCAGAAAGAGATAGGCTTCGGCGATTTCATCGACTTCGCCAACCTTGCCGGTCAGCAGTGTGTCGCCGACCTGGCGATACAGCGCCTCGCGATCGACCTCGGGAATATTGTCCCACAGCGGGCTGCGTACGAAGCCAGGCGCGACGATATTGACCCGGACCGGCGCCAATTCGACGGCCAGCGCCCGCGTCAGGCCTTCCATAGCGGCGCAGATGCTCGTGCCGAGCGACCAACCGGCCTGCGGTCGTATGGCGGCACTGCCGGATGTAAGGACGATCGAGCCGGAGCGGCGGAGCGCGGCGCTGCCATATTTTGCGGCGGTGTAAGCGCCCCAATAACGTAGGTCGAAGAAGCGCTTGGCCTGCGCGATATCGGTCTCCGCGATCGGTCCCAATTGCAAGCTTTCGCCGGCCGTGAAGACCAGATGGTCGATTGTGCCAAGCTCGGCGAAAAAGCTTTTGATTGCAGCTTCGTCGGTCAGATCGACGACATGGCCTTCGGCGCCCTTCGGCAGCGTCGCGAGCGCTTCATCGACCCGCGCTTTGCGGCTCGAGGCGATGATCACTGAAGCGCCCTGCTTCGCCGCGGCTTGCGCCGTCGCCAGCCCGATGCCCGAGCTGCCGCCAAGGATCGCGATACGCTGTCCCTCGTGTTTCATTGTCCGTACCCCTTCAATGTCGTGCTGAGGACGGAGATGGGGCAAAAGGGCTATTGCCGCCAGCGCATCTTTATCTATTCTATGATGACACGAGATCATCATGGCATTCGACAGTAGATTGTTCGGCGGCATCGGTGTGATGGCCGCCGTCGTCGAAACTGGCAGTTTCGCCCGTGCGGGTGCGGCTTTGGGCCTGACGCAGTCCGGCGTCAGCCGCGCCATCGCGCGGCTTGAGGAACGTGTCGGCGTGCGATTGTTCGACCGCAATCCGCGTGCCGTCACTCTGACGGATGAAGGCCGCCGCTTTCACGCTCAAGTCGCGCCCTTGCTGACAAGTTTGGAAGAGGCGGCCACCGATGCCGCTCAGGCTTCAGCATCGGTTCGGGGCCGGCTGCGGGTGAATGTGGACCCCTGGTTCGCCCGCCTGCTCCTGGCGCCGCGTCTACCCGGCTTCTGCGCTGCGCATCCGGAGCTGTCGCTCGATATCGTCGTGCGCGACACGCTGGGCGATTTCATCAATGACGGGATCGATGTCGCTGTGCGCTTCGGCGAACTGGAACCCTCGGCGCTCATTGTGCGCAAACTGTTCGAGACGCATGTGCTGACCTGCGCGTCACCGTCCTATCTCGCGCTGTACGGCATGCCGCACGAGCCGCGCGATCTCGAGACGCATGAATGTCTTCTTTTCCGCAATCCGGCGACTGGCCGTCCCTTTGCCTGGGAGTTTCATCGGAGCGGCACCATCGTCGACGTCAAAGTGTCCGGCCGGCTCGTCTTCAACGATCTCGCGACCAAGCTCGCGGCCTGCGTTGCCGGTCACGGCATTGCGCAGAGTTTCGGACTGGGGCTCGATCCGTTTCTGGAGAGCGGCGCGCTCGTGCAAATCCTGCCGGACTGGGCGGAAGAAGCCTTCCCGCTCTACATCTATCATCCGTCACGCCATCTGCCGCCGGCGAAGGTGCGCGCCTTCATCAGTTTCATTGAAGAGACCGTTTTGGCCATGCCGCAGCGTCAGAGCAACAAGCAGTAATGCATAATCGCGCGGATCGGACGCTGCGATAACTTACGATATACCTCTTGCAGAGCTAGGGCCTAACCGCGCGAGTGCGCGTCTTCGGCCAATCCGGTTTCGATGAGTTGCTGCAGATTGACGATCATCGCTTCGAGATTTTCGCGGCTCGCCAAGATCTCAAAGACTTCGCCGGCGTCGTCGATGATATGGATGGTGAAGCCCTGTTCGCCGCCTGCGCCCGCGAATCCCGCCAGCCGGCGCGGCTGAGGCTCGCCTGTTGAACGCCCGGCTTCAGGCGTTTTGCTTTCGGTTCGCGACACGGGGCATCCTTGAGGCAAATGAGATGCGCAAAGAAACGGCTTGCATGACCGACGGTTCCAGCAAAGAGCCTCTTGCGACGCCTAATGCCCCTCGATCGGCGCAGCAGACCGCTCCGCAAAAAAATGATGAGGTCGCGCCACGTCGCGCTTCAGGCATACCAGATTAAAATTTGCCGCAAATCGCGCCAGCACCGCGCGCATGCAGCGGCGTGCCGTCAGGAAGCAAGGAAAAAAATTGCTTGTTTCCCAATGTGTTAGAGACACTTTTGATCATCAAGGACGATGTATTTGCATCGCACTCTGACCGCGCGGTTGATGCCTATTGACAAGTATTATGCGTCCCCGGACGTCCGAATTTCACGACAAGAGAAACAACGATACGCACGCAATGACACGGCTCCGTCGCAGATTGGAGCAAAAGCGGTAGCCAAGTGACGGGCTTTTCTGCTATCAATAATCTAAGCGCGGGACTTTCGGCATTCTTATTAGATACGATCGCGATACGGTTCAGGTCGATCGCTCTTGGGAAACCCTCAAGGGACGCTCGACGGAAACGCACGCCTATGGAACCGTCTTTGCTCTCGTTTTTTGCGAAAGCAGCGGTTCCCTGGAGGTCATGGCGGGCGCTTAAGAAGGCATATAAGCAGGCGAAACATGAGCAAAGGTAAAGATTTCCGAGGACCGAAAAAACGCGGTTTCGACGATGATGGTCCCTCCCCGTATGATTCACCGCGGCCGAGTCGGCCCCGTTCGAGCTTTGGGGGCGGCGGTTTTGGTGGCGGCGGTGGCGGCTTTGGTGGCGGCCCCGACATGGCTCCTCCGGTCACCGGCACGCCGGTCGACGCTGTCGTCAAGTGGTTCAAAGGCGACAAGGGCTTCGGCTTTGTCGAACTGAGCAACGGCACCGGCGACGCCTTCCTGCATATCGGCGCGCTGCAGGCCGCCGGCTATGAAACGGTCCCCCCGGGCGCCAAGCTCAAGGTTTACGTCGGCAACGGCGCCAAAGGTGCGCAGATCACCCGCGTGCTCGAAGTCGATACCGCCGGCGCAGCCGAGCGGGCCCCGCCGTCGCGCTTTGGCGATGCGCCGCGGCCGCAGCGTCGTCACCCCGACCCCGCGACGGCCGTGCAGGTCACCGGCACCGTCAAGTGGTTCGACGACAACAAAGGCTTCGGCTTCGTTCAGTCGAACGATGGGGGCAAGGACGTCTTCGTCCATATCTCCATCCTCGGCCCATCGGGCGTGCAGCATCTGGCCGAAGGCCAGCCGGTCACGATGAAGGTCGTCGATACGCCGAAAGGCCGCGAAGCGCTCTCGATCGCGCTCGCCTAAGCCACACTAAATCCCTGGCCCGTGTTCAGCGGGCCGGGTCGCCGTCCATAGAGCATGTTCCGAAGAAGCCACGACTTTTTCGATCAGAACATGCTCTAATTTTTTGAGGGCGGAGCATCTTTTTTGGCTCGGATGCTTCTATCCAAGCTGAAGATACTCTGGCCATTCCGGCGGCTCTTTCATGGAAAAATCCTCCGATATCGCCAGACTCATCGAGATCATGGCGGCGCTCCGCACGCCGGGGACTGGCTGTCCGTGGGATCTCGAACAGGACTTCGCGTCGATCGCGCCTTACACGATCGAAGAGGCCTATGAGGTTGCGGATGCCATCGCGCGCGGCGATCTTCTCGATCTGAAAGACGAATTGGGCGATCTGCTCTTTCAGGTCGTCTTTTACGCCCGCATGGCCGAAGAACAACAGGCTTTCGATTTCGGCGCGGTTGTCGAGGCGATCACCGCAAAAATGATCCGCCGACATCCACATGTCTTCGGGCCGCAGAAAGACCGTTCCGTTGCGGAAGTGAAAGCCTCCTGGGCTGCGATCAAGGCGGAAGAGAAGGCGGCGCGTCTGGCAGTGCGTGCCCAGATGCCCAATCCTCCGCCCAACGACGCGACAGGGCTCTTGGCCGATGTTCCAGCCGCCCTTCCCGGTCTCACCCGTGCCGTCAAACTGCAGAACAAGGCATCGACGGTCGGCTTTGACTGGAACGATCCGCACGCTGTCCTTGCCAAGATTCGCGAGGAGACGGTGGAGATCGAACATGCCTTGGCCAAAGGCGAAGAAGCGGAAGCGCGCGCCGAGATCGGCGATCTGCTCTTTGCGGTCGCCAATCTCGCGCGGCATCTCGATGGCGATCCCGAGGCCGCCATCCGCGCCACCAATGCGAAATTCATGCGCCGCTTCGCCTATATCGAGGCGGAACTCGCGCGCCGCGGAATCGCACTTGAAGACGCCGGTCTCGCGCGGATGGATGCGCTGTGGGACGAAGCCAAACGGCGAGAGATAGACGCGCGAGAGAAAGAAACGTCCGAGATCAGTGCTGCGCCCGCCGCGGCACCGGCTGCGCAGCGCTGAAGCGTTGCTGAAGCTGAGCCATCGTGGCTTCGCGCGCCCGCACGGTGAAGCGGTCGGCGCCATCTTCATCGGCGCTGCGATTGAGCACTTCGGTATGCTCATACAGCCAATTGCGCGCCTGCCCGTCGGCCGGATCGAGCCGCAGATCGACAATTCGGTAATCGCTGGAGAGCAGTGTTGCGATGCGCGCCAGCAGCGCGTCGACGCCCTGCCCGATCAACGCTGAGGCAAGCTGCGGCCGTTCTTTCAACGGCTGCAGGCGCGCCGTATTGGTGAGCGCAAGACTGTCGGCTGGATCGAGCAGGTCAATCTTGTTCCAGACTTCGATGATCGGTTTGCCGCCATGCGCGGCGACGCCCAGTTCTTCGAGTACGGCTTCGACATCGGCGCGCTGCGCGTCGCTGTCCGGATGCGCCATGTCGCGCACATGCAGAATGATATCGGCCTCTATGACCTCTTCGAGAGTCGCTTTGAAAGCCTCAACGAGCATGGTCGGCAGGTCGGAAATGAAACCCACCGTATCCGATAAGATAATCTCGCCGCCACGTGGCAGGCGGACGGCACGCAGCGTCGGATCGAGCGTCGCAAAGAGCATGTCCTCGGCGAGCACTTCAGCCTTGGTCAGCCGATTGAACAGCGTCGATTTGCCGGCGTTGGTGTAGCCGACAAGCGCAACCACCGGATAGGGCACGTCGCGGCGGCTCTTGCGATGCAGGCCGCGGGTCTTTTTGACATTGGCGAGGTCGCGCGAAATCCGGGTCATTCGCTCCTGGATGATTCGGCGGTCAGCCTCGATCTGGGTTTCACCCGGGCCCCCAAGGAAGCCGAAGCCGCCGCGCTGGCGCTCGAGATGGGTCCAGGACCGCACCAGGCGCGACTTCTGATAGGCGAGATGCGCCAGCTCGACCTGCAACGTGCCCTCTCTCGTGCGCGCGCGCTGGCCAAAGATTTCGAGAATCAGGCCGGTGCGGTCGATGACCTTGCAGCCGAAGGCTTTCTCGAGATTGCGCTGCTGCACCGGCGACAGCGCGCAATCCATGATGACGAGGGCGATCTCTTCCGCCTTGACGCGGGCGGCGATCTCTTCGGCCTTGCCGGGGCCGATATAGGTCGCCGGCTGGATCTGCTGAAGCCGGACGATGAACTCGCCGACGATCTCAAGCGCGATCGCTTCGGCAAGACCGCGAGCCTCGGCAATCCGCGATTCAGGCGTCCGCGCATTCGGCACGGTTTTGATGGATGCAGCTTTGGCAGCCCGCTCGTCCCGATAGGGCCCGACGACCAGCGCGCGTGTCGGCGCGGCATGACCTTCCGCCGGATCTTTTGCGGAAATAGCCTTGGCGCTCTTCAAATCCGTCCCAATTGGCTCAGTGTCCTTGCGCTCCTAACGCATGGCGTGTGGGTTTGCGGCTCAGAGCCGATCCCGATTAAATAAATCGCTTCGCGATCTATTTAATTGGGACAAATCGGCTCGATTCAAAACCTGGAGCATGTCCTTTGTCGGAAAAATCAGTCAACTTTTCCAGGACATGCTCTAGCCGCATCATTGGCTCGCCTGGCCCTCTTCGCCCGGCTCGAACATCTGGATCGGATGGCCAGGCATGATTGTCGAAATCGCGTGCTTGTAGACGAGCTGCGAATGGCCGTCACGGCGCAGGAGCACGCAAAAATTGTCAAACCACGTCACAACACCCTGCAGTTTCACGCCATTGACCAGAAAAATCGTAAGCGGGACTTTGTTTTTTCTGACGAAATTCAGAAAAGTATCTTGCAGATTTTGAGTTCGCTCTGCTGCCATTTTTTGATTTCCTTTTCTTTTCTTGACATCGCCGCGAGGCGACCGGGCCGCAACGTAACTCCTAAGACTTCGCTTTCGAGATGCGCTAAAACAGGTCTCGCCAAGTAAGACATTGGGTTTCGAAGCTCAAACCGCCAGTGTCTCGCAATCCCCCCGATGCCCGGACCGCGGCGTCCGGCCTCAACACCCTCACAACAACATATATAGGATCGTCTTGGAAGATCGCCTTCCTGCTAAGAAGCAGTCTTGGCCGGCTGCCCATAGGTAAGGTCCGTCCGGGTCCTTCGGAAATTCACAATCGCTCAATTTTCCATCAATAAGCGCGGGCTTTGACTGAGCTTTCGCTCAGGAGCTCCGCTGCGCAATATCATGAAATAAAGCTCGCAATCTTTGGGCCAGTGGACCGGGTTTGCCATCGCCGACAGAAGCACCGTCGATGGAGACGACAGGCATCACTAGGCTGGTCGCGCCGGTGACGAATGCCTCGCGGGCCGCCTTGGCCTCGTCGAGGCTGAAGGACCGCTCCTCCAGACGTAGCCCCTCCCGGCCGATCAACTCCAGCAGGGTGGTGCGCGTTACCCCGCTCAAAATTGCGTTATCGATCTGCCGCGTGATGATTGTGCCGTCCTGAGTGATGATCCAGGCATTGGAGGCGGCGCCCTCCTTCACCATTCCCGCTTCATCGACGAGCCAGGCTTCCTGCGCGCCCTTTTCCTTCGCTGCTTGGCGGGCGAGGACATTTGCCAAGAGGCCGATCGTCTTGATGTCGACCCGCTTCCAGCGAATGTCCAACTGGCTGATCACGGCGATGCCTGCGGCTGCCGCCGCGGCATTCTTGCGCGGATCGATGGCGCGCGCGGTCACGACCAGACTCGGCCGGACGGTCTTCGCCGGGAAGACATGCTCGCGCGGCGCGACGCCGCGGGTCACCTGCAGATAAATATAGCCATCTTGGACCCGGTTGCGCCGTATCACCTCACGCAGCACGACCTGCAGCGCACCATCGGCGAGCGGCGGCGCGATCTGGAGCTCGCCCAACGAGCGCTTCAGCCGGGCCAGGTGGCGCTCTTCGTCGATGAGGGCGCCCGCATGGATCTCGCAGACCTCATAGACCCCGTCGCCGAACTGATAACCGCGGTCTTCGATATGCACGACGGCGTAATACTTCGGTACATAGCTGCCGTTAACGTAAGCGATCCGCCCCAAAGCCGTCTCCACACCGCACCGGGCAATAATCTCACCCGGGCTAGAAAATTCCCCAGCCGGCGCGGCCGGCAATGATCCCGACAAGCGCAGCCGTGCCTATGCCGATCAGCGGGTTGAACCGCGTCCGCCAGGCAAGAAGGGTCATGCCGAGCGTCGCCGCGATCGTCAAGACGCTGCGGTCTGCCCCGCGGGCCATGATGGCGCCGCTGGCGAGAATGAGGCCGATGGCGATCGGCGCCAGCACCCGCTTCACCAGCTGCCAGAAACGATCCTGGCTGTGCGCTTCGAGCGCACGCCCGGCAAAGAAGGCCAGCGCAGACGACGGCAGGACCATGGCCAATGTGGCGACCACAAAACCGAGCGGCCCTGCCACATGCCAGCCGATGACGCTGACCAGGATCACATTCGGGCCCGGCGCCACCTGGGCCACGCCAATGAGATCGACGAAGGTGCGGTCGTTCATCCAATGCAGATGATCGACGATCTCGCGATGGATTTCCGGCACGGTCGCATTGGCGCCGCCGACCGCGACGATCGAAATGCTAGCAAAGAGCCGCGCGATTTGCAGGAGAAGCACGACGTTCATCGCGGCCTCTCCACCCAAACTCGGACGACAAGCGTGACAGCAATGGCGATGACGAGGCTGATGGCCAATGGGGCCCGTAGCAAGCCGACGGCGGCGAAGATCGCTCCGCCCGACAGCAGCGCGATGAGATCGGGCTTCAGATTCTGCATCATCCGGAGCGCCGTACCAATAACGAGTCCGGCGGTGGCCGCCGCTGCACCGGCGACAGCGTTTTTGACGTCGGCGACAATCGAGAATTTCTCATAGAGAGCGGCGATGCCGAAGACGACGACGAGCGGCATCAGGAGAAGCCCGGCGAGCGCAGACAGGCTGCCAGTAAAGCCACGATAGCGGTCACCCAGCAGCACGGCGATATTCACCGTATTGGCACCCGGCAATATGCTGGCGACGCCGAGAAGCTCGGCATATTCCTGTTCAGTGAGCCAGGCGCGTTCTTCGACGAGGATACGCCGCGCCCAAGTTGCGACGCCGCCGAAGCCGCAAAGGCCGATCTTCAGAAAGGCCAGGAAAATCGCGCTGCGGCTTTTCGTGCCTTTGAGCGAAGCGTCCGCCGTCGCAATCACCAGGAAAGCTGCTCCCGCCGTCATCGAAGCATTGGAGGAACGTCGGTGCGGCGGCGATTGCGCGGGCGCCCGGCGCGATGTGAGCGATGCAATCGAGCAAAAGCGGCAGCGCGTCAAGCCGCGCAATCCAGAGGCCCCTCGCCTCTTCACATGGCTATTCGTCGAGGAATTTGATCGAGGGCGAAAATTCGGCGTCGGGGATCGGTGCGGCGAATTGTACGGCAAAACCGATCTCGAAGGTGCGCATGACTTCGGCGACCCGCGAATGGCGTCCGGCAAAGACGATACGGGAGCCGATTGGCGGAACGACGGCCGCCTTGATCAGCGCGTCATAGACCGAGATGTTGATGATCTTGCCCTTGCGAACCTGTCCCGTGTCGTCAGTATAGGCGCAATTCTTGATGTGCGGCTCGATGCGGTTGACCCCCTTGCGGGCGGTCGCGGGCGGCTCTTCAAAGGTCGTCCGGCGGATCGCTGCGGCGACCTGAGCCAGCTTGGTAATCAGCATGCCCTTGCAGGCTACATCCACGCAAAGCTGAAAGCCTTCGGTGTTCTGCGAGGTCACGGCACCATGAAAATTGCCGATGTGATCGACATCCAGATGAATCGTCGAGCCGAGCGGAATCTCTTCCGGATAGCGGATCGGATAACCCGCCGTTTGCAGGTCATAGACGAGATCGACGGATTCAGAACTGACCTTCCGGGTCTTGCAGGTCGTCGAACGGCCGCTCGGCATCATACAGCGGGCGGGCAATTCAATATCGATCGGCAGTCGGTGATCGAAAAGCATGTTCAGCGAGACGGCATCGCGGGTCGAGGTCCGCTGACCGGAGAGATCATGATAGAGAAGGTCCGATCGGCCAAGCCGCTCATAGAGAGCGACGGAATTCCGCGGGTCCTTGGAACCGTCTTTCGACAAATCCCACATCTGGAAGCGGTGCGACGACGGCGGCTTGTCCATTAGTAAACTCTTAAGCATAAAATGGCTGTCAATGCATTGAACGGGCAATCCCTTTCGACGCTCTGCACCCACTTTGAGGCAGTTAATCTACGGTCGAAAAGTTGATAGAGTTTGGATTCCATAGCTCCAAAATATCTTCAGAATGTTTTTTCTGCGCCTTGCGTCAGGTGAAAATCGAAGAACTATATTTCAGGCGACATCGCGCGTTTTGAAGTTCGGCTTGCCGGACGCGCCGATCGTAACGATCTCGGCCGCCCCCGCCTTGACCAGGCTTTCATAGGCCTTGTCGTTCTGGTCTTTCGCCTGAGGTGAGGTCACCAGCACAACGAAATCGCCGTAGGATGCGAGCAATTTGGCCAGCGGGCTCGTCGCCAAGGGCGGCGCCGCGAGAACGATGAAATCATAGGTCTGCGTGAGTGCTTCGAGCACGAGATCGAGGTCCCCTGCCCGAATTTCGGACGGTGCACCGAAACTGATGAAATGCATGCGCGACGACGGATCGCGATGGATCACTTCCGCAAACGACGCCTTTCCGTTCAAAAGTTCCGTCAAGCCGAGCTCGTTACTATCCGCCGCCGCGCCGGCTTCGGCGCGAAGCCGATGAACGATTTCGCTGTCCTTCGATTCGAGGTCGATCAGGATCGGCCGCCCATCCTTGGCGAGCGAACGCACGAAATCCAGCAAGGCCGTGGCGGCGGCCCGGGTCGAGAGAACGGACGTCGCGACGATGCAGGCGCCTGCCGTTGCTGCTGAGGGCTTCGCGGCTTCCGCAGGGGCATTGGCGACGGCGTTCCCGTCGCCCATGCTCAGCGTGGGCTCTTTGGCGGGCTGGCGCCGTTCCGAAGCGGCCGAACGGCCGAAGGCGCGCAGCCGATCGAGCATCTGTTTGTTCGAGCCCTTTGCCGGTTCGAGATCGCCAACGGGACGTGGCCGGTCGATTGGCGCAGGCACGGCCGGCGCGCCCCCGCTGCCGGCAAGAAGTTCGCTGCCGATGATGGCGGCACTCGACAGGACCAAGGCCGCGAGCGTCGCGAAAGCGATCATCGGCACCTTCTTCGGGAAAGACGGCTGGTCCGGCGGCACAGCGCGATTGATGACGCGCGCGTCAGATGGAGTCACCGTCGACGTCTCACGCGCGACCGCTTCCTGATATTTGGCAAGGCTCGCCGCGAGCTGATCGCGCAATGCCTGGGCATTCCGCTCAAGCTCACGCAGCTGCACCTCATCGACATTGGCTCGCGAGACGGAGGTCTTCTGCTGGCCGAGCGCAGCTTCGAGATTGGCGACTCGAGCCGCGGCAATTTTGGCGTTGTTCTCGAGCGTGCGCGCCGTCTTCAAGGCCGCGGCGCGCAGCTGCCCTTCGAGATCGGCGATCTGAGCATTGAGCTCCTTGATCCGCGGATGGCCCGGCAGCAGCGTCCGCAGTTCGAGCGCAAGCTGCGCTTTGGCGGTGACCACCTGCTCGGCGATGCGGCGGACCAGATCATTGTTCGCGACATCCGCGACATCGGCGATCTTGCCCGTCCGGATCATGTCGCGGACGAGCGCCGCCTTGGCCTGAGCATCGGCCTCGTCGGTCCGCGCCTTTGAGAGATCGGTATTGAGATCGGCGAGCTGCTGGCCGCTGATCGTCATATTGTTTGTGCCGGCGAGGAGCCCCGAGTTCGCCCGATAGCGCTCAACCGCATCGGCAGCCTTGGCGACCTTGCCGCGCAGTTCGGCAATCTGGGTTTCGAGCACCGCGGCCGCCATTTTGGCGCGCTGGCGCTTCGCGTCGGACTGAGTCTCCAGATAAATGTCGGCGATCGTATTGGCGACTCGGGCCGCCATCGCCGGATCATGCGCCTGGAACTGTATGGTCAGCACCCGCGTCTTCACCGGCGAATAGGCCGTCAGATGCGTGCTGAAGTAATCGACGACGCGATCGACCGGCGGCTGGCTCGTCGGGTCGCGCAGGAGGCCAAAGAGAATCAGCACACGCGACAGAGAATCGACGTGGGCGCCGGCATCGAATTCGGGATTGCCGACGAGATGGAGCCGTTCGATCACCCGCCGCGCCAGATCGCGCGAGGTGATGAGCTGAACCTGGCTGCCTATCCAATTGTCGTCGAGGCTTTCAGCCGGAAGTTCGGCCTGCTGTTGTTGGGGCCGCGGCAGATAGCTCTCCTGATTCTCGAGGAGAACCTGAGTTTCGGCCGTATACATCGGCTTGGCGATCGTCACAAAGATCGCGACGAGCACGAAGGCGATGAGCGTCGGCCAGAGGATCCAATGTTTTTTCCGCTTGAACGCGCGGGCGAGCGCCCCGAGGTCCAACTCGCTCGTGCTGTCGTCGAAGCTGACATCGGGTTGCAACGGCTGACTCATCGCTGATCCTATGAACGCACGCGCGTTAGGCGCATCCGATGATCGCGGCTGCGAGCGCTGATTGGGCAGATGCGCCAGCCTGAGCATCTGCCGTATCAAGCACGTGGAATCTTGAAGCGAGGTTAATAGGTCGCTTTGAGCCCCTAGCGAGACTTAAGAATTGTTAACCATAGCACCCTAGCATCGCGACGACTGGATGAAGAATCTTAGTAGGTTTTCAACCACTCGGCGGTGATGATGCGGCGGCTTCGAGTTTCGCTCCTTTTTCTGGCGTTTGCCCTGGCCCTGACCGGGTGCGCGTCGACTCGCTATTCCGGGTATCTGGTGAGCGACCCCAATGCACCCTACACGCTCGGCAGCGGCGACCGTGTACGAGTCATTGTTTTCGGCCAAGAGTCGTTGAGCAACTCCTACGCGGTTGACGGCTCCGGCAACATCTTCATGCCGCTGATCGGCGTCGTTCCGGCCTATGGACGAACGACAGAATCGCTTGCGCGGCTGATTGAGTCGAAACTGCGCGACGGCTTCCTGCGTGACCCGAAAGTGTCGGTTGAAGTGGAAGCCTACCGGCCCTTCTTCGTACTCGGAGAGGTCACGACGCCTGGGCAATATCCATATGTCAACGGCATGACTGCCGAAACGGCTGTCGCGATCGCCGGCGGTTTCACCCCGCGCGGCTATCAGCCGGCTGTCGATCTGACGCGCGTGATCAATGGGCGTCCGGTCACCGGCGAAGTGCCGATCACCCAACCGATTCGGCCGGGCGACACGATCGTCGTTCACGAGCGCTGGTTTTGATGAGGAAGCGTCATGAGCAATCAACGCGACGGGGCGGGCGAACGGAAGTTGCGGATCCTGCACGTCTTGCGCGCGCCGCTCGGCGGCCTCTTCCGGCACGTCGTCGATCTCGCCTCTGAGCAGATCGCGCGCGGCCATGCCGTCGGCCTCGTGACGGATTCGACGACCGGCGGCGACAGCGGCGCGGCGGCTCTCAAGCGCCTCGAACCGTCTCTAGAGCTTGGACTTCTGCGCGTGCCCATGCGGCGCGAGCCGCACATCGGCGATCTCGCAACCACCCTCCGAGTCGGTCTCTATATCCGCGGCCTCAAGCCCGACATCGTACATGGCCACGGCTCGAAAGGCGGCCTTTATGCGCGGGCACCGGGCTTCATCCCCGGCTTCGGCCAGCCTATCCGGGCCTATACGCCGCATGGCGGCAGCTTCAACTATCGCGCCACGCCGGCCGTCGAAGCCATTCTGATGAGTGTCGAGAAGCTGCTGGTCTATCCGAGCGATCTTTTCCTTTTCGAGAGTGGCTTCATTGCCGGCTGCTTCCGCGACAAAGTCGGCGAGCCGAAAAAGATCATCCGGATCGTACCAAACGGCATCAAGCCGGCGGAATTCGAGCCGATCGTTCCGAACGATGATGCGGCGGATTTCCTCTATGTCGGCGAATTGCGCGCCGCCAAAGGCATCGACACGCTGATCGACGCTTTGGCGCTTGTGGCCTCGCGCTGGACGAAACCCGGGCGCGGCCCGCGTCTCGTTCTCGTCGGCTCGGGACCTGAACAGCGCAAGCTCGCCGATCTTGCCGTCAGCCGCAATGTCCGCGATCTCGTCACCTTCCCCGGCGCTATGCCCGCTCGCGAGGCCTTCAAGCTCGGCCGGGTCCTCGTCGTTCCGAGCCGCGCCGAGTCGTTGCCTTACGTCGTGCTCGAAGCCGCCGCTGCGCAAGTGCCGATGGTCTCGACCAATGTCGGCGGCATCGGCGAGATTTTCGGCCCCTATCGGGACCGCCTCATCCCTTCCGACAATCCGACCGTGCTCGCGGAGCGGCTCGAAGCGGCGCTCGCCATGCCGATCGCCGGCTTGCGCAAGGAAGCCGCCGAACTCTCGGTCTTCGTCGCATCCAAATACACGATCGACGAGATGGCGAATGCCGTTCTCGCCGGCTACGGCGAGGCGCTTGCCCGCAAAGATCACCGTCGCGGCGTGGATGCCGCCAGTTATGCTTTAACTTCCCGCTAGAGATCTCCCATGGCCAGATTTGCTGCACAGGATCTCACCAAACTGGTCACAGCGACGGAGATCGGCGCAAAGCCAGATGATACGGACCAGAGGCACGAACGCCTCGCCGCGCTGGCGCAGACCATGTATTGCGCGCCGTCTGAGCCCGCCTTTTCGAATGTCGTGCTCGAAGGCCTGGTGCGCGCCGGCGATTGGACGCTGATGCTGGTTGCCGGCGCCGTGCTTTATGGCGCGACGCTCGTGCCGACGCGCGGCTTCGAATGGCCCTCCGTTGTCCTTATTCCGGCGCTCGCGGCAGGCTGCGTCTTGATCCTGCAGATTCTCGGGCTCTATCGCTTCAGTGCCTTGCGGAAATTTACGCCGCAACTCTTGCGCCTCTTTGCCGGCCTTTGCGCCCTCTTCGGCATCGGTCTCGCGTTGTCGATGCTGCTGCATTTCGATGAGCAGGCGATCCGCTCCTATTTTGCCATGTGGCTCGGCGCGAGCCTCGTTCTTCTCCCCGCCTTGCGGCTCGCCGTTGTCTATGCCATCGAGCGGATGAGCAAGGCCGGCCGGCTGACACGGCGCACGGTGCTTGTCGGCGGCGGCGGCGCGGCCGACGAATTGCAAAAACATTTTGCCGATCAGGCGCAGAGCGACCTCAAAATCCTCGGCATTTTCGATGACCGTGCCGATGATCGGTCGCCGCCCAAAGTGGGCGAACTCTGCAAGCTCGGAACCGTCGATGATCTTCTCGAATTCTCGCGGCTGACGCGCGTCGATCTCATTATCTTCACGCTGCCGATCACCGCCGAGCAGCGTATCTTACAGATGCTGCGCAAACTTTGGGTGCTGCCGATCGACATCCGCCTGGCCGCGCATATGAACAAGCTGCATTTCGCGCCGCATTCCTATTCCTACATCGGCAAAGTGCCGCTGATCGACATTGTCGAAAAGCCACTCGCCGATTGGGACCTCATCCTCAAAGTCTATTTTGACAAGATCATCGGCACGCTCTGCCTGATCTTCCTCAGCCCGGTGATGCTGGCCGTCGCGGCTGCCGTGAAACTCACCTCGAAAGGCCCGGTGCTGTTCAAGCAGAAGCGCTATGGCTTCAACAATGAGCTGATCGAAGTCTATAAATTCCGCTCGATGTATGTCGATCAATTGGACCCGACCGCGAAAAAGCAGGTGACCCGCAACGATCCGCGCGTCACGCCGGTCGGCCGCTTTATCCGCAAGACCTCGCTCGACGAGCTGCCGCAGCTCTTCAATGTCGTCTTCAAAGGCAATCTGTCGCTGATCGGCCCGCGCCCACATGCCGTGCAGGCCAAGGCGGCGGAGCGGCTTTACGACGAAGTCGTCGACGGCTATTTCGCCCGCCACAAGGTCCGCCCTGGTCTTACCGGCTGGGCGCAGATCCACGGCTGGCGCGGCGAGACCGATACGCAGGAAAAGATCCAGCATCGCGTCGAGCATGATCTCCATTACATCGAGAACTGGTCGATCCTGCTCGATTTTTACATCCTTTGCGCGACGCCTTTCGCGCTGCTGAAGACCGAAAACGCCTATTAGGTCCGCGCCGGATTTTGAGACGATGAGCGATCAGGCCCATCCACTCGCAACGCCTCGGGCGCATGGGCCGACGCTGAATTACGGGCGCTTGTTTTCAGCGCTCTATACGGTCTTCATTTTTTGCGGGATTTTCGCTGCCTTCCGCCCCTCGCCCTACGACTTCTTCTTCATTCTCGTTTTTCCGATGTGGTTCTTCGCTGGCGGATTCAAGATCCCGGTCGGCGTGAACTACATTCTGGTGCTTTGGTGCATTTTCCTGACGCTGGGCTTCATTGCGCTGATGCCCTATTGGGAGCAGACGGCGCATCATTGGGACACGGCGACACCGCGCGGCTATGAGCTTCAGTCGCTCTACATCATCGTCACCGTCATCTTCTTCACGCTTTTTTTCGCGCAGCATTCGATCGAGCGTTGCCTGCTGACACTCAAGGCCTATACGGCCGGCTGCGTCGTCAGCGCCATTCTCGGCTATTTTGACGTGCTCGGCGGCAGCGGCCTCGAATGGAGCCGCGACCAGGGTCGTGCTTCGGCCACTTTCGACGATCCGAATCTCTATGGCTCCTATCTCGTGCTCGGCGCCGTCTTCGTGCTGCAAGGCCTGTTGCTCGGAACGACAAAGCGGCCGATCCTATCCGCCGTAACGCTGGCAATCGTGATCTTCGGCGTCTTCGCCTCCTTCTCGCGCGGTGCATCGGGCGCCATGATCAGCGCGTCCTTACTGATGGGCGTCTGCGGTTTTCTCACGACGCGTTCGGCCAAGACGCGCAAGCGCATCGCCATGATCGCAGGGGTGACATGCGCGCTCGGCGTCGCTGCCGTCATGTTGCTGCTGGCCAAGCCCGACACACGGGCGCTGCTGCTCGAACGCGCGCAGCTCACTGAGTCCTACGACACCGGCGCGACCGGCCGTTTCGGCAATCAGGCGCGCTCGATTCCAATGCTGCTCGACCGGCCGGGCGGCTTCGGGCCGCTGCGTTTCCGCGATTATTTCGAGGCTGAGCCCCATAATTCCTATATCGGCGCCTTCGCCAATGACGGCTGGCTCGGCGGCTTCACCTGGATCATTATTGTTGTCTCGACGAGTTTCGTCGGCTTCCGCCTGATGTTTGCGCGCTCGCCCTCTCAGCGCATGGCGCAAGTCTTCTGGCCGGCGCTCATGGCTTGGTTGCTGCAAGGCTTTCAAATCGATATCGATCACTGGCGCCAGCTCTTCCTCGCCTTCGGTGCGGTCTGGGGATTGGAAGCGGCGCGGCTGCGCTGGCTGCGCCAGCAGGCGCGGCTTCCCGCCCAAATCGAACCCGCAGGTGATCCATGTCCGGTTGGGCCCGCGCCCTCATTGCCATCGCCGCGCTGATGGGCGCGGCAGGCGTCATTGCGGCCGCCGCATCCGCCCATGGCACGCCCGCCCCGCTGCTCGACAAGGCAGCGCTGTTTTTCATGCTGAATGGCGCGGTCGCGATCGGCATCTGCGCCGCGGGACTTCATGCGACGGTACGGCGATCCTGGTTCTTCATCGCCGCGAGCGTTCTTCTGGCTGGCGGGCTATTGTTCGGCGCCGACCTCAGCACGCGGGGCCTGACCGGCGCACGGCTCTTCCCCTTCGCCGCGCCGATCGGCGGCACGTCGATGATCGTGGGCTGGCTACTGGCAGCAGTCGCAGCAATCAGCGGCAATTTTACCACGCGCTGAACTGTCGCCCAATTCGTTCCCAACAAACGCAAAAGTTCAGCCGGCTGATGTATTTGCGCGACATTGCCCTGTGCAGATCTTTGCGCAGAATTCACTTTGGCTGTCACATATCTTCTTGCCGCTGGACTTCGGCTCTGCAGCACGGCAAGGTCGGGTGAAAAGAAATCCGATAACACGAAGTACAGGCGGGGCATGGCAGGCGAAACCGACCCAGATGAGCGGGCGCTTTCGCGCATTCTCATCGTTGAAGACGAGCCTCTGATCGCGCTGATGCTCGCCGACATGCTTGCCGATCTCGGCTATCAGGTCGCGGCGAGCGTGACGCAGGTCGGCGAGGCTTTGTCGGTCCTCGACGATATCGCGATCGATATTGCCCTTCTCGATGTGAACATCGGCGCGCAGAAGATCGATCCTGTCGCCGATCGGCTCGCCGCGCGCGGCACGCCTTTTATCTTCACGACGGGTTATGGCAATGCCGGTGTGCCGGCCAATTATGCGGATCGCGCGATCCTGCAAAAGCCATTTCATATAAATGACTTAGAGACAATTCTTCAGAACGAGCTTCGGATTAAGCCGCGCGCAGATGGCTCATAAAGTTTGAAGCTGTAGAAAGCCTGTCTGCCAGCCTGTTTCGGTCAGCGACGTGCGGTCGGCGGGCTTCACGTCGAAACTCTCGACGATGGCGTGACGCGGACCCCGCCGGCAGAGATCGCATAAAGCGTCGACCGATTCCTTCGGTCCAGCGAAGACGGCCTCGACATCACCATTGCGGCGATTTCTCACCCAGCCATGGACCCCGAGGGCCAGGGCCTCGAGCTGAACGAAATTGCGAAAGCCGACGCCCTGAACCCGGCCGCGCACGGTGACATGCAGAATTGTCTCAGCGGCGGCCATGGTTCACGGGTTTCAGTTTCAGAGCGCCTTCAGAGCGTCGCGGCCCGCAAAGGCGGCCTGGGGTCCGAGCTCTTCTTCGATACGGATCAGCTGATTGTATTTCGCCAACCGGTCGGAACGCGCGAGCGAGCCGGTCTTGATCTGCCCGCAGTTCGTTGCGACGGCGAGATCGGCGATCGTCGAATCCTCCGTTTCGCCGGAACGATGCGACATCACCGCCGTATAACCGGCGCGCTGCGCCATGCTGACCGCCGCGAGGGTTTCGGTGAGCGAACCGATCTGATTGACCTTGACCAGGATCGAATTGCCGATGCCGCCCGAAATGCCCTTCGACAGGCGGTCGACATTGGTGACGAAAATATCGTCGCCGACAAGCTGGCACTTCTTGCCGATGAGATCGGTCAGAGCCTTCCAGCCTTCCCAATCATCTTCCGCCATGCCGTCTTCGATCGAGACGATCGGATAGTCGGCTGCGAGCTTGGCGAGATACTGCGCTTGTTCCTCGACGGTGCGGGTCTTGTTCTCACCGGAATAGACATATTTGCCGCCGTGGAAGAATTCGGTCGCGGCACAGTCGAGACCGAGCGCAATGTCTTCGCCCGGCTTGAAGCCGGCGCTCTTGATCGCGCCGAGGCAATAGTCGAGTGCCGCCTCGGCCGACGGCAGGTTCGGCGCGAAGCCGCCTTCGTCGCCGACATTTGTGTTGTGGCCGCCGGCCTTCAGCTGGCTCTTCAACACATGGAAGACTTCGGCACCCCAGCGCACCGCTTCCGCGAAGGTCGTCGCGCCGATCGGCAGGATCATGAATTCCTGGAAGTCGATCGGATTGTCGGCATGCACGCCGCCGTTCAGAATGTTCATCATCGGCACCGGCAGAACATGTGCGAAGGTGCCGCCGACGTAACGATAAAGCGGCAGGCCGCAGACTTCCGCCGCCGCCTTTGCGACGGCAAGCGAAACGCCGAGGATCGCATTGGCACCGAGCCGGGCTTTGTTGTCGGTGCCGTCGAGCGCGATCATCGTTTCGTCAATCGCGATCTGATCTTCCGCATCCATGCCGGAGACGGCATCGAAGATGTCGCGATTGACGGCGTTGACCGCCTGCAAGACGCCCTTGCCGCCGAAGCGCGACTTGTCGCCGTCACGCAATTCGACGGCTTCATGCGCGCCCGTCGAAGCGCCGGACGGCACGGCCGCGCGGCCCATCGTTCCATCTTCCAATGTGACATCGACTTCGACCGTAGGATTGCCGCGGCTGTCGAGGATTTCACGTGCGGCAATGTCGATGATGGCGGTCATGATGGCTCCTCTAGGCGACCCTTCGGGTTGCGTGTTTTACGAGTTCGGGCTGCCGGTTTCTACGACGCCGGCGCGACGGAAAAAAGAGCCAGTGCCACTCAGCGTGGCCAAAAAACGGGCGCTGTGACCCGCCGCCACAGGCAATCCCCGGGATTCAAGGCCAAAAAGAAGAAGGTTTGACGGCGGCGGGTTTATCGCAGCAAATCAAACAGTTTCAATTGAAGAGATATGTCATGGTCAAGGTCACACAGGACGCCCCGCTTCTCGGCCGCGGTGCCGCACTTCCCGCTTCGCCGGACGAGGCGCAACTCGATCGGGTCAAAAACCCACATCGCGATGCGAATTATATCGCGCGTTTCACTGCGCCGGAATTCACCAGCCTGTGTCCGGTGACCGGACAGCCGGACTTCGCCCATATCGTCATCGACTATGTGCCGGACGAATGGCTCGTTGAATCGAAATCTCTGAAACTTTATCTCGCCTCCTTCCGCAATCACGGCGCCTTTCACGAGGACTGTACCGTGCGGATCGGCAAGGATCTCATAGCGATCCTGGCGCCCCGCTGGTTCCGCATAGCCGCCTATTTCTACCCGCGCGGCGGCATGCCGATCGATGTCTTCTGGCAACACGGCACATTGCCCGACGGGGTCTGGGTACCGGACCAGGGCGTGCCTCCTTATCGCGGCCGTTAAAACACTGAATTCAAAGCCGAGACACAGTGCCCGGATTTCACGCTTGGGTGACTTTCGGTCGTAGCAAAAGCCGGTTAATCTCGGCCCATGTTGATGCGCGCTCTTAGCAAACGCCTCGCGATCCTTTGCGCTCTCGGCGGCTGTTTCGTCGGCCTTTGCGGCTTTGGCGAAGGTGGCGATCTATCGCCGATCCCGTTTTTTCCGGCCTGGCAGGCGCAAAACGACGCTCTGTGCCAGAGCTATGGCTATCCGCCGGGTAGCCCGGCCTATTCGCTCTGCCGCGAGCGCAAGGACAAAATCTCGCACGATTCGCATGCGCAGGGTTTTCCGGACATCACGCCTATTCCGCTGCTGCTGTTCATCAATCCGCGCCCGACTTGGTGATCCGATCATAGGCCTGGAGCTTTTCGAGAAGCCCGGGCAGCTCCTTCAGCGCGATCATATTGGGCCCGTCCGACATGGCCCGGTCAGGGTCTTCGTGCGTCTCGATGAAAAGCCCGGCAACACCAACCGCAACGGCAGCGCGCGCCAGCGCCGGCACGAAACGCCGCTGACCACCTGACGCGGAACCGGCACCACCCGGCTCCTGCACGCTATGCGTCGCATCGAAAATCACCGGCGCGCCGGTGGTCTCGGCAAGGATCGGCAGCGCACGCAGATCGGAGACGAGCGTATTGTAACCGAAGCTCGCGCCGCGTTCGGTGACCAAGACGGATGGATTACCGGCATCACGAATTTTCGCGACGGCATGCGCCATGTCCCATGGCGCGAGAAACTGGCCCTTCTTGACATTAACCGGCTTGCCGGTGACTGCGGCCGCCAGAAGCAGATCCGTCTGCCGACAGAGAAACGCCGGAATTTGCAGAAGATCGACGACTTTTGCGACGGCCTCGCATTGTGCCGTCTCATGCACGTCTGTGGTGACGGCCAGATGCAGCGTCTCGCGGATTTCGGCGAAGACAGGTAGCGCCTCTTTCAGACCGAGGCCGCGCGCGCTCGCGCCCGATGTGCGGTTTGCTTTGTCGAAAGATGTCTTGAAGACGAGATCAAGATTGAGCGCGTCGGCGATTTCCTTCAGCGCGCTCGCCATTTCGAGCGCATGGACACGGCTCTCCATCGCGCAAGGGCCGGCGATGAGCGCAAAGGGGCGATGGTTGCCGAAAACCGCCGCGGCGTTGCCCTGCCCCACGCTGACAATCTGTCCACCCGCTTGCGCCAAAACCCGCCTGATCCTTCCACTCGTTTGTGTGTTGGGCCACCCACTTTTGGGTTGCCTTCAATCCGCGCCGCTGGCCGCGACGTCAAGCCGGTGGTGGCTCACGGCGAGCTTTCACGTCCGCGTGAATATTTTGCGTCGTTTCAGATTTCAGTCTTACGGATGAATATGGCCATTGTGGCAGCGATCCCTTGAATTGTGGCATCAAAAGCCGCTGTATTAAACTCAATACAGATTCTATTTAGATCAATTCCCATTTGCCAAACGCCCCACCACGGATCGGCGTCCTGTCTTGACTCGTTACCGAAATTATATGTATATACACCTAATTTCATCCTGGGGATAGGCAATGCAATGACGTTCGCTGAACATCCAACCGTGAAGACGATGCGCGCCCGGGCCGCCGCCGGGGCCTTACCCGAGGCACCCAGCGTCATCGATGCCGCATGGCTCAAGAACCTCTGCCTCGAAGCCGGCGCGGACGATGTCGGCTTTGTCGCGATCGGAAGTCCGGACATCGCGGCACAGAGAAATGAAATCCTTGCGGCTTTCGCTCCAACCAAGGCGATGATCAGTTTCGTCTGCCGGATGAACCGAGAGAATATCCGCACGCCTGCGCGCTCGGTTGCCAATGTCGAATTCCATCGAAGCGGCGACCACATCAATGACACGGCGCGCGACATCGTCGCGAGGCTTCAAGATGCGGGCATCGCCGCTCGCAACGGCGCACCGGTCGGCTTTCCGATGGAGGCCGATCGCTGGGGCGTTCAGAATATGTGGGTCGTCTCGCACAAGCCGATCGCCGTCGCGGCGGGGCTCGGCCGCATGGGAATCCACCGCAACGTCATCCATCCCAAATTCGGAAATTTCATCCTGCTCGGCACGATTCTTATCGACGCGGAGATTTCAGCCTATAGCGGCCCGCTCGATTACAATCCCTGCCTCTCCTGCAAGCTCTGCGTTGCGGCCTGCCCCACCGGCGCCATCAGCCCCGACGGGGCCTTCAATTTCCAGGCGTGCTACACGCACAATTATCGCGAGTTCATGGGCGGCTTCGGCGATTGGGTCGAGACGGTGGCCGATGCGCATAGCGCTAAAGACTATCGCCGCAAGATGTCCGATCCCGAAACCATCTCGATGTGGCAAAGCCTCTCCTTCGGCGCCAATTATAAGGCCGCTTATTGTCTCTCCGTCTGCCCGGCGGGCGAAGATGTCATTGGGCCTTTCCTTGCTGACCGCATCGGCTTCAATAAAGCGATCGTCGAACCCTTGCGTGCCAAGCACGAGACGGTCTATGTGGCGCCAGGTTCGGACGCCGAGACCTATGTCCCGCGCCATTTTCCCCACAAAACGGTGAAACGCGTCCCCAGCGGTCTTCCGCGCCAGACCTCGATCCGCGGCTTTCTCAACGGCATGCCGCTCGTCTTCCAGCGTGGGCGCGCCAAGGATTTGAACGCGACCTATCATTTCACCTTCACCGGACGCGAAGAGGTGAAGGCGACCGTCGTGATCGCCAACAAAAGCTTGAGGGTTGTCGAAGGCCACGACGGCAAAGCCGACCTCAGCATGACGGCGGACAGCGAGACCTGGCTGCGATTCCTCCGGAAGGAGGCAGCGCTCCCCTTCGCATTGCTGATGCGTCGCGTTCGCATCAAAGGACCGCCGCGACTGCTCCTTGCCTTCGGCCGCTGCTTCCCGACCTGACGTCGGCGATCCGGGTTCTGTGAAGGCGAACGTCCCCTGATCGGAACGAGACCTTACGGCCCTTCGGCGCAATGACAGGATTGCGGATAAACTGGACACGAAACGCGATCGTCTTCACTCTCGGCGAATTGATTTCGCCAAGAAAGGGGGCTCGCGATGACCATCACCATTACCGCCTTCGAACGGTCACCCGACGGCGGTAAGGGCTTGGCGCGTGACACGCGGGTTCGCTGGGCGCTTGAAGAGGTGGGCCAACCCTATGAGGTTCGCCTTGTTTCGTTCCGTGCGATGAAGGAACCTGCGCATCTGGCGCTGCATCCGTTCGGTCAGATTCCGACCTATGAGGAAGGCGATCTTGCCCTCTTCGAGACAGGCGCGATCGTGTCCCACATTGCCGAGCGCCATGCAGGCCTGCTGCCCGACGATGCCAACGCCCGCGCGCGGGCAATCACATGGATGTTTGCCGCGGTCAATACGGTGAGCCGCCGATCTTGGAGCTCGCAACCGCCCGGCTGCTGGAGCGTGACAAGCCTTGGAATAAGGAACGGCTGCCTTTGGTCGAGGATCGCGTCCGCGACATGCTGAACCAGCTTTCGGCTCGCCTGGGCGATGCCGAGTGGCTCGATGGCGCGTTCAGCGCGGGCGACTTGATGATGGTGTCGGTGCTGCTCAGGTTAAGATCATCGGGCATTCTGGACGAATTTCCGAACCTCGCCGCCTATGTCGCGCGCGGCGAAGCCCGACCTGCTTACGAGAGGGCTTTCGAGGCGCAATTGGCGGTTAGCACCAGCAAGCCGCCGGCCGGCTGATTGAGCCGTGCCTTAATAACCGGCCGGCTGTTTGTGGCGTGCCGCGCATTGAATTTTGGCGCCGGACGCGGCGCTCGAAAGCTCATCAATGTTCGTTTAGTGCCGTTGGCCCATCAAATTGACAATGGTTCGACGGGCATCAGAATTGCGCTCTACACCGGCTTCGGGAAGCACCATCATGGACGGCTGAAGAATCTGAAGTAGAAAGCTGCGAACACCAAGACAATGCCAATGTTCACTATCAGCCGTGGCCAAAATCGGCTTCTGAAGAACACGAAATCTACACCGACTATAACGACTACCATTGCCACCACGTAAAGCACGGCAGCTAGGGAAACCTGTCTTCCCATTTCAGTTACTCCCAGCACTCCAAACAAAAGCTCGGGGATGTGTTGAAGGACGCTCCGATGGAATTGTCATTGGTCGAACATCTCGGGGTCGATGATCTCGCCGGCTTCCTTGGATTGGCAGAGATCGGCCCGTCGAGCTGCATCCGCGGAACGCCCGTCTACACAATTGACTGTCCATTCTGGGTGCAAGACGAGAGCACCTTCGGCTGAGCCGTCGATTGGAAACCACTTTCTGCTTCGCGCCTCACCTCAGACGTTCGGGACACGGAACGGGGGAACCCGCCGACTCCGCGCGAATTGACTGTCGAATTCGCAAGTCGGAGAACACTCATGAAATTCCTGATCGCCGCAATTTGCTCCGCCGGCATGGCGCTCGCATCTGGAGGCGCAGTCGAAGCCAAAGGGTGTATAAAGGGTGCGATCGTCGGCGGGGTCGCCGGACACATGGCGGGACACGGCAAGCTCGGGGCCGCGGCCGGATGCGTGATCGGTCATCACGAGGCCAAGAAAGCCGACGCAAACAAAAAAGCGGGCCAAGAGTCCCGTCAGAAGTAAACAACTAACCAAGTGCCATTGACGCGCAGGTCCGGCCATCTCCCCGCTGTGAGCTCATCGGATCAATGAGAAGCATTAATGGCTAGCGGCCTGGCATTCCCGCGGCGGTATCGAACTCTCACTGCGGTATTTTTAAAATCGCAGTCCAGACGTCACACTTCTCGATAACTGGCCGACAACTTTCGGTCCATGTCCAAAGTCGAGTTGGAGCTTTTGCCCCGGAATCTGCCGGATGTTCGGTCTGGTTTTTCTCACCATTCGAACGCTCGGAAAGATTCGTGATTTCAGACCGCTCGGCCTCGAGCTCGTCATTGTTTTTTCCAGGCGACGGCATAGGTGCCTCCTAGCGGCCCCTCTGATGCCTCAATTAAGTTCCGACAACTTCGGTTCCAGGTTCCGACAACTTCGGTTCTATAGGGCGTGTCCTTAGCCAAATCCTGCCGTGAGCAGGGTCCGGTTTGACGTTCCAAAAGCTCTAAAGCCGACTTTCTCCTTTCGGCCAACGCCGCCATTTAGAGCGCAGGTTCGCGGCCGACAGCGCAAGGAGTGGTAATCGCCAATCGACCAGAAACGATCGGAGCCTCAAATAAAAAGGGCGCCACAGGCGCCCTTTGTCATACCAGCCGGCTCTGATCGATCGCCGCCGCAATGAAGCTCGCAAAGAGCGGATGCGGCTCGAAGGGCCGCGATTTCAGCTCGGGGTGATATTGCACGCCGATGAACCAGGGATGGTCTGCCATCTCGATCGTCTCGGGCAGAAGCCCGTCCGGCGATAAGCCCGCGAAGATCATGCCCTTTTCCTCGAGCATTTCGCGGTAGTGCATATTCACTTCGTAGCGGTGGCGGTGGCGCTCGGAAATCTCCGTCACGCCATAGATTTTGGCAATCTTGGAACCTGGCCGCAGATGCGCCGGATAGGCGCCAAGCCGCATCGTGCCGCCGAGATCGCCCTCTTCCGCGCGGATCTGCAATTCATTGCCGCGCATCCATTCCGTCATCAGGCCAACGACCGGCGCGTCGGTCGGACCGAATTCGGTGGAATTGGCCTGCTTGACGCCGGCCAGCGAACGCGTCGCCTCGATCACCGCCATCTGCATGCCGAAGCAGATGCCGAAATACGGCACTTTGCGTTCGCGGGCGAAGCGCGCTGCGAGAATCTTCCCCTCCGTGCCGCGTTGGCCGAAGCCGCCTGGCACCAATATGCCGTCGACATGCTCAAGCCGCGGCGCCGGATCGTGGTCCTCGAAGACCTCCGCCTCGATCCAATCGAGCTTGACCTTGACGCGATTGGCCATGCCGCCATGCGCCAGAGCTTCGATCAGCGATTTATAAGCGTCCTTGAGTTCCGTATATTTGCCGACGACCGCGATAGTGACCTCGCCGTCCGCATTGTGGACGCGATCGGTCACCGCATTCCAGCGGCTCATGTCAGGTTTCGGCGCCGGCTCGATGCCGAAGGCGGCGAGCACTTCCTGGTCGAGGCCAGCGGTATGATAGGCGCGCGGCACATCGTAGATCGAGCCGACGTCGCGCGCCTCGATCACCGCGCTTTCGCGCACATTGCAGAAAAGCCCGATCTTACGGCGCTCATCGCGGCTGATCTCGCGATCGGTGCGGCAGAGCAGAATGTTCGGCTGAATGCCAATCGAACGCAGCTCCTTTACCGAATGCTGCGTCGGCTTGGTTTTG
>CAZXXA010000005.1:0-134807 GCA_964644615.1 uncultured Methylovirgula sp. | reverse complement strand
AATACAGTCGTGCCGTCATCCGGTAAGGTGCTGACCGGCGGTGTCGATGCCAATGCCTTGCAGCGGCCGAAGCGCTTTTTCGGCGCTGCCCGCAATATCGAAGAGGGCGGTTCGTTGACGATCATCGCGACAGCGCTGATCGATACCGGCTCACGCATGGACGAAGTCATTTTCGAAGAGTTCAAGGGCACCGGCAATTCGGAAATCATTCTCGATCGCAAGGTCGCCGACAAGCGCGTCTTCCCGTCGATCGACATCACCCGTTCCGGCACCCGCAAGGAAGAGCTGCTCGTCCCGCCAGACATCCTCAAGAAGATGTATGTCCTGCGCCGTATCTTGAACCCGATGGGCACGGTCGATGGCATCGAGTTCCTGCTCAACAAGCTGCGTGAAACGCCGAAGGGCAATGCGACCTTCTTCGAGTCGATGAATACGTAAAAGCATCCGCCCGAAAAGTTGCAGACTTTTCGGATGAAGCGGATGCTTAGCAAACGCCCCGGACGGTCATGCGTGGACTTGATCCGCGCATCCAGACCCGATGCCCCGTCGGGGGTGCTTGGATGGCCGGGTCAAGCCCGGCCATGACGCGTTTAGGCCGCCCTGCGTCGGGTCCCGTCACTCAGTTTGAACCGTGAGATGAGCTTCACGAGATCACGCGTCTCGTCGGCCAGCGCTTCATTCGCGGCGGTCGATTCTTCGACCATCGCCGCGTTCTGCTGGGTGAACTGATCGATCTGGCCCACCGCCGTGCTGATGTGGTTGAGCCCGTTCGCCTGGTCCTGCGCGTTCTCTGCAATCTTTGCGACGAGATTGCCGGCTTCTGCCGTCTGATCGGCGATCTGCGTCAAGCCTTCGCTGGTGCGCGCGACGAGTTCGACGCCTTGATCGACCTGCGTGCGCGAGACGTTGATAAGGCCGTTGATCTCTTTCGCCGCCTGTGCAGAGTGCTGTGCCAGCGCGCGGACTTCCTGCGCGATCACCGCGAAGCCCTTGCCGGCGTCGCCCGAGCGCGCCGCTTCGACGCCGGCATTGAGCGCGAGCAGATTGGTCTGCAGCGCGATCTGATCGATGACGCTGACGATCTGCGTGATCTGTTTCGACGAGGTCTCGATCTCATTCATCGCGGAAAGCGCCTGACGCGCGATCTGGCCGCAATCCTCCGCATGGGTTTTGGCGCGGAAGACCGCCTCGCGCGCATTGGCCGTTCTTTGCGCGCCGTCGCGCAATGTCTCCGACATCTGACCGAGCGAAGCAGAGGTCTCTTCGAGGCTCGCGGCTTGGCGTTCGGTCCGCTGCGCGAGATGACGCGCCGCATTCATCGAATCATCCGTCTTGCCGAGGATCGTCTGCGCATTAACGGAAATGTGGACCAGCATTTTTTGCAGTTGGTCGGTGGCGGCATTGAAGTCGATCCGCAGTTTTTCATATTCCGGCGCGAAGGCCTCGCCGATGCGGAAGGTGAAATCGCCGGCGTAAAGTTTTTCGAGCGCGACAGCGGTGGCGCTGACGACCTGCGCCTGTCGCGCAGCAACCGAGGCACGCTCGGTCTCGCCGCGGCTGCGCAGATTTTCCGCGAGATCGCGCTGCTGCGCGCTTTCCCTTTCAAGCCGCTGATTTTCGATCGTCGCGAGTTTGAACGCGTGAATGGAGCGGGCGAGTTGGCCGATCTCGTCCTCTTGGTCGATATGCGGAATGTCCGCATCGAGATTCGCATCGGCAAGCGCTTTGGTGCTTGCGATGAGGCGGGCGAGCGGGCGCTGGATATGCGTGCGCGCGATATAGATCGAGGTCAGAACGCCGATCAGAATTGCGATCACCGGCAGCACGATGAAGAGAATGCGCGCATGTTCACGCGAGATGGCGACGTCCTCGCGTTCGGTGGCCAGTTTCGCCAGCAGCGACTGGGTGAAAGCCTTGATGTCCTTGAGCATCATTTCGCGGTTGCGGACCGTGGCCTCATCGCGCGCTTGGATCAGTGCGGCGCGCGGCGAAATCGTTAGGCCCAATTGTGCGGTGTCGGTCTGATAGGCGAGGAATTCTTTGATCTTCAGCGACAGCAGAGTCTTGTGCTCGTTGGACAGTGCGGAACCCGCATGCGCGAAAAAGCTGTCGGCCGCAGTGTGCGCTTCGCCCAAGGCTTGCTCGAGCGTGACAAGTTGGGTTTTCACCGCTTCCTTGTCGTCGGAGGTGAAGACGGAATCCGCCACCACGACGACATGCTCGATAGCGTCCGTCAGCAGTCCCGCTTGCAGAGCCAGATCCCAGGTCGCTTCGGTCCGGCTGGAGCGGTTGTCTTCGGTCCAGGATTGATAAAAGGCAAAGGCGCAGACGCCGGCCGCGACCGCGGCAAGCAAGATGAGGACGGCGCCTAGTTTCTGTCCGATGCTGATTTTCATGGAAGATGCCAGAGGCTGGGAGGATTCCATGAATGTGCTTAACGAGAATCACTTAAGATAAAGCTTATCTCGTCATGCCTTTATTTTGCTGCGCTCGGCGACAAGTGCCGCCAGAGCGGCGGGGTCGTTGACCGGCAGCGAACAGGTTCCGGCCGAGCAGGCAAAAGCTGCCGCCTTACCCGCTGATCTAGCTTGCGCCGCAGCTGGATGATTCGCCGGCAATGCCTCGGACCGATCGATATCCAAGACGATGCGATGATCGAACGGAATGGCGAGCGCCGCTTCGTAAAGGCCTTGGCGTTCGTCGCCGGCGGTGACGATCTCGACGCCATAGAGACGCAGGTCGAGGGCATTCATGACACCGGCATGGCCGACGAAATTGGCCCGCACGATCGGTGCGAGTGTCGCAAAGAGATCATCGGCGAGTGCCTGCCATTTCAGATCGCCCGTCAGTCCCGCGAGGCGGATCAGGCTTTCGAGATAGACCGGATGCGCATTCGGAATCGCATCATCGGTCGTCGGTGCGAGCCGCAAAATGACATCGCTCGCGCCCTGCGCCGACATGGCGATCAACCCTGACGCGGGATCGCGGTAATCGTCACGCAGCGCTTCGGCAAAACCGATCGCATCGGCAAGATAATCGCGCGCCGGCAATTCGGCACCGGCCATATGACGTGCTTCATGCAGCGCGAGTGCGGCGCGGAACATTGCGGCATGATCGAGGGCGAAGCCGGGCTTCACGACGACGCCGGCGCGCGTGCTATGCGCGAGTCGCTTCTGGCCCGCAGCGTTTTCGTAAAGCAGAAGATCGATGATAATTTGATAGGCGCGTGCCCCGAGGCTGATCCAGGACGGTTCCGAAAGCGCCGTGCCGGCATTGACGAGCGCGCTGATCATCAGCCCGTTCCAATCGGCCATCACCTTGTCGTCGAGGCCGGGATGCACGCGCTTGTCGCGGACGTCGAAGAGCTTCTGTTTGATGGGCGCGAGACGGGCGGCTTCCTCCGGTGAGGGCGGCACGGCTTCAAGCTGATTGAGAACATTCACCTGTTCGCCATACGGTCCTTCCGACCAATTGCCGTGGCGCGAAGCGCCGTAGAATTGGCCGAAGAAGATCGCATCGGCTTCACCGAGCAGGCTGACGAGTTCGTCCCACGTCCAGACATAGAACTTGCCTTCTTCGCCTTCCGAGTCGGCATCGAGGCTCGCGCAAAAGGCGCCGTTCGCCGTCGTCATTTCGC
Source organism: uncultured Methylovirgula sp. (assembly GCA_964644615.1). Lineage (GTDB taxonomy): Bacteria > Pseudomonadota > Alphaproteobacteria > Rhizobiales > Beijerinckiaceae > Methylovirgula. The sequence continues at coordinate 131,170 of CAZXXA010000005.1, read as the reverse complement.
GCTGAAGCCAGGCGACGATTTCGGCCGCGCGCGTCTTCATCAGCGCATCGCCGAATTCGCGATGACACAGCGCCAGCATTTCGAGGAGCTGCGCATTGTCGTAGAGCATTTTCTCGAAATGCGGCACGAGCCAACGCTCGTCGACCGAGTAGCGCGCGAAGCCGCCGCCGAGATGATCGTAGATGCCCCCTTGCGACATGCGGGTGAGTGTCAGCCGCACGTAATCGCGATATGGCGTGTTGCAGAGCCGCGCGCCGGCGCGCCAGAGCAGTTCGAAGATCGGCGTGTTGGGGAATTTCGGCGCGCCACGCAAACCGCCATGCAATGTGTCGACGAAATTGCCGATCTGCGGTGCGAGTCCGTCGAGAAGATCGGCGGTGAGTGCGCCGCTTTCTTGGCGCGCTTCCTTGCCGAGCGACTCGCGCACGATCTTGGTGTTGTGCGCGATGCGATCCGGCTGCGCGCGAAAGGCTTCGGCGACAGCACGCAACACCGTCGTGAAAGCCGGGCGGCCGTAGTGCTCGGTCTTCGGAAAATAAGTGCCGCCCCAGAAGGGCTCGCCGGTCGGCGTCAGAAACATCGTCATCGGCCAGCCGCCGCGCTCGCCGAATGTGTGCAGCGCCGACATATAGATATGATCGATGTCGGGCCGCTCCTCGCGATCGACTTTGATGTTCACGAAGAGCTCGTTCATCACCGCGGCCGTCGCGGCGTCTTCGAAACTCTCATGCGCCATGACATGGCACCAATGGCAGGCGGCATAGCCGACGGAGAGAAGGATCGGCTTATTTTGCGCCTGCGCTTCCTTGAGCGCGGCGTCACCCCACATCCGCCAATGGACGGGATTGTCCGCATGCTGCAAGAGATAGGGACTCGCGGCGCGGCCGAGTTCGTTTGATGACATGAACGGGTTCCGGAAAGACAGGCGTCGGAGGACTAATTGGGCATATCGGCTGTGAGTTCTACGCTAAGATGACAAATGAGACGATCTTTGCGCTGTCGTCCGGACGCGGTCGTGCCGCGCTCGCGGTGCTGCGCGTCTCCGGCCCGCAGGTGCGCGAAATCTTTATGCGGATCATCGGACGCGTCCCCGAGCCGCGTCACGCAGTTCTGGCCAAGTTCAAAAATCCGGTTTCGGGTGAGCTGATCGATCGCGGTCTTGCGCTTTTCTTTCCGGGTCCCAAAAGCGAAACCGGCGAGGACTGCGGCGAATTCCATAGCCACGGCGGCCCGGCGATCATTGCCGCGATGCTGCGGGCCTTCGCCCAGATTCCCGGCACGCGGCTGGCTGAACCAGGCGAGTTCGCCCGCCGCGCGTTCGAGAATGGCAAACTCGACCTGACCTCGGTCGAAGGTCTCGCTGATCTCGTCGAGGCCGAGACAGAGGCGCAGCGGCGCCAGGCTCTGCGGCAGGCAGAAGGTCAGCTCGGCGCCAAGGCCGACGTCTGGCGGAAAGGACTAATCGAAGCCGCGGCGCTGATCGAGGCCGAGATCGACTTTGCCGACGAAGGCGACGTCGCGGCCAGCGCCAAGCCGCAGGTTTCGCAGCTCGTCAAAAAGCTCCGGGCGCAAATGCAGGCGGAGATGGCGGCGGCACCCGCCGGCGAACGTCTGCGCGATGGCGTCACGATTGTCGTCGCAGGCCCACCGAATGCCGGAAAATCGACTCTTATCAATACATTAGCGCGGCGCGACGTGGCCATCGTCTCGGATATTCCGGGCACGACTCGCGATGCGATCGAAGTCCATCTCGACCTCGGCGGCCTGCCGGCGACCTTGATCGACACGGCCGGCCTCCATGAGGCGCAAGATAAGATCGAAGCAATGGGCATGGCGCGAACCCGTGCCAAAGCTGCCGCCGCCGATCTCGTCCTCTGGCTGTCCGAGATCGATGCGCCGCTGACGATTTCGACGCCCGGCACGGTCTGGCAGGTCGCAACGAAAAGCGATCTCGGCAATCACAGCCGTGTGCTGCCTGGGACTTTGGCGATCAGCGCTGCGACCGGCGCGAATATGGATACGCTGATCGGGCGGCTGACGGATTTCGTTCGCGACGCGACGGCGGGCGGCGAGGGGGCACTGCTCACTAATGAGCGGCATCGCCGTGCTCTGAACAAAGCGGTAGAGGCGCTGGATCGCACATGCGCAGACGCGACCATCGCACCTGAGCTCTTGGCGGAAGATTTACGCTATGCAATCAGAGCACTTGAAAGTCTGATTGGACGAGTCGATGTCGAAGATGTCTTAGGCGAGATCTTCGCCCGCTTCTGCATCGGCAAATGATATTGTTTCACGTGAAACACTGATGCGGCGTGACCGCTAAAAAGTTTCACATCGCCGGCATTCGGATTCGGAAACATGACGACCAACGAAGCATTCGACGTCATCGTCGTGGGCGGCGGCCATGCTGGCTGCGAGGCCGCGGCTGCGGCGGCGCGCATGGGCGCGCGGACGGCGCTCGTCACCTTGTCCTTTGCCTCGGTCGGCACCATGTCCTGCAACCCGGCGATCGGCGGCCTGGGCAAGGGGCATCTCGTCCGCGAGATCGATGCGCTCGACGGGCTGATGGGACGCGTCGCCGATGAGGCCGGCATTCAGTTCCGCGTTCTCAACCGGGCCAAGGGTCCGGCTGTGCGCGGACCGCGCGCCCAGATGGATCGCAAGCTCTATCTAGCCGCCATGCAGCGTGCGATCGCCGCCGTCCCCAGTCTGAGGGTTGTCGAAGGCGAGGCGGCCGAGCTGCAGATTGTCGATCGGCGGATCACTGGTCTCGCCCTCGCCGACGGCCGTGTTTTCGTCTGTGGCGCCATCGTTCTCACGACCGGCACTTTTCTGCGCGGCATGATCCATATCGGCCAGGAGCGGATCCCGGCTGGGCGTGTCAATGAGAAGCCAGCGATTCGTCTGTCGGAAAGCCTGCTTTCGGCCGGTTTCGAGCTTGGCCGCCTCAAGACCGGCACGCCGCCGCGCCTCGATGCGGCGACGATCGATTGGGCGTCGCTCGAACGCCAGCCCGGCGATGCCGAGCCCGAACCTTTTTCGACTCTGACGGCTGCGATCACGCGGCCGCAGGTGGATTGCCACATCACCAAGACGACGGAAGAAGGCCACGAGATCATCCGAGCGCATTTGAAGGATTCGCCCGTTTATTCCGGCGCCATCTCCGGCCGGGGCCCGCGCTATTGCCCCTCGATCGAGGACAAGGTGCAGCGCTTCGCCGACCGCGATGCGCATCAGATTTTCCTTGAGCCGGAAGGGCTCGATGTACCGACAGTCTATCCGAACGGCATCTCCATGGCGCTGCCGGCCGATGTGCAGCTCCGCTTCCTGCGCAGCATTCCAGGGCTCGAAAAGGTCGAGATGCTGCGGCCGGGTTATGCGATCGAATATGACTTCATCGATCCGCGCGGCCTCAAGCCGACGCTGGAGGCGAAGCAACTCGCCCGCCTTTTCCTCGCCGGCCAAATCAACGGCACGACAGGCTATGAGGAGGCGGGCGCCCAGGGCCTGCTTGCCGGGCTGAATGCTGCTGCCGTTTCCGGCCATTCGGCGCCGATCGTCTTCGATCGCTCTGAAGCCTATCTTGGCGTGATGGTCGATGATCTCGTGACGCGCGGTGTCACGGAGCCGTATCGTATGTTCACCTCGCGCGCCGAATACCGGCTGACGCTGCGCGCCGACAATGCTGACCAGCGCCTGACGGGAAGGGGGATCGCGGCGGGCTGTATCGGAGCCGAACGGCACGCGGCTTTCCGCGAAAAGGCGGCGGCTTTGGCTTCGGCGCGCCGCGCGCTCGAAAGCGTCAGCCTCAGTCCCAACGAGGCGCAGCGGCATGGGCTGAAGATCAATCTTGATGGCGTGCGCCGCTCCGGTTTCGACCTCCTGAGCTTTCCAGATGTAACCTTTGCTGACCTCGGCCGCATCTGGCCAGAGCTTGGCGCGGTCGATTCTGCGACTGCCCGGCAGGTCGAAATCGATGCGAAATATGCCGTCTATCTCGCTCGCCAGGCGGCCGATATCGAAGCCTTCCGGCGTGACGAAGCGATGGCGATCCCGGCGACGCTCGACTATGCAGTGCTGCGGGGTCTCTCCAACGAAGTCCGCGTCCGGCTCGCCGATGTGCGGCCGCAGACGCTTGGACAGGCCGGCCGGATCGAGGGCGTCACGCCGGCGGCGCTGACTCTTCTGGCCGCGCAGATCCGCAAGCACAAAGAAGCCGCAAAGGGCGTTGGCTGAGCTGATGGCCAAGCCGAAAACCGCACAGGAGGAGGGCGCTACCGATCGGGCGGCGGCCCTCAAGCTTTTTCCGCTCGCGCCGGCGATCGCAGCGCGCTTTGATGTCTACGCCCAGCTACTCGATAAATGGCAGAAGTCGATCAATCTCGTCTCGGCTTCGACATTGCCGCGGGTTTGGACCCGGCACTTCGCCGATAGTCTTCAGGTTCAGGCGGCGCTGCCCGAAGCGCGGATCTGGGCCGACTTGGGATCCGGCGCCGGCTTTCCCGGCCTCGTTACGGCCGTCCGTCTTGCCGACACGCCCGGTGCCAAAATCCATCTGATCGAATCGGATAGCCGCAAATGCGCCTTCCTGCGCGAAGTTTCACGTGAAACACACGCCGCCGCGGTCGTACATCAGGGCCGGATCGAGGATGTTCTCCCAACTCTCACTGATAAGATCCAAGCGGTGAGCGCCCGGGCGCTGGCGCCGCTCCCCCGGCTTCTCGCCTACAGCCGCGATCTTCTCGAAAACGGTGCAATAGGGGCCTTTCTCAAGGGAGAACACTTTGAGGATGAATTGACCCACGCGCGCGCACTCGACTATTTTGACAAATATGAGCTGAGCGTGATTCGTAGCAACACCGACGCCAGCGGCCAATTGCTTTTGGTAAGGCAGAAACTCTAAATATTTCAGCATAGTAAGCCGGTTCCAGGAGTATTCGCCGTGTCCCTGTCTTCTAACCTTCGGGTTCTCGTCCTCGCCAATCAGAAAGGCGGGGTGGGCAAGACGACGACCGCGATCAATCTCGGCACTGCTTTGGCCGCGATCGGCGAACGCGTGCTCATCATCGATCTCGATCCGCAAGGCAACGCCTCGACCGGCCTCGGCATCGACAGGCGCAACCGCGGCATTTCGACTTATGAGGTCCTGATGGGCGAAGAGCCGCTGAAGGCTTCGATCAAAGAGACGTCCGTGCCGCGGCTTTGCCTCGCGCCGTCGACACTCGATCTTCTGGGCATTGAACTTGAAATCGCCGGAGAGGCTGATCGCGCCTATCGCCTGAAGAAGGCCATCAAGCAGCTGACCGACGATCTGGAGACACTGCCGGAAAAGATGCAGTTCTCTTATGTGCTCGTCGATTGCCCGCCGTCGCTCAATCTTCTGACGATCAATGCGCTTGCCGCCTGCGATGCCGTGCTCGTGCCCTTGCAATGCGAGTTCTTCGCGCTCGAGGGTCTGTCGCAGCTCCTGTCGACGGTGGATCAGGTGAAGCGCACGCTCAATCCCGATCTGTCGATCCATGGCATTGTTCTGACGATGTACGATCCGCGCAACAATCTCGCGGCGCAAGTCGTCGCCGATGTCCGCGGCTTCATGGGCGAGAAGGTCTATCAGACTGTCATTCCGCGCAATGTGCGCATTTCCGAAGCGCCGTCGCACGGCAAGCCAGTGCTTCTCTACGATCTCAAATGCAGCGGCAGTCAGGCCTATCTGAAGCTCGCGTCGGAAATCATCCAGCGCGAGCGTCAGCTGACCGCAGCCTGAAACTTAAATGGGCGATCATCGATGGCAAAATCGGCAGAAGATATGCGGCCTCGTCTAGGCCGTGGCCTTGCGGCTTTGATCGGCGACTCGGGCGATGAGTCGGCGGCGATCACGCGCGCGCGGGGTCAGAAGAAAGTGCCGATCGAATTTCTGCGGCCCAATCCGCGCAATCCGCGCAAGACGTTCAATGATGCCGAACTCGAAGATCTGACCAATTCGATCGCCGAGAAGGGTATCATTCAGCCGATCCTCGCGCGCACCGTTCCGGGTGTTGCCGATCTTTACGAGATCATTGCCGGCGAACGCCGCTGGCGCGCTGCGCAAAAGGCCGGTCTGCATGAAGTGCCAATCATTGCGGTCGAGGCTGACGATCGCCAAGCGCTCGAACTCGCGATCATCGAGAACGTGCAGCGCGCCGATCTCAATCCGCTTGAAGAAGCGCAAGGCTATCTGCAGCTCGAAAATGATTTCGGCTATTCGCAGCAGGAACTGGCGAAGATCATCGGCAAAAGCCGCAGCCATGTCGCCAACATGCTGCGTCTTCTGAAGCTGCCGGAGCGGACCAAACATCTTTTGGCGCAGGGCCAGATTTCCGCCGGTCATGCGCGCGCGCTGCTGACGATTGCCGATGCCGACGTGATTGCCGATCGCATCGTCGCGCAAGGTCTGTCGGTGCGCGAGGTTGAAAAGCTGGCGCAGAAATCGGCCGAACGCACGGCCAAGAAATCGGCGCCGCAAGAAGCTGCATCGAAGGATGCCGATACGCGCGCGCTCGAAAAATCGCTGAGCGAGATTCTGGGTTTGAGCGTCAGCATTACCGCACATGGCGAAGAGGGCGAATTGCGCATTCGCTATAAGACGCTCGAACAGCTCGATGCGGTCTGCGCGAAACTGAAACGTTAACGCTTCCTTATCCCGCAATGCCAAGCGTGTTTTTGCTGCATCCATGTTGCGCACAAATGCTGCACAACTAAGGCGATCAGCTGCCCTTGTTGCGTGCCGTCAGCGCCACCGACCACAGCGCACGGACCGTAATCATTTCCGAAAGCGCCGGTTCGCGCCGCGCTTTGCCGATCGCCTGACTCAGAATCAATATGGCGCGCGCCAGCTTTTGCGACGTCCAGGCGCGCACATGCCGGTCGAGCGTCGCATTGCGGCGGAAGCCACCGCCGAATCCGGGTGCCGCTTGTGTCCGACCGGATTCCGCGTCGAGCCGCATGCGATGCAGAAGCGTTGCATGGCGCAGCGCGGCGCCAAGCAGAAGATTGTAGTCGCCGCCTTCGGCAAACACCCGTTTGGCGGTCTCTTCGATGGCAGAGAAGTCACCTTCGAAGGCGCCGTCGACCGCCTTGTCGAGCGCCAGTGCTGAGGCATCGGCGACGATCGCTTCGACATCCTCGATCGTCACTTCGCCTCGGCCCCGCGCATATAGCGTGAGCTTGCCGATCTCGCCGCGCGTCGACAGCCGGTCCTGGCCGAGCAGCGAGACGAGCAGCGCCTTGGCTTCCGGATCAATCGACAGTTTTTCGGCGGCGAGCTCGGTTTCAATGAGATTGGCAATGTCCTTCGCCGTGTCGGGATAGCATTCGACGACGGCGGCGCGCGGCTCTTTCTCACAAAGCCGTCGCAGCGGCGCATCGCGCTTCAGATTGCCGGCCTCGATGACAATGGTGCAATCGGACGGCGGCGCTTGGATCAGAGGTTCGATCGCCGCGACGAAAGACTTGCCCTGCGCCTCGATGAAGATCGCACGGCGGCTGCCGAAGAGCGGGATCGTGTTGGCTTCATCGGCCAAACGCAGCGGGTCGGCGGCAAGGTCGTCGCCACTGATTTGGAGAAACTGAAACGGATCTTTCGGATCGTCGATGGCTTGATTGACGAGCGCCCGGGCGCGCTCGCTGATGAGGCCCGAGTCGGTGCCGCAGACCAGAAACAGGAAGGTGTTTGGCGGCGGCTTTTTGATGAACCGGTCCGCCTCGGCATTTTTGACGGCAACCATCGATCCGCCGTCTGTCCGTCAGGATCGCGAGGTGAGGGCGGCGGCGACTTGTGTGCGGATCTGATCGGCGAGGACCCGCGCATCGCGTTGTTCGGCGTCGCGGGCGGCGCGCATGTCGGAAAATCTCTGGCTCGTCCGGTCGTAGGTCGCGGCGGTGAAGACCTTGCCATGCGCCACGATCTTCCCGGTTTCGAGCGAAGTGAGCACATAGTCGGCCGCAGTCGTGACCGTCGACGCCGTCGCAATGCCGGTGACCGTATCGACGAGCGGCGTGCTATTGCCCTCGGAAGGCGTGACGACGAGCTTGTAGTGCGGCGTCACATGGGCGCCCGTTCCGTTGAATTGGAAGACCAATTCGGTTTCGAGATAATGGCCGAGCCGTTGGCCGATCGGCACGATCTCGACAGCGCGCAGATCGGCGGCGGTCTGACCGTACTCGCCGCCCGCATAAAGCGGATGCAGGCAACCCGTGAGCAAAAGCAGCGGCAACAGGGTCACGAGGCCCCGCAGCCTGCTCATGCTGATCCGCTCATGCCACCACATTGACGATCCTCTGCGGAACGATGATGACCTTCTTCACCGGCTTGCCGTCGAGCGCCCGCTGAACCGCGTCGAGCGCCAGAACGGCCCCCTCGATCGTGGCCGTGTCCGCCGTGCGCGCGATGGAGAGATCCGCGCGCTTCTTGCCGTTGACCTGCACCGGCAGCTCCATCGTATCTTCGACGATGAGGCTTTTCTCCGCAATGGGCCAGGCGGTTTCCGCCACCAAAGTTTGGTGACCGAGGCGCGCCCAACACTCTTCGGCGAGGTGCGGCATCATCGGCGCGAAAAGCCGCACGAATATGTCCGCCGCCTCGCGGAAGGCATAGGCGAGGTCGGGGCTGATCTCCGGCGTCTCGATGGCGCCGATCGCGGCCGACAATTTATTTGTCAAATCATAGACATCAGCGATGGCGCTGTTGAACCGCAGGCGGGTAATGTCCTCCTCGGCCTTGATGAGCGCTGCATGGGCCGCCTTGCGGACTTCGAGCGCTGGCGCAGAGAATTCCGGCTTAGCCGCGTCAATAGGCGCCGCCAGCACTGCCAATTCGCCGGAGAGGCGGAAGACGCGTTGAACGAATCGGGCCGCGCCGCGCACGCCTTCCTCCGTCCAGATCACATCCTTGTCGGGCGGCGAATCGGACAACATGAACCAACGCGCGGTGTCGGCGCCGTAGGAGCCGATGATCTCGTCAGGGTCGACCGTGTTGCGTTTCGACTTTGACATTTTCTCGATCGGGCCGATCGCAATCTCTTCGCCCGTATCGCGGCGATAGGCGCGGCGGATCGATTTCGCGGCGTTCGCGGGAGCGTTCGCCGGATAGGCGTCTTCGGACGTCGTGGTTCGGATCTCGATATCGGACGGCGACACCCACTGGCCATCCGTATCGCGATAGGTCTCATGCACGACCATGCCCTGGGTGAAGAGGCCGGCGAAGGGCTCTTTCAGTTCATCGGCGTGGCCGGTCTCCCGCATGGCGCGGGTGAAAAAGCGCGAATAGAGCAGATGCAAAATCGCATGTTCGATGCCGCCAATATATTGGTCGACCGGCAGCCAGCGCTTCAGCGCTTTCGGATCGGTCGGCTCGGCGCTGTCCCAGGGATCGGTAAAGCGTAGAAAATACCAGGACGAATCGACGAATGTGTCCATCGTATCCGTCTCGCGTCGCGCGGGACCGCCGCAGCTTGGGCAGGTGACATGTTTGAATGTCGGATGCCGATCGAGCGGATTGCCGGGCGCGTCGAATGATACATCGTCGGGCAGGGTGACGGGGAGGTCGCGCTCCGGCACCGGCACGACGCCGCAGCTTTCGCAATGGATGATCGGGATCGGGCAGCCCCAGTAACGCTGCCGTGAAATACCCCAATCGCGCAGACGGAAATTGACCTGGCGCTTTGCCTGCGGCCGGCCGTCGATGAGGATCGTTTCGAGCTGCGTCGCGACTTCCTCCTTGGCTTGCGCAATCGGCAGACCGTTCAGGAAGCGCGAATTGATGAGAACGCCGTCGTCGTCATAGGCGGTGTCGGTGATGACGAAGCTCTTCGGATCGACGTCGGGCGGACAGACGACGGGCGTCGCGCCGAGTTCATATTTATTGGCGAAATCGAGATCGCGCTGGTCGTGCGCCGGGCAGCCGAAGATGGCGCCCGTGCCGTAGTCCATTAGGACGAAATTGGCGACATAGACCGGCAGCAGCCAATGCGAATCGTAAGGATGGCGGACCTTGAGCCCGGTATCATAGCCGCGCTTTTCCATCGTCTCGATCGCCGCGGCCGAGGTCGAATGATGCCGCGTTTCTTCGATAAAGGCGGCGAGCTTCTTGTCATGCCTGGCGGCTTCTGCCGCGAGCGGATGATCGGGCGCGAGCGCGATGAATTTCGCGCCGAACAGCGTGTCCGGCCGCGTCGTATAGACTTCGATTTCGCGCGCATCGAGTTTCGACGGCGCCAGTTCGAAACGCAGCAGCAGGCCCTCCGAGCGGCCGATCCAATTCTTCTGCATCAGCCGGACTTTTTCCGGCCAGCGGTCGAGCGTATCGAGCGAGGCCAGAAGGTCCTCGGAGAAGTCCGAAATCTTCAAGAACCATTGGGTCAGTTCGCGCTGTTCGATCAGTGCGCCCGAGCGCCAGCCGCGGCCATCGATCACCTGCTCATTGGCGAGCACGGTGTGATCGACCGGGTCCCAATTCACTTTCGATTTTTTGCGATCGACAAGACCAGCCGCAAGGAAATCGAGAAACAGCTTCTGCTGGTGCTTGTAATAGGCCGGGTCGCAGGTCGCGATCTCGCGCGACCAATCGAGCGACAGGCCCATCGATTGGAGCTGGCCGCGCATGGTCGCGATATTGGCATAGGTCCAGGCGGCCGGATGTGTCTTGTTCTGCATCGCGGCGTTTTCCGCCGGCATGCCGAAAGCGTCCCAGCCCATTGGATGCAGGACGCTATAGCCTTTGGCGCGCATGAAGCGCGCAATGACATCGCCCATCGCGTAGTTGCGGACATGCCCCATATGGATGCGGCCGGACGGATATGGGAACATTTCAAGAACATAATACTTCGGACGCGAATCGTCATTCGGGGTGCGGAAGGTCTGCGCCTCCGCCCAGGCTTTTTGCCATCTTTGTTCCGCTTCGCGGGCGTTGTAGCGCAGGGCTTCCATTCTTTTTATCGGCCTCTCGAAAATCGCGCCGATACAGCATTATTTGGTCGAGAGGGTCAATCTTTAGGCACCGCGAAGGAGTGTCAGTGTCGATCACGGATCAAGCCTTGTCGGCGGAGGGCGGAACGCTTGCCCAGCTGGCCGAGATCAAAGGCCGAATCGCCATGGCCGCGACGGACTGCGGCCGCCTTGCGGGCGAGGTCACGCTCGTCTGCGTGTCGAAGACCTTTGGGCCGGAAGCAATCACACCTGTGCTCGCCGCCGGCGAGCGCGTCTTCGGCGAAAACAAAGTCCAGGAAGCACTGGGCAAATGGCCGGAGCTGAAGCGTCTTTATCCTGACGTAATGCTGCATTTGATCGGGCCTTTGCAGACCAATAAGGTGCGCGAGGCGGTTGATTTCTTCGATGTGATCGAGACGCTCGACCGGCCGAAGCTCGCCAAAGAACTTGCCAAAGAGATCGAAAAGCGCGGCAAGCATCCGAAGCTCTATGTGCAGGTGAATACAGGTGCCGAACCACAGAAGGCGGGCATTCTGCCGCAAGAGGCCGACGCTTTCATTGCGAGCTGCCGCAAGGACCATGGGCTCGAAATTTCCGGCCTCATGTGCATCCCGCCCGTCAATGAGCAGGCCTCGCCGCATTTCGCCCTGCTCCATCAAATCGCCAAGCGCAATGGGATCGAGGATCTGTCGATGGGCATGAGCGCCGATTTCGAACTTGCGATTCAATTGGGCGCCACCCATGTCCGCGTCGGAACAGCCATCTTCGGCAAACGCTAGCGAGGCGGGACATGGATCGGCGCGGCCATTGGGAAACCGTCTATCAGACGAAAGCAGAGACCGACGTCAGCTGGTTTCAGGAAACGCCGAAAGCCTCTCTCGAACTCATCGACGCGCTCGGCATCACGCCGCAGACGCCAGTGATCGATATTGGCGGCGGCGCATCGCGCCTTGTCGATGCGCTGCACGACAAAGGTTTCGACGCGCTTACCGTCCTCGATATTTCCGAGCCCGCACTGGCCGCCACGAAAGCACGTCTCGGCAAGCAAGCGGACCGCGTGCATTGGCTTGTCGCCGATGTCACGCAATGGGAGCCGAAAGAGACTTACGGCCTCTGGCACGACCGTGCCGCTTTTCATTTTCTGACCGATGCGGCTGATCGCGCCGCTTACGCGGATCGCGTTGCACGCGCCGTGGCGCCTGGCGGCCATGTCATCATGGCCACTTTCGCGCTCGATGGGCCGGAACGCTGTAGCGGGCTTCCCGCGCAGCGCCATGATGCGGCGTCGATCGGCGCCTGCCTAGGCGACGCCTTCACTCTCGTCGATACGCGCCGCCACGATCATCACACGCCCGGCGGCGCGATTCAGCGATTCCAATTCAGCAGTTTCCGCCGCATTGCATGAGTGATGCGCGTCGCCACATAGCCGCCGCATAGTTTAACGGATGACGAGCACCGACTCCTTCGACAGCCGCGGCAGGAGCTTGCGGAGTTCGCTGGCTTTGAGCGCGATACAGCCGGCGGTCGGCGCGAAATCAGGCCGGGCGCAATGCAGAAAGATCGCGCTGCCGCGGCCGGCGCGGCGCGGCCAAAGATTATAGTCGAGGATCAGCACCAGGTCGTAAAGACCGTCGTTGCGCCACAATTGCTCGCAACTGTAGCGGCTTGGGAGGCGCGTTGGCCGGTTGTAGCTGGGCGACCGCGGATCGTCGCACCAGCCGTCGGCGGCTGCGATTTTCCGCAAGGTCCAAGGTGCGGCAGGCGGGGGCGCTGAGGACCGGTAAAAGCCACCGAGCAGACGAAACTGCCCGGCCGGCGAAGCGAGATCGCCTTCCCGTTTGCGGCGGCTCATCGCGGTCCCACCGACGGCGCAAGGAAAGCTCGTGAAACCGGCTGAAAACCAGCCGCGCGGGGGAGCACCAGGCGATAATTTGGGGAGCACTGTGGCGGTCAGCCGGCGCAGTTTTTTTGGCGCGTGTTTCGAAACGACACGATGCCGGGTTCGAATCGCAGCTGTGGTCTTCATTGGTCGTTCAGGCATGAACATCGCAGTATCGTGAACGGGTGCAAACTCAGGCCGGTTTGGCTTGCATCGCGGTGACGGATTGATCACTTTGATGCGACTTGCTGAAGAAAGAGCCTGGTTCTTATGACTTCGGCGCGCCTTAGCATAGGCGCAGCCATTCGCAAGGATGATAGATAATGCAAGTCCGCAAGATCCTGATCGCCGATGATGATGACGATCTGCGTGGCGCGCTCTGTGAGCAACTCACCCTTCACCCGGAATTCGCGACATTGCATGCGCCGACGGCTGGCGCGGCCCTCGATCTGGCGCGCGATGAATCGCCGGATCTCGTCATCATGGATGTCGGTCTGCCCGACATGGACGGGCGCGAGGCCGTGAAGCTGCTGCGCCGCGACGGCTTCAAGAATCCGATCATCATGCTGACCGGCCATAATTCGGAAGCCGATACGATCGACGGTCTCGAATCCGGCGCTAATGATTACGTGACCAAGCCCTTCCATTTCTCGGTCCTGCTCGCCCGCATGCGCGTGCATCTGCGTCAGCACGAAGCGAGCGACGACGCGATGTTCCGCATCGGCCCCTTTACCTTCCAGCCGGGCTCGAAACATCTCATCAATGAAAAGGGCGGCAAGCTGCGTCTCACCGAGAAGGAAACGGCGATCCTGCGCTTCCTCTACCGCGCCGGCCAGTCGGTCGTGACCCGCGATGTGCTGCTGCGCGAGGTCTGGGGCTATAATTCCAACGTCACCACCCATACGCTGGAGACTCACATCTACCGCCTGCGCCAGAAAATCGAGCGCGACCCAGCTAAATCGCAGCTTTTGATCACCGAAGCCGGCGGCTATAAACTCGTGCCTTGATTCTCGCTTCCGGCGGTCCCCGCCGAAAGGAAAGGCATGGCGCTCGAAGCCGATATTCGGCATCTCTCCCGTAATCCGACGTTCGCCGCCCTCGAGGCCGACGCCTTGCGCGAGCTCGCGGCCGGAGCCGAGACGGTTATGCTGCGCAAAGGCGAAGTCCTGTTCCGTCGCGACGATGCGTCCGATGCCGGCTACCTTCTCGTGTTCGGTTCAATCCAGCTTGAGATCGAACCCGGCAAGGGCGAGCAGATCGTCCGGCCGCCGACGCTGATCGGCGATACGGCGCTCATCACCAAGACGCGCCGGCCGGTCACTGCGACGGCGCGGGAACAATGCAGCCTGTTGAAGATTTCCCGGCTGCATTTTTTAAGCGTGATGAATGATTTTCCAAGGAGCGCGGAACGGCTGAAGCGCGTTATATCGGACAGACTCGTGCAGTTTTTGCGCGAGCTCGACGGCATCGCACAGGATGGCTCGAAATAGAGCATGCGGCGAAAGCCTGCGCGGTTTTCGCAAGAAAGCATGCTCTACGCAAACGTTCTAAGGAGGCAGCGATGGCAAGACGGCGTGTGCAGCTCGGCCTGATCGCTTGTTCCGCTTTAGCCATGGGTCTCGTGCCACAGACGGCGCTGGCGATGAGCGCCGCCTTCACCTGGGCCGGCATCGCACCTTGCGAAAAAGTTTCGCCGGCTTTCACGCTGAAAGATGTACCGCGGGATACGCAGAATCTACGCTTTGTCCTGCATGATAATGATGCGCCGCATTTCGAGCATGGCGGCAGTACGATCGTTTATGAAGGACCGAAGGTACCGCAAGGCGCCATCACCTACATCGGCCCCTGCCCGCCAAGCGGTTCTGTGCATCACTATGTCTGGACGATCGAAGCGCTCGACGGAAAAGGCAAAGTGCTCGACAAGACAATGGCGCGCGGCACTTTCCCGATGCAGTGAGTGCCTGCGCGTTTACAATTCCAGATGTGCGATAACAGGCACATGATCGGACGGCCGTTCCCAGCCGCGTCCGTCGCGCAGCACCTGCATGCCGCTCAGATGCGGACCGAGACTTTCGCTGACCCAGATATGATCGAGCCGGCGGCCGCGGTCTGAGGCGGCCCAATCGGCGGCGCGATAGCTCCACCACGTATAGAGCTTTTCTTCCTTCGGGATGTGATGGCGGATCGCATCGATCCAGGGCCCGGCGGTGAAGACGCATCCGAGCTTCTCCACCTCGATTGGCGTATGGCTCACCACTTTCAGAAGCGCCTTGTGATTCCAGACATCGGTTTCGAGCGGCGCGACGTTGAGATCGCCGACAAGAATGGCATCCGCCCCCGCAATCTTGTCAGCGCGGATCCAGTCCGCCATCTCGTCGAGAAAGGCGAGCTTATGCTTGAACTTCGCATTGATCTCGGGATCGGGCTCGTCGCCGCCGGCCGGCACATAGAAATTATGCAGATTGACCGGCCGCTGTGCGACCGGGTGGAATTCGGCCGAGATATGCCGCGCATCGCCCATGGTGCAGAAATCGCGCTTCGTCGTATTGACGAAAGGGATCTTCGAGATGATAGCGACGCCGTGATAGCCCTTCTGGCCGCTGATCGCGAGATGCTCATAGCCATGCTTGCGGAACTCGCCGGACGGAAACTCGCTATCCCGGCATTTCGTCTCCTGCAGGCAGAGCACGTCGGGTGCGTGATCGCGCAGAAAACGAGTGACGAGATCGATGCGCAGCCGCACCGAATTGATGTTCCAGGTCGCAACACTCAGACGCAAAAGGATCAGCCTCCGGACCTATATATAGGCAGGGTTCGCGGTTCCTGCCGGTTGACCATGCCGGGCTGGCCTGCGCAAGACCATCCGCCGATCAGCCACAGAATAGGTGGCTTCCGCGGCGCTTTTCGCGGGGAAATCTGGGCGGTTGCGAGCGACTTGCCGGCGCAGCCCCGAAGGCGCATATCGGGCGAATGAATTTTGGAAGAACGGGTTACTTGCATGTCGCATAGCCATTCGCTCGCCAACTTTACCCATAGCCATGATTTTCTCGGCGCCGATCACGCCCGCAATGAGCGGCGGAGCTGGATGGTGATCGGGCTCTGCGCCGCTATGATGGTGGTGGAAATCTTCGGCGGTCTAATCTTCAATTCGATGGCGTTGATTGCCGACGGTCTGCATATGTCGACCCATGCCGGCGCCTTTCTCATCGCCGCCCTGGCCTATAGTTTCGCGCGCCGCCATAAAAGCGACGAGCGCTTCGCCTTCGGCACAGGCAAATTCGGCGATCTTGCCGCCTTCACTTCGGCGATCATTCTTTTCTTCATCGCACTGCTGATCGGCTATGAAAGCGTAATGCGGATTCTGCATCCGGTGGCGATCGCCTTCAATGAGGCGATCCCGATCGCTGTCGCCGGTCTCGCTGTCAACATCGTCAGCGCTTTTCTTCTCGCGGGCGATCATCATCACAATCATGGCGCGTCGCATGGGCATGCGCATCACGGCGCACACTCACACGACCATCATCATGATCACCCGCATGATGATGACCATCACCACCATGATGCTCATGCGCATGATCACGCAGGAATCGCGCATCAAGATTTGAACCTGCGCGCCGCTTATCTGCATGTCATCGCCGATGCGGCCGTATCGGTGCTGGCGATCGTCGGCCTCGTCGTCGGGCGGCAGCTCCATATTTTCTGGCTCGATCCGATCATGGGTCTTGTCGGGATGGGCGTCATCGTCTCATGGTCGATTGGGCTGTTGCGCTCGGCCGGCGCCGTGCTGCTCGATCTGCGCGTCGATCCTGAGCTTGCGGCGCTGATCCGCTCACGCCTCGAGGTTGAAGACGATCTGGTCGCAGATTTGCATCTCTGGCGCGTCGGGCCTGGCCATGCCGCGGTCGTCGCCTCCATCGTCTCGGATCATCCAGGGCCGCCCGCCACTTACAAGGCGCGGCTCGAGGGCATTTCCGGCCTCAGCCATATCACGGTGGAAGTCGTGCCCTGCCCCGGGCATTGAGGTTGTAGGTTCGCTTGGGTTATCTGCAAAGTTGGAGACGTCCCATGATCCGCGAAGAACTCACCGAAAAGATTCTCGACATCAAGCGCGAAAAGGGCTGGAGCTGGAAATACATCACGACAGAAATCGGCGGCATGTCGGACGTGCTCGTCGTCGGCGCTCTGCTCGGCCAACACAAGCTCATCAAGCCGGTTGCCGCCAAAGCAGCAAAGCTCTTCGGCCTTTCGGACGCGGAAGAGCGGATGCTCAACGAAGTCCCAAATCGCGGCATGTTGATGCCGCCGACCGATCCGCTCATCTATCGCTTCTATGAGCTCGTGATGGTCAACGGTCTCGCCTGGAAGGCGCTGATTGAGGAAGAATTCGGCGATGGCATCATGTCGGCGATCGATTTCGACATGCAGATGGAGCGCCTGCCCAATCCGAAGGGCGACCGCGTGAAGATTACGCTGAGTGGCAAATTCCTGCCCTATAAATATTATGGTTCGGAGCAAGGCCTGCCTGAATATGGCTTCAAGGAGGACTAAGCCCGAAGAGTTCCTGTCCAATTGCGATCGCGCGGCCTCTGTGCCAGAAAAACCTCCGAGGCCGCGAGTTCACAGATGCGTGTTTTTCACGACACCAATTCTGTCCGTCATGATCCGACGCAATTCTTCCGCCGCGGCACGCTGATCGACCATCCCGAACAGCCGGCGCGTTATACGATCCTGCGCGATGCCGTTTTGGCTGACGGACACGAACTCGTGCAGGCGGGCGACGCCGGCCTCGCGCCGATCACCGCCGTGCATGATGCGGGTTATGTTGCCTTCCTGCGTGAGGTCTGGGACCGCCGCGCCGAAGTGCCGGGCATTGCCGATGAGATTCTCACCGGTCATTTCGCGCGTCCGCATATGTACCGGCCGCCGCAAGGCATGCTCGGCCTCGTTGGCTATTATCTTGCCGATACGTCGACCCCGATTCGCGCCGGCACATGGGCCGCTGTCTATGGCGCCGCGCAGGTCGCCATCGCCGCCGCCGCCGCGGCGCGTGAAGACGGATATTGCTACGCGCTTTGCCGCCCGCCCGGCCATCATGCCTATGCGAATTCCGCCGGCGGCTTCTGCTATCTCAACAATACGAGCATCGCCGCTGCGCGTCTGCGCGAGACGACGCAAGACAAGATCGCGATCCTCGATATCGACGTCCATCACGGCAATGGTACGCAAGGCATCTTCTACGAGCGAGCGGATGTCTTCACACTGTCGCTTCACGGCGATCCGGCGAATTACTTTCCCTTCTATGCTGGCTATGGGGATGAGACGGGAAGTGGCGCGGGATTGGGCTTCAACCGCAATTTCCCGCTGCCGCAAGGCACGGAAGATGATGTCTGGCTGCGAACGATTGGGAATGCGCTCGATGCGATCGGCGCATATAGGCCTGCGGCGCTTGTCGTCGCTCTGGGGCTCGATGCGTCGGGCGATGATCCGATCGGCTGCTTCAACGTCAGCCGCGCTGGCTTCGATCAAGCGGCGCGGGCGATTGCCGGTCTCGGTCTGCCGACGGTGATCATTCAGGAGGGCGGTTATTTGTGCGAGGCTTTGCCGCGCAATCTCTCCGCCTTTCTCTCGGGCTTCGAGGCTGCGCGGCAGAGCAAATAGCTTAGGCGGAGAGCCGCATATAGGCCGGGACGATACGATTACCGAAGGACGGCCCGAGCAGATTAGGGATTTCGCTCGGCGTATCGGCGACGGCGACGCCAGCCTTTTCGAGTGCCTTGCGCTTGCCTTGATAACTGCCCATCGAGCCGGAGACGATTGCGCCAGCATGGCCCATCTTCTTGCCAGGCGGCGAGGCGCGGCCCGCGATGAAGGCAGCGACCGGCTTCTTCATCGTCGGGGCATATTCGGCTGCGGCCTCTTCCATCGCGCCGCCGATCTCGCCGACCATTACAACCGCACGCGTGCCGGGATCTTCATCGAGCGCCTTCAGCGCGTCGAGCGTCGTCGTGCCGATCATCGGATCGCCGCCGATGCCGAGAAAGGCCGATTGGCCGACGGCCGCGCGGGTGAGATTGAGGCAGACCAGCGTGCCGAGGCTGCCGCTGCGCGAGATCACGCCAACCTCGCCCGGCCGGAACACATTGGTATTGTGGCCAGGCATGATGCCGACGAAGCCTTCGCCAGGCGTCACGATGCCGGCCGTGTTCGGACCGATGATCCGCGTGCCGTGCAGCCGCGCCGCATGATGGATGGCGATCACGTCGCGCGCCGGAATATGCTCGGTCAGGACGACGACGGTCTTGGCGCCGGCTTCGATCGCGTCGATCGTCGCATCTTTGGCTGCGGCCGGCGGAATGAAGGTCACCGCGACGTCGAAGGGCGTCTCGGCCATAGCGGCTTTGGCCGTCGCATAGACCGGCAGGTTGAGATGCTTTTCGCCGGCCCGCTTCGGATTGACGCCGGCGACGACCTTGGTGCCGGTCGAAAGCATCTTCTCGGTCCAGAAGCTGCCCTGCTTGCCGGTGATGCCCTGCACCAGCACGCGCTGATTTTGACGATAGATGATCATTGCGCGGCCTCCACTGCGGCACGGACCGCATCTTCCATGAAGTCGTAAGGTTCGAGCCCGAGTTCGTTGCGCACCAGCGCGACAGCTTCGTCTTCGCCCGTGCCGTGGATCGAGAAGAAGACCGGCACATTTGGCTTCAGCTTCTGCCAAGCCTTCACGACACCTTCCGCCATCACATCGGTGCGGGCAAAGGCG
Source organism: uncultured Methylovirgula sp. (assembly GCA_964644615.1). Classification (GTDB taxonomy): domain Bacteria; phylum Pseudomonadota; class Alphaproteobacteria; order Rhizobiales; family Beijerinckiaceae; genus Methylovirgula. Next base: position 111,566 of record CAZXXA010000005.1, on the reverse strand, counting down.
CCGCAGAAATTGACGATGAGGCTTTTGACGCCGGGATTGGAGAGGACGAGGCGCAGCGCCGCTTCCGATTTCGTATAGGCCTCGCCGCCGATTTCGAGGAAGTTCGCCGGACGGCCGCCGAAATGGCTGATGACGTCCATCGTCGTCATGGTCAGGCCGGCGCCATTGGCGAGAACGCCGACATTGCCGTCGAGCTGGATGAATTTGAGCCCGGCGCCATGGCCTTCGCGCTCCAGTGCCGTCATCGTCTCTTCGGCGGCGGAAGCCGCAAGATCGCCCTGCCGGAAAGCGGCGGAATCGTCGATCGTCAATTTGCAGTCGAGCGCGATGACGCGTTTGTCGTCGAGGACGGCGAGCGGATTGATCTCGATAAGCTCGGCATCGACGCGCGACGATGTCTCATAGAGCTTCACCAGAATGTCGGCGACCTGCGCCTCCGTGCCGCCGAGATCGAGACCGGCGATCAGCGCTTTGGCGGCGGCGAGATCGAAGCCTTTGTCGAGATCGACGAGATGGCGGCGCAGCGCCTCCCGCTTCGTCGCGGCGACTTCTTCGATGTCCATGCCGCCTTCGGTCGAGAACAGGACGAGCGGACGCCGGCTCACCGTGTCGTTGAGAACGGCGGCGTAGAATTCCCGCACGATCTTGGCTTGCGCCTCGATCAGCACGGATTTGACCGGATGCCCGTCAATCGACATGGCGAGGATGGTGCGCGCCACGGCGCAGACATCATCGACCGTGTTGGCGACGCGGATGCCGCCCGCCTTGCCGCGCTTGCCGGTCGGCACTTGCGCCTTCACGACGCAAGGTCCGATGCTCATGAAGGCGAGCGCTGCCGCCTCTTCCGTCTCGCAGTGAATGCTTGGCGGCACGGGAATCCCGGCCGGCGCGAGAACACGCGCCTTCGCCACATGCTCCAGAAAGTTCATGGCTCTTAGTCCTTGTAACCGATCTTGTCCCAATGGGGTCCGAAAAGCTCGCGCTCGGAAGGTTTGTCTTCCGCGATCGGCGTCACGAGATGGGTGATGTTGAGGAAATGCTTGTAGCTCAGATTTTCCGAGATGCTGTTCTTCTGCCAGGAGCCGCAGCCCATGCTCAGCGTAAAATTGAGCCCGGAATTGAAGCCGCCGCCATTGCCGAAGGTGTGCGCGAAATTGACGAGCACGCGGACGACGTCGAGGTCTTCAGCAAGAATGCGCGCATGTTCCATATTGGTCGTATGGATGCCGCAGGAATGGCCTTTACCCTGATAATCAAGGATTTCGGCGAGCTTGGCTTTCGCGGCGTCGAAATCCTTGGCGCGATAGACGGTCAGTACCAGCGACAGTTTTTCGCCGGAGAAGGGATAGGCTTTGCCGACGCCTGTTTCCTCGACAAGGAAGAATTTCTTGCCCTTCGCGGCTGGCGCGAGATTGAAAGCATGCGCGAGCACATCGGCGTCGCGGGCGATCAGATTGCGGTTGAGCTTGCCCTTATGCCAGAGCGTCTCGGCGACACGCTGCTTCTCTTCCGGCGTGCAGAGATAGGCGCCGGCGCGTTCCAGCGCGGCGATCGCCTCGTCATACACCGCATCGACGATGACGACGGAATTTTCCGACGAGCAGGAAGTCGAATTGTCGAAAATCTTCGATTCGCAAATCCGCTGCGCTGCCGCATCGAGATCGGCGCTCGTATCGATCACGACCGGGACGTTGCCGGCGCCCACGCCGATGGCCGGCGTGCCGCTCGAATAAGCGCGACGCACATTGTCCTGCGAGCCGGTGACGACGACCAGATCGCTGGCGCGCATGGCCGCGTCCGTCGATTCCTTGGTGACGGGCGACGGAATGATCTGCACGAGATCGGCCGGCAAATTGATTTTTTCCAGTTCGGCGCGCATCCATTCGACGGCGCGTGCGGTCGTGGCATAGCCGAGCGGCGACGGTGCGATGACGACCGCGTTGCGGCCTTTGATCGCCATCATCGCCTTGTTGACCGGGGTTGCGCCGGGATTTGTCGACGGCGTCACCGCACAAATGACGCCCATCGGCTTGGCATATTTGACGATGCCTTTGGCCTTGTCTTCTTCAATGATGCCGACAGAGCGTGCGCGCAGAAGATCGCGCAGCGTGCCGAAGGTCTTGCGCTGCTTCTTGCGAATTTTGTCGGGGACATTGCCGAGCCCCGTGTCCTTCACAGCGAGCTCGGCAAGTTCCGTTGCATGTTCAGGCTGATAAAGGGACCAGGCAAGCGCGCGCACCGCGCCGTCCGCCGTCGCTTGATCGACGTTGGCGAACAGTTTTTGGGCAGCGCGGGCACGCGCCATCACGGCGTCGATCGGGCCGCTATCGAAGGGTTGCGCGGGCTCGGGCCGGGCAGAAACATCCTTCGGGGCAAGGGCGACGGTCATTCAGAGGCTCCTTTACAACTTTCAATCGTGCGGCGTGTGTCACGCCAGCGGTTTTGCCGGCGCTGCGCTCGACAACGCGTCGGCACTCGGGACCGGATCGTCATAGAAGGCTTCGCCCGGCTTCATGAAGAAGGCGAGCACCGCACCTGCCAGCAGCAGGCCCAGCGACACGATGAACGGCAGATCCCAACGATGGGTCGCATCGATGATCGCGCCGAAAACGACGGGCGAGATCATGCCCGCGACACCGAAGCCGAAGTTCATGAAGCCGCTCGCCGTGCCGGCATGCTGCGGAGCGATATCCATGGGAACCGCCCAGATCGGACCGACAATGAGCTCGGCGAAGAAGAAAGCGCCGCCCAGGCAGAGCGCGATCGTCGTCAAATCCCTCACGACGAAGACGATCGGCAGCATGCAGAAGAAGGCGCCGAGGAAGCCGACCACGATGACGCTCACCCGCGCCGTCGACACATTGCCGGTCTTGCGCAGGACGAGATCGCTGACCGTTCCTCCGACCGTGTCGCCGATCACGCCGGCTAAGAAAACGCCGGACGAGAAGATCGCCGAGGTTTTGAGGTTCAGATGATATTCGTGCAGGAAGAAGGACGGGATCCAGCTGAGGAACAGCCAGAGCGTCCAGCCGTAGCAGAAGTCGGTCAGGGTGACGGGCAGGATGCGTGTCAAGAGACGGCGCCAAGGCACCGGGCGGCGCTCGCTGGCCTTCTTCAACTGCGGCAGAACTGCAATCTCTTCCTCCGTAACGTCTTTATGATCGCGCGGGTCGTCGCGGAAATAGAACCACCATAGCGCCACCCAGACGAAGCTGATCAAACCGACGATGATGAAGGAACCGCGCCAGCTGATCGACAGCACAAGCGCGGCAATGAGCGGCGGCGTCAGCGCATTGCCCAATCGTGCCGAGGAATGGGTAATGCCCTGGGCGAAGCCGCGGCGTGACGCGGCCATCCAGTTCGACAGCGCGCGCGTCGCGACCGGGAAAGCGGAGCCTTCGCCAATACCGAGTAGGAAACGCACGATGATGAGCGAAATGGCGCCGTTGACGAAGCCGATGAGGATCGTCGCCGCGGACCATATCGCGCCGCAAATCAGCAGCGTCTTACGCGGTCCAAGACGATCGCCGAGCCAGCCGCCGGCGATCTGAAAGAAGGCATAGGGATAAGCGAAGGCCGCAAAGGCCATGCCGAGCTCCGTATGCGAGAGGCCCAGCTCTTTTTGCATCGCCGGTGCAGCGGTCGAGATGTTCACCCGATCGATATAGGTGATCATGTACATCAGGCAGATGATGATCAGGATGACATCGGTGGCTTTCAGACGGCCGAAAAGTCGCATTCTGCACTCCACAACTTATGCCGTCGCCACTTTGTCCCGTTGCAGGGCATTGGCTCTACGGCTCGGTTTAGCGTTTCCTCATCGCGACAATGGTTCGGCAGGTCTCAAGCCTGATTGGGCGCCAATGTCGCAAGGTCGAAAGCTAGCGATTGCCAACGCCGAGCGAAAATTTATTTTATGCATCGCCCGCATTCAGGACATTGATAAGAGATGATTCCGGACCTTGAAATTCCCCTGTTGCGGACATTCGTCGCGGTGATCGATACGGGCAGCATTACCCTGGCCGGACGACAGGTGGGGCGGACCCAGCCGGCGATCACAAACCAGATGCACCGGCTGGAGAAGGCGCTCGGCAAACCGCTCTTTGAGGCCGACCGCCGTCGCTTAACCTTGACGCCCGAAGGCGAGATGCTGCTCGCCTATGCGCGCAAGCTTCTCGGTCTCAATGACGAGATCCGCGACCGATTTCACACACCAAGCATCTCAGGCCATGTGCGCCTCGGCGTGCCGGATCTCTATGCCGCCTTTCTTCTGCCGGTCGTTCTCGCGGGTTTCGCGCACGCCTATCCCGAAGTCGAAATCGAGATGCGCTGCTCGCGCAGCATTCATCTCTACGCGGCTCTGGAGCGCGAAGAGATCGACATTGCCTTGACGACCCGGCAGCCGGAATTCGGCATCGGGCAAATCGTGCGCGAAGAACCCTTAATCTGGGTCGCGGCGCGCGACATCCCTGTCGAAACGCGGCCCACATTGCCGCTCGCGCTTTTGCCGGCCGGCAGTCTTTATCGCCAGCATGCGCTCGAAGCTTTGGGCCAAGCCGGCCGCTCCTGGGCCATCACGGCCGTCAGCGACAGCATCGCCGGGCTTCAGGCCGCGGTTTACGCCGGGCTCGCCGTCTCGATTTTTCCACTCTGCGCACTGACAGACCAGGTGCGGCGGCTCGGCAAGCACGAAGGCCTGCCGGATTTGCCGGCGCTGGAGATCATGTTGCTGCGCAAACCGAGTGCCGTTTCACCGGCCGTCGACCGGCTCTCCGAATATATTATGACCGAGCTGAGCAATACGCTCGAATAGCCGCGATCCCTCCGCACAAAGTGCAAAAAAGTGATTGCGCGGGCTCCGAGACCCGCCTTCCGATCGATTGACGGACCAAAAAATCTCAGATTAACTGAAAAAACGTACCGGATTTCGAGACAAGGCGCTGCCGGTGCGTCAGCGATGCAAAGGGCCGCCGCAATGGAGCGTCTGGACTTCGACTATGTCATTGTCGGCGGCGGCACGGCGGGTTGCGTTCTGGCCAATCGCCTCTCGGCGGACGGTCGCAGCCGGGTTCTGATGCTCGAAGCCGGTCCGCGTGACAGTTCGATCTGGATCCATCTTCCCATCGGCTATGGGAAGACGATGTTTCACAAGACCCTGAACTGGGGCTTCTACACCGATCCCGAGCCGGCCATGAAAGGCCGGCAGATCTATTGGCCGCGCGGCCGCACGCTGGGCGGATCGAGTTCGATCAACGGCTTGATCTTCATCCGCGGCCAGGCGGCCGACTATGACCATTGGGCGGCGCTCGGCAATCGCGGCTGGAGCTGGAAGGATGTCCTGCCCTATTTCATCCGCAGCGAGCACAATACGCGCGGCGCCAGTGCGGTGCATGGCGGCGACGGCCCCGTTTGGTGCTCCGATATCAAGCAAAAACATGAGCTGATCGAAACGATCATTGCCGGCGCGAATGAGCTCGGCATTCCGCGCCGCAATGATTTCAACGACGGCGAGCAGGAAGGCGTCGGTTACTATCAGCTCTTCACCCACGACGGCTGGCGGTGCAGTTCCGCCGTCGCCTACCTGCGTCCGGTCGAAAAGCGTGAAAACCTCCGCGTTGAAGTCGATGCGCAGGCGACCGGTGTCATTCTCGACGGCAAGCGCGCGACAGGCGTGCGCTTCCAGCAAGACGGCCGCAGTTTTGAGGCGATCGCGCGGCGCGAGGTGATCCTCGCAGCGGGCGCTTTGCAAAGCCCGCAGCTTCTGTTGCTCTCCGGCATCGGCCCGGCGCAGGAACTGCGCGATCTCGGCATCAATATCGCCCACGATCTGCCGGGCGTCGGCGAGAATCTGCAGGATCATCTGCAGACCCGGCTCATCTATAAGGTCGCCAAGCCGATCACGACGAATGATGACCTCGCCTCGATCTTCGGTAAGGCGCGGATCGGCCTGCAATGGCTGCTGACGCGCACCGGGCCTTTGGCGGTTGGCATCAATCAGGGCGCACTGTTCACCCGCGTTCTGCCGGAATCGGCGACGCCCGATGTGCAGTTCCATTTTGCGACGCTCTCGGCCGATCTCGCCGGGGCCAGGCCGCATCCGTTTTCCGGCTGTACCTTTTCGATCTGCCAGCTGCGGCCGGAATCGCGTGGCAAGATCGCGCTGCGCAGCGCCGACCCCTTCGCGAAAATCTCGATCAGGGCGAACTATCTCGCGACCGAAACCGACCGGCGCTGCACGGTCGAAGGCATCAAGCTCGCCCGCCGCATCGCCAATACGCAGGCGCTCAAGACGTTACTTACCGAAGAATATAAGCCCGGTCCGGGCGTGCAGAGCGATGCCGAGATTCTTGATTTTGCCCGCGATGCCGGCGCCACCATTTTCCATCCGTCCGGCACGTGCAAAATGGGCGATGATACGATGGCTGTCGTCGATGACCGTCTGCGCGTTCACGGCATCGCCGGGCTGCGCGTTGTCGATTGTTCGATCATGCCGACGCTCGTGTCTGGCAACACTTGTTCGCCGGTCGTGATGATTGCCGAAAAAGCCTCCGACATGATTTTAGCCGATGCACGCAGCGCTGCGGCGCCGACGGCGACACGCGAAAAATTACGGGAAGGGTCCTTCGCCCGAGCGTAAAGCGATCCGCCCCGTCGCATGCGAATTTGAAAACGGCCTTCGCCATCCGCGAAAGAAGCCGGCAACAGGAGGGGAAACGTTATGGCTGGATTGGAACAGGCGCAGGCGCGCAGTGGCGGCCTCGCGCGCATCGTCGCCGCGGCGCTCGTCGGTGCAACGATCGAATGGTACGACTTTTTTCTCTACGGTGTCGTCGCCGGCATCGTTCTCAATAAGCTCTATTTCCCGACAAGCGATCCGCTCGTCTCGACACTGCTTGCTTATGCGACTTTTGCGCTCGGCTTCGTCGCACGGCCGCTGGGCGGCGTGATTTTCGGCCATTTCGGTGACAAGATCGGCCGCAAGAGCATGCTCGTCATTACATTGCTGCTGATGGGCGTCGCCACGTTCCTGATCGGCTTGGTGCCGACCTATGCGCAGATCGGCGTTGCGGCGCCCATCCTGCTGCTCCTGTTGCGCGTGATCCAGGGTATCGGCCTCGGCGGCGAATGGGGCGGCGCTGTGCTGCTGGCCTTCGAATATGCCGAGCCGAACCGCCGCGGTCTTTACGCCAGCATTCCGCAGATCGGCCTCGCGATCGGCCTCTGCCTCGCTTCGGGCATCGTCGCCTTCCTCTCCTACATTCTCACCGACGCGCAATTCATGGCCTTCGGCTGGCGTATCGCCTTCCTGCTCAGCGTCTGCCTTGTCGCCATCGGCATCTACATCCGGCTGAACGTGCTTGAGACGCCGGAGTTCGAACAGGTGAAGAAGGAGAATCGCGCCGCCGTCGTTCCGTTTCTCACCATGGTCGCCGAGCATCCGGCCAGCGTCGTCGCTGGCATGGGTGCGCGTGTCGTCGATGGTGTGATCTTCAATATCTTCGCCGTCTTCGCGATCGGCTATCTCAGCCAGAGCCTGCATGTCTCGCATACGACGGCGCTGCTCGGCGTCACGGCCTCGGCGGTGGTGATGTGTTTCACCATTCCGGTCTTCGGCTGGCTCTCCGATCTCTGGGGCCGCACGACAGTCTATGGCATCGCGTCGCTCCTCGTCGGCTTTTCAGCCTTCCCGGCCTTCTATGTCTTCGTGAACCATACCGGCAATGACACGGCGATCTGGCTGGCGCTCATCATCCCATTCGGCGTCATTTATGCGGCGGTCTACGGGCCGGAGGCGGCGCTGTTCTCCGAGCTGTTTCCGGCACCGGTGCGCTATACGGGCATTTCCTTCGTCTATCAGTTCTCGGGCATTTTCGTCAGCGGACTGACACCGATTGTGGCGACGGGGCTGCTGCACTATTCCGGCGCCCAGAATCCTTGGCTCATCTGCGCCTATTGCGCTCTGTCGGGCATCATCAGTGCGGCCTCGGCGCTTTGGATCCGCAATATGAAGCGACCCGATGCGGAAAGCGAACTCGGCGAACTCTCACCAGCGGATCGCAAAACGCAGCCTGTCTGAGGGTGAATCGGGACGCAATAAAAAGCCGCCCGCTTTTTAAGGCGGGCGGCTCGGTCTGGAAGGAGCTGGGCTCAGACGAAGGATTTGTACTTGTCGAGATAGCGCACCGGCTTCGACAAAGCATCGCGGCGGAAAGGATCGCCGAGCTCCTTCGTCACCATCATCTCGATGACTGTGGTGCGGCCCTCGGCCTGCGCGGCGACGGAGGCCTTCAGTGCGTCGCCGACGTCGGAAACCTTATCGACCGTGACGCCCTCACAGCCGAAGGACCGGGCGACGGCTGCCCAGCTCGGATTGTCGAGGTTCACACCTTGGAAGCGTTGCGAATAGAAATCGACATGGTTCTTCTTCTCGGCACCCCATTGGCCGTTGTTGAAGACAACGACTGTGACGCCGATCTTCTCGCGCGCGCAGGTCAGAAGCTCGTTGAAGCTGATGCCCCAGGCCCCGTCGCCGACATAGGCGATCGCCGGACGCTCCGGCGCCGCGATCTTGGCGCCGCAGATGACCGGGAAGGCATAGCCGCAATTGCCGAAGCTCATCGCCGCGAGCATGGAGCGCGGCCGGTCGAAGCGCAGATAGGAGTTCGACACCGAGCAGATATTGCCAATGTCAGTCGACACCATCGCATTGGCCGGCATCGCTTTCTCCAGCGCTCGCAACATTTCGCGCGGATGCATGAAGTTCGATGTCTTGGAGACCTCGAGCGAATAGGGGTCCTTCTCATGCGTCCAGGCGGTGAGTTCGGCTTCCCAGCTGTCCTTTTCGCGCTTGATCTCGGCGGCGCGCTCATCCTTGTTGGCCGCGCTCGCGAGCGCCGTGTTCTTCAGCCGCGCGACGAGGGCGCGGGCCGCCTCGCGCGCATCGCCATAGATGCCGACGGCGATCTCCTTGACGAGGCCGAGCATCTTGGGATCGGCGTCGATCTGGATGATCTTCGCATTCTTCGGCCAGTAATCGAGACCGTGCTGCGGCAGCGTGCCAAACGGTCCGAGGCGCGTGCCGAGAGCGATGACGACGTCGGCCTTGGAGATCAGCTTCATCGCCGCCTTGGCGCCCTGATAGCCGAGCGGCCCGACCCACAGCGGATGCGAGGCGGGGAAGGAGTCGTTATGGAGGTAGCTGTTGGCGACCGGCGCATGCAGCAGTTCGGCCAGATCCTTCGCCGCATCGATGCCGTCGCTCATAATGACGCCGCCACCGGCGAGGATCACCGGGAATTTCGCCTGCGCGATGAGTTTCGCCGCTTCGTCGAGCGAGTCCTCGGCGCCGGCGCCGAGCTTCACGCGGATCGGCTGCGGGATTTCATATTCGCCTTCCGCATAGAAGAAGTCGCGCGGGATGTTCACCTGCGCCGGACCCATTTCGAGCATGGCGCGGTCGAAAGCGCGGCTCGTCAGTTCTGCCATGCGCTTCGGGTTCATGATGTGGGTCTGAAACTTGGTGATCTTCGAGAAGATCGGCAGCTGCTCGGTCTCTTGGAAGCCGCCGAGGCCGATCGTGCCCGAACCCGTCTCAGGCGTGATGAAGACGACGGGCGAATGCGCCCAATATGCAGCCGCGACGCCGGTCACGAAATTGGTAATGCCGGGGCCGTTCTGCGCGATGCAGACGCCGTGGCGGCCCGACACGCGCGAATAGCCGTCCGCCATATGCACGGCGCCCTGCTCATGCGCGACGGGAACGAAGCGGATGCCAGCGCCCGGGAAGATGTCGAGGGCATCCATGAAGGCGGAGCCGACGATGCCGAAAACCTCGGTTACGCCCTGCGAGGCGAGCGTTTCGACGAAGGCTTCCGAAGCCGTCATTTTGGTTTTGCCGCGCGTCACAGCCGCGGGCTTACGCATATAATTCATCGCATCCTCCCTAACTCGAGGGCCTCTCATGTCACCTCAAAAGCTCTATGCCCCCCGACGATCCAAAAAGCAATTCAAATCTCATTTTTTGGCTTTTATCGTTCTATAAAATGGAATACAAGTGGATTTAGCGATGGACAACATTCCTGACACAACGGCAGAATCCTCCCCGGCGCTCAAAGCCTTCGGGCTTTTGGAGACGATCGCGGCGATGGATCACGCGCCGACGCTGGCGGAGCTGACGGAGGCGGCGAACCTCCCGAAACCGACGTTGCATCGGTGGCTTGCGATGCTCGAAGGCGCCGAATTGATCCGCCGCATGCCGGATGGCCGGCGCTATGAGCTGGCGGCGCGGGCGACCTCGCTCGCCTTTTCCATTTTATCGAACAGCCCCGGTTCGACCCAGCGTCACCAGATTCTGGAACGCGTCGTGCGGGAGCTCGGCGAATCCTGCAATCTCACCATCCTCGATGGCGGCGAGGTCATGTATCTCGACCGTGTCGAAGCCACGCTGCCGTTGCGCGTCGCCTTTCAGAAGGGCTCGCGCGTGCCGGTGCATTGTTCGGCGAGCGGCAAGATGTTTCTGGCGATGATGTCGCCGTCGCGCCGCGAGCGCCTGCTCGCGACGCTCGCTCTCGAACGCTACACGCCGAATACGGTCGCCAATCTGACGGCTCTGAACGAAGAACTCGCGCGCATCCGCAAGCAAGGCTTTGCTTGCGATGACGAGGAGTTTCTGTCGGGTCTCTTCTGCATCGCCGTGCCGGTCCTCGATAAGAACCGGCGCGATTGCGTTGCCGCCCTGGCCTTGCAGGCGCCGGTCGTTCGCGTCTCGCGCGAGAACGCCGCCGAACGCCTGCCGACCCTTCGTGCCGCAGCCGAGACTCTGGCGGCGACTTTGACATGAGTTGAGAGGAACGCCGATGCTGCAGACGCATGTCCCCTATCCGCGGCTCGATGCCTTGGCGGATCTCGCCCGCAGCCGCGGGGCCTTGCGTGTCGGCGTCGTCTATCCCTGCGAGACGAGCGCATTGGCTGCAGCACTCGAAGCGCAGGCGCAGGGCTTTATCACTCCGGTCTTAATCGGCCCGAAGGCGCAGATCCGCGCCATTGCGGAGGCGGCAAAACTCAGCATCGACGGGATTGAGATCGTCGACGCGGCCGATGCGTTGGCGGCGGCGCGTCAAGGCGTCGTCCTCGCCGACAAGGGCGAAGTCGGTGCCTTGATGAAGGGCTCGCTGCATACGGATGAAATGCTCGGCGCTGTCGTCGGCCGCGATAGTCCGTTGCGCACCGGGCGGCGCATCAGCCATGTCTTCTGGTTCGATTGCCCGGCCTATCATAAGCCGCTGATGCTCACCGACGCGGTGGTCAATATCGCGCCGACGCTGACCGACAAGTCCGACATCATCCGCAATGCGATCGATCTCGCACAGGGCATCGGCATCAAACAGCCGAAGATCGCCATCATCGCGCCGGTCGAGACCGTCAATCCGGCGCTGCAATCGACGCTCGATGCAGCCATCCTGTGCAAGATGGCGGACCGCGGCCAGATCTCCGGCGCGATCATCGACGGGCCGCTCGGCTTCGACAATGCAGTGTCGGCCGCTTCAGCCAATACGAAGGGCATCACATCGCAGGTGGCGGGCGATTCCGACATCCTCGTCGTGCCCAATCTCGATGCGGGCAACAGCCTTTATAAGTCGATCGTCTATCTGGGCGCCGCAGCATGCGCTGGCATTGTGCTCGGCACGCGCATTCCGGTGATTTTGACGAGCCGGGCCGACAGCCCGCAGGCGCGTGTTGCGTCTTGCGCCCTCGCAACATTGGCGGCACGCCGCGAAAAGTTGATCGCTTAGCTCTTAAAGCGTAGGAACCGCGGCGAACGCATATTGCGTGGCAGCATCTCGCGAGACCCTGCATGCATTTCTATGCGCTCTCGGCCTCTCTATTCGCGTATCGAATATATCAATTTTACCTGGGCACGCCCACTATCCAATCATTCGAATATGAGCCGGCCCGCGACGCTGTCGGCGTGCGTGATCGCCTCCTCAGGCCTTCATCCTGATGACAATAATCGGATTGTCTGTTTCGGCTTTGCTCGGCTTCTTAGCGGGCATATCCGTCGGCTGCATCGGCATCGGTGGCGTTATCCTGGTGCCCGCATTGGTCTATATCGCAGGCGTTCCTCTGCATGCGGCCATCCCGTCGGCAATGGCCGGATATATATGGACGGGCGTGGTCGGGACGCGGGTCTTCCTGAAACGCAGCACCTTCAATTGGTCGTCCAGCCTGCCTTTATGGCTCGGCGCAATACCTGCAGCAGTCTTTGGAGCTGTCGTAACGACGATGACGCCGACATCGATCCTCGAACTCGTCATCGCCGCTTTGACGATCGTTTCAGGAATTCAGGCGCTCATGCGCCGGCCGCAGGGAAAAAAGATGGCGGCCGAATTCAATTTGCCGAAGCCCGTCGGAGTCGGCGTTGGCGCCGTCACCGGCTTTCTCTCAGCGCTGACCGGGACAGGCGGCCCGACGGTCTTGATACCAATTCTATTCTGGCTGGATGTCCCGGCCTTGTTGGCGATAGGCGCTGCACAAGGGATTCAGCTGCCAATTTCCGTACTGGCAACCTTCAGCAATGCCGCGGGTGGGACGCTTCGCCCGATGTTGGCGCTTGTGCTCGGACTATCTTTATCGGTAGGCGCGTTGCTTGGAGCAAAGCTCGCACATCGCTTGGATCAAGAGAGTCTGCGCCGCATCGCCGCCGTCGCCTTGCTCGCGACAGGGGTCCTAATCGTCTGCAAAATCACTCACATCCTATGAAGCGCTATACAGATGGCGTTGCGAAAAGCTGAGCGCTCATTTTCAGGGCGTAGGAATATCGGCGAATGCATATTGCGTCGGATCGTAATAGGCGAAGGCGCGATCGCTGTTCTTGCTGAATTCGTTAAATTCGCTCTTCAAATGGGCTAACAAGCTTCCGCCATGCGTGATCGTCTCCGCCGGGCCGAAAGGTGCGGTGAGCCACGAGCTGACATGCAACTGCACTAGGCTCGACATGAGATAGAACATGACGAAAAAGGGCATAGCGCGATTGAGGCGTTCGAGCGGATGCATAGGTTTATAGCTGGGGTTGAGACAAGGATTGCTGCATAGCGCAAATCTAGTGCGCCGCAACAAAAATTCCCACCGAAACGTCTAGTTTCAGGCAGTTAAAGCCCAAAAGCCTCGACATTTCCGCACTGGAACAGGTCCACCTTGTCCGCAGCCGGCCCTCACTGTGTCCCGCGTGAACTTGAGCTTGACGATTTCTTGCGCCTGCGTCTCCGGCGCGCCATGAAACAGGTGCATGTTCGCCTCGCGTCCTCAAGGGAGGCTGATCATCTCGAGACGTTGGTTGTTTGTGGTACTTTGCGCCGCGATTGGACTCTATGGGCCGGCAGCGAGCGCGGTCAGCGATCCGGCAGTGGTGGCAACGCCAGCGCCCAACACAAAGCCGGCCGATGACACCATCCTGCTGACGATCTTTTTGAAGCACGATGAATCGAAGACGCTCGATCGGATCAATCAGCAGCTACGCGAGCAGAATTTCTTCAAGGCTTTTCCGCCACCAGGAATCGAAGTCGTGTCTTGGTATGTAATGATGGGCATCGGTCAGGTGGTGACGCTGCGCGTTCCGGCTTCGCGTCTACGTGAAGTCAACCGCGCAATCGAATTGACGGCGTGGGGCGCGTTTCGAACCGAGTTCTATCCGACCTATGATTACAAGACCGAAGCCTTGAAGCTCCACGACGCGGCGCAATCGAAATAGACAAGCGCCAATCAAGCGGCGCCCCTCGTGAAGCGTGCCGACGATGTTACGGCGGGACAAAATCGCCGATCTCATAGCGCGTCGGATCGCCGAAATGGAGAGGCGTGGTCTTCTCTGCTTGGACAATGCCGTTTTCGAGTTGTTCAACGAAAGAGATCGCTCCGACATGTCCCGGCAAAAGATGCGGTCCCGCATGATACTGTGCGAGGCACACCGTCAGATAGGTCAGAATGGCGAACGGCATGAAGCTGTTCAGACGTTGAAGCGGGGTCATGGTCGTAATCGGGTTGATTTCGCTGCGGAGGACGCTTGCGCGGCCCGCTTTCTTTCGCGGTTCGTACACCCGTTACATTTGTATTTGTAGGGGATTCTGCGAGAGCGGCGGTTTGCCGCCTATGCGACGAGACAAGTTAAAAGCGAGTCACAGGGAGACGCCGAGAACTTGTCTTATTTAAGCATGTAACAATTCGATTGATCGGATCAGCGTTTCTTAAAAAAATGACGCGCAGCCTTTCGACCGCGCGCCAAATGAGCGAATCGAAACGAGATCAGACCGCGGTTAGGATACGCTCCTCGGGGACCCGCGCCGACCAAGATCCGATGCTCCGCTCATCGAGATTTAGGATGCGGCAAGCATTCTTGTAAGACACTTTTTCGAGCACGTCCGGCTTCAGGCCGATGGCGCGCAGATCATCGACGCTCTGGCGCATCGGACGGAACGGATAGGACGTTCCGAAGAGATATTGGTCTTGCATGAAGCCGTTCGCCGCTTCGATGTAGAGTTTGCCGCCCGGCGAGAACATATACATGTCCGGCGAAACGAAGACGTTTTCGCGCCGGAAGGCGACGCCGATCATCGCATCGACATTCGGATAGCAACCGTGGCAGACGATGATGCGCAGATTGGGAAATTGCGCAGCAATCAAGTCGATCGCAGTGGGATCGTTGAGGTTGAGATCCGGCGTCGTCGGTCCCGACAGCAGGAAGACCGGCAGCTTGAGGCCCTGGCAGGCTTCGTACAGCGGCATCAGCGTCGGATCGTCGGCGCGCATCGGGACTTTGTAGAAGCCGGCGTCGATATTGAGGCCGATGAGGCCGAGCGTGCCGGCCGAGCGGTTCAATTCCTTCAACGCATTCTGCACGCCGACGGCGCTCGGATCGACGGAGGCCACGCCAAGCAAGCGGCCCTTCGAGTCCTGGGCGACAGCGGCAACATCGTCATTGTCGATATGCACCGACGGCGTGCTGCGGGCGACCATGACACCCACGGCGATCTCCGCGGCATCCATTTCAGCGATCATCTGCTTCAGCGTCTTCGATGCGGCGAAGTGGTCGACGTCCTTCGAACCGACGCGTTTGTTGAGCCAGCGGACAATGTCATATTCCGGCGTGCCCGGCGTCGAGCCGAAGAATTTGTGGAGCCAGGTGGGCCGAATGCGCATGTCAACGATTGGCGGTGCCATTGTTTTCTCCTTGGATCAGTTGTGAGAGGGCTGGGCGCTGGCGCATTCGCGCGCACCAGAGTTGTTGGCGCGGCGCCGATATATGGCGCCGCGCCTTGGCTCGAGAGTTAGAGCTGGACTTCTTCGAGCTCGCGGCCGGCCGTTTCCGGACCGATCAGATAGGCGATGATGGTCAGCACCCAGAGGCCGGCCGTCGCCAGGAACGGAATGGTCGGACCGACCATCGCAATGCCCCAGCCGACGAGGAAGGGGACGATGATCGACATCACGCGGCCGCCGCCGACCATGATGCCGAAGCCCGTGCCGCGCAGCGAGGTGCGGAAGAACTCGCTGAGATAGGTGTCGCCGACACCCCACAGCCAGCCCAGCATGCCCACCATGATGCCGCCGAAGACCAGGAAGTTCGGCAGCGACGTCGTCGTGGAAGCGAAGATCGTGCAGCCGATCATGATCAGCGCGCCGATAATGCCTGCCGGCCGCCGGCCGATCCGGTCGGACAGCCAAGTGCCGACGTAGGACAGGCAGAATTGTATGGCGTAGAACATCATCGCGTAGAAGATCGCGTCACGCGGAGTCACATGGAACTTCTGCACCAGGAAGGTGGTGAGGAAGACGCTGATACCCCAATAGCCGCAGGCATTGGCCGTATAGAGTAGCCAGCCGACCATGATGCGCTTCTTCGCGCCGGGAATCGACCAGATGCTCTGGCGCGGGCGGCGCTTGCCTTCGGCCGCAATCCATTCGTCGACTTCGTGCTGGAGGTGCGCGAAACGCGGCGATTCCTGCACCACCCGGCGCAGCAGGAAGACGAGAAAGGCCGGAACGATGGCGAAGCCAAAGGCCCAACGCCAGCCGAAGGTCGGCACGATCATCAGCGCCGATATGGCCGCCAGAATATAACCCGCCGAGTACAGCGAGAACATGATGCCGCCGGTGCCGAGGGCCCGATGTTTCGCCGGCCACATTTCAGCGGTGTAGGGCGCGCCGACAGCGAGTTCGCCCGCGCCGCCGATGCCCGTCAAAAAGCGCAGGCCGGTAAAGAGGAACAGATTATTGGTGAAGCCTCCGACTGCGGTGCAGACGCCGTAAATCATGATCGACCAGCCGAGCGCGTCGCGGCGGCCGATGCGGTCGGCGAGAATGCCGAAACCGATCGTGCCGATCGTGTAGCCGACGAGGAAGATCGAGCCGATAAGACCGATTGTCTGGACGGTGACATTCAAGTCCTTGGCAAGGATCGGGCTCAACATGCCGAAGATATTGACCGCATAAGCGTCGAAGCCATAGCCGAGGCCCGCTGCCAGAGCGACCATCAGCGCTTCGCGCATCGGTATGTGCAGATGGGCAGGAACGGCTTTTCGTTCTGCTGATTGGGTGCCGGCCTCTTGTAGCCCGTATATCGGGACTGCGACCCCAGATGGTTCATTCATATGCGCTCTCCTCCCATATTTTTTTGGTTTGGGTGAGCCTATCGCACGATGAAGAAGCGCCGCTGTAAAATTGTTCTTTTGAATTTGCGGATAGAGGATAGCTATTAGCCTTCCGCATAGGACCTATGCGGCAAGTAATGGCCACTCTTGAGCCCCGTTTTTCTCTATTCCCAAATAAGTATTTCCGATTTCACGAACGCATCCGATCGCGTTAGCCTCCTCCTATACCGTCGAGCTATGCGCTAGCCGCTGCCATCGCCAGCTGCCTATCGTCATCGACGGACAGAAATGACCGACAAGGAGGACTCGATGGCCGCAAAAAATCACGAGCAATGGCTTGCCAAACCGCCGCTTGCCACGGGCGAGTGGGTCGATAGCCGTATCTATTCCGATCAGGAAATCTTCGACGAGGAGATGGAGCGGATCTTCAAGCAAGTCTGGATCCCCGTCTGCCATGAGTCGGAGCTGTCCAAACCCTATGACTTTCGGACGATGAGCATTGCGCGCGAGCCGATCGTGGTGGTGCGGGGCGCCGATAATCAAATCCGCGCCTTCCTGAACGTCTGCCCACATCGCGGCATGATCGTCGAGCGGCGCCCGTCCGGCTCGTTCCTCGACGGCCAACCTTCAGGCAATCCGAAGCGGATGACCTGCATGTTCCACGGCTGGCAGTTCGATATGAAAGGCAACTGCGTCTACATCAGCCGTGAGAAGGAAGGCTATCAGGACCGTCTCTGCAAAGACGACATCGGTCTTCGCCGGCTGCGCTGCGAAGTCAAATTCGGCGGCTTCGTGTGGGTGACCCTCAACGACAACCCGAAGATCTCGCTCGAAGATTGGGGCGCGAAGGCATTTTCCTGCCTGCGCGAAACGCTCGAAGCTGAGCCGCTTGAGGTGTTCCATTATCACAAGGCTATCGTGAACACGAACTACAAGTTGTGGCACGACACCAATTGCGAGTTCTACCACGACTTCATGCACTACCATAACCGCGTGACCGGCTTCAACGATGCCTATTTCGCGCGCAAGAACGAAGCCTTCGAGAACGGCCACATTGTCGTCGGCACATTCGAGGTCAATTACGAGAACTATGAGGGGTTCGACAGCCGTGCTGCCCTCTCCTTCCCCCACCTGCCGCCGAACCAATGGTACATGATCGACCTGTTCCCCGGCATGAACTTCAACCTGCGCGGTTCGGCATTGCGCTGCGATATCGTCACGCCGCTCGCCCCCAATAAAGTGATGATCGAATTTCGCGGTCTCGGCCTGAAAAGGGACACGCCGGAAGAGCGCATGACACGTGTCAACCATCACAATTCGATCTGGGGTCCGTTCGGCCGCAATCTGCACGAGGATCTGATCGGCGTGCAGGGTCAGGGCACGACCATGCTGCCGGGTTCGGAGCCGCGCCGGCTTCTTCTCGGCCGTCATGAAAATCAGACGATCCACGACGAGAACGGCATGCGTCACTACTACGCCGAATGGGGCAAGTGGATGAACCGCATGCCGAGCAATCCGAGCCGGCCTTATGAGCCAATAACCGAGGCTGCCGTCGCGGCTGAATGATCCGCGATTAAATAATCCCGCACTTGGCGGAGAGGCCGGTGGTCTCACAATGCGCCTCGATTCCCGACCCGGCGATGTTGTGGGACCCCGGCCCCACTAAGTGCCAAGAAAATGACCGAGTACAAGGCGGCCTGACAGAATGGGTCGCCGGTCAATAAGACCCGAGGAAGGAAACGCTTATGCAATGCACCGATGCCGTCCGCGACACGATCTATCGCGCGACCCTCTTTCTTGACGATCAGAAATGGGATCAGTGGCTCGAACTCTGCGACGATGATTTCAATTATTCGATCAAGTCGTGGAGCCCCGAGATCAACTACGATGTCACTTATCTCAACCTCGACCGCCGCGGTCTTGCGTCGATGATCAAGCTACTGCCCAAGCACAACACCGATCATTCGCCACTGACCCGCCACACGACGGTCTATGCGGTCGATGTTGCGGAAGACGGCAAGACCGCCAAAGCAGTCAGCTCCGTCGTCATCTATCAAAACCTGTTGGACGGCATCAATTCGCACATCGACGCGGGCGAAAGCCGGCTGTTCCTGATCGGCCGCTATATCGACACGGTCCGGATCGATGACGGCAAGGCGCGCTTCGTCAACCGCGAAGTGCGGCTCGAGAACCGCCGTCTCGACAAGGGCTCGCATTGGCCAATCTAATCTGGGCCAATCTGATCTGGGCCAATCTGATCTGGGCCGATCTGAGCTGCGATTGGACCCTGCATGTCTAATGCCGGTTCGCGTTGCGAGCCGGTCAAGTCGGGATGAAAGTGATGAGCTGGAAAGAGGTCTGCGGGCAAAACGACGTCGCCGCAAATACGCTCGCAAAATTCGATGTCGATGGCATCGATATCATCATTGCAAATTATGGCAGCGGCTTTCGGGCGATACCGCCGATCTGTCCGCATATGGAAGAGCCGCTCGAGGAGTCGGGCGTCATCGGGGCGCGCTGCATCCTCACCTGCACCAAACATTTGTGGGCATGGGATCTGAAGACACTCGACTTGGTGCCGCCGGCCGAGAAGCCGCTCAAGACTTATGAGCTGAAGCAGGAGAACGGCAAGATCTTCGTCTTCATCGAGCAGGAGCTCACTTACGACTTCGACGAAGACGCTGACGATATGGACGACGACTTCTTCGCGAAGAGCTAAAAGGACGCGACGGGCGGAGGCCGCCATGCAGATCAATGTTCAAAGCAAGGCGGGTGAATGCGAATTCACCTGCGGCGAAGAAGAAACCCTTCTCCAGGCCGGACTGCGCCAGGGTTTAAGCCTGCCTTATGAATGCGCGACCGGCACCTGCGGCTCCTGCCGCGCCCGCCTGACGGAAGGCAATGTCGCGCTTCTCTGGAACGAAGCGCCGGCACTCGCCAAACTGAAGCGCGAAAAAGGCGATATTCTTCTGTGTCAGGCGCGCCCGCGCAGCGATTGCACCGTCCGCATTCCAGCCAATGTCGTGTCTGCTGCAGAAGGCAGCAGCCTGCCAGCGCATCGCAAGGGCCGGATCGCCAATGTGAAGCTTCTGACGCGCGACGTCATTCACTTCGATGTGCATCTGTCGTCGCCGATCACTTTCAAGCCGGGACAGTTCGTCGTCGTCGAGTCGAAAGATGTGCCCGGCCGGCGCGCCTATTCGATCGTCAACTATCAGCCGAATGCGGACACGATCGCTTTGCTCGTCAAGCGCAAACCGGGCGGCGGCTTCAGCAATTGGCTCTTCGAACGGAATGTCGAGGGCGCGGAGCTCGATGTCTTCGGTCCGCTCGGCGCAGCGACGTTTCATGCCGAGGAGAACAAGGACATCATCTGCATCGCAGGCGGTTCCGGCATTGCCGGCATGATGTCGATCCTCCAATGCGCGACAAGCCAGAACTACTTCCGCAATCATAAGGGCTATGTTTTCTTCGGGGTCCGTTCGGCGGCCGATGCATTCTACGTCAACGAACTCGCGCACCATGTCGAAGCTTCCGATGGCGGCCTCGAAGTGACGATCGCCTTCTCGGATGAAGACATCTCCTTCGTGCAGAACGGATCGTTCCGCGGCGTCAATCTCGTCGGCGGCATGGTGCATGAAGTCGCGGAACGGGCGATGGAGGACCGCTATAGCGACATGATCAGCTATATCGCGGGTCCGGTGCCGATGGTCGATGGCGCGATCCGCATGCTGGTGACGCGCGCCGGGCAGACGCCCGACCGCATCCGCTTCGACAAATTCAGCTGATCTGATCTCTTCGGTCTGAATGGAAAAAAATAGGCCGCCTCCGGGCGGCCTATTCGACTCCGGCCGGCTCCGGTTGCGGCTTGTTCTTCGGCGGCCGCTCAACGAAATCGACATCGGGCGACAGCTGCTCGGCGAGTTCCTTCGAGTTTGTCAGTTCGCGCACCATTTTCACGAAGGCATTCGCCATCGGGATCATCACCTCGCCCTCGCCCCAGAACAGGCCGACGTCATGTGCGACGGCGGGTTCGACGAGCTTCAGAAGCTTGGTGCCCCGGTGCAGGCCAGGGATCTTCTCGAAGTGGGTGGGAATGACGGTGCACAGTTCCGTGTACTGCACATGGAACATCAGATGTAGAATCGATTCCGACTCGACATGGACATTGGGCGTGCAGCCGACCGCCGCAAAAGCCTTATCCGCGACATGGCGCAGATGCATGACCGGCTGCAGCAGGGCGAGAGGCAGTTCGGCTGCCTGTTTCCAGGAGATCTTGGACAGGTTGCGGAATTTCGCCGTATCCGGCACCAGCAAGCCCAGCTCTTCCGTATAGATCGGCAGAACATTCTTCAGACCGAGCTCGTCTTTATCGAGATAGGTCATCACGACATCGAGCGAGAAATTGCTGAGACCGACTTTGAGGGCTTCGACGCCGCCGAATTGAACATCGACGCGTACGTCCGGATGACGATCGCGGAACGGTTTCAGCAGAACGGGAACGACGGGCGACATGGTAGCCATCGCACCGATGCGCAGGCGGCCTTTCAAATTGTCCTGCATCAAGGCGATTTCATCGCGCATCGCGTCGCAATGCGCGAGAACGCTGCGCGCCCATTTCGCAACTTGATGGCCTTCGGGTGTCAGACCATGAAAGCCCTGGCCGCGGCCGCGCAGGAAGATGGGCACGCCCAACTCGGTTTCGAGCATCTTGATTGCACTCGATAACGTCGGCTGCGTGACATTGCACTTCTGTGCCGCTCTAACGAAATGTCCTTCTTCCGCGACAGCGACCAGATACCGGAATTGCCTGAAAAACATGGCCGCGCCTTTGTGCCACTCTTGCAGTCAATCTCATCAGGCCAAGCAATATTGATGAGTCCAGAGAAAATCCCACGTTTTGCGGTTCTTTGCAATCATGCGGCGCATCATTCCGTACGTAAAACCATGCGAAAGACGGAGGTAGAATTGGTGCGGAATCCTTTTGAGATTCGCGGGGCTCATGGGTGATTGGAACAGTGCGTCGAAACCTACGCCTTTCGTCGTGCGGCTGATAGCGATACATAAATAGATTTGCCCAATATCATTCGTTCAACGCATCATTTGCGATCGAATACTTGCTTCATGCTTCGCTTCCGGTAAATTGCGCCGCACTCTTTAACTTTTGCCGTTCACTCTCAAGGCAAAGCCAAGACCGATACCCGAGGTCAGCGAGAAGGTCGTCGGCGAAGCGACGGGGATGATGTCGGAGATCGCCGAATCGTCACACAAGATCGGCCAGATCATCGGCGGCCCAGGAAGCGCTGAATCTCATGAGCCTGGTCGACCGCTTCGAGCTCACCCAGATCGCCCAACGCGCGCAGCGCGCCATCCCTCAGCGGATGCGCAAGGTGTCATAGCGGCCGCACTGCCAGTCCTCAAAACGACTTGCGCGCCTGTGGACCTCGTCCCACGCGCGCAATGTTTTTGCGTGGCCTGCAGGTTGGAGGGGGTCTTTAGGACTCGCCGAGCCATTTCTCGCCGGCGAGATCGCGGCGGGCCTTGTCGAGTTCTTCCGTATAGCGGCGCAGCACATGCGCCTCGGTCAGCAGGCCGATGACGCGCCGGTGCAGCGGATCGTCGATGACGGCGAGCGCTTCGCTCTCGCTGCGTTCGAAGAGCGCCGCCGCATGTTTGATGTTCATCGAGGGCTGCAGCATGTCGTTCTGGTGGCAGAGCAGATCGGCGATCGGTTCCTTCGGATCGCCGCCGTTCGTCAGCGACAGATGCGCCTCGGTCACGGAAATCATGCCGGCATAGCGCTGCGCCGGATCGGTGACGACCACCCATTGGGTCGAGCCGAGCGGAAAGGCCTCGACGAAGTCGCCCACCCGTTCGTCGGCGGCGACCGTCCTGACATCCGTCCGCATCATGCGGGCGACGGTAAGCGACCGCATCCAGCCGACGTCATGCGCGCTGCGGATCGATTCGCCGCGCAGATGCAGGCGCCAAGTCGCAAAGGAGTAGCCGAAGATCTGGCGTACCGTGACGGAGACGATAGCCGCGGCGATGAGAACCATGACGGAGACGGGCAGACTGCCGGTCGATTCCATGGCGAGGAAGCTCATTGTTAGCGGGCCGCCGATGATCGCCACTGCCATCGCCGACATGCCGACGATTCCATAGATCGCCGGATCGGCAGCGACATGCGGTGCCACGAGCGGCACGGCCATCGCGAAGATCCGGCCGACCATGCCACCGAGGAACAGCGAGGCGAAGAAAAGTCCGCCGCGGAAGCCGGAGCCGATCGAAATAGAGGAGGCCGCGGCCTTCATGATAACGATGAGGCTCAGCCATAGCAGGCTAAGCTGGCTGTTCGGCGTGGCGAAGAGTTCGTATAGGCCGCCGTGGCCCGACGAGAGGATTTTCGGCGTGACGAGAGCCATCCCGCCGAGCACCAGACCGCCGATCGCCGGCTGCAGGAATGAGGGCATGCGGCTGCGCTTGAACAGAAATTCGACGAAGGTCACGGCGCGCATCACGCCGATGCCGATCAAGGCGCATATCAGCGAGAGGATGAACAGTTCGGCGAGGCCAGTTTGCGTGACGCTGGTGATCCGCGGAATATGGGTAATGATCCCGCTCTTGAAGCCGAGCGCCCGGACGACCAGAACGGCGCTGATCGATGAGGCGATGATCGGCGCAAGCCCGAACGGCGTATAGGTACCGACGATCAGCTCGAAGGCATAAAAGGCACCGGTCAAAGGCGCGCCGAAAGCCGCGCCGATTGCGCCCGCTGCGCCGCAGCCGACCAGCGTGCGCATATCACTCCGCCGCAATTTGAGCGCCGAGCCGATGACCGAGGCGAAGCCGGAGCCGATCTGCGTGAAGCCGGCTTCGAGGCCGACCGAACCGCCGACGCCCGACGATACGACAACCTGCAGCGAAAGCAGAACGCTGTCGATGAAGGACATGCGGCCGCCCTGAAGCGCATTGGCCTCGATCGGATCGATCGGGCGGCGCGGTCGCCATTTCAGAATGAGGATGCCGGTAAGTCCAAGGAAAAGCCCCCCGAGCGCCGGAACCAGCGCGCACCATGGTGAGGCAAGATGCGTCATGGCGCTGAGGCTCGCCTCGGGGCCTGCGTCGAAGAATGTTCGATGCTGGAAGGCGACCGCCCATCGGATGAGGGCAACGCAGGCGCCGGCGATACCGCCGATCACGACGGCGACGCAGATCAGCGCGAATTCGCTGCGGCGGACGAGGCCGCGCAGCCACATCGGCAGATCGACGTGGCGGGGGCGGGTGTGGCGGGGGTTGGTGTTCGAGATAGGAGCTAGAGAATCCATTGATATTTGCGGTCGAAGGTTGAGCCGGACTGCTTCTTCGGCAACAGCTACGAGAGACGGCTAGACTTCTGTGTCGAGCTCGGGCTCTCCCGCGGCACTCGTCTTGGGACTTTTGCTGGCTGAGAGTTTGAGGGCGGCGCACTCGGTAAAGACATTCGCCTTACAGTTCGCACAGACCCGCCGATCGAGACGGCTTGTGATAGCTGCGATCGCCACACTCTTCGAATCGAATATGTTGTCGTTACCGAGCCGCTCGTCGAAACCGGTCTTCGACCACAACTGCCTGACCGACGAGCGCGGCCGATGGAAGTAAAGGTCGCCGCCGAGCGCGCGGCGCGCGCTCAACTCGTGTTCCCATATTTCGAGGCCGGCAAGGTCGATGAAATTCATGCTCTTGACCATGACCAGCAGATGTTTCTGCGATGTACGATGGCGGAGCTTGTTGAGCTGCTGCGTAACATAACTGACCGCGCCAAAATAGATTGAACCTTCGGCTCGGATGAGTTTCACCTGCGGGCATTCGGGGGCAGATTCCGCAAGTTCATCTTGCGGCGTGAAGATGCGGCTTGGCGCATTCGGATTGGGGATCAGTGACCTGATCGCGGGATGCGCCGTGCGGTGCAGATAGAGCAGCAGAGAAATGATGCTGCCGATCAGAATGGCCTCTTGGAATGTCAGGAAAATGATCCCGATCCCAGTGATGCTTGCGACGGCGAAATCGGCTTTCTTGACACGTGCCAGACGCATGAAGCTTCGGCCGTCGATCAAACGATAGGCCGTATAGAGGAGCATGGCCGCGATCGCCGGCATCGGCAGGCGTTCGAGGATCGGGCGCGACGCAAATGTCAACGCGATGATAAAGCCGGCCGAAAAGATCGCCGACAGGGAGCTCTGCGCGCCGGCCAGCAAATTCGGCAAAGAGCGGTTCAGAGACCCGCAAGAGACATAGGAAGAGAAGAAGCTGCCGATCACATTGCTGAGCCCCTGGCCGACAATCTCCTGATTGATGTCGAGTTGCTGATGGGAGCGCTGTGCCAGGGCCTTTGCGATGGAGACCGACTGGCCGAGCGCGACGATGGACAGAGCGCCCGCTATTGAGATGAATTCCGGCAAAAGATCGAAGGATGTTCCCGGCAGGGAGAGCGGCGGCAGCACGGATTGCAGCGTGCCGACGCGCGTAATTGCCGAGCCGCCATCCACGATGTTCAGAATTTCGCTCGCCAACAATCCACTGATCAGTCCGAAGAGCATAAACGGCGATCGCCTGGAGATCTTATGCATGCCGATTGTCACGGCTAAAGTGACGACGCCGACGATCACGGCGTCGATATTCACCTGCTTTGCCGCAGCGAAGATACCGGCCGCCACGGCAAAGGGCTGATGACTGCTGTGCAGATGGACGCCCATGAGGTCGGGTATCGCATAAAGCCCAATGAGGACCGCCGCGCCATTCATGAAGCCGATCAGAACGGCAGGAGCGATGAAATCCGTAATCCATCCGAGCCGAAAGGCACCGATGGCGAGCTGGATCAGTCCGACGATCGTCGTGACGCCCAATGCGAAGGCGATGTATTTGGGGCTGCCCGGAATGGCGAGCGGGCTTAACGCCGCGAACAGCGCCAACGAATTGGCGTTCGTGGGACCTGAAACGACATGGTTGCTAGAGCCGAATATGGCAGCGACGATGCATGGGATGATCGACGCATAGATTCCATATTGGGGCGGCAATCCGGCGAGTGTAGCGAAGGCAATGCCTTGCGGCAAAGTCAGCACCGCAATGAGCAGCCCGGCCATGGCGTCTGCACGCAGTTTGGCCGGTGTCATTTCGGTGCGAAGGTCAATCATTATGAGAGACCGTAATAAAGTGTGACGGTGTGCTTCGCCTCGGCGAAGAAGAGCCAGCGTTCGACGAGGAGACCCGAGAGCTGGCTCGCGACGGCGAGGATGGAAAGCACCGCCGCGACAGCCCCGCCGGCCATGTCGGTCGTGAGGAAGGCGAAGGCCAGAAGCACGACGGGCAGGGCGAAGGCCAGCATCTGGACGATCCCGCGCAGCTTCTCCGCATGTTTGCGGGCGATGCGGAAGCCCATCTCCTTCAGGAGATAGTTCTCTTCCGTGTGCGGCCATTCGACCGAGCGCACGGTGCCGCCGGCGAGTCCCGTCGCGGCATTGAAATCGGAGGCCATGCCGACGGCATCATTGTAGTGCCAGGTCGCGCGCTTCCATCCCCAGCTCGCGAGCGTCAGGACGATCGCCGCTACCTGCCAGGCGAAAGCCACCTGCCCGAAGACATGCATGATCGCGTTGAGCAGCACGAGGCCGCTGGTGACGGCGTAAAGCAGATAGCCGGGCAGCGTATAGCGGCTGTGCCATTGCGCGATCGGCTTCAAGGAAGCGTAGATCATGGCCGTCATCGAGACGGTGATCGCGGCGGCAACGACGGTGAGGAGCCCGAGCGCGGTCATCCAGCCATTGGTTTGGCCGAGGAACACCCAGCCGATCGCCAGGAGGCCCATCGGAACGAAGGACGCGACGGCGGCGACGCCCTCGCGCGAGAGCCAGGAGCTCCGCCACTGGGTGAAGGCGCGCCAGGCGCGTTCGGGATGGCCGAGATGGCCCGTCGAAGAGAGAAGCCCGGCGCCGATCAGGCTGAAGGCGAGACCGAAGCCCACCATGCCGAACCAGAAATTCAGCGGCATAAGGCCGAAGGCGGCGAGAACGCCGAGCAAGGCGGCGAGGCCGTAGCCCGCGCCGGTCGACGTGGTGAAGAAGATGACGGAATAGGCCGGATGCATGTCGCGATTACCTCGTGAGCATGCGGTCGACCCAGCCGAGGAAGCCGCCTTCGGCGGAGGCATCGCTCAGGACTCGGGCGGCAGGGCTGCTGGGCTTCTTTTCCGCTTTCGGGCGCGGCGGCAGATAGCGGTTGGTCGGCTTGTAGCCGAGTTCCGGCATCAGCGCCTTGCCACCGCGCTTCTCGACGAGTTGCGAGACAGGCGATTGCGGATCGGCGAGATCGCCGAAATGGCGCGCGCTTGTCGGACAGGCCGCGACGCAAGCGGGCACGCGATCTTCCTCAGGCAGATTCTCATTGTAGATGCGGTCGACGCAGAGCGTGCATTTCTTCATGACGCCGACTTCGGTGTCGAACTCGCGCGCGCCATAGGGGCAGGCCCAGCTGCACAATTTGCAGCCGATGCATTTGTCCTCATTGACGAGCACAATGCCGTCGGCGGTACGCTTATAGGACGCGCCCGTCGGGCAGACTGTCACGCAAGCAGGCTCGGCGCAATGCAGGCAGGAGCGCGGGAAATGCACCGTGCTGCTGGTATCGCCGCAGCTGTGCTCATAGGTATGGACGCGGTTGAACCAGACGCCGTCGACATCGCCGCCATAAGGATGCACATCGGTCAGCGGCGCCATATGGCCGCCTGTGTTCCATTCCTTGCACGAGGTCACGCAGGCCTGGCAGCCGACGCAGGTATCGAGGTCAATGACAAGGCCGAGGCTTTTTTCGGTCGTTGCCGGTACGCAGGTCATTTCGCGCTGACTTTCTTTTCTTTTTGTTTGAATTCGGCGCCGAAACTCAATTTCTGCGTCGACGGCGACATGCCGGGCGGCAGCGCCAATTTGATGAATTGCGGTGCGGTGAATCCGGTCTCCGACTCTGCCGCCTTGCTGATCTTGACGCGCAGATCGAACCAGGCCGCCTGCCCTGTGACCGGATCGGAATTCGAATAACGGCGGCCATGCTTATTCTCCGGGAGGAGATCGCCGATCGTGTGATTGAGCAGGAAGCCGCGCGTATGTTCGGCGGCGTCGTCCTTCAACGTCCAGGAGCCGCGCCGTTTACCGATCGCGTTCCAGGTCCAGACCGTGTTCTCCTCGACGCCGTCGACCAGACGCACCTGGCCCTTCACCCGGCCATTGATGCTTTCGATCCAAACCCAATCATCATCGGCGACGCCGAGTTTTTCGCCGAGGCGACGATGCATGAAGAGCCGGTTCTGGCTGGTGATCTGGCGCAGCCAGGCGTTCTGCGAGCCCCATGAATGATACATATGCATGGGACGCTGCGTCAGCGCATGCAGCGGATAATCTTCGCCCGAGATCGCGGCTTCTTCCAAGGGCGCGTACCACATGGGCAGCGGGTCCATGTAGGTCGCGATGCGCTCGCGGTCGGCCGGCGGCGGCACGATCGATCCATGGCCTTCACCGGCGAGGCGGAACTTCTGCAGCGCCTCGGCATAGAGCTGGAAGACGATCGGTTGCGCCTTGGGGATGAATCCCATGCCGACGGCGAAGTCGAGATAGGATTGGTTAGCCATCTTGTAATAGCGCTGATCGGCAGCGAACTCGTGATGCCAGAAGCCGCCATGCTCGATGTAGCGCTGGAGCTGGTTCGGGTTGGGCTCTCCGCGTCCGAATTTTTCGCCGTCCTTGCCGCGCCAGCCAGCGAGCGGGCCGATGCCGGGCGTCCGCTCATGGCTCACGATGTAGTCGGCATAGTCTTTGTATTTGGCTGTCCCATCGTCATTGACGAAGCCGGGCAGTTTCAGCCGTGCGCCGAGATCGATCAGAACGGTCTGGAAAGGCCTGACATCGCGGTCGGGATCAACGACAGGATGGCGGATCGCATCGCCCGGACCATCCGCATGGCTGATCGGCCGGTCGAGTAGGCTGATGCAGTCATGCCGCTCGAGATAGGTCGTATCCGGCAGCACGAGATCGGCGAAAGGCACCGTCTCCGAATAATAAGCGTCCGAATAGATGATGAAGGGGATCTTGTAATTGCCGTCACTATCCGTGTCGGTCAGCATCATCATGGTCTTCGTCGTATTCATCGACGAATTCCACGCCATATTGGCCATGTACATGAACAGCGTGTCGATCGGATAGGGATCGCCCTTCCACGCGTTGCGGATGACCGTATGCATCAGGCCATGGGCGGCGATCGGCGCCTCCCAGGAATAGGCTTTGTCGAGCCGGACCGGGCCGCCAGTTTCGTCAAGCAGCAGATCTTCCGGACCGAAGGTGAAACCGAGCGGCGAGCCGTCGAGCGGTGTATTCGGAACGCCGCCGTTCTTGCCAGCCGGCTTCGGGCCGGGCGGCGCCGACTTCGGATAAGGCGGCTTGTAGCGCCACCCGCCCGGCACATCGACCGTGCCGAGCAAGGCTTGCAAAAGGTGAATCGCGCGGCAGGTGTGGAAGCCGTTCGAATGGGCCGAGATGCCGCGCATCGCGTGCATCGCGATCGGCCGGCCCTTCATCGTCTCATGCCGGCGTCCGGCAGTATCGGTCCACGGAACCGGCAGTTCGATCGCTTCCTCGAAAGCGACATGTGCGAGTTCCGCCGCGATGCGCCGGATCGTCTCCGCCGGGACGCCGCATTTCGGCGCGACCGTATCCGGCGCGTATTCGTCACTGAGATAGCGTTCGGCGAGGATCTGGAAGACCGGCTTGCATTGCCGGCCGTTGACCGTGAATGTGCCCGTCAAAGCCGGCGCGCAATCCGGCGAGGCGCTCGACATCGGCGCATTCGTCGTCTTGTCCCAGCAGAGCGTCTGCCCGGCCGCATCGCGGATGAAGAGGCCGTGATCGGACGCGCCAGGCGCCTGGATGACGAGCTGATGCGCATTGCTGTAGCGGACGAGGTAGTCGATATCGACCTTGCCGGCGCGCAGCAGCTCATGAATGAGCGACATGACGAAGAGGCCATCAGTGCCGGGGCGCATGCCGACCCATTCATCGGCGATGGCGTTGTAGCCGGTGCGGCAGGGATTGACCGAGACGAATTTGGCGCCGCGCGTCTTCAGCTTGCCGAGGCCGATCTTGATCGGATTGGAATCATGGTCCTCGGCGACGCCGAAGAGTAGGAAATATTTGGTGTTTTCCCAATCCGGCTCGCCGAATTCCCAGAACGCGCCGCCGAGCGTGTAGAGGCCCGCCGCCGCCATATTGACCGAGCAGAAGCCGCCATGCGCGGCAAAATTCGGCGTGCCGAACTTGGTCGCCCACCAACCCGTCAGCGACTGCGACTGGTCGCGGCCGGTGAAGAAGGCGAGCTTTTTGGGATCGGTGCTGCGGATCTTCGCGAGCCGTTCGGTCGCGATCGTCAGCGCCTCTTCCCATTCAATTTCCCGGAATTCGCCGGAGCCGCGCGGGCCGGTGCGCAGCAGCGGCTTGCGCAGCCGCGCCGGGCTGTAGTGCTGCATGATGCCCGCACTGCCCTTGCCGCAGAGCACGCCGCGGTTGACCGGGTGATCCTTGTTACCGTTGATGTAACGGACCTTGCCGTCGTTGATGTGGACCTCGATCCCGCACCGGCAGGCACACATGTAGCAGGTTGTTTTTTCAACCCGATCCGCAATGTGGGGCGAGGTCTCGACGCCGTCCGGCTCGGCCGGATCATGGGCATTGTCGAGAGGGTGTTGGGTGGGCGCGGAGTTCGCGCCCCGGATATTACGGCGGCTCATGATAGAATCATGTGATCGCCCTATTGGTAAATCCAATTTATTATTGTGGTTGTATTGATCGCCAGTCTCGATCGTCCACGCAGTAACGATCTGTGACAGCAACGATTGTAAGAGCGTTTGGCACAGCTTTACGGGCGCGATCCGGCGACGAGAATGTCAACGAGACGTTTGGCGCTCGCTTCCCAATCCGGGCTTGTCGCGACATTGGCGACACCAACGAGCGCGCGCAGCAGATCGAAGGGATCGAGATCGGACCTGATCTCGCCCGCGGCGACGGCACGGCCGACGAGCGCCTCAATCGCAGCTTTGATCTGCGTTCCGGATTCCGCGAACAATTGCGACGGACCGCCGACCATCGAATTGAGCGCCGGAGCGATCAAATGCTTCGTCGCAATGTAATCGACGAAGATTTTCATCCATTCGCGCAAAGCTTCGACCGGCGGGCGGATCTGCGAAAGGCGAAAGGCCGTATTGGCAAGCTCATTCACCTCAGCGCGGTAAACGGCTTCGAGCAGCGCGTCGCGGGTTGGGAAGTGCCGGTAGACCGTTCCGATTCCGAGGCCCGCCTCTTTGGCGAGGTCGTCGAGGCTGATGTCACCGCCGCTCTTCAGAAAGGCGGCTTTGGCCAAGGCGAGCAGCCGCTCGCGGTTCCGCTGCGCATCGGCGCGCGGTTTCCGGGCTTTTCCCTCCGGGTCAGGGTTTGTCATAAGCCACCCCTTGAAAACGGAGGAGTCCTCCGTATTTAACAGGAGGAAACCTCCGCTTTTATAGGCCTCGAGGCTCCACGGGCAAGCCTGGCGGTGTTTGCGCCGCCTTGCAGCCGATCAGCAAGATAGGAGACGGGACTTGACCCAGCAATTCGG
Source organism: uncultured Methylovirgula sp. (assembly GCA_964644615.1). Lineage (GTDB taxonomy): Bacteria > Pseudomonadota > Alphaproteobacteria > Rhizobiales > Beijerinckiaceae > Methylovirgula. The sequence continues at coordinate 80,259 of CAZXXA010000005.1, read as the reverse complement.
CGCGACCTCCACCACGGATGAGGTCCTCCAGGGTATTGATCTGACGGGCCAACGGGCTCTCGTAACCGGCGTCTCGGCCGGTCTCGGCATCGAGACGGCGCGGGCACTCGCCGCCCATGGTGCGCATGTCGTGGGCACGGCGCGCGACCTCGGCAAAGCCAAACAGGCGACAGCGGATGTCGCCGCGGCAGCCGCCAAAAGCGGCGGCAGCTTCGAGCTCGTCGCGCTCGACCTCGCCTCATTCGCCAGCGTGCGCGCCTGCACCGATGCTTTGAATAAGGACGGCAAGCCGTTCGATCTCGTCATCGCCAATGCCGGCGTCATGGCGACGCCGTTCGGCAAGACCGCAGATGGATTCGAAACGCAGTTCGGCACCAATCACCTCGGCCATTTTCTGTTCGTCAATCGCATCGCGCCTTTGATGCGTGACGGCGCGCGGCTGGTGAATCTCTCCTCGGCCGGACATCGCTTTGCCGATGTCGATCTCGACGATCCGAATTTCGAGCGCACGCCTTATGAGCCTTTCGTCGCCTATGGACGCTCGAAGACGGCGAACATTCTCTTTGCCGTCGCCTTCGATGCGCGCCATCGCGATCGCGGCGTTCGCGCCACGGCCGTGCATCCGGGCGGCATTCAAACCGAGCTTGGCCGCTATATGGAGCCGAGCACGCGCGAAGCGATGATCGCGCGGATCAACAAGATCAACGAGCAGCTCGCGGCCGAAGGCAAGCCGCCATTCGCGTTCAAGACGGTCCCGCAAGGTGCTGCGACATCGGTTTGGGCCGGTGTCGTTGCGCGGTCCGATGCGGTGGGCGGGCGCTATTGCGAGGATTGCCATGTCAGCGAGATCGCGCCGGATGGCATCGAGATCAGCGTTATGAGCGGCGGCGTGCGCAGCTATGCGCTCGATCCCGACCGCGCTGATGCGCTTTGGGCCAAGAGCGAAGAATGGGTCGGCGAGCGTTTTGCCTGATCATTTACGCGTGATGATTGTTGCAGGCCGCGAAGTTCTTGCGGCCTGCATTTACACGGCAGGTGCAACCTCCGCCGTCAAACGCAGCAATCGCACCAAGGCTTCGCCGGCTTCTTCGACCGATCCGCTGTTGTCGAGGCGATGGATGCTTGTATCCAGGGCCATCGGAATTTCGCGCTTCATCCGGGCGCGGATCGCCACTTCGTCCTCGCGGCCACGGGCCGCCAGTCGTGCGGCGCGCAGTTCGGCCGGCGCGTCGATGAGAATGCCGACGATATTGGGGTAGCGTTCTTTCGCCGCCGTCCAGGCCGCACGCGCGCCACTCACGACAACGACGAAATTGTGCTTGCGCCAGAGATCGGTCTCAATGCCGATGCCGTAGGCGTTTCCGTGGCTCTCCCATGAGAGGCTAAAGAGACCCGCGTCGCGGCGCGCATTAAATTCGTCGCGGCTCAGCGCGATATGGTTTTCGCCCGTCGCCATCATCGAGCGGGTGATGTAGCGATGCGCGAAGAGGATGCGGCCGGGATCGACATGGGCACGCGCATAGGCAAGCAGCGTGTCCTTGCCGGCGCCGGATGGCCCTATAACATAGATGAGCGGCGCAACATGTTGCAACATGTCAGCCGCCCTGATCATATTTCGCCGCGAAACGCGCGGCGTTGAATTTGCGGAAGTCCGGCAGGGCGGCCGCGAGCTGATCCTTCGACCAGTCCCACCAGGCGATGCGCCGCAGAGACGCTTCGAGCTTTTCGTCGAAGCGCCGCCGGATGATCTTCGCTGGCACGCCCGCGATGATCGTATAGGCCGGAACGTCATGCGTGACGACCGCACCCGCGCCGATGACCGCACCGAGGCCGATGTTGACGCCCGGCATGATGATCGCGCCATGACCGATCCAGACATCAGGACCGATCGTCACGCGATTGGCGCCGCGCCAGGCGAAAATCTCCTTGTCGTCATCCTCCGCCATGTGATGCGAACGGCTGCGATAGGTGAAATGATGCTGGCTGGCGCGCTGCATCGGATGATTGGTCGGATTGATCCGCACCAACGCCGCGATATTGCAGAACTTGCCGACATCGGCGTTGTAGATGTCGCAATCGCGCGACGTATAGGCATAGTCGTGAAAGGCGCTGTCGAGCAGACGATTGCGCGGGCCGAGCACGGTCCACGCGCCCATCTGGCTGTTCTTCACCAGAGCGGTCAGATGGATCATCGGCGCTTCCGTCATCCCGGCTTTGCTGTGCCAGGGATCATCGTATTCGCCGTAATCGACTGGTGTGAGTTGCGAACTTATTTGCGAAGTCATGCGATCCGCTCGCCCTGCCGCCAAGTGGCACGCGCCACCGGCAGGCCGTCGACAACAGTGACCCGAACGAGATCGGCGCGCAATCCGGCCGCCAGCCGGCCGCGATCGGCAAGGCCCGCGCCGGCCGCCGGATTGGCGGTGACGGTTGCGACCGCGTCCGGCAAGGACATGCCGGCTTCAGCCTCGAGCTTGAAGGCTGCGTGCAGCAAAGCGACCGGCACATAGTCGGACGACAGAATATCGAGCAGGCCGGCGCGGGCGAAGTCGACCGCTGCGGCGTTGCCGGAATGCGATTTACCGCGCACCACATTCGGCGCGCCAAGGAGGATATGCAGCCCCGCGGCACGCGCTGCTGCCGCGGCTTTCAGCGTCGTGGGGAATTCTGCGATGGCGACGCCGGCTTCGATAGCTTCCTCGATATGTTCGGGGATCGCATCGTCATGGCTCGCCAGCTGGATATTGCGCGCCTTGGCGAAAGCGATGACGCCCCTGCGGTTCTTGTCGGCGTAGAGCTGCTGATCCTCTTTCCGGGCCACGATGAAATCGGCGAGCTCCGTATCGGACATGCCGTATTTGCCTTGATAATAGGTCTTGAACTGATCGAGCTCGACGAATTGGCGCTGACCGGGCGTATGGTCCATCAGCGATATCAGCCCGAGAAGCGGGTGATGCGAGAGCGGCTCGATGAGTTCCAGCAGCGTCGGATAGGACAGCTCGCAGCGCAGATGCAGACGGTGATCGGCGCGCAGCATCTTCGCCTTCTGCGCCGCCGTGACGGCATCGATCATCTCATGCAGCAGATCGAGTCGGTTGCCGCGCCGCCTTATGTCGCCGACCGCGACAGCATCATAGACGGTGGTCACGCCACAGGCGGCCATTTGCGCGTCATGCGAGACGACGGCGGGCGCCGCAGGCCAATGTACCTTCGGGCGCGGGCGCGCAGCGATTTCGAGATTGTCGGTGTGCAGTTCGATGAGGCCCGGCAGCAGATAATCGCCATGGAAGTCGACCGCTTGCGCCGCCTTGCTCGCATGCTGCGCCGGGGCCACTTCGACGATTGTGCCGTCGCGGGCGAGAAGATCGCCGGAGAACACCGCGTCGCGGGTGACGATCCTTGCATTGGTGATGTGAAATTCGTTCATGCTGCCTCGCTTCGGTCGGGCAATGAGAAAAGCCGCGTGGCGATCGAGTCGCGCGCTTCGCGGTCGTGGAAAATGCCGATCATGGCCGTGCCGCAGGCGCGACGCTCTGCCAGGAGACCGAGGACACGGGCGCGGTTCTCGCCGTCGAGCGCGGCGGTCGGTTCGTCGAGCAGCAGGATCGGGTGATCGGCGATGAGCGCACGCGCAATGTTGACGCGCTGGCGTTCGCCGCCGGAGAAGGTTGCCGGCGCCAATGACCACAGACGTTCCGGCAGATCGAGTGCACGCAAAAGAGCGGCAGCGCATTCACGCGCCTCGGCAGCGGTTGCGCCCTTCAAAAGCAGAGGCTCGGCGACGATATCGAGCGTTCCGACACGCGGGATGACCTGCAGGAATTGGCTGACGTAGCCGATCGTCTCCTGCCGGATTTCGGTCAGAAGTCGCGGTTCTGCCGTCGCGAGATCGACGCGCGCGCCGCGATGCTTGACCAGGATCTGGCCGCGGTCCGTGCGGTAGTTGCCATAGAGCGTGCGCAGCAGGGTCGACTTGCCGCGGCCGGACGGTGCATCGAGCACGACGCATTCGCCGGCAGCGACGGCGAAATTGATGCCGTCCAGCACGCCGAGATGCACGCCGCCCTGCACATGCAGCGTGAAGCCCTTCGAAAGGCCGATCACTTCGAGCATGGGTTCGGTGATTGTCGTCATGCCGCCAGCACCGAAGAGACGAGAAGCTGCGTATAGGGATGCTGCGGATCATCGAGCACTTGGTCGGTGACGCCGCTTTCGACGACACGTCCGTTCTGCATGACGATAAGCCGATGCGCGAGGAGGCGCACGACGCCGAGATCATGTGTGACGATGACGGCGGCAAGGCCGAGATTGCGTGTCAGCCGGCGCAGCAGATCGAGAAGCCGCGCCTGCACCGAGACATCGAGACCGCCGGTCGGCTCGTCCATCAGCACGAGCCGCGGCTCGGTGACGAGTGCGCGGGCAATCTGCAAACGCTGCTGCATGCCGCCGGAGAAATGTTTCGGCAGTTCGTCCATACGCGCCGTATCGATCTCGACACGATCGAGCCATTCCGCGGCAGTGTCCCGGATGCTGCCATAGCGCCGCGCGCCTGCATTCATCAGCGGTTCGCCGATATTGGCGCCGGCGCTCACGACGAGCCGCAGCCCGTCACGCGGATTTTGATGCACGAAGCCGATTTCGCTGCGCACGAGGCGGCGCAGATCGGCCTCCGGCAAAACGGCGAGATTGCGCGTCTGTCCATCGGCGCAACGAAAGAACACCGCGCCCGCCGATGGCCGCAGCCGGCCATAGAGCGCATTGAGCAGGGTCGATTTGCCGGAGCCGGATTCGCCGACGATGCCGAGCACTTCGCCGGGCCAGAGCGCAAAATTCACATCGCGGCAGGCGAAGCGGTCGCCATAGCGATGCGCAAGCCCTTGCACCTCGAGCAGGGGCAGATCGCTCATGCCGGCCTCCTTGCAACACTGCTCCCGGCGAGACGGCTCTCGCAATAATCCGTGTCGGAGCAGATAAAGCGCCGCGTGCCGCGATCATCGATCAGAATTTCATCGAGGAAACTGTCGTTGGCGCCGCAGCGCTGGCAGCGGTTCGGCCAGCGTTCGACAGCGAAAGGATGATCGGCGAAGTCGAGGCTCTTCACGGGCGTATGCGGCGGCAGCGCATAGACGCGCTTTTCGCGGCCCGCGCCGAACAGCATCAGAGCGGGCGAAGCATCCAATTTCAAATTGTCGAAGCGCGGGATCGGCGATGGCCGCATCAGATAGCGGCCGTTGACCATCACCGGATAATCATAGGCCGTGGTGATCCGGCCCATGCGCGCGATATCCTCATAGAGCTTCACATACATGCTGCCGTAATCGGCCTCGGCATGCATGCGCCGCGTCACGGTTTCGCGCGCCTCAAGCCAGCGCAGCGGCTCCGGGATCGGAACCTGGAAGACCATGATCTGTCCGGCACGTAGCGGCGTCTCAGGCACGCGATGGCGCGTCTGGATGATGCTCGCCTCTGTTGTATGCGTCGTCACCGCGACATTTGCCGTCTTGGCGAAAAAGCGACGGATCGAGACGGCATTCGTCGTGTCGTCGGCGCCTTGGTCGATGACTTTGAGCCGGTCATCCGGCCCGATGACCGAAGCCGTGACTTGAATACCGCCCGTGCCCCAGCCGTAAGGCAGCGGCATTTCACGTCCGGCGAAAGGCACTTGATAGCCCGGGATCGCGACGGCCTTGAGCAAAGCACGGCGGATCATCCGCTTCGTCTGCTCGTCGAGATAGGCGAAATTATAGCCGGTCTTTTGCGCAGCCCCGGTGGTCATCTGACGGGTCATTCTGCGGCCTCCTGGCGTTCGTCCCAGGCGCCGCGCAGCCGCCGCAGCACATCGAGCTCCGATTGGAAATCGACATAATGCGGCAGTTTGAGATGCTGCACGAAACCCGAGGCTTCGACATTGTCGCTGTGACTCAGCACAAATTCCTGATCCTGTGCCGGAGCCGTCGCCGTTTCGCCGAGCTCTTCGGCGCGCAGTGAGCGGTCGATCAGCGCCATCGCCATGGCTTTGCGCTCGGTCCCGCCGAAAGCGAGGCCATAGCCGCTGGTGAATTGCGGCGGCGCGCTTTCGCTGCCTTCGAACTGATTCACCATCTGGCATTCGGTGACAGCGATCTCGCCGATCGTCACCGGGAAACCCAGTTCGGGCGGTACGATCTCGACGGCGACATGGCCATGCCGAATCTCGGCGGCGAAAGGGTGCGACCAGCCATAGCCGCGCTGGGTCGAATAGCCCATGGCGAGAAGAAAACCTTCATCGCCGCGCGCCAGCGCCTGAAGCCGCACATCGCGCGAAGCGGGATAGTTCGGCGGCACGCGGGTGATGTCGCCAGGCGAAGTCGCGTCATCCGCCGCAGGCGCGGATTCGATGAGACCTTCCCTGCCCAGTAGATCGGTGACGCGTGGCATCGCCTCAGCCGGGGCGGGAACCACAGATACCGGCTCTGAAGGGGCTGTTGTCGATTCGGCCGCGAGCGCGAAATCGAGCAGGCGATGCGTATAATCGAAGGTGGCGCCGAGGATCTGGCCGCCTGGAATGTCCTTGAAGGTTCCTGAAATGCGCCGCGCGATCCGCATCTTGGCCGTGTCGACCGGCTGGCTCGACGGAAGGCGCGGCAGCGTGGTGCGATAGGCGCGCAGGAGGAAGATCGCTTCAATGAGATCGCCACGCGCCTGTTTGATGGCGAGCGCCGCGAGATCGCGATCGTAGAGACCGCCTTCGTTCATGACGCGATCGACAGCGAGCGAGAGCTGCTCGCGGATCTGGGCGACCGAGAGCTCGGGCACAGACAGATCGCCGCGCCGGCTTTCAGCGAGACGTTCATGCGCCGCATCGATGGCCGCTTCACCGCCTTTGACCGCGACATACATGGCTAGACCTCCATGACTGTGCTGCGCGCCAGGCCGGCAATGCGGGCGCGCGCGGTGAAGAGAATGTCGATGCCTTGCGGAAAGCGAGCGTGATTGGCCTGCCATTCGGCGGGGAAATCGCCGTCGAGCGGCCGCGCTTGGAACCGGTGACTGCCAGCAATGCCAGGGCCAGACAGCTGCCAGCCTGTACCTTCGTCGAGATGATCGACAGACAAGATCAGCGTTGCCGAACGGTCGGGATACTCCGGTGTGCCGGTACAGAGAGAGGCGAGCTTTGGGCGTTCGTCGGCACGGGCGAGAAGAAACAGCGCTTCGCGCGCGCCGACAATTGGCGCGCCGAGGTGAAAGCGAAAGAAATTCGCCGCGTCGGCCATGCTCGGCGCAAGCCAAATCGGCGTATCTGCATCGCAGAGCGTCAACGCAATGGCGGCGGCTGCGGGATCGATCGTGTCGGGCGGCGTGCAAGCGGGATCGATCGGCAGCACACGGCCTGGCTCCGACAGCGCGATCAGCACCATGCGGAAGATGCGCTGCGCATCGAGGACGGGATTGGCGAAGCCCTGCTCAGTCATTGCCGCGCACCAGAGTTGCGAAATTGACCCGCGTCGCTGCGGCGACGGCCCGTTCGGCCGCGACCGTCTCGCGCCGCGCCGCTTCGGCGGGCTCGATGACGCGCGCTTCGATCGCAGGCCGAAGCTGCGGGTTCTGCAGCAGCGCATGAAATACCGCGGCCAATTCGGCTTGCCGCGGTTTGCGGCCGAGAAGATAGGCGAAACCCTGTTCGCCGCTGTCGAGCGCCACGGCGGCGCGGGTCATCGTCGCCTCGCCGAAATTGAAGGCACTGCCGCTGCCGCCGATCCGGCCGCGCAGCAAGGTCATGCCACTCTCGACCGGCCGCAACAGGCGATAGGCAGGCTTTGGGTCGGTGGCCGCCCAGGCCGCGTCAAGCAAGGCTTCGTTCGCAAAGGCGAGCGCGGTCATCCAACGTTGTTGTGTGCTCTGAGCGATTTCGGTCATATTCGTCTAGTCGTCTAGATGAATTTCATGCTAGCTAACGCCATTCGGCCCGTGTGTAAAGGGCTATCGGGGACAAAAACATGATTGAAGCGGCTAAGGGGGTCACACGCTGGCGGCAGATTGCCGAGACGCTCAGCCGTGACGTTTCGAACGGACATTTTCTGGGCGGCCGTCTGCCGACCGAGCCGGAGCTGGCCGAGCGCTTCGGCGTCAATCGCCACACAATCCGCCGCGCCATCGGCATTCTCGCCGATCAGGGGCTCGTGCGTGTCGAACAGGGCCGCGGTACTTTCGTTGCCGATCGTCATATCGATTATGTGCTCGGCCGTCGCACGCGCTTCAGCGCCAATCTGCAGCGCGAGGGCCGCGAGCCCGGCCACCGTTTGATTGCGACCAGCCAGACGACGGCGGATGCCAATGTCGCGCGCGATCTCGGCGTGCTGGTCGGTACGCCCATCATCGAAATCGAGACGGTGAGCGATGCTGACGGCGTTCCGTTGAGCTATGGCATTCACCATTTTCCGGCCGAACGCTTCGCCGAGCTTCCGGCGCTCTTTGCCGAAAAACGTTCGATCACGGCGGCGCTGGCGCAATTGGGCGTCAGCGACTACACGCGGCAAGTGTCGCGCTTCCTCGCCCGGCTGCCGAGCGAGAAGGAGGCGCGCTATCTGGAACAGCCGGTGTCGCGCCCCGTGCTGCAGACGGAATCGATCAATGTCGACGAGGCCGGCGTGCCGATCCAGGCCTCGCTCACGGTCTTTGCCGGCGATCGCGTCCAGATGGTGGTTGCCCAAGATGGCACTCAAGACCGCATTTAATCCAGACGCGACGTCCTCCGTCACGCCAGCCGCTCCCGCAACATCGCCGACAGCCGCTCCGCTGCGAAGACGATCACAAAGGTGATGATCAGCAGCAGCGAGACTTCGCGATACTGAAACAGATTCATCGCGGTCAGCAGCTGGAAGCCGATGCCGCCAGCGCCGACGAAGCCGAGCACCAGCGAGGCGCGGATGTTTTCATCGAGGCGGTAGAGGCTGATGCCGGCGAGCGCCGGCAGCACCGACGGCACGACGCCCTGGCTGAAGATCTGCAAGGGCCGCGCGCCGGTGAGCGACAGCGCTTCGATCGGCGCCATATCCATATGCTCGATCGTTTCGGCGAACAGGCGGCCGAGCATGCCGATCGAATGGACGGCGAGCGCGAGGCCGCCCGGAAAGGGGCCGAGGCCCACGGCGGTCACAAAGAACAGCGCCCAGACGAGATCGGGTACGGCGCGGGCAAAGCCGATGATGCCGCGGGCGACGACATAGAGAAATTTCGACGGCGTCACATTCGCGGCGGCAAGCACGGCGAGCGGCACGGCAAGGATGACGCCGGCGATCGTGCCGAACAGCGCGATGTCGATTGTCTCCAGCGCCGGCCACAGCTCCGACGGCAGCTTGCTGAAATCCGGCGGCGTGGCACGGCGCAGAATATCCGCCATGCCATTGATGCCGGTGATGAGATCCTGCGGCTTAGCGCGGACGACGATCAGCGCCTGCACGATGATCAAAATGCCGGCGAGAAGCAGGACGATCCGCCAGGCGTGCTGCAATGGATTATGCCGCGGCGCCGGAACGCTCAGTACCGCGGCGGGACCAACCGCACTATCGCCGCTCATGCGGCCTCCTTGAGATAAAGCTGCCGCACCGCGTCGCGCGAAACCTGTCCGCAGGGCAGATCGAAGACGACGCCGCCGTCGCGAATGCCGACCACGCGGTCCGCGTAAGCATAAGCGAGCTCGACTTGATGCAGTACGCAGAGCACGGCGAGATTTTCTTCGCGCGCCAGCCGGCGCAGCAGCCGCATGATGTCTTCGGCGGCTTCCGGGTCGAGGCTCGCGATGGGCTCATCGGCGAGCAGCACATGCGGGCGCTGCGCCAGCGCACGGGCAATGGCGACGCGCTGTGCCTGGCCGCCCGACAGCGTGCTTGCACGCTGCGTGGCGAGCGGCGCCAGACCGACCTCTTGCAGATAACCATGCGCGGCGGTGAGCTCCGCGCCTGGCAAGCCGCCGAGCGAGATCCAGACATTGTTGTGGCGTCCGAGGGCGCCGGTCGCGACATTGGCAAGCACGCTGCGGCGGCGGACGAGGGCTGCCTGCTGCGGGATCACCGCCAGGTCGAGGCGGGCGCGCCGCAGACCTTCACCAGTGAGCTTTGTGAGATTCACGCCACGGACGTAGATTTCGCCCGCGGTTGGCGTGAGCGTGCGGGTGATGCAGCGCAGAAGCGTGGTCTTGCCGCTGCCATTGCCGCCCAGCACGATGACGAGTTCGCCCGGCGCGACGCGCACCGAAAAATCGGTGAGCGCCTGTTTGCCGGTCGGATAGCGAAGGGTAAGCCCGCGAACGTCGAGCATCAGCCTCTCCTCTTCAGTTCAGAGCTTGGCCAGGTCAGAGTTTGGCGAGGTCGATATTGAGCGTGTGGACGAGACCGCGGATATTGTCATAGGCGGCGTCCGTCTGCGGCACGGTGCGCGTGCCATGCGCGCCCATAATCTTGCGGTCCTGCGGCGACAGAGCCGACAGATCGAGGTTTTGCAGGACGCTGATGAGCCGCGCCTTGAAGCCGGCCGGCAGATCGCCGCGCACTGTCATGGGATCGACCGGGATCGGCTCCGACTTCCACAGGAAGACGAGATCACCGTCTTTATAGTGACCGCGCTGTTTGGCGGATTCGAGCTGCTCGCTGTTCAACTCGCCGGCATCGACCTTATGATTGTAGAGCGCCTCGAAGGACGAGGTGTGGCTGCCGGCATAGATGGCGCGGACATCGGTCGCCGGATCAAGGTTGCCGGCCTTGCGCAGGCCGTAAGCCGGGAAAAGATGGCCGGAGGTCGAAGCCGGATCGGAGAAGGCGAAAGAATGGCCGCGGATGTCGGCGACGGTCTTGATGCCGGAGGTCGGCCAGGTGACGATGCTCGCCCAATAGGTGTCCGGCTTGCCTTCGGCATTGGCGAAGGTCGCAACCGCTTCGGCTTTGGCGACCTGATGGGCGAGGACATAGCCGAGCGGGCCGAATTCGCCGGCCTCGAGCTTGCCGTTCCGCATGGCTTCGATTTCGGCATTATAATTGGTGGTGACGAAGACCTCGACCTTGCAGCCGAGCTTCTCGCTGATCAGCTTGCCGATGTGCTCATAAATCGGCCCGAGTTTCGGGGCGGTGTCGTAGGGCTCGACGCCAAAACGGACCGTGCCGTCGTTAGGGCAATCCGAGGCGGCCATTGCCGGCGAACCCGCCAAGAACATCGCGATCAGGCAGCCAAAGCCGCTGCCATATGCCAAACCCGCTTTCATCTTGATCTCCCGCTCGTGTCATCACGGCATCGGAGCGCCCGTCATGGGCCCGAACGGAAGGGAAGCTAGCGTTTTCGCATGGCACTAATGTTTCGGGGCTATGACATCTATATGTCTAGATGAATTCTGGTGCCCTGACCTAGAAGGACACTCGCCGGGGCGTGGCAGACGGATCGGAGCATTCATGAGCGTTGAAGACATTGAAATAAAACAAAGTGATATGGCGCAAGCCGCGGCCCGTTACGCGCTTTACTGGGCGCCGCCTGCGGGGTCGGTGCTCGATCGGCTGGGTGCGGCTTGGCTCGGCCGCGACGCCGAAAACGGCGCCCCGCTCCCGCGGCCGGCGATCGCCGGCTTCGTCCCGAAACAGATCGATGCGATCACGGCTGAGCCGCGCCGCTATGGCCTGCACGGAACTTTGAAGCCGCCGTTCCGGCTCGCCGCGGGCAGCACGCTCGCCGAGCTCGAAGGCGCGGTCCAAGGTTTTGCCGCCGCCCGCGCGCCTGTCGTCGCGCCGCCGCTGAAACTTGCGCAGGTTGATCGCTTCGTGGCGCTGATGCCGGCGTCGCCCACGGCATCCATCAACACCTTGGCGCAAGACTGCGTCGAACACTTCGATGGATTCCGCGCGCCTTTATCTGAAAAGGAACTGGAACGCCGTCGCGCATCGCCGCTGACGCCGGCGCAAGAAAGCAATCTCCATCGCTGGGGCTATCCCTATGTGGCGGAGGAATTCCGTTTCCACATCACGCTGACGGGGTCGCTCGAAGCCTCGATCGCCGAAGCGCTCATTCCCGAATTGAAGATGTTCTTTGCGCCGGTTCTGACGGAGCCGCTTGAGTTGCGCGATATCGTTCTCTTCGTTGAACCGTCACCGGGCGCGGCCTTCCGGCTTCAGCGGCGTTTCGCATTCGGCGGCTAGCGAGCCTTGTCTTGAACGCGGAGCGCATCCGCCGTTCGTGCATAGCAATGCGCATCGCGTTCCAACATTCGGCTGGCCATTCTGCGTCTTCAACTAATTGTCAACGCCGATCACGCCCTTGCGACGAAGGATCATATCATCGGCGTTGGACAGTGCGGATAGATTCGCCCTAGAAGCAGTAGCCCGCTTAAATCGCTCAGCTAGCAGTAGATTGCGATCCGCAATGCGCGGGGACCGCAGGGCGCGCCGATCCCAAGGTGGCACATACCGAACCGGCCGACAGGTCCCGATTAGAAGGAGAGTTATTGGATGTGGATCGTCCGCCTTGCGCTCGATCGGCCTTATACCTTTGTCGTGCTGGCGCTGCTGATCCTCATCCTGAGTCCGCTGGTGATCCTCGCCACGGCGACGGATATTTTCCCGAACATCAATATTCCGGTCGTTGCAGTTGTCTGGACCTACACGGGCCTCAATCCGGAAGAGATGGAAGGCCGGCTGACCTCGACCTTCGAACGTTCGCTGACCACGCTCGTTGACAATATCGAGCATATCGAATCGACAAGCTACAACGGCCAGTCGCTGGTTAAGATCTATCTGCAGCCAGGTGCCAGCCTCGACACCGCCAATGCGCAAACGGTCGCCTGCGCGCAGCTCATGTTGCGTCAGATGCCGCCCGGCACGCAGCCGCCCGAGATTCTCAACTTCAGCGCGTCGAGCGTGCCGATCCTGCAGCTCGGTTTGTCGGGCCCGGGACTCTCGGAACAGGAGCTCAACGATCTTGCCCTGAATTTCCTGCGGACGCAGCTCGTCACCGTGCCCGGTGCCGTCGTGCCTTACCCATATGGCGGCAAGACGCGCGAGCTGATGATCAATCTCAATCCGCACAAGCTGCAGGCGACGGGTCTGTCACCCTCCGATGTTCTGAATGCGGTCCAGAAGCAATATCTCGTGCTGCCGTCGGGCACGGTGAAGATTTCCGATTTCGAATATGACGTCCATGTCAACGGCACGACGACCGACGCCAATGAACTGAACAATCTGCCGATCAAGACGGCGAATGGCGCGACGATCTATCTGCGCGACGTCGCGACGGTCGCCGTCGCTTTCGCGCCGCAAACCAATGCCGTGCGCCAGAACGGCCGGCGCGGCGTGCTGATGAGCATCATCAAAGCCGGTTCCGCGTCCACGATCAGCGTCGTCGACGGCATTCGCAATATCCTGCCGCGCGTCGCGCAAACCTTGCCGCCGCAACTCCGCATCCAGACTCTGGGCGATCAGTCGGTCTTTGTGAAAGCCTCCATCGCCAGCGTTGTGCGCGAAGCGGTGATCGCCGCGGGTTTGACTGCGTTGATGATCTTGCTCTTCCTCGGCAGCTGGCGAAGTACGCTGATCATCGCGGTCTCGATTCCGTTGTCGATCCTAACCTCGCTGATGGTCCTGAGCTTCATCGGCCAGACCATTAACATCATGACTTTAGGCGGGTTGGCGCTGGCGGTCGGTATTCTGGTTGATGACGCGACGGTCACGATCGAGAATATCGAACGCTATATGGAGGAGGGCCACAGCCAGCGCGAGGCGATCCTCAACGGCGCGGCGCAGATCGCCATGCCGGCCCTCGTCTCGACGATGTCGATCTGTATCGTCTTCGTGCCGATGTTCCTGCTCAAGGGCGTGTCGCGCTATCTCTTCGTGCCTTTGGCCGAGGCCGTCGTTTTCGCGATGATCGCTTCCTACATCCTCTCGCGCACGCTTGTGCCGACGATGGCGATGTATTTGCTCACGACGGAGAAGCATGACGGTACGGCGGGGCAGTCGCGCAATCCGCTGACGCTCTTCCAGCGGGGCTTCGAAACGCAGTTCGAGCGCTTGCGCCAAGGCTACAACGGCGTCTTGTCGTCCTTTGTCCGCAACCGCAAAGTCTTCGTGCCGGTGTTTCTCATGTGCTGCGTGGCGGTGTTCGCGCTCGCGCCCTGGCTCGGGCAGGACTTCTTCCCATCGTCCGACAGCGGCCAGTTCATCTTCCATATGCGGGCGAAGACCGGCACGCGTATCGAGGAGACCGCACGGATCGCCGATCTCGTCGAAACCAAAATGCGTCAAATCATTCCGCAGAACGAGATGGGCGCGATCGTCGACAATATCGGCCTACCTTACAGCGGTATCAATCTGACGCATATGACATCGGGCACGATCGGCTCGGCCGATGCCGACATCATGGTCTCTCTCAAGGAGAACCATCACCCGACCGATCGATATGTGCAGCAGATCCGGCTCGCCCTGGCGCATGATTTTCCGGGCGTCACTTTCTATACGCTGCCGGCCGATATGATCACCCAGATCCTGAATTTCGGCCTGCCCGCGCCGATCGACATTCAGATCAGCGGTAAGGACATCGACAAGAATCATGTCGTCGCCGACAAGATTCTGGAACGCATCCGTTCGGTCTCCGGCATTGTCGATGCGCATATCCAGCAGGATTTCGATTATCCGATCTTCATGGTCAACGTCGACCGCACCAAGGCGCAGCAGATCGGCCTGTCGGAAAATGATGTGGCGAGCAGCGTGCTCAACACGTTGAGCGGCAGTCTTCAGACGGCGCCGATGTTCTTCTTGAACCGCAAGAACGGCGTCAATTACAGCCTCGCGACGCAGGCGCCGCAATATGCGATCCAGTCCCTGCAGGATTTGCAGAATCTGCCGGTCACGAGTGCCGCGGCGCAGCCGGCGATCCTGGCGGATGTCGCGACGATCAGCCGGTCGCAGGAGATGGCGGCGGTCGATCATTACAACATCAGCCGGGTGGTCGATATTTACGCCAATGTGCGCGGCCGCGATCTCGGCGCCGTCGGCCGCGACCTCCAGAAGATTGTCGATGAAGAGCGGCATAATCTCCCGCGCGGCAGTTTCGTTTCCATCCGCGGCCAGATGGAAACGATGAAAGGCGCCTACACCGATCTCTTCGCCGGTCTCGCCTTCTCGATTCTCTTCGTCTACCTGCTGATCGTCGTGAACTTCCAGTCCTGGTCCGACGCCTTCATCATCATCACCGCTCTGCCCGCGGCCTTGTCCGGCATCGTCCTGTTCCTGTTCTTTACCGGCACGACGCTCAGCGTGCCGGCATTGATGGGCGCGATCATGTGCATGGGCGTCGCCACGGCGAACAGCATTCTCGTCATCTCCTTCGCCCGCGAAAAACTCGCCGAACATGGCGATTCGGCGCGCGCCGCGATCGAGGCCGGGTTCACCCGTTTCCGTCCTGTCATGATGACGGCGCTCGCCATGATCATCGGAATGATGCCGATGGCGCTCGGTGCGGGCGAAGGCGGCGAACAGAATGCGCCGCTCGGCCGTGCGGTCATCGGCGGCCTTCTGCTGGCGACGGTCGCCACACTGGTTTTCGTTCCTGCGGTATTCGCGCTCCAGCATGGGCGGCGGCGGTCTGGCGCGGCGGCGCCTGCCGGAGCCATAACGCACGGGGCCTAAGAGGCTGAGGTCATGCTCGAGAAACCTACACCGTCTGCGACGACCCTAAAGGCGCCCTATGAAGCGCCGGAGATCGGGACCAAGGCCGATGCACGGCCGCGGCCGCGGCGCTTCGGCTGGTTGCTCGGCCTCATCGTGCTTCTGGCGCTTGGCGGCGGTATCTACTACGGCATCCGCGGCCGCACGGCGGCGGAAGCCTCGCTGACGCGCGACACGAATGAGATGGCGGTGCCGATCGTCGACGTCGTCGCGCCGAAAGGTTCTGCGCCCGATCAAGCGTTGGTGCTGCCCGGCCAGACGATGGCCTTCGCCGACACATCGATCTATGCCCGCACCAGCGGCTATCTCAAGAAATGGTATTTCGACATCGGCGCCCGGGTGAAGCAGGGCGATCTCCTCGCCGAGATCGAAACGCCTGAGGTCGATCAGCAACTGCGTCAGGCGCGCGCCGATCTCGCAACCGCCGAAGCCAATGCCAAATTGGCCGATATCACTGCCCAGCGCGCACAGGCCATGGTCGAGCGCCAGGCCGTGTCGATGCAGTCGCGCGACAATGCGGTGAGCGCTCTCGCGGCCGATCAGGCGATCGTCGCTTCGAACCAGGCGAATGTCGCGCGGCTCGAAAAGATGCAATCCTATGAGAAGGTCTATGCGCCCTTCGACGGCGTGATCACTTCGCGCAACACCGACATCGGCGCGCTGATCAATGCCGGCGCCGGCGCGCCGAACACCGAACTGTTCCGCCTACAGGCGATCCACACGCTGCGCATTTATGTCGGCGTGCCGGAAATCTATGCGCCGTCCATCCATGTCGGATCGAGCGCCGATGTGACGCTGGACGAATATCCCGGCCAGAAATTCCACGGCACTTTGGTGCGCACCGATAATGCCATCAATTCGACGACCCGGACCTTGCGGGTCGAGGTCGATGTCGACAATGCCGATGGCAGGCTGTTGCCTGGCGCCTATACTTTCGTGCATTTCCTGCTGCCGAGCCGCGGCCGCTCGGTGACGGTGCCGGCCAATACGCTGCTCTTCCGCAGCGAGGGGCTGCGCGTCGGCGTTGTGCGTGACGGCAAGGCGGAGCTTGTGCCGGTCACGATCGGCCGCGACTATGGCGACAAGGTCGAGGTCGTCTCGGGCCTGACACAGACGGATCAAGTGATCCTCAACCCATCCGATTCGCTCATCAGCGGCACGGAGGTTCGGGTCAATAAGGGCAAGCCGGGCGCCAAATGACGCCCTTTGCGGGCGGAACGGTGACCACATTCAGCTATGCGCCTGCCCCCTTTGACGGCCGCCGCTTCCGGAATTTGAGCGGCGCGCCGGCGGCACGCAGCCAAAGCCTACTTAAATGGCTTTTGACACGGTCGCGCCCCTCTTGGCCGGCGCATGTCGACAATCCGCCGCCGTCGCCCATGGTTGCCCGGGTCGATGATGGGACCATCCATGCGACCCTCATCGGCCATGCGACGATTCTGCTGCAACTGGCAGGCCTCAATATTCTGACCGATCCCATGTGGTCGGACTGCGCCGGGCCGGTGTCCTGGCTCGGCATCAAGCGGGCGCGTCCGCCGGCGCTCGCTTTCGAGGCTCTGCCGAAGATCGATGCCATTCTGCTGAGCCACAATCATTATGACCATCTCGACCGGCCGACGCTGAAAGCGCTTGCCCGTCGCGATGCGCCTCTGGTCGTCACCGGATTGCATGTCGGGCGCTCCGTGCCCACGCGCAAGATTGTCGAACTCGATTGGTGGCAGGGACTTCAGCTCAGCGACAAAGTCGCGGTGACCTATGTGCCGGCCGAACATTTTTCGTCGCGCAGTCCTTTCGACCGCAATGCGACTCTATGGGGCGGCTTCGTGCTCGAGACGCCAGTCGGGCGAATCTATTTCGCCGGCGACACCGGCAATGGCGCGCATTTCGCGATGATCCGCGAGCGCTTCGGTCCGATGACGCTCTCGTTCGTTCCGATCGGCGCCTACGAGCCGCGCTGGTTCATGTCGCCCGTGCATATTGACCCGGCCGAGGCCGTCGCCGCGAGCTGCACTTTGGAATCTGAAATCAGCCTCGCCATCCATTTCGAGACCTTTCACCTCGCCGACGAGGATTTCTCGGACCCGGCAGAGCTGCTGAAAGCCGCACTGAAGGATCTCCGGCATCCCGGACGCGGCACGGACTTCCGCCTGCCGGTCTTCGGCCGGCGAATGGTCATCACACCAAACACATAATTTGAGACTGGACGCCGCACCGGCCCGCGCGGAAAATGACCGCCATGCGCAAAATCTTCATCATCGGCATCGGCGCCGGCAATCCCGAATATGTCACGGTCCAGGCCATCAACGCCCTCAATGAGGTCGATGTCTTTTTCATTCCCGATAAGGGCGGCGAAAAAGACGGCTTGAATAGGCTGCGTACCGATATTTGCGAACGCTTCATCACGCAGACAGGCTATCGTTTCGTTCAGGTGAAGCGGCCCGAACGCGCCACGTCTCCCGATTACAAGGCCGACGTCGATGCGTGGCATGCGCGCATTGAAATGGACTATGAAAGGCTTTTCTTCGATGAGCTTGGCGAAGACGAATGTGGCGCTTTTCTCGTCTGGGGCGATCCGGCGCTCTACGACAGCACGCTGCGAATCGTCGAACGCATCGCCGCCAAGGCCACAATCGCTTTCGATTATGAGGTCGTTCCGGGGATCAGTGCGGTTCAGGCCCTGGCCGCCCGGCATCGTGTGGCACTGAACCGGATCGGCGAATCGATCTCCATCACGACCGGCCGCAAGCTCGCGGAAGGCTTTCCGCATGATGCCGGAAGCGTCGTCGTCATGCTCGATGGCGAGCAGGCGTTCAAGAAAATCGCCGAAGACGACCTCGAGATTTTCTGGGGCGCCTATGTCGGCACCGAAGACGAGGTGCTCGTCGCCGGCAAATTGTCGGACGTGAAGGACGAGATCGACAAGATCCGCGCCGCAAAGCGCGAGCAGAACGGCTGGATCATGGATAGCTATCTGCTGCGCAAACCGGAAAAATAGAGGCTTTAGCGGGCTCCGGCGGATTGCATCTTGAGGCGGTGCCGGTGCGCCGCCTGTTTGGCGCGATTGCCGCAGATCGCCATGCTGCACCAGCGCCGCGCATGGCCGCGCGTGTGATCGGCAAACAGCAGCGTGCAGGCTGGGCCTTCGCAGGCCTTCACATGCGAAAAATCTTCCGTGCAGACGAAGCGCGCGAGCGCTTCGCCGATCGGCAGGAGAAGCGTTTCGGGCGAACGCCATCGCCGCAGCGGCTGCAGTTCGAAGGGGCGGCCATCTTTATGCGGCACGATCTGGCTGAAGGAATCGTCGCGCTCCAACAGACGGTTGAGCGGCCCCAGCTCGGCAAGATCCTTCTGCACGAGCGTGCGGCCCTTATGCGCCTTCACAAAGCCTCTAAACCATTCGCGTAGGCTTCGCGCCTGATCCGCGACCTTGTCGAGTTCGCCGGGAAGTGCTTGCGCGCGCATGGTGTCGAGCGCATCTGTCGGCACGAGCCGCGCCTGCTCCAGCCAGCTCAACAATCCCTCGCCATCATCGATCCAATCGACGGGCGTATCGACCGGCGTCGCAATTGAATTGAGAAAATCCAATCCGATCGCGTCGGCGACAAAAATCGCGGGCGTTCGTTGGCTCATGACAACCTCTCCTCCACCGCCGTTGACCCGCCCGGCGCATTCTTCATTTTTCAGATTTAGAGCTAACCCGTGAAAAGCCGCTTGACAAGTTATTCTCGCCTGCTGTAACCATACAAGTGTCATCAGAACGGTTATCAATTTTCACTGGGAGGAAACGATGGCCTCGAATGATGTGACGGTTGTGCTCGTTCACGGCGCCTGGGCTGACGGGTCGAGCTGGGCGAAGATCATTGCGCCGCTCGCAGCGAGCGGCATCAAGGTGGTGGCGGCGCCCGTCCCGCTGACATCCTTCGGCGACGATGTGGCGGCCCTCGACCATACGCTCGAGCGAGTGTCGGGGCCGGTCGTCCTTGCCGGCCACGCCTATGCCGGCGCCGTCATCGGTGCGACCCGCAGCGAAAAAGTGAAGGCGCTGGTCTATGTGGCCGCCTTGGCGCCGGACGAGGGCGAAACGGTCGCCGACGTCTTCTACCGCACTGAACCGCACCCGCAGGCGCCTAAGCTCGCGCCCGACGCTCACGGTCTGATCTATCTGCCGAAAGAGGCCTTTGCCGCTGCTTTCGCCCAACACGCGGCCGCGGAAGAGCTCGCTGTTCTGGCTGCCGTGCAGCGGCCCATTTCACCTGCCTGCATCACCGTCCCCATGGAACGGCCGCTCTGGAAGGATCGCCCGGCCTGGTATCTCGTCGCCGAGAAGGACCGCATGATCGTCCATGACAATCAGCGCTTCATGGCCGAGCGCATGAAGGCGCGGGTCCATTCGCATCCGGTCGACCACGCCCCGATCGTGACCGCACCGTCCGCCGTCCTCGATATCATCCGCGAAGCGATTGCGGCTGTAACGGCGGCCTAACTTCAAACGAACTGAGCAGCTGAGCGTTTCTCACTCGCCGAGCCATCGGCGGGGCCGGTCGCTGCTGTTCTCAACCGCGTAACCTTTGTGGGGAAGTCACAAGGTTACGGAACCCCAAACGGAGACACAACATGACTGCCATCAAATATCAAACCGCCGATGTGGACGGCTCCAAGATCTTCTACCGCGAGGCCGGCAAACGCGGCGCACCAAAACTGCTTCTGCTGCACGGCTTCCCGAGCGCCGGCCATATGTTCCGCGATCTTATTCCGCTTCTTGCTGACCGCTTTCATATCGTCGCGCCGGACCTGCCGGGCTTCGGCAATTCCGATAGGCCGGGTCGCGGTCTCACCTTTGACCGGATCGCCGCCACGATCGACCGCTTCACCGAAGTCATCGGCTTCGATCGCTACGCCGTCTATGTTTTCGATTACGGTGCGCCGACCGGCTTCCGCCTGGCAGTGAAACATCCCGATCGCATTACCGCGATCATCTCGCAGAATGGCAATGCCTATGAGGAAGGGTTGAGCGAAGGCTGGAATCCGATCCAGGCCTATTGGCGCGATGCCTCGGACGCCAATCGCAACGCCTTGCGTGATTTCCTCAAGCCGGAAGCGACGGTCTGGCAATATACGCATGGCGTCACGGACACGACAAAGGTCTCGCCCGACGGCTATACGCTCGACAATTTCTATCTCGCGCGACCCGGTGCCGACGAGCTGCAACTCGATCTCTTCGGCGACTACAAGAGCAATGTCGCACTCTATCCGACCTTCCAGAACTATTTCCGCACTCACAAACCGCGCTTCCTCGCGATCTGGGGCAAGAACGATCCATTCTTCCTGCCGCCGGGCGCCGAAGCCTTCAAACGCGACATGCCTGACGCGACCGTCCGCTTCTTAGACACCGGCCATTTCGCGCTGGAAACCCATGCCGCGGAGATTGCGGCGGCGATCCGCGACTTCCTTCCCAACTGACTTTTGTTATCCGGCGCCTCAGCCGCCGCCGCGCGGCGAGGCTGCTCACGGAGTTTGCCCTCATGCGCGCCATCGTTCTTGAGAAGTTCGGCGGGCTGGACAGGGTCGTCTACAAAGACATTCCAGATCCGAAAGGAGGCTAACGAAGCGCGCGGTAAGATGGTCTTGGTTCGCGGCTGACGCATTTCATTCTCAATCAGGAAGACATCCCATGTCGCAGTCTGTTGCTATCGTCACCGGCGCCAGCCAGGGCATCGGCCAAGCCACCGCCGTTCGCCTTGCGCGGGATTTCGCGAAACTGGTTCTAGTTGCCCGCAACGCCGCGCATCTGGGGAAGACAGCCGCGGCGGTGAAGGCGGCCGGCGCGGAGGCGCTCGTCATCGATATCGACTTGTCCGAAAAACCGGCGGCGCAAAAAGTGGTCGATCAGACGCTCGCTGCCTTCGGCCGCATCGATGCGCTGCTCAACATCGCCGGCGCGGTGCCGCAGATCGATCTCTTCGAAATGACCGATGAACAATGGGAAGGCGGTCTGGAGTTGAAACTGCACGGCGCGCGGCGCCTGACAATTGCGGCTTGGCCTGCGCTGAAGGGGGCGAAGGGCGCCGTGGTGCTGATGTCCGGCAATTCGGCCGTGTTTCCGAAAGCGCCCTATGCCGCTGTGGGCACGATCAACGCCGCGATCGCGGCTTTGGCGAAAGCCTTTTCCGATCGCGGCATCACCGATGGCGTGCAGGTCAACAGCGTCATGCCTGGCCCGGTGATGACGGGCCGTCGTCAGTCCTATCTCGAACATTGGGCGCCGTCGCATAACATGACCGTGGAAGAGGCGACGGCGCATTTTCCCAAAGAGGCCGGCATCGCACGCTACGGCCAGCCGGAGGAAATCGCGGAATTGATGGCCTTCCTCGTGTCGCCTGCTGCGCGCTGGATGACCGGCTCTGTGCTGCGCATGGACGGCGGCGAAGTAAAATCGATCTGAGTTTGTATCGTTGTGGTGAGGGGAACTACCATGTCTCAGCCTGAAAATTTCGATGTCGTCATCCTCGGCAGCGGCCAGGGCGGAAAACGACTCGCTTGGCATCTCGCCAAGTCCGGCAAGAAGGTTGCGGTCGTGGAGCGCCGTTGGGTCGGCGGCTCGTGCCCGGCGGTGGCCTGTCTTCCCTCCAAAAACGAGATATGGAGCGCGCATGTGGGCCATGTCGTGCGCAACGCGGCGCCCTTCGGCACAATTGTCGAAGGTGTCAGAACCGACATGGCGCAGGTGCGGCGCCGTAAGCAGGCGATGATCGATCGCGAGATCGAATTGCATCTGAATGCCTATAAGGAATCAGGTGCCGAGCTCATCATGGGCAGCGGCCGTTTCATCGGTCCGAAGACGATGGAAGTCGCACTGAATGGCGGCGGCACGCGCACGCTTGCGGGCACCGAGATCGTGCTCAATGTCGGCACGCACGCCGCCATTCCGGATGTCCCGGGACTGAAGGAGGCGCAGCCGCTCACCCATATCGAAGCGCTCGAACTCGATGACGTGCCGCCGCATCTGATCGTGCTGGGCGGCGGCTACACCGGCATCGAAATGGCGCAAGCCTATCGCCGCTTTGGCAGCAAGGTGACAATCATCGAACCCGGTCCGCAGATTCTCGGGCGTGAAGATGCCGATGTCGCGCAGGAAATAGCCCGGCTCTTGAGCGCCGAAGGCATCGACATCTTCGTCGGCGTGCATCCCACCCGCGTCGAGGGCCAGAACGGGCAGACCGTTTCGGTGACCGTCAAAACGGCGTCCGGTGAAAAGACGATCGATGGCAGTCATATCCTCGTCGCGACCGGCCGGATTCCGAATACGGCGAATATCGGCCTCGACAAGGCGGGCGTCGCGCTCGACGCGCGCGGCTTCATCGAGGTGGACGAGCATCTAAAGACGAGCGCGGCCGGCGTCTGGGCGATCGGCGAGGGCGCGGGCAGTCCGCAGTTCACCCATGTCTCGGTCGATGATTTCCGCATCGTTCGGGACAATATGGCGGGCGGTAAACGCAGCAAATCCGACCGCATCGTGCCGCATGTCGTCTTCACCGATCCGCCGCTGGCGCGCGTCGGCCTATCGGAAGGCGAGGCGCAGCGGCAAAGGCTTTCCCTCCGCGTGGCGAAGCTGCCGATGCGAAGGGTTTTGCGAACGCTCGCGACAGGCGAGGACAAGGGATTCATGAAGGTCCTGGTCGGCAAGGATGACGACCGGATCCTCGGCTTCGCCATGATCGGCTCGGAGGCGGGCGAGGTGATGGCGGCAATTCAAACCGCAATGCTCGGTGGGGTGCCCTATTCGAAACTCCGCGACGCAGTCTTCGCGCATCTCACCGTCGCCGAAGGCATTGGGCCGCTCTTGGAAGGCGTGCCGGCGCGTTGAAACACGCTGAGGCTTGGAATGGTGGCTGCGGCTGCGACCTGCAGTTCCTGCATCAATGTAAACGATAGGAAAAAACATGGATTCGCTGATTGCCAAATTATCCAAGAGCGCCCTTTTCAAAGGCGATCTTGCCTTTGACATACTCCGCGCCTCTATGGTGTTCACCTTCTATATTTTCAGCTATCAAAAATGGCACAGCTTTGAAGCGCATCAAATCACGCCATTTATCGCGCACAGCCCACTCGTGTTCTGGCTGATTCCCGCGTTTGGCGTGCGGGGTGCCGGCTTTTTCCTCGGCACGAGCGAAATAATTTTCGGTACTTTAATTCTCCTCGGATTTTGGAATCATAAGCTTGGGATTCTCGGTGCGCTCGGTTCGGTCATTACCTTCCTTGGCACCGTGACAATTATCCCTTTTCTGCCGGATGCTTGGGCACGTGAGGCGGGTGGTTTTCCCGCGATGTATTTGCCGGTCGCGTTCTTGATGAAGGACGTCGTGATGCTTGCCGCCTCAATCTATCTCTTGCGGCACGATGTTGAGGCGGCAGCGGCGGAGATATAGCCCATCGCCTGGATTTAGCTGCAACGGGTGGACCCATACGCCTTTGCGCGACACCGTCTTCGCGCATCTCACCGTCGCCGAAGGTCTTGGGCCGCTCTTCGAGGTCGTAGCCGCGAAGGATAAATTGGCGGTCTTGGTGGAGAGGGGAGCTGACCGGTCCGAAGGTGGTCGTTGGGGTGCCGCTGTCATCCTTCGGCCGGACCTGTCAGGTCCCGCGCTTCTTTCTCGTGGCTGCTGCCTTCCGCGCGGACCGGCTCCGGTCCGCAGCCGTCCGACCTGTCGAAGGCGTTTTTCCCAACTCGTGCCAATTCGTCTCGCTCATCTCGACGCAGTAATGGTGGGCCGCTTCCTTTATATTCGCGAAGGCTAGTTCTCGGTCTCGGTCCGAAACGTCCGTCACCTGATCAAAACGGGCTATGGCGTTTCGAACATGCTTCGCATCGGTGAGCGGCTCCTTCCGTTTTGAAGGAAAGGCAAATACAGCATCAGGCAAATCACTCTGCTTTGTGAGAGTGCCGTGCTTTTCGTGCGGTATCCAAGTCGCTTTCATTCCCGCCTCCATGCCGCTGCGTCGGAGCTTCGGTTCGTCTAACCTGAACAACGCCTGGCTCATCTCAGGGTTGCCGGCGAGGAGCCTTCCGGCGAGCGTGCCTCTCCGCGCAGCCGCCCAATCGCAATGGCCAGTCTCAAGCGGCTTGTCGCGTCCCTGGCCCCTGGCGTCTCTGGCTCGTGCGGTGCGGCTAGGCCCGACGCCATGCGAAATATGCTAGCAGCGAAACACAAATCCAGGCCATCGTCGCCAAGATGAGTATCGCATAACCGGCAGTTGCGATCCCCACCCAAATGATCAGCGCAAATGCCGCCAGTCCGAAACTGCCAACGACTGCCCCGGCAGCGTCAAGCGCAGCGGCTCCTTTGCCGCGCCGAGCGCCACGCATTCCAGCCTTTTCCTTGCGTTCGCGAACATGCTTCTCGATCAATGTTGCACTCGCCGGAAAGATGCTCGGAAAGGCAAGGAAAAGACCGCCGACAACAGGCCCATAGGCTGCGGCTATCAGACCGGCAACGACTGTCGCTGCTCCCCCGAGCGAAAAGCGAATCAGATACTCGTACCAGCGAGTCTGACGAAGAGATGAAAGTTTGAGCCCTACAATCATAGCGACCCAAATGAAATGCAGGCTAAGCCAAAGGCGACTGCTAGCCACACGCTGAAGGCAGCCAGCGTCGCCAACCAGGCGGGCATCAGATACTTCTTGAGGAGAAGGCAAACTGCACAGCTATAGGCCCCGAGCGCGATTGCGCCGAGAACCATCGAGCGACCTTCAAGAGCGACATAGCTGACGTCCTTGTGAGCCAAGGTAATCAGCAATGTTGCCAAGGCAATCGAGGGTGCGGCCCCAAACAAACCCGCGAAACTTTTCGGCCGCAATACGTCTCCCAATATCGCAAACGCGGATACAGCTATGCCGCCTGCTAGAAAGCGCAAAAGATATTCGATCGCCGGTCTCCCTGCGCAACCACTGCAGCCTAAGTGTCATTGTATGTTCACAAAGTCGCTTAAGGCAAATTGGAGGAAGCCCGATGCCGAATTTTACGAGGTTGCCGCCTTTTACGGATGACGGCGACGTCAACGTCGTCGTCGAAACGCCGCGTGGTAGCCGCGCCAAATTTTCCTACGATCCTGATTTGGAAGCCTTCATCCTATCTAAGTCGTTGCTGACAGGCTTAACTTATCCGCATGATTGGGGCTTTGTCCCGTCGACCAGAGCGGACGACAGTGACCCTCTCGACATTATGGTCATCCATGATGCCGCAACATGTCCTGGGCTTGTTATCTCTTGCCGCGTGATCGGCATTCTGGAGATCGAACAAAAGAGCAAACAAAAAACCGAGCGTAACGATCGGCTGTTCGCGGTGCCCCGTCGATCACATTCTGAGCAGGGGCTCAGCGACATTCAGGATTTGTCCAAGGCGATCCGACAAGAGCTGGAGAAGTTCTTTATAGCGACAGATGAGCTTGAGGATAAGCAGTTGGAAATCGTGGGCTGGAAAGGACCTAAAGCAGCTCTCGAAGCGATTAAAAATGGCGTGAAGCAGTTCGAAAAAAAGGACGGATGAGAGCTCAATGGATTGCGCCGCCAATAATTCTTTATGCCTGCTGGAACAAATACTGGCGCCATACCTTCTCGCATCATTGCCGGAGCTCGGCTCTCGGAAGCGCAAGATCAACACGACGAAAGACCAGCTTAAGGCAGCGCCGGAATTCTAATTACGAAAACCGGCTCAACCATGGAGTGTCAACTCTCCAACCAAGCCCGCGTTTGACGGCGTGCCGGCTCCCCGGCGCGTTGAGACTAGGAGTAAGCTTATGGCAAAGACAGCGAAAGATCTGAACGACCTGTTCTTGGAGACACTCAAGGACATCTATTTTGCGGAAAAGCAAATCTTGCGCGCGTTGCCGAAAATGGCCAAGGCCGCGCAAGAGCAGCAACTGAAAGCGGCATTCGAAAAGCACCGCGATCAGACCGAGGCACAAGTCGAGCGCCTCGACAGAGTCTTCGAAATCATCAACAAGCCGGCGCGGGGCAAAACCTGCGAAGCGATCGTGGGAATGATCGACGAAGGCAAGGAAGTGATGGAGGAGTTTGGTGGCTCGGCTGCGCTTGATGCTGGTCTCATCGTCGGCGCACAGTCGATTGAGCACTATGAGATCAGTCGATACGGAACCCTGATCAGCTGGGCCAAACAGCTCGGGCTGAAAGAAGCGGCGGATCTCCTTCAGGCGACCCTCCAGGAGGAAAAGCAAACCGACGAGTTGCTAACCTCACTTGCATCGCAGACCAACAAGCGCGCGGCATGAGACCAGCCGATGGAACCTTTGCTATAACGCTCAGTTTTCCGCGAAGCCATCCTACCCGTCTGGCTCATTCACTTGCCCCTTCGTCTATGATGAGGGGGCAATTTCTATAGGACGGGGGCGCCTGCCGGAACCACGCAGGCAATGCTGGCCGCCCGCGCGTAAATTAGCCCTCATTCGAAGAGGCTCTGAATCCGACAACGAGGGCTATGCAAGCGAGAAGCGTGATGACAGCCGCGAAAGACACATGCGCTGTCGTTGAACTTGTTATTGTCGCCAAAAGTCCGATACCGAGAACCGGAACCGAATTGCCGGCGTAGACGGCGACCAAGTAACTCGACACGACCTCGCTTCGTCGCTCTGACGGTGCGATACGGTTCGCCTCTTCGAGGCTGCCACGATATCCAAGCGCGGCCGACAGACCGCCAATCGCCGTAGCGCAAAGTAGAAGCGTCATCGAATGCGCCAGCTCTGCTGCGACCAATAACCAGACACTCGGCAGCAATATGGCTAAGCCGCTTAACATAGCTGTCCGACTGGTCAGCCGGCTCGTCAAGACCACGCAAATGGCCGCTACCACGAGCAGCTGGAAGACGACGCTGCCGGATACGGCGGGTGATTTCTGATGCAGGCTGTGCGCCAGCAGGTTGGGAATGAGAGCCGCGTAGAATCTGATAAGCGCAAACACGACGAAGCCCGTGACGGCAGGCGATATGAACTGCATCCGTATTTGCGGAGGCACGCCGAGGCGCGGCCTCAGCGACAAATCACGCAAGCGGTCCACCCGCTCCTCGACCGTTTCCGGAATAAAAATGATCGCTGTTCCAATGGCAAACAGAACCGCCAAATAGATGATGAACACCAGATGCAGCGGCCATGGCACGAATGCAGCCAGCAAGCCCGCCAGGAGCGGCCCGACCGCAAGACCGATAAAGTTGGCAAGCGATGCTATTCGTCCGGTTCCAGACTTGCCGCCACTCGCCGGCAATTCGGATATCCACGCGGTCGCCGTGCCGGACGCAACGCCAGTCGCAAAGCCACTGACCAGGCGTGCAGCAAACACCCAGGTGGTACTTCGCGCGAGCAGAAAAAGGATGGTGCTGATAATACCGCAGCCGATGGCCGGCAGAGTCGCGCTGCGACGTCCGACCTGATCCGACAGACGACCGAAAATGAGCAGCGCGACGAGGTTGCCGAGAACATAAACGGCATAGATGGCTGTGAGAACGAGATTTGAGAATCCAAACTGCCGTTGGTACAGCGTGTAAAGCGGCGTCGGGAGGACGGCGCCAGCAAACATGATGGCGAGTTCGCCTGCGACCACAATCACAGCCGCGAAGCCCGCAAACTGGCCGCCTTCCTTCGGGCGGACGAAGCTCTGCATTAGATTCCGAGACATATTCGATGTTCAATCCGTGCGGCCGCACGGCGCTTGAACACCCCGCTGGGATGGACGTTCCTAATCGGTTTTGAGCGTGAGATAGAAACAGGAGAACATAGCTTTGTACTATTGGAGTGGTGCGAACACAAAAGCTTGAAGCCGACCGGGTACTTTCCGAAGGTTGATGCGGCCGCCGGTTTGGGGCTACCTGCACATTAATAGCTATAATGCATAAAGGACACGGGGCTGCGATGAGCTCGGGCCGGTGGTGGACCGTCGACCGAGCTGGCGTTAGGAAGGCACTCATGCGAAGCCATAGGCGTGTAGATTCCAGCTGCTTCGACGAAGATCAGATCAAAATTCTATTTGACGCGTTTGAAGAAGCTCTGTTCCTTGCCCAGATTACGGACAGGACAGGGCCGCAGGCCGAGGCCATCGCGCAGCGCGTGATCGAGGTCTATAGAGGCGGCGAAAGAAACCCAAAGCATATCTGTCGCCAAGCTGCCGCCAATTAGCATAGATGGTGCCCGCTGACGTTCGAATTGGACGAAGGCTGGCGCTCATTGGCGATGACCTGCCGGTTGGCGATGACCTGCCGGGCTTATGCGCCTAGATCCGTTCCGCCCAATTTTAATCGATAAGACTGCGCGCTCGGCTTGTCCCGTCTCCGAATTCGGGCAAGCGGGCTGAGCCTATGCGCAGCGGCTTCGATGCGACGGTCCCAAATAGGAAGCTTTTGCTTCATCTCGACAGGGCGGGAACCGATATCCCGCGCTTCCTGTTTGCCTTTCGAATACGGACGCCGCGAAGTTTGTCCCACGCACAAACTTTGCTCTAGCCGCCGGCGATCTGCAATCGGCTAACGTCCGATCAGCATGGCTTGGTGGGAGGCTCAATTCATGATCGGGCGGAAGGTTTGGGCGATTCCGGAGGGCTACATTCCGAGCGGCAGCGTTAGCGAGGCGCGCGATCTCGTTTCCCATGAAGCGGCCTGTATTCTCAACGTAACCGATGAATCTGCCTTGATCGAAATCACTGTCTATTTCGAAAACCGCGATCCACTCGGGCCCTTTAAAGTTACTGTTGGCGCCCGGCGCACCCACCACTTGCGCTTCAACGACCTCAATAATCCCGCATCACTGCCGCGCGACACGCCCTATGCTTCAGTTATTTGCTCGAATGTTCCGATCGTCGTCCAGCATACGCGCCTCGACTCTCGCGATCCCAATATCGCGCTTCTGAGCACTGTTGCATTCTCGGCAGACGAATGACGAGGCGATCTAATAAATCAGCGCGAATAGAAGATTATGGATTTATCGGCGACGGTCGGACGGCTGCCCTGGTCCATAGAGAAGGAAGCATTGATTGGTTGTGCTGGCCGTGGTTCGATTCGCCAGCCTGCTTTGCAGCTCTGCTCGGGACGGATGAAAATGGGTCCTGGCGGATAAGCATCGCCGAAAAAGCAAAATACACGCGCAAATATCTAGACGATTCTCCAATCATCGAAACCGCGATCGAAACATCCAACGGTCTGTTCACGCTGACAGATTTTATGCCCGTTGGCTGCGATGGTTCGCGGCTTGTCCGGACCATTCGGTGCGAACGCGGCCGCGCCCAGTTCAAGAGCGTGCTCTCGCTCCATCCCGGATATGGCCGCGATGACGTTGAGTGGGAAAAAGCCGGCGAAGGCGTTTTTGTCGGTCGCTACGATGGAGAAGACATCTACCTCTACTGTCGCGGCGAACCTTCGTTCCGAAAAAGCGATTGCATCTCCGAAATAGAACTTGCCGAAGGTCAGCAGACGAGCCTCGTCCTCAGCGCAAGCGATAAAACGACAGCCGATCCGATACAATTGCTCAAGGAGACCGCCGCCTTCTGGCGTAAATGGGCAAGCCGTTGCACTTACGAGGGTCCCTGGCGCGACGCGGTCGTCCGATCTCTTGTCACCTTGCGGGCGCTTATCTTTACGCCTACCGGAGGGATCATCGCCGCGCCGACGACTTCATTACCTGAGTATCTGGGTGGCACGCGTAATTGGGATTATCGATATTGCTGGTTGCGTGATGCGACGTTTGCCCTGCTAGCCTTTATCCATGCAGGCTATGAGGAGGAGGCCATCGCATGGCGCGACTGGTTGTTACGAACTACGGCGCATGGACCGCCTCGTATCCAGCCCTTTTATGGGATCGATGGGCGGGCGGAGCTCGATGAATGGGAAGCAAAATGGCTGTCAGGCTTTCATGATTCCAGGCCCGTCCGCATAGGCAATGCCGCCTTTCATCAGCGTCAGCTTGACACTTTCGGCGAAGTCATCGATGCGCTGCATCAGGCGCGCATTCATGGAATGGATTTGGCGCCAGCTGCCTGGGACATGCAGGTCGATATTGTTCGGCATCTGGAGAAGGTCTGGTCTCAGTCCGATAGCGGACCATGGGAGAGTCGCGGCAAACCAAAGCGTTACACATTTTCTCAAGCCATGATCTGGGCGGCGCTGGATCGCATGTGCCAGGGCGCAAAAGAGCTGGGCCTGGAGGCCCCCCTCGACCAATGGACGTCCTTCCGCAACCGAATTCACAGCGACATCTGCCGTCATGGCTTCAATTCCGATCTCAACTGCTTCGTGCAAAGCTTCGGATCATCCCATCTGGATGCAAGCACTCTCTTGCTGCCTCAAATCGGTTTTCTGCCACCGGGCGACCCTCGGATTGTCGGCACCATCGAGGCGATCAGCAAAAGACTCCAGAAGGGGGGCTTCATTTACCGCTACAACACCAAACAGTCGCGCGATGGACTACCGCCGGGTGAAGCCGCCTTCCTCGTTTGCAATTTCTGGTACGCAGATGCGCTTATCATGATTGGCCGCAGGGAAGAGGCGGCCGAAGTTTTCGAACGGGTCATTTCTGTTCGAAATGACCTTGGTCTTCTTTCAGAAGAGTTCGATCCGGAAACCGGGCAGCTTCTCGGGAATTTTCCGCAAGCGCTGTCGCATCTCGCGCTCGTGAATACCGCGATCAACTTGGCCCGGGCGAATGGGCCAGCACATCGAAGGAGCGGTCACGCATAGGTTCAACGGCACGCATAGGTTCAAGGGAAGGATACGCACTATGCTCAAGCAGAACCCCACGCCCCGCGTCGTCGTCATTACCGGTGGTACCGCGGGCATAGGACGAGCGACAGCCCAGCGCTTTGCCAAAGAAGGCGACCGGGTCGGTCTTATCTCGCGCGATCAGACGGCTCTCGAACAGACGCAGCGAGAGCTTCAGGAACTCGGCGCCGAAGTCGCAATAGCGGCTGCGGATATGGCGGACCCGGATGCGGTTTTCGATGCCGCTGCGCATTTCGAACATAGCCTTGGGCCCATTGACATATGGATCAATGATGCAATGGAGACCGTCTTCTCGCCCGTCGCCGAGATGACGCCACAAGAGTTTCATAGAGTAACAGAGGTCACCTATCTTGGCTTTGTCTACGGCTCAATGGCCGCCCTGAAATTCATGCGTCCGCGCCGGCGCGGAAAAATCATTCAGATGGGGTCGGCTCTCGCCTATCGCGGCATCCCTCTTCAATCCGCCTATTGTGGTGCCAAGCATGCCATCCGCGGATTTACAGACGCGTTACGCACCGAGTTGCTGCATGACGGCTCCAACGTCGAGGTTACAATCGTTGACCTGCCGGCTGTCAACACGCCGCAATTCGATTGGGCACGCGTTCATACGCCCCACACGCCTCGGCCTATGGGTAAGCCTATCGAGCCCGAAGTCGTCGCCGAGGCGATCTTCCAGGCAGCGCGCGGCAGATACCGTGAATATTGGCTTGGTGGCGACACGCTGCTGACAATCCTCGGCAATACGATTCTGCCAGGATTTTTGGACCACTATCTCGCCCGCAAAGCGGTCATCGGCCAGCAAACAAAGAAGCCTGTCTCTCCCGATCGAGAAGATAATCTCGAAGCGCCCGTTACGCTCCTGCATCGGACGCGCGGCTCTTTCACGCGCGAATCGGCGAACAGCGCAACGCTTGTCCCGGGCGAGATCGCGCGTGTCGGCGTCGTCGCAGCCGGTGCTGCCATCTTCTTTGCTCTCGGCATGACGGTCGGGGCTTCGGCTCGCAGCCAAAGACGGCCGATGCAGTCGCGCCGCAGATTGGCTGCCTAGAGCTCGCCGCGTCGGGCCATCGCTTTGATCCGATCGGCAGTTCGGCAGGCGATGGCCTGAATCGTCAACGAAGGATTGACGCCGCCGACGGTCGGAAAGACAGAACCGTCACAAATCCACAAATTCGGAATATCCCAGGACCGGCAATCCGCATTGACGACGCTCGTCGCCGGATCGTCGCCCATCCGCGCCGTCCCATTCAAATGACAGGTGTCATCCTCCTCGTCCCAAATCTCAGTTGCGTGCACCGCCTCAAGGGCCCGACGCATGAACTTTAGCGAATGGTCGATCAAGCGCTTATCGTTATCGCAGTAGGAGTAGGTCACGCGCGGAATCGGAAGGCCGTATTGGTCTTGTTCGTCGGTTAGGGTAACGCAATTGCGCTCCTGCGGCAGGCATTCGCCGACGATCTTCAGGCCGACTTGGTGATTATAGCGCTCCATTTCGTCGATGAGGCGCTGACCCCAAAGGCCGCGCTTGGCGGCTAGCACGCCGGACCACACGACCGGTAAAGGCCCCTGGCTCATATAGGCATAGCCGCCAAAGAAGTCCTTGCCCTTATCCGTATAGTTCCAGTGTTCCGTGATCGCCAGCGACGGCGGACCTTTGTAGGAACGGATCTCCTTATCCATGATGCCCCACACAGCCTGATTGGCCTGCACCATGAGATTCTTGCCGACAAGTCCGGAGGAGTTGGCGAGTCCACCGGGAAAACGGCTGCTCGCTGAATTCAACAACAGCCTGGGCGTCTCGATCGCATAACCGGCAACGACGACGTTGCGCGCCTTTTGGAAACGCCAACGCCCTTCCCGGATATAATGCACACCGGTCGCGTGGCCGAAATTGTCGTGTTCGATGCGGCCGACCATAGACAGATCGCGAATCTCCGCGCCGGCCGCCAAGGCGCGCGGCAACCAGGTCACAAGCACACTCTGCTTCGCATTGGTCGAGCAGCCAATGACGCACATGCCGCGATAGACACAAGGATGCGCCAGGCCACGCGGTGCGGAGAGCGTGGCGAGCGGTGTCGGCGTCCAGGAAATTCCCATCGCCTCGGCCCCTTCGGCGAGGACGAGTGCCGCCGCATTGAGTTCGTGGGGCCGATAGGGATAGCGCGGGCGCGCCGGGCCCCACGGATAATTGACTGGGCCTGAGATTTTCAGGGCCTGCTCGACCTCCCGGTAGTAGGTCCACATTTCGCGCCAATCGAGCGGCCAATCTGCGCCATAGCCAAGCTTGCTGCGTGATTTGAACCACTCGGGCCTGAATCTCAACGAAACCATGGCAAAATGCACGGTGGACCCGCCGACCGACTTGCCGGAGTTGTTCGCGCCGAGCTGAAGCGGATTTTCTCCGTCAACAATGCGCTCGTCGGTCCAATAGAGCTGCGATTGATGCGCCTCATCCGAAGCGAAATCTTCGAGCGGCCGCCAATAGGGGCCTGCATCGAGAGCCACGACAGAAAATCCATATTCGGCCAGTTTACAGGCGAGCGTCCCGCCGCCCGCTCCCGTTCCGACAATGACGAAATCGACCAGATCGTTATCATCATATTCGCGCATGGACACAAAGGCACCGGGACGGAATACGTCCGGCGCGCGTCCACCGCGCGCGCGTGCCGCGTTCCTCGCGTCAGCAGCCATTGTTTTATCCAACATGCGTATTCTCCCGACGCGCCTTTTCCTCCTCGCCGGGTTTCGCTTCCGCGGCCTCCCATGGATCGCGCCGGTCATAATTCATCCGCACGTAACCGCGCGGACTGGCCGGCCCGCCAAAGCCGATCTCACTCCAGGCGGTCGGGTGCGAATAATAGAGGCTGGTCAAATCGCGCAGGATTCGCTCTCTGAAGAAGAGCGCTGGCGGCATGCCCTCCCAATCGTTCGTTTCGACAGCGCCCTGCTGAATCGAAGTCAGAAGCGCATCCTGTTCGCGCGATTCCATCTCGTGAAATCGCTTGCCACATCTTTTGACAGATTCTGCATCGATGGCGCGCAACCCAATCCGCCAAGCCGTTTGCAATGGCGGAAGGCGCCCATCCCTATAGCCCTCGCTCCTATTTTCGTAGAGCCGCAGGTCAAGCATAGCCGCGAGCGGCACGGGAGGTTGTCGGTCTGCAGGCTGCGGCAGAATACGACCACAGAGGGCTTTCACCGTGGCCCATTCAGTCTCATCGAAGAAGCGATGTTGATCGGGGTCGATCGCAAGCCGCGCATCGACGACGCGCCGCGTCTGCTCATTCCAGGACGGCGAGTTGCGCTTCTTAAGCACGTCATAGCCGGGATAGCGCTCAGCCATTCTTCTTCTCCAGAACGGAGAGAGCCGCCAGACCCGCGAGAGCAAGACCTGTGAAACTCGGCGGAGCCGGCAGCGGCGGACCGTTCAAAATATTTTGGCCCCAATTGCGCCAGCCACCCATGTTGCGGGAGATGCCATAGGCGTGGAAACCGACGCCGGCGAAGCCGAGCGCTGCCGTCAGCTTTAGCCACCAGCGGGCCCAGCGGTTCAGCCGTCGGGATGGCTGCACAGCAGCGGCGCCAAGGACAGCGCCGGCGACGGGCGGAATGGTGACGGGCAGCAGCATTGCCGGATTATGATAGGCGCCGCGGAAATGCAGGAGTGCCGCCTCGCCAACCGTGCCGCCGAGCCCGAGAGCGGCGACAGCAGAAAGCACGCGGCCCGCAGGAAGGCCCAATACCTTGGCCGTCTTCTTTCGCGGGTGATCGCGCACCTTCTCGGCGGCGCGGCCCAGCAATCCTGAAAGGACGAGGGCGAAAGGCGCCCCGATTGGCGCTGCATAGAAGAGGTTAAGCCAAGAGAAACCGCCCGGACGCTTTTTGATATTGTAGGCGTGAAAGGCGAGGCCCGCGAAGCCCGTCGCCGCAGCGGCGGCATAGATGCCGTCACGGACACCGTGACCTGAAGGCCGCCGGTCCGAAACGCCGAACAGGCTCGCACCAAGCGCCAGCGACGCGGCAACGAGCGGAATGTACATCGCCTTGTTTTGAAAGGAGCCGCGGTAATGCTCGAGGCCGCTGTCGGCGAGAACCGATGTAGCAAGAATAGCGGCGCTGAGATTGAGCTGGCGTCCAGCACGGTTGGCGATCTCTTCCTGTTCCGCGAGACGCGCGAGTCGCGTTTTTTGAAGGTCGATGGCCTTCAATGTGTCGAGGAAGATCTGCCGGTCAGACGGCGCCATGCGGTTCATGGATAGGCTTCCTCCGCGATTTTGAAACGTTCGGCATCTTTTCGACGGAATTCGAGGCCGTTGCCGAGGCAGGTCAGATCGGGCCGGATTGTTCCTTGGTGAGCGCGTGGCGCACCTTCAAACAGCATCTGCTCGATGCGGACATGATCGTGGAACCACTCCAGATGACGTAGTCGCGGTGCGGCACAAGCGACATGCCGGTGAAGTGATGGCGCGCAATGGCCCGAAAGATCGATATGATAAGCTTCGCAGAGCGCCGCGATCTGCAGAAAGCCTGTTATGCCGCCGCAGCGGGTCACATCGGCCTGCAGGACGTCGACAGCCTCCGCCTCCAGCATTCGGCGCGCATCGTCGGAAGTGTAGATATATTCGCCCGCAGCGACGGCCGTATGCGCTCCAAGTCGTCCGCGCAGAAAGTGAAGACCGGGCAAATCGTCGGACGTCACCGGTTCCTCGAACCAACGAATATCGAACGCCTCGCAATGCGCAGCGAAATCGAGCGCTTCATCGGTTGAAAAGGCGCCATTGGCATCAACGAATAATTGCGTGTCTCCGATCGCTGACTTCGCAACTTCAATCCGCCGTGGGTCGTCCAGCGGATCGCTACCGATCTTCATCTTGACGAAGAGGCATCCGTCGCGATGGGCCCATTCGGATAACTGCCGCTTCAGTTGGTCATCGGTGTAGGACGTGAACCCGCCGCTACCGTAGATCGGCACCGCATCGCGGCATTTGCCGAGCAGAGAAGCAAGCGGCAAACCGAGGAGTCGCGCCTTCAAATCCCACAGAGCGGTATCGAGCGCCGATATGGCACAAGCCGCAAGGCCGGAACGCCCGAGGTTACGGACGCTTTGTTGCATCGTCTGCCAAAGCGAGGGCAAATCGAAACAGTCGCGATTTTCGATGAGATGCGCGAGATGGCCTATGACAAGCCGCACCACAGATGGATCGGCATAAGTGTAGCCGATGCCGACAACATTGCCGGCCTTGACTTCGACGACAATGAGTACAGTCGCATCCCAGGCAAATGTTCCATCTGCCTCGGGCAGATCTGTGGGAATGCGGTATGCGGCAGCCAGGGCGCTTTCGATCCGCGCCAGCGCTTTCCCCGACACCGTCATTCTTTGTGGCCCGGCAGTATGGAGGCAAGCGCCTGCCGTACCGTCCCGCCGATCATTGCGCCCTCGCGCGGATCACCTTTGGTGATCGTCTCCGAGAATTTCATCGCCTGATCGAAGGTGATGTGCGGCGGCAGCGGCGGCACTTCTGGATCGGTCTTCACCTCGAGCAAGACAGGCCGATTGGCGGCCAACGCTTCGTCCCATGCAGCCCCGAGCGCATCTGGACGATCGACATAGATGCCCTTGAAGCCAATCAGCTCGGCGAAGCGGTGATAAGGCACGTTCGGAATCTTTTGCGAGGCGTCGAATTTCGGATCACCTTCCATCACCCTTTGCTCCCAGGTGACTTGGTTGAGATCCTCATTGTTGAAGACGCAGCAGATCCAGCGGTGGTCGGCCCACTGCCGCCAATATTTGGCGACGGTAATGAGCTCGGCCATATTGTTCATCTGCATGGCACCGTCGCCGACAAGCGCGATGACGGGGCGGTCCGGATGCGCGAATTTCGCTGCAATCGCATAAGGAACGGCGGCGCCCATCGACGCAAGCCCGCCCGAAAGCGACGCCATCATGCCGCGCCGGATCTTGAGATCACGCGCATACCAATTTGCGCATGAGCCCGAATCGCTTGTGAGGATCACGCGTTCAGGGAGTCGTGGCGAAAGCTCCCAAGTCACGCGCTGCGGGTTGATTGGCACCGCGGGCTGCATCGCGCGCTCTTCGAGCAATTTCCACCAATCGGCGACTTCGCTCTCGATCTTGCTCCGCCAGCCGCGATCGGTTTTCTGGTCAAGGAGCGGCAGGAGCAGCCGCAAGGTCTCGGCCGCATCGCCGACGAGGTTGACCTCCATCGGGTAGCGAATCGACAGCATGTCGGGCGCGAGGTCGATCTGCACACCGCGGGCCTGCCCTTCCTTCGGCAGAAATTCGCTATAGGGAAAACCCGAGCCGATCATCAACAGCGTGTCGCAATCCATCATCATCGTATAGGATGGCTGGGTGCCGAGCATGCCGATGGAGCCGGTGACATATGGAAGATCGTCAGGAAGTACTGCCTTGCCGAGCAGCGCCTTGGCGACACCGGAATTCAGTTTCTGGGCGACGGCAATAACCTCGTCTGTGGCGCGCAACGCTCCGGCCCCGACTAGGATCGCAACCTTTTTGCCGGCATTCAGAACCTCGGCGGCGCGGCGCAGATCGGTTTCATAGGGAACTGTCTTGGGCTTGGTAAAACCAATGCCAGAATGCACAGTGCCGTGCTTACGCGGCGGCTCCTCGAACGGGAGCTCCTGGAGATCGTTCGGTAAAACAATCGCGGTGACGCGCCGCTCGCCCAAGGCGATACGAATAGCGCGGTCGACGAGATGGCGAACCTGTGCCGGTGCCGAAGCCTGCTGGACAAAGGCACCAGCAACATCCTTGAACATCGCCGGAAGGTCCACCTCCTGCTGATAGTGGCCGCCCAGCGCATTGCGCGACTGCTGACCCGCGATCGCGAGCACGGGCATATGGTCCAGTCTCGCGTCGTAGAGCCCGGTCAGGAGATGCGAAGCACCCGGACCGGACGTCGCGATACAGACGCCAAGCTCGCCGCTAAACTTGGCATAGGCGGAGGCCATGAAAGCCGCCATCTCTTCATGCCGTGCTTGGATGAACTCAATCTTCCCGTTGGCACGATTCAGTGCGCCGAAGACTCCGTTGATGCCGTCGCCCGGATATCCGAAAATCTTTCGCACGCCCCACGCATGTAGCCGCTCTACAAGGAAATCGCCGACCGTTTTTGCCATGACGCGGACTCTGATTGGAAAAAAGAAGCAGATGCTTTGATGCATCTAGAACGGGAGCAAGCAGGCCGAGTTCCTGCCGCTCACCTCCATGCAGGGGACCAACGCATTAATCTTTCGCAATCGGCGGCGGCCACGCTGACCGAGGTCAAACAAGCTGACGCTTTGGTCAGCCTATCGCCTCTCGCTGCATTGCCTCGCATTGCAAGCGAAACCGAAAGCGAAAGCGGGATTGCTTTTCCTTAATATTGAAGCGCACCCGGAACTGCCGCAACCGTCCTTCTGTTTGAAAAGCGGTCAGTTAAACCGCTCGACAAAAAGAAGGTCACAGCGATGGCGACGTCACGAACTCGGCCGACAAGAGATCCCAGACCAGCGGAATATCACGGCCCGTCCGGCGGCTGGGGATCGTTGAGAGGAATTTCTAGCGTCTTTGGCAAGGAATGGGACTCCCCGTCGAGCATTGAGACCCTTATGCAGCAGAACAAGCCGCATGGGTTCATGTGCGTCTCATGCTCATGGGCAAAGCCGGCCGATTATCATCCGTTCGAGTTCTGTGAGAACGGGGCGAAGGCCACGCTGTGGGAGCTCACATCGCGCCGATGCACGCCCGAATTCTTCGGCGACCATACCTTGACCGAACTTCGAAATTGGAGCGACTACGATCTCGAACAAGAGGGACGGCTGACCCATCCCTTGCGCTACAATCCATCGACCGACCGTTACGAAGCTTGCAGCTGGGAAGATGCCTTTGTCGCCATAGGCAACAAATTAAAGTCGCTCAATCCGCAATCAACCGTGTTTTATGCGTCTGGGCGTGCCAGCCTTGAGACGGCTTATCTCTATGCACTGTTTGCGCGGCTTTATGGCCATAATAATCTGCCCGACAGTTCGAACATGTGCCATGAAACCACGTCGGTGGCCCTGAAGAAGGTCATCGGTGCGGGGGTCGGCACGGTCGTCTACGACGATCTTCAGAACTGCGATGCAATCTTCTTCTTTGGCCAGAATACAGGCTCCAACAGTCCGCGCTTCCTTCATCCACTTCAGGACGCAGCGCGGCGTGGCGTGAAGATCATCACCTTCAATCCAGTTCTCGAAAAAGGGCTCGAAGTTTTCGTCAACCCGCAGAATTTGGGAGAGTTGCTGACCGGCCAGGAAACGCGGATCAGCACGCAATATTATCAAGTGAAAGCTGGTGGGGATGTCGCCGTCATCCTCGGCATTTGTAAGCATGTCTTTGCATGCGATGATGCGGCAAAGAAAGATGGGCGGCGTGTTCTCGATGCCGACTTCATTGAGCGGCACACAAATGGCTTCGCGGCATTCGAAACCAAAGTGCGTGCCATTTCATGGGACGAGATCGAGGCAGCGTCCGGGCTTTCCCGCAGCGCGATAGAAGCGGCCGCGCAAGTCTATGTCGAGTCAGATCGCGTTATCGGTATCTACGGCATGGGGCTCACCCAGCACGTCCACGGCTTCGACAACGTGGCCATGTTCGTCAACATGCTTCTGCTCAAAGGCAACATCGGCCGCGACGGAACCGGCATTTCGCCGGTTCGAGGCCATTCCAATGTGCAAGGCCAGCGCACCGTCGGGATATCGGAAAAGCCGGAGCTCGTGCCCCTCGACAAGCTGCGTGAACAGTTCGGCTTCGAGCCGCCGCGCGAAAAGGGGATGAACACTGTGGCTGCCTGCCAAGGCATTCTCGATCGGACTGTCAAGGCCTTTATCGGTCTCGGCGGGAACTTTGTCCGTGCCATACCGGAGCGCGACGCGATGGAGCGCGCGTGGACCGATATGGAGCTGACGGTACAGATCGCGACAAAACTGAACCACAGCCACCTCGTTAACGGCAAGATGGCTTTTCTGCTGCCTTGCCTCGGACGAACCGAGGAAGATCGGCAGAAAACCGGCATGCAGGTTGTAACTGTGGAAGACACATTCAGCTGTATCCACGGTTCTGTGGGGCGGCGGCGTCCGGCAAGCGAGCACCTGCTTTCAGAGCTCGCCATTGTCGCCGGGATAGCCAAAGCGACTCTACCCGAATATCCCAAGGTTAGATGGGACGATTGGGTCAACAATTACGCGCTTGTGCGCGACCTTATCGAGGAAACTTACCCCGACGAATTCCATGACTTCAATGACCGCCTGTTCACGCCTGGCGGGTTCTACAGGGGCAATAGCGCCCGCGAACGAATCTGGAAGACCAAGAGCGGCAAGGCTGAGTTTACCTCCCCCGAACGTTTGAGTTCCGCGGGATTCGAGGACAAGCCGGGTCGCTATCGACTGATCACCCTACGGAGCAATGATCAGTTCAATACAACCATCTATGGCTTCAGCGATCGCATGCGCGGCATAGAAGGAACCCGGCAAGTTCTTTTGATAAACCCGGAAGACATGCGGCGCGCAGGTCTATCGGAAGGTCAGATGGTCGCGCTCATCAGTGACGCTGACGACGGCGTGGAACGCAGAGTCGGCCCGCTGAAGGTGACACCCTTCAAGCTTCCGGATGGGTGTCTCGCTTCCTATTATCCCGAAATGAACCCCTTAATGGCGCTGGCCAATCATGATGTGGAGTCGCAAACCCCCGCGGCGAAATCTGTGCCGGTCCGGATCTGCGAACAGCTCTCCTAAACGCCAAACGTTTCAAGATTACCCGAACCTCACGGGTCGATCGGCCATATCGCATTTCCATAGGAGCCCCTCCGGCTGCCGCAGCGCGCTGCTGCTTCAATGACTCCACGTGCGCAGAGCGCATCGAACTCGGCCGTGTAGTGATATCCGTCGGCGTGGCCGGGGAAGTCGTCGCACACTCCTGGATGAAGGTAGATTTCGACAAGGCCGCGGGGAAGCTTATCCAAGAGCTTCACCAGTCGCTCGGTCGTAAACGCGCCGGACCAAGCACAGCCAAACACGGCATCTGGCACGAGAAGATCGCATCGCCGCGCCTTTCGCTGCAACAAGGCGATCCAAGGTTGCAGGAGCGCCGACGACCGGTCATACCGGGGGAATTCGATCTCGGCCAGACACTCGCTTGGCTCAACAGGAACACGAATAGCCCGCATCCCGAAGGCGCGACCTATGGCCATCACATCATGAGCGACGCAGGGATGCAAATGGAAATGCTTATGTGCGTTGACGTGATCGAGAGGTAAGCGAGTTGCTTGGAAGGCGTAAAACTGCGCCGCAATCTCAGCCCTCAGTTGCGCCCGGACACGCGGATGGCAAACAAGGTCGATGCTAAAGCGCACGAGATCACTGCGCATCGAACCGTTGCGGTCGACGAGATCGGGAATTTCGTCAGGCGGCAGCGTCGGTCTTCCCTCGACCAATACGAGATGCAAGCCAACGCGCAAATTTGGTAACGCCCTAGCGCGACGGATGGCATCCTTTGCCGCCGGGCCGCTCACCATCAAGCTGGCCGTTGTCAAAATGCCGGAAAGACAAGCTGCTTCCACTGCAGCATTGATGGATCTATCAAGACCGAAATCGTCGGCAGTGATGATAAGATGGTCGTTATGTAAGCGGCCTGCATCCTCTAAATGCGGCGTGCTCATCAGTTCCGCCCCGACGCTACTTTTCCGCCTGCGCCAACTTCATAATTGAAACCCCGCCAGACGACACTCGTGCCGGAGAAGCTGGCGACATATACCACAAACGCAAGGAGATCCCGCAGCGGGATGAGCCAATATGGCTGCGGCTCCAGTCCGAATCTTTCGGCGACGCAACGACACAGAGCGGCGCGACAGCAAAGCGCCGCGACGGCGAGCAACAGAAGATGCCCGCCACTCAGGAGACCGCACAAAGCGCCAATGAGTGCAAGCGGGAATGGATGAGCGATAATGGTCCCGCAATAACATAGGGGGCGAAGGCTTTTGATCGTTCGAGCGATCCGTAGCTCATGCAAAAAAATTTCGCTGAAGCTGCCCTCAATACAGCGATGTCCGACCGTAATTGGCGGAACAGCGACTTTATATCCCGCCGACCGCACGGCGTGGCCGATGGCGTAATCATCAGCTATCGATTCGGAAAAGGCTTCAAATCCCCCGATTTGCTCGAGAGTCCTTTTGCGTAACGCGATCGTCGATCCAAAACATGGGGTTGCCAGCTTAAAGCTGAGCGCCAAGATGATTCCGGGAAGATAGTGAACATTGATTCCGAGGGCGGCGTGTTTGGACCAGAATCCCGACGAGGCAACGCCGTGAAAAAGGCAAGTCACGGCGCCTACGCCTGGCGTCTGCAAATGCGCGACAATTATGTTTAGATAATGCGAGCTCACCTCGATGTCGCTGTCGGCGACGACAAGCAAGTCGTGCCGCGCCTCTGAAATCATCCCCAGGAGATTGCTGACCTTGCGGTTGCTGCCCCGATCAAGACCATCGACACGTAAGTTTATCGTTGCCGCAAGAGCCCCATCTGCAGAAGCCTTCCTCATGACGGCCTCGACGACCTCGACGGCTGGATCTCCGCATTCCTGTACGCCGCAGATCATTTGAAGGGGCGCAGCATAATCCTGCTTCAAGAAGCCCATAAGCCGCGATTCCAATCCAGGTTCAGAGCCGCATAGCGGCTTCAAAAATGTGACTGGCGGCGGCGGACCGTTTAACGTCGCGCCTGATTTCGGAAAGCGTAGCACCGCGACGGCGGCGATCAGCAAATAGGCGCACCCGAGCCAAGCCCCGATATCGCATAGGCGCGAAGCCAGACTAAAAAAATACTCGATCTCTAACATTATCGCAGGATCGTATATGGAAGCGGCGACGTGGCGAGCCGCCATCGAGCGCAGCGGAAGATGTTCAATCTGAACGAACTGCCTGCTTTACCGTGGCTCTGCCTGTCCTATGCGAACCGTGCAATTCGGCAAGAGTTCCGCGAGACAGGTAGGCCCGCGTCCGGCCTCTCCATAACAATGCGAGCCGAAACGTTGCCGGATTGACGGCCAGAACCAGAAGAGAAACCAGGATGTTTTC
The DNA here is from genome assembly GCA_964644615.1 of uncultured Methylovirgula sp. Taxonomy (GTDB): domain Bacteria; phylum Pseudomonadota; class Alphaproteobacteria; order Rhizobiales; family Beijerinckiaceae; genus Methylovirgula. Next base: position 36,681 of record CAZXXA010000005.1, on the reverse strand, counting down.
ACCCAAGCGATGGAGGTGCCCGCCGAGACTTTTGATGGGTGGCGCCGGAAATGTTTCGAAACCGTATCGGCCAACGACACGCGCGATCTGGTCGCGCCGGTCGGGAGCCACAAAGCTCATGTTGATGCGAACGGCTTGCACATCGTCAAGATCGCGCCGCGGCGCAACATAGCGAAGCAATTCTGTCAAAGAGGTCCTGACACAATCGTCCATTTGTCGCGCCCAGGCTATAGTGGGCCCTTTCGGCGGCATCGCTGGAACATGTTCGTTCCGGAAGTGGAGATCGATCAGCGGCTCATCCGGGGAAAGCACCGTTCCGTCCGATAAGCGGATTTGGACATCATTCGAGATCAGCTGAATACGAAAGATGCAGTCGGGCGTGTCGGCGTAGTCCTCGATCTGTTGAAGTTTGCGCAAGCCTCGGTCGAGCGGTCTGAGCAGCGTACCGAGCCAAGAGGGATTGCGGCCGCGCTTGGTATTTTTCTCGCCTCCTTGCGGTTCCATAGCCTTCTTGCCTCATGCGAATTGTTATTCTTCACGGAGGACCCTGACCGTAACGCGAATTGCCAAAGCCGCCGGCACCGATAGGATCAAGCCCGCGATACCGAAGAGGACGCCACCCGTCAAAAAACAAAAGATGACCACAGCCGGATGCAGCCGGGCTGCCGAGCCGAGCAGAATAGGGCCAAAAAACTGATCGATGGAGAGACGCAGCAGAATTGCATAGATCGCAAAATCGATGACGGCGCCGATCCCGGCTGCATGACGTACTGCCGCTGTGGCCCCGACAAGAACTGCGAGAGCTGGTCCGGCCACAGGAATGACTTCGAGCAGTCCAGTCAAGATCGCAAGGACGAGAGCATGCTTGATGCCGAGAACCAATCCAAGTCCGATATAGGCCGCAGCCATCGCATAGATAACGACAGCGATCATGCCCAGGATGTAACGTTGAAGAACAGGATTAAGAGCTGACAATATTTTTTGGACAGCGGCCTTGTGACGGATTGGTGCAAGCCACAGCACCCCGTGTATCAGGTTCGGTCCATTCAACAGAAAATAGAAGAGAAGGACGAGTACGAGGATGGTCCCAAAAGCGACGGCATAGGCTGCTGCGCTCACTGTCGCGATGAGACTCGCGTGCCCCACCCATTGTCCAATACGGGATATGGCTTCTTGCGCGATCTGATCTCCGGTCAGCGATTGTCCCATCACCTTGACTGTGTGACCGGCAACGGCATTGCCAATCAATTTTTTTAGGATTTGCGGAAAGTCCCCAATAAGATGCTGGCCTTCGCTGTAGAGCGGGGGAGCAGCCAAAAAAACAGCGATCGCTGCGATGGCGAGGAGAATTAGATACACACCGGCAACAGCAATCGGGCGCGGACAGTGAAGCCGAAAGGCAAGCCAGTCGACGGCTGGCGTCATGATGAAGGCGATGAGGCCCGCGATCACGAATGGCAGAATGGCCCATTGAAGCAGGTGAAGAGCGAACGCAATCGCAATGATAAACACATAAAGCGTCAATTGGCCGGAAGGCTGTCCGGTCTGGACGTAATCGCCGGCAGTGATCGCGTCTTTGCGGCGCTTGTCAGGCGAATCGCTCATAGCCGCCGGCGCCCCACGGAAACGATGGTCCTTCCCTTCCAGGTGACCCGTCCCATCCAGCGACGCCGGACGCTGTCGAGCGCAAGTACTGCGCCCACCGAATAAGCAATTGGAAAAATCAAGCCATACCAAAATGGAATTCGAAAATAGAAACTGCCGGCGACATGCAGCGCGAACGCCGCCGCCGAGCCGGCCACAGCGGGTATGAGAGCCAGGCAGGCCTGGCTACGGCCGTGTGCGCAGCCGATGCCCGCAACAACCGGAACGATGACGGCAGCCCAGGCTAAAAAAATCGAAATACATGCAAAGCCGATCGTCGCCAGCTGTCCCCCGACCATCTCAGAAATGTTTTTGGCCAGCCCAGGCCAAAGCGTCTGCCAGCCGGAATACATGCGGGTGGACAATAATTTTTGTCCGTCGTGAAGCATGACCCGATAGCGGGCGCGCTTGAGGCGCCGTGCCAAGGCGACGTCTTCGCAGATCTCACTGCGCACCGCCGCATGCCCCCCTACAGCCGCGTAGGCCGAGGCGCGGACCAAAATGAATTGTCCCGTAGCTGTGGCGTCAGGGCATCTGGTCGATTGTCGTTCACGGAGATTCTGGGTGAAGCCGAGGAACTGTAATCCGCAGGGAATCACCAGCCGCTCAGCGAAGCTTTTAAGCTCCTGCTTCGGCGTGAGCGACAGAAAATCAAGATCTTCAGCAAGCGCGAACGTCAACGCGCTCGAAAGCAGGCCGGGCTCGGCGTAGACGTCCGCATCGACAAAGCAGAACCATTGCGTCTCAGGTGGAGCTGCGGCAACGCCAACCCAGCATGCGTGGGACTTGCCAGTCCAAAGTTCCGGCAATGGCGGTGCACGAAGGACCTGCAACCGTCGCGCTTCAGCTCCAATAGACGTCGCGATCGCCAGCGTTGCGTCACGTGAATGATCATCGACCAAAAGGATATGCGTACGCTCGACTGGATAGGACTGATCGAGCAGCCGATGAACGCAAGCGGCGATATTATCCGCCTCGTCTCGCATGGGCACGACGACGGAAAGATCGGGCGCTGCCCATCCGGCAGGCAGAGGGCGCGGCGAGACGGTTTGCAGGAGTTTGCTTTGACCGGCTGCCCGAAATATGAGCCAAACAACTGTCGCGAACCAAGCGATGGAAACAATCAAATACATGAACTCGCTTCGCGGTCTTACGGGGGATGAGCTGCCTTGCTGCGCAGACATCAGCGCTGCAACGGCCAGTCGGTGAACGATTTGGCCCGTTCGCTGTTCCGACAGGGCTCATGAATCGCATTTTCGACTTCGCCCACCGGACCGGCATCGCTTTGCAGGCGTGCAGGGAATGGTTCGTGACGGCAGCGGGCGGTTCAGCCAGGCTTCAAATCATCGCGCTCCTTGCAGGCGCTTTCGCTTTGAACACGAGCGATCTTGCGGCACTGTCCGCGGTCGCCGGGCCACTCAAAGAAGCCTATCATCTCAGCAACGGCCTGGTCGGACTGCTGATAGCCACCACCTCCTTCAGCGGTGCACTGTTTACGCTGCCCGCAGGGATTCTGGCCGACAGAGTCAATCGCAAGTACCTTCTCATCGCCGCGATCGCCCTCTGGGGCGGAGCAACGCTCGCGACCGGGCTGGCCCCAGATTTTGTTTTTCTGCTTGTCGCGCGCATTGCGGTGGGCAGCCTTACTGCAGCAGCCTCTCCGATAGTGGCTTCGCTTACCGGCGACTTTTTCCCGCCGGTCGAGCGCGCAAAGATCTACGGAATGATATTGTCCGGAGAACTTGTTGGAACCGGAGTCGGCTACGTCTGCGCCGGCGAGATATCCGAGGTCTTGAGTTGGCGTTGGCCATTTTATCTGCTGACTATCCCAAGTATTGCGTTGTGCTGGGCGATTTGGCGCTGGCTCCCTGAGCCGGAGCGCGGAGGTCAGAACAAGATCCACGCCGACCAAGCCGACGCGCGGCACGGCGATGATGAAACGCGACAGCGACAAGCTAGCGATAAGCCGGAGCTTTCGGAGAATTTGCTTCGCGGTTCCGGTTACACACCCCGGCCAGAGCTTGTCCTTCATGAGGATCCAGGGCGGAAAAGCTTCTGGTGGGCGATCGGTTATCTTCTGAAAGTGCCGACTTATCGGAATCTCATCATCGCTTCCGCGCTCAGTTACTATTTTTTCGGCGGGGTTCGCGGATTCGGCCTCATATTTCTCACGCAACAATATCGTTTGCCCCGTGCCGTCGTGAGCGCATTGGCGCTTTTTATCGGGCTTGGCGCGGTCGTTGGCGTTCTCATAGGAGCCGGCGCGTCCGGATGGCTCCTGCGACGACGACGCCCTGATGCCCGCATCATTGTGCCCGGCGTCTCACTCTTTGCGGCCGCGCTTTTTCTCGCGCCGGCAATACTGACGCGGAGCGTCTACCTGGGAATTGCGCTTTTCAGCGCCGGAGCAGCCGCGATCGGAGCCGCAAATGCACCGCTCGATGCGGCTCGGCTTGACATCGTCCACCCTCATCTGTGGGGACGCGCCGAAGCAGGCCGAATGACATTGCGTGGATTGTTGGAGGGCGGTGCCCCGGCCATATTTGGCTTCGCTTCGCAATGGTTCGGCGGCGGCCGCATGGGCCTCGAATACGCCTTCCTGCTGATGCTCATACCGCTTGTGATCGCCAGTTGCCTCGCTGTCTTTGTGCGTCACGACTATCTTCGCGATGTTGCGACTGCCATGGCTTCTGTCAGGGAGACAAGGTCGTCGAGCTAGGCCTGATCGGCTTTTCTCAGGGACCAAAAGCGCTGCAATTGGAATCCCGCGTTGCGGCTAGACAAAGCTCAGCCCGCTAAAAATCTTGCGGATGTTAGCGCCTAGGCATCGCTGCGCACAGCGGAACCGGGAGCGGGTAAGTACGTTAGCGTTGGTCTTTCACGAAAAGTACCGAGGCAGCGTCGGTGGCCATCTTCGGTCCGGAGGCCAATACGCTGATGCGTGTAGCGCTCCTGAGTGCTGCGAGTGCCGGCGTTTTTCTTATTCTTGCGATCTGGGTGGTTCCGGTGACGGGCTTCAACACGCAAGAACGATTTGCTCCTCAGCAGCCGGTCCCCTTCAGTCACAAACATCATGTGAGCGGGCTAGGGATCGATTGCCGCTATTGCCATACCGAAGTCGAGAAGTCTTCGAATGCGGGGATGCCGTCGACGGCGATCTGCATGACGTGCCACTCGCAAATCTGGACCAATGCGGCGATGCTGAGCCCGGATAGGGAAAGTCTAGCGCAGGATAAGCCGATCCGTTGGACACGGGTCTACACCTTGCCCGATTATGTGTATTTCGATCATAGCATCCACATAGCCAAGGGCGTCGGCTGCACCGAGTGCCACGGGCCGATCGGTGACATGTCTCTCACATGGAAGGCTGAGCCGCTCTACATGAGCTGGTGCCTGTCCTGCCATCGCAATCCGGCTCCCCACCTTCGTCCGAAAGAAGATGTGTTCGATCCGCATTGGCATCGAACACCCTCTACCCCCGACGGCAAGGTTCTAATGGCGCAATATCACATCCACACGGCCAATCTTGCCAATTGCGGCATTTGTCACCGATGAAAACGCAGGGCCGCACCTACTGGCAGACGCTCGAGGAACTTGCCGAAAGTCCCGCATTTGCCGGCATCATCGAACGCGAAGTGCCGCGCTTCCGCGACGCAATGAGCCTGATCGACCGGCGTCGGTTCTTGCAGCTGATGGCGGCGTCGATGGCACTTGGCGGATTGTCCGGATGCGGACCGGAGCCAAACGCACGTCAGCTTCTGCCCTATGTTGAGATTCCGGAAGGAATGGTCCCTGGAAGAAACCGCTACTATGCCACCGCGGTCACGCAGGAAGGCTATGCGGCCGGGGTGCTCATCGCGCACCAGATGGGCCGTCCGATCAAGGTCGAAGGCAATCCGGACCATCCGGCGAGTCTCGGATCCGCCAGCGCGATCATGCAGGCAAGCATTCTCAGTCTTTATGATCCGCGCAGATCGCAATCGATCATCGGTAATGGTCAGATCAATACTTGGGAAGCCTTCGTCTCTGCCCTCTACGCAAGGCGGGAGCAGCTGGTCCCGCAGCATGGCGAGGGCTTGCGTATCCTGACTGGCGCGGTGACGTCACCGTCGCTTACGAGCCAGATCGTTACCTTGCAGAAGCAATTTCCGGCGGCTCGCTGGCATCAATGGGAGCCTTTGCATCGCGATAGCGAGCGCGCCGCCTTTCAGAAAGCTTTCGGACGTGCGGTTGATTGCCGATTCGACGTTGAATCTGCCGATGTGATTCTCGGGATCGAGAGCGATCTCTTAGCTTCCGCACCCGGCGCGCTGGCTTACGCACGTGCTTTCGCCGCTCGCCGCCGTCCCGCTGAGACCGGCGGCAAGATGAGCCGCATTTATGCCATTGAAAGCACGCCGACATTGCTCGGCGCAAAAGCCGACCATCATCAATCGCTCGCGCCCGACGAGATCGGCGTCGCCATGCGCTATCTTGCAGCTGCCGTCGGGGCCGGCCCGAAGGAATGGACCGAAGGCACAATTCCACACGCGCCATGGCTAAGCGCCGTTGCAGAAGATCTCAAGGACAAGCGAGGCCGCGCATTCATCCATTGCGGCCGCGAGCAATCGCCTGAGATCCATCTACTCGGTGCCGCCATCAATGATGCAATCGGCGCATATGGAAAGACAATCCATTGGATCGACCCGGTGGTGTCCGGCTCTGGGCCGATGCATCAATCTGTTACCGAGCTTGCCTCGGATGCACGGGCGGGCAAGGTCGATACGCTGCTGATGCTGGACACAAACCCGGTTTATACGGCGCCGTCCGATCTTGCCTTTGCTGATGCTCTGCGGCGCGTCCCTTTCTCTGTAAGTCTCGCGCTCCATCCCGACGAAACGGCGCTTGCCAGCACTTGGCACGTCCCCCTTGCGCATGATTACGAAGCCTGGAGCGACGCCCGCGCCTTCGACGGCACTGTCACGATTCAGCAGCCTCAAGTGCGCACCCTCTATGGAGGTCATTCGGCGGCGCAGCTTTTGGCCGTGATCCTAGGCAACACCTCACCGGACGATTACACATTGCTGCGCCTCTATTGGCAAACGCGTGCGCAGCAAGAAAACCGCGGCGACTTCGAAACATTTTGGCATGAATCCCTTCGCTCTGGCGTCGTGGCAAATACAGCTTCAGCGGCAGCAAATGTTACAGCGGCGGCAAATGTCGCCGCGGACCTGAAGCCATCTGCAACGCAGGCTGGCTTACAGATCCTCTTTCGCTCAGATGAAGGTGCTCTGGACGGGCGCTACGCGCATAACCCATGGCTTTTGGAAATGCCGCGTGCGTTCACGCGGCTCACTTGGGATAATGCGGCGTTGATTGCGCCTGCGACCGCATCGCGGCTTGGTTTGAAGAGCGAAGATGTTGTCGAGATCGCCGCGAAACATGGGCAAGTTACGCTGCCAATCCTCATATTGCCCGGACAAGCGGAGAACTGTGTCACCTTGCCGCTTGGCTGGGGCCGCCACGCCGGGGGCCTTGGTGTCAATGCCGGTTTTGATGTCTATCCGTTGCGAAGCGCTGCTAAACCTTGGGTCGCATCGGCGGCGAGCTTAAAGCGAACAGGCAAGACTCATCGGCTCGCCACGACGCAGGCGCAAGATCGGGTCACCGGCCGGGACCTTATCCGCGAGGCCTCGCTCGACCGGTTTGAGGCCAATCCGCATTTGCTGGAGGCCAAGACACCGTCGGAATCGCTTTACCCACCCTTTGCTTATTCCGGCCGTGCCTGGGCCATGGCCATCGACCTCAATTCCTGCATCGGTTGTCAAGCCTGCACCATTGCCTGCCAAGCTGAAAACAACGTGCCCGTAGTGGGCAAGGACCAGGTTCTTGCGGGCCGTGTCATGCACTGGCTTCGGGTCGACCGCTATTACGCGGGCGCACCAGCTGCACCGGACGTGGCCTTCGAGCCCATGCCTTGCATGCACTGCGAGAACGCGCCCTGCGAGGTGGTTTGCCCCGTCCACGCGACCGTCCATGACAGCGAAGGCCTAAATTTAATGGTCTATAACCGCTGCGTCGGAACGCGGTTCTGTTCGAACAATTGTCCTTATAAAGTCCGGCGATTCAATTTTTTTGCTTATGCGCATGAAGACGAGCGGGTTCCGGTCTCGTGGAATCCCGATGTCACGGTGCGCGACCGCGGCGTCATGGAAAAATGCACCTATTGCATCCAGCGAATCCGCAAGGCCACGATTGACGCCGACAAAGCAGACCGAAATCTGCAAGATGGGGAGGTCGTCACCGCCTGCCAGCAAAGCTGTCCGACGCAAGCCATCACATTCGGTAATCGAAACGATCCCGAAAGCGCTGTCGCCCGGCGCAAATCCAGTCCGCTGGATTATGTCCTACTTGACGAACTGAACACTCGCCCGCGCACGAGTTACAGCGCCCTCATTCGCAATCGAAACCCGAAGATCAAGGACACGCCGTCATGAGTGTCCACCGATGAGCCTGAGATTTGAACTTCCGCCCGACGCGCCGATTATTGGCCGCGATGTGACTCTGACGTCGCTGAGCGAAAAGATCAGCCAGCGGGTCCTTATGGATCGAGCGCCTCTTTGGTGGTGGATCGGTTTCGGCATTGCGCTCATCCTGCTGGCAACGCTGCTCGTCCAAATTGCCTGGCTTTTTATCGTCGGTATCGGGTCATGGGGCGTCGAAATTCCAGTCGCATGGGGACTGGCGATCGCCGAATACGTCTGGTGGATCGCGCTCGCGAGCGGCGGAACGATTGTGTCCGCGTTATTCTTTCTGACCGGTTCACCCTGGCGCTCGGCAACCAACCGGATCGCAGAAACGATGTTGCTGTCGGCGGCGCCTTGTGCCGGCCTTATGCCGATCATGCATCTCGGCAGGCCGGGGCTTTTTTATTGGCTCTTTCCCTATCCGAACGTGATGGGCGTGTGGCCGCAGATGCGCAGTCCGCTCTGGTGGGATTTCGTCTGTCTGCTTTGCTACATCCTCATGTCGATCATGTACTTTTACGCCGGTCTGTTGCCGGACCTTGCGACCCTACGCGATCTCGCCCGCACGCGGGCTAAGCAGATTTTCTACGGCATTCTGGCGTTGGGCTGGCGCGGGTCCAGCCGCGAGTGGGAAAATCATAAGACCGTCTATGCAATCATGTCGGCCATCATGGCCCCGATGGTCGTCTCGGTGCACAGCGTCGTCGGTCTCGATTTCGCCGGCGGATTGACGCCCGGCTGGCACGACACGCAGTTTCCGCCCTTCTTTTTCTTCGGCGCCATTATCTCCGGCACCGCGCTTATCATCATGCTGACCATTTTGATCCGTTGGGGTTACGGCCTTCAGGATGTGCTGACGGAATATCATCTCAATGCCCTGGCGAAGGTGATGTTGATTGGCAGTTTGCTCCTGAGCTACGCTTACGTATGGGAAGCCTTTGGCCCATTCTACGGGCATGATGTAGCTGCGAAGACCGAATTTCATCAGCGCATCTTCGGCTTCACCTCCATTCCATTTTGGATAGAGAAAATTCTGACGGTGGTCATCCCACAGGCGCTGTGGTTTCCCGCCGTCCGCCGCAATCAGCTTGCTCTGCTTCTCATTGCCGGGGGCGTCATCATGGGGATGTGGCTCGAGCGCTATGTCTTCACGATTGCGAGTCTGGCGCACAATTACATGCCCTCTTATTGGGGACGTTTTTTCCCCACGGCCTGGGACTGGGCGGCGCTCGCTGGAACGATCGGGCTATTTCTCACGATCTTCTTTTTGCTGGTGCGTTTTCTCCCGGTCGTTTCCATGGCCGAGGTTCGCGAAACCATCGAAGAGCGCCCACGATGAGCAAGCTCTTCGGGATCATCGCGACATTCGAAGAGCCGCAAGCCATTCAACGGGCAGCGTCCGCGCTGCGTCAGTCCGGCTATGAAGCTTTGGAGGCCTATACGCCTTATCCGATCGATGAGCTGGCGGACATCATCCATCCGCCGCGCAAACACGTCGTGCCGATCGTCATGTTCGTTGCCGCCATATTCGGCGCGGCAGTAGGCTTTTGGATCCAATATTGGGGCGAGGCGTTGAGCTATCCGATCAACGTCGGCGGGCGCCCATTTAACAGCTGGCCGGCTTTTATCGTCAGCGCGTTCGAGATCATGCTGCTGAGCGCGGTCACAGCCGGATTTGTGGGGCTGCTTGCCGCGTCGCGGCTCACGCTGCTCTATCATCCGATTTTCAATGCCGAGACTTTTCAAAACGCTTCGCGAGACCGCTTCATTCTTTGCGTCGAAAAACGAGACCCGCGGTTTGATGCGCTTTTCCTACGCCGATCATTCGAGCAGTTCGGCGCCATAAGTATCGAGGAGGTCCTGACGTGAGGCCGGCCGCGATCATAGCGCTCCTCGGAATGGCGGCGAATTTGGCTGCTTGCGACAACATGGCCAATCAACCCAAGCGCCTGCCTTATGAACTGCCCTACGGAGCCAAGGCGGCGGACTGGCCCGCCTTGCCGCCGCAAAACACGGTCGCCCGCGATGACCCCGCAAAGCCGCCGGGTCCTCCACCCGTCACGCTCGCCTTACTCGAGCGCGGCCAGCAGCGCTTCGATATCTATTGTTCGCCGTGCCATGGCCGTTTCGGCGATGGAAATGGAGCGATCGTGCAACGCGGATTTCCGCACCCGCCATCCTATTACGATGACCGCCTGCGCAGCGTCTCGAACCAACACATCTACGACGTCATCACCAACGGATATGGCGTCATGTACTCCTATGCCGCACGGGTCGAACCTGCGGACCGATGGGCAATCGTCGCCTATGTTCGCGCCTTGCAGGCGAGCGCAAATGCCGGCCTTTCTGACGTACCGACTGAGCAAAGGCATAGACTGCAGTGAGAATCGATCGAAAATGGCCCGTGCTCAATCTCACTGCGCTTCTTCTCCTCGCAGTGGGGATTGTGGGTTGCGTGATCGGCGCAAGCATCGATCGACCGGGATTTTTCCGCGCTTGGCTCTGCGCTTACCTATTTTGGCTAGGCGTACCGCTCGCGGGCATCACGCTTGTTCTCGTCCATGATCTGAGCGGCGGCGCGTGGATGACCATGGCGAGGCCAGCGCTCAATGCGGCCATCGCGACGACGCCGCTCGCCAGCCTCGCCGGCATTCCGGCTTTTCTTGGCCTCTCCTCGCTCTACAGCTGGTCGCAAGCATCCTTCCATTTGGAAAATACGTCCTACCTCAATCCCAGTGCCTTTTTTATCCGTTACGCGATTTATCTCATCCTGTGGAACCTGCTTGGCGCTTTCGCCCTATGGGGCCCTCGCTCGCAGAGGATCTCGCCGTCCTTTGCCTGGCTGAGCGGTATCGGCCTCGTGTTGCTCGCCTTCTCAACGGGGTTCGCATCCATAGATTGGATTTTGTCGCTTGAGCCGACGTTTTGGTCCTCCGCCTTTCCTTACGCAACTTCGGCAAGCTGGTTCAACACGGGCCTTGCCTTCATCTTGCTAGTCCTTGCCGTAAGATCCCTGGGCGAGCGCGAGCAGATGGCCAGTCTCGTCAAGATCCTCTTCGCGACGATAATTTTTTGGGCTTATATCGAATTCATCCAGTTCCTCATCATCTGGGAAGAAAATCTCAGAACCGAAATTCCCTGGTACGTAAAACGCACAACATCTCTCTGGCAGCCGGCGCTCGATCTGTCTGTCGCGCTCGGCTTTGTCGTTCCATTTTTTGTCTTTCTGTGGGGGACGACGAAGCGCAATCGAGCCGCCGTCGCAACGGTGTGCGTCTTCATTCTGATAAGCCGCCTTGCCCACACTTGGTGGCTTGTTCTTCCTGAGCTCTCTTCGGCCGGACCATTTTGGCTCGATATCGCTGCGGTCTGTGCGCTCGGCAGTGCAATCGTTCTGATCTTTGCTTGGGCTTTTCGCTTTCCGCATTGGTTCGCCCTGCGCCGCCTATCCATTGGGACGAGTGCTCATGGCTGATCTCGCCGATTACAAGCAGACCAACCCGGTCACAAAATTCGAGCCGACGGACTGGAGATTGAGGGCGGTCGCCTGGATTGCGATCGCCACATTCTTGCTTTTGGCAATTACGCCCTTCGTTTTGATGGCCGCCTTTCCCGGCGCACGACCGGACGCCGAAAAGAAGCTGAGGATCGCGCGGCCGTCTCCCCGCTTGCAGATCGATTCATCCGCAGATCTAGATCGGTTACGTGCGAAGGAGGAGCAACAACTCAATTCCTATTATTGGATCGATCGCCAAAAAGGCGTCGTTCACATCCCTATCCAGCTCGAAATGAAGAAATTGGCGCAGAGCGGGATTTCCGGCTTCCCGAAGGCGTCGCCATGAAGAAAGCGGCAATTCTCCTCGCGCTTGTCCTATGCGCGGTCCCTTTCAAACCGGCGGGAGCTGACATTTCGGATTTTGCTTTCGCGCCGCACCCGGGCGCTCATCTGCCCCTGGCGACGGAACTCGTCGACGAATATGGGCGGCGCGTCGAACTCGGGACTTTCTTCGGCCAGCGACCCGTAGTCCTGGTGCTCGAATATCTGCGCTGCAGATCACTTTGCGGTGTGACTCTGGATGGCATCATCACCGCGCTCAAGGCAATGCCGCTCAAGCCGGGCCGCGATTTCGATCTTCTGGCCGTCAGCATCGATCCACGCGACACGCCGGCCGAGGCCATTCAGGCTAAATCGAAATATGAAGCCAAATACACCCGGAGAGATGTACTTGGCTTCCATTTTCTAACGGGAAAGGAGGCAGCGGTTCGAAAGATTGCCGCGCAGATCGGTTTTCCTTATCGGTTTGAAGCCAAGCTCGGCACTTATATTCACCCCGCCGGTTTCGTGATTGCGACACCGCAAGGAGATGTCAGCAGCTATCTCGAAGGCGTCGGTGTCGAGCCGGCGCGGCTCGTCCAAGCACTCGCAGATGCCCAGCAGTTGAGGCGAATTGGCCCGCTGGCGCGGATTCTCCTCTTCTGCCATGTCGAAGGCGCGCCGATCGGCCGCCTCACCGTCCCCGTGCTTACTGCCTTTATGATTGCCAACGCTGCGGCTGGCTTCGCACTTATTCTTGTCTTCACGATCATCAGGCGCCGGCGCCACGGGTGAGGCCATGTATCTTTGGATCCCCTTCTGGCCCCGCACCGCAGCCATCAACGGCATTGCTGTCAACAATGTCTATATTGCCGAACTCGCCATCGGCGGCCTGATCATGGCGACCGTAATCGGCATGATGTTGAGCTTCTGCATCCGCTATCGCGCGGGAAGCGATGCATCGCGCGCCGGATTGAGCCGCAAGACCTGGCATTTCGAGATCGGATGGACGACGGCCACCCTGGTCGCCTTTCTGGGTCTCTTCCTTTGGGGGGCCGCGACCTATATCTGGCTTTTCCGAACGCCGCCGGGCGATCTCGAAATCTATATCGTCGCCAAGCAATGGATGTGGAAGGCGCAGCATCCCGGCGGGCAGCGCGAAATCGATGCCCTGCATGTGCCGGTCGGCAAGACGATCCGGCTGGTGATGGCCTCGGAAGACGTCATTCATAGCTTCTTCGTCCCGGCCTTCCGCATCAAACATGACGTTGTGCCTGGGGCGCTCGAAACCATCTGGTTCAAAGCTGATCAAACGGGTGTTTTCGGCTTTGAATGCACGCAATATTGCGGGCTTCAGCATGCGACGATGCAGGGCAAGGTCGTCGTGATGACGGCGACCGACTACGCGAAGTGGCTAACGGATCAAGGCGTCCATCAATCTCTCGCCGAACAAGGCAAAGATCTCTTTCGGGTGCATGGATGCAGCGGTTGCCACGATCGCAACAGCACCGTTCACGCCCCTCTGCTCGACGGCCTCTATGGGACGATGGTCCATCTCGATGACGGCTCTGTCCGGCGCGCGGATGAAGCCTACATCCGTGACTGCATCCTCAATCCCCGCAGTTTCACAGTCGCCGGATACCCGCCGATCATGCCGGATTTCTCCCGCCAGCTCAGCGAAGGCGATGTGCTGAAGCTGATCGCCTATATCAAATCCCTCGGCATACAAAAGGAGCCTTCGCCATGAGCCTCACAGCTTCTGAGCTGGCTTCCGTCAACTATTTCACTGCCGAAAATACGATCGGCTCTTGGTTGCTGACGCGCGACCACAAGCGCATTGCGTTGCTATTTCTGGCGTCGATCACGTTCTTCTTCTTTGTCGGAGGATTCGCTGCAACGCTGATGCGAATGAACCTTGCGACGCCTCAAGGCTTGCTGCAGGCGTCCGTTTATAATCGCCTATTCACGATGCACGGCATCATCATGGTCTGGTTTTTTCTTATTCCATCTATTCCGGCCGCACTTGGCAATTTTTTCATTCCCTTGATGATCGGCGCACGCGACCTCGCCTTTCCCCGCGTTAATCTCTTGAGCTGGTATGTCTTCAACCTATCTGGCCTCGTCGTTCTGTTCGCTTTAGTCATGGGCGGCGCGGACACGGGGTGGACATTCTACACGCCGCTGTCAACGGAATATGCCAATGGTTACGTCTTCACGGCGGCCATAGCTGTGTTCATCAACGGCTTCTCGTCGATCATGACTTCGCTCAATTTCATCGTGACGATCCACAGGTTGCGAGCGCCGGGCATGACATGGATGCGCTTGCCTCTCTTCGTGTGGAGCATCTATGCCGTGAGCGTTGTGATGCTGACGGCGACGCCCGTTCTGGCGATGGATACTTTCCTTTTGGCCGTGGAGCGCTTTATTGGCGTCGGTCTATTCGATCCCGCGCATGGCGGCGACCCGCTGCTTTGGCAGCACATGTTTTGGTTCTACTCGCATCCCGCCGTTTACATCATGATCTTGCCCGCCATGGGCGTCGTCAGCGAAATCATCCCCTGTTTCGCGCGCAGGCCCGTCTTCGGCTACGCTGGGATGACGATTGCACTTATGGCCATTGCGGTGATGAGCTTCTTTGTCTGGGCTCATCACATGTTCGTCGCCGGCATCTCAATTTATGCCGGCATCGTTTTCTCGCTGATGACCTTCCTTGTCGCAGTCCCTTCCGCGATCAAGGTCTTCAATTGGATCGTAAGCCTGCACAAGGGCGCTATTCATTTCGATGCGCCGATGCTCTATGCGCTCGGCTTCGTCCTTCTGTTCACGATGGGGGGCGTCACCGGCCTGATGCTCGCGACCTTAGCCGTGGACGTGCATGTGCACGGGACCTATTTCGTCGTCGCGCATTTCCATTACATCATGGTCGGCGCGACGGTGAGCGCCTTCTTCGGCGGCCTGCATTATTGGTGGCCGAAGATCACGGGCAGGCTCTATCCGGAAATGTGGGCGCGCTTCGCAGCCATTCTCACCTATGTCGGATTCAATTTGACCTTCTTTCCGCAGTTCATTCTCGGCTATCTCGGCATGCCGCGGCGGTCCTATACCTATCCGGCGGAATGGCAGTCTTGGAATCTCCTATCGTCCGCTGGCGCTTCGATCCTTGCCGTCGCCTATCTCCTGCCGTTGTTCTATCTCGGATGGTCGCTGATCTGGGGCCGGCGGGCCGGAGCCAATCCGTGGCGGGCGACGGGTCTCGAATGGACGATCGCATCGCCGCCGCCGCCAGAAAATTTTGAAAAGACTCCGAACGTCACTTTGGGTCCCTATTCCTACGATCCAGTGCGTGACCGTTTCACCAGTCAGGACGGAACTGCGCATGCCGTCTAGCCGCACCGTCGCGCCGGAAGTGCAATATGCGAGTCTCGCTCACCAGGGCGATACGGCGCAGATCGGCATGTGGGTCTTCCTCGTTAACGAGACCCTGTTCTTCGGCGCGTTGATCTTTATTTATGCGCTCTATCGAGTTTCCTATTGGCATGCGTTCGCAGTCGCCGGAAAAGACGCTGTCCTATGGTGCGGTAGCGTCAACCTCGCATTGCTCCTGACCAGCAGTGTGACGATGGTTCTTGCTGTCAACGCCGCAGCGCAAAGCCGGCGGCGGGAGATGATTGTCTGGCTGATCGCGACGTTGGCCCTCGGATTTATGTTCCTCGGCGTCAAGGGCTACGAATATTTCTTGGACGTCCAAGACAAGGTCGTCCCCGCCGTCAATTACGAGATGAAGCCGGGAGAGGCGCCGGCCGGGGAACTGTTCTGGGTCTTCTATTGGGTTGCCACTGGCCTGCACGCCATTCATCTCTCGATCGGCATCGGGCTCATCCTCTACATGCTTCTTTGGCGCATCCGCCGCGGTGAAATAACACCCGCCTATTATGCGCCGCTGGAAGTCGTGGCGATCTACTGGAGTTTCGTCGATGCGGTTTGGCTTTTTCTCTATCCCTGCATCTATCTGGTAGGACGATCATGACCTTCGATGTCGATCCTCGCCAAGCCAAGGCACCGCCGTTCGTCATCGCCTGGATTGTCCTGCTGATATTGTCGGGCGTGAGCGCCGGAATCGCCTTTCTCAAATTCGGAATTTGGGTGCTGATCGCTCATTTCGCCATCGCCGGCCTTCAAGTGGCGATTTTGTTCATTTTCTTCATGCGGCTGAAGGGCCCGCCGTCGCTGAAATGGATCTTCGCTGCAGCGGGCTTTTTCTGGCTTCTGTTCCTCTATGGACTCAGCGCCACGGATTATGCGAGCCGCACCGGCTGGCCCACGCAGCAGACTCACCAGAATTGAGGTTCCGTCCGCTCCTGCGCATCAAGCGCGTTATTTGTACGGTTTCCGGTTCTACCGACCGATAAATCTGCCGACCTGAGCGGAACGTCGTCTTGAGGCCTCGCGTTCGGCTGTATCGGAAGCATGACCATGAGCAGAACGATCCGGAACGTTGCGATTATACTGAACTGTAAAGCTGGCGCACTCCTCAATTGCGATAATGCGAACGAAACCTTGCGGGACGCCTTTATCCGGGCCGGGCTGGAGCCTTCGTTCATTGCAGATATGGGCTCGTTACCGGAGCGGGTCGCGGCCGCCGCCAAGATGCGGCCTGATGCAGTGGTGGTGGCCGGCGGAGACGGAACTGTTGCCGGCGCCGCGCCGACGTTGATCAACGGCGACATCCCGCTCGCCATTTTGCCCTGTGGTACCATGAATCTGTTGGCCAGGGATCTGGCACTCCCGATCAATGACCTGACCGCGGCGATTGATGTTGTCGCCCACGGTCGCGTGCGTAACGTGGATGTTGGAGAGGTAAACGGCCACTTCTTTCTATGCGCCTCGATGCTAGGCCTTCCAGCGCGGCTTGGCCGAACCCGCGAGGAGGCTCGCGGATCGATCTGGCGCATCTCGATAAGAATGGCGCGTGCGATATGGCGAAACCTGCTGCGGACACGCCATCTACACATGACGCTCATGGCAGACGGGCAGGTAATCCCAGCACGTGCGGCGGCGCTGACGATTACTGTCAATCTGCTGGACGACGCGACTGGCCGCCGCTTCGGCCGCGCCCAACTCACCGGCGGCCGGTTCGGCATCTACATCCTCGATACCTTTGGGCTACGTGCGTTATTGGCTCTCGCCCTGCGGGTGATGTTCGGGCGACGTGATGTTGCCGTACGGGAACACGCGGCCACAGAGATCGACATCACCGGAAACAATCGCGCCGTCTGGGTCATGAATGATGGCGAGCTGAATTTGCTTGTCCCGCCGCTCCGCTATCGGATACGCCGCGGCGCTTTGCGCGTATTGGTGCCGGCCACATGACCGCGACGCGCATTGCCCATATCACCGATCTTCATTTCGGCGCGGAGGATCCCGTCGTCACTGCAGCTCTCATCGATGAGTTGAACGCCGGTCAACCAGACCTGGTGGCCATCAGTGGCGACTTGACACAAGGCGCGCATATTGACGAGTTTCGCGCTGCCCGCGCGTTTATTGACCGGCTGCGATCGCCGACACTAGCCGTTCCCGGCAATCACGACATTTCCCCTTACAATCTATTGGAACGATTCCTCGACCCTTATGCGCGCTGGCGCCGCATCATTTCGCGGGAAACGTCGCCGATCTGGAACAATGGGAGCGTCGCAGTGCTAGGCCTGAACTCGGCGCGGCGGATGGGACTGCATTGGGACTGGTCGCGAGGCCGGGTGACGCGTGGGCGCCTTGCCCGACTGCTGGCTCAGTTGGACTCGCTGCCCGCCGAGCTGGTGAAGGTCGTCGTGGTGCACCATCCGCTCCTACCGCCCGAGAGCGCTCCGCAAACTCCGGTTGCCGGAGGGGCGGCGGCAGCCCTTCGGGCGCTAGAAGCCCGCAAGGTACGGCTGGTGCTCGCCGGCCATTTGCATCGCGGCTTTGCCCGATTGGCTTCGCCGAACGGCGCGCCGCCCTTGATCCTACAGGGCGCTACCGCGACTTCCGTGCGTCTGCGCGGCGAGCCCAACGCATACAACCAGATCACTCTTCTGCAAGATGGCGAAGCGACGGTACAGGTTCGCATTTGGGATGGGCATGCGTGGACAACGCGGGTGAACGACTTGAAGCAGACGACGGCTTGCTAAAGTGGTTCAGACGCTTCAGCCATTTCAACCGGTCGAGCGCGCGCGGCTTGCGCCAAGTCAATGCATCGCGCAAGTCCTTCCTGAAGCGAACTCACGGGATGAATGTGCTGCCGCGACGACGCGTCGAAGATCTCCTCTCCCTTCCGATCACTCGCCCATATCCCAAGCAGTATTTGAGCGTCGGGTCTTCGATGATGAAAGCGCCGCACCAACGCTCGTGCGGCCGCCAAATTGTTGCGAATTTCGAGATAGATGAAGCATATGATGACGGGTTCTGTCTGATCGTTCGCCAGTTCCTGGCTTTTTTCGTGGAAGGCCGGGCGCCCCAACTGTGCTCTCAAATGACATTTGCGGAGAAGTTGAACGAAGATTTGCGCGACGGTTTCGTCGAACGCACCTCGCCCAGGAATGCAAAGCACCTGCGCCGAAACGTCTGCGCCCGCCGGAACAGCCTGACAGGGCTGGATAGAGGGACCGGGTGTAGTTTCGGATTCCGCTTGCGCGTCAGTTACCGGAGGCGCCATTCCTTCGACCGAATCCGCTGCTGATTCATCATAGTCTTCCAGGTCTTCGACAAGCGAAAGAACGCTCTGCCTCAACCGCTCGACATCGCCAGCCTGCAGAACTCCGCGTTCGGCATCATAGGCAGCTAGCCGCAATCCATTGATCGCAATGTCATCATAATAAGCCGAGAGCGACATTTCCTTGAGCAGTATGTCCGCTTGATGCAAGGCTTCGTCGGGATCGTTTGCCAACATGCGTTGATAAAAATTTTCGACCGGCGTCAGGGCTGGCTGATCGCCGAAAAGCACGTCTAGAAACTCAAGATGCTCTATGTAGCGGCCGAGGACAACAAGGCACAGCGTTAAAGGCGTGGCAAGAACGAGTCCAATCGGTCCCCAAAGCCACGTCCAAAATATCGTAGCGACAACAATTGAGAACGGCGAAAGGCCGGTTGTATTGCCGTAAACAACCGGCTCGATAAATTGTCCAGTGACGAGCTCGATACCGACGATAAGGGCGAGAGTCCACCACATCGGCGCCCATTCCGGGCTTGCCGCAGCAGCCAGGGCTGCGGGCAAGACAGCGGCGAGAATCACGCCGACATAGGGCACGTAGCGCAATATCCCCGCCAAAATCCCGAACAAGATGGCAGAGGGTACGCCGATGATCGCCAAGCCGCAGCCGACAATGAATCCGAACCCCGCATTGACGGTCAATTGAGCGATAAAATAATGACTCAATCGTCTAGCGGCTTCATCCATCGCGGTCGTCGTGCGATGCAGATCGCGCGTGCCGAAAAGTCGGATGATGCGGTCTCTCAGATCATTCTTTTGAACAAGGATGAATATCGCAACAATGCCGGTGATCGCGGCTTCCGTGATAGGCGCCAGGACCGGCAGCAAAATCGATGTTGCAAAATTGGCCGGATTTGACCCTTGCGCCGGGGGCTGACCGGACGGCGGGACTTCGGGTGCCTGAGGTGCTGCCGTCGGGTTTTTGTCAGGATGCGGCAGAAGCGGTTTCGGCAGAACCTTTCCTAGCAATGGGAAGCGGCCAATTGTTTCCTGCTGAAGCGTTGTGATTTTCGTCTCGATTTGTGCCGTATAACGAGGCAGGTCTCGCGTCAGACCGGCAAACTGCGAACCAATGATGGCTCCGAGCGCAGCAAAAAAGACCATCGCCAAAAGAGCGGAAACCAAAACTGCGACAACGCGCGGCACATGATTCTTCGTCAAAATAGAGACGAGCGGCGCCAAGATAAAGGACAGAAGCACCGCGACTGTAATTGGAATGAACACCTCTTTGGCAATCGCTAGCGCCGCGACAACCACGACACCGACGACAAGCGATAACAGGGCGGGGATGCCTGGAAACTGAGGTGACTTGATTTCACTCATTTTGCCAAATTCGCGCAAGAACAGGTCGCCTTAATCTCCTAAAGCGACTGTGCAACCGCGCACCAACGGCTTAGTTCCGATGCCATATTTTGGCTGGTCAGCTTCGGCCACTTGCACGGTCAAAATGCCAATCCAGGCTCAACTCCTCGTCGCGTCTTTGGTCATCTCGCCGGATCGGCTGCAATATTCGTGAGCTTAACTGCATCCAGTTAGGCGAACCGCCCCCCGGGCAAAGCGCGGTCCAACGCCTAATCGGATTTGGCAAAATTGGGTTTGGCAAAACTCGTTCTACCAAAGCCTCGCGGTAAGAACGGTGCCAATCACGCCGAGCGGCATCCAGCCAATTACGTCCTTCTCGCGGCAAAGCGACGGTATTTGCTTTGGCTTTCCTTTCGGAACCCGTGCCCGCTGATTGGATTTTTTGTTCGGATGCCCGCGAGGTGTCCCGCGCAGCCGACACAGGCGCGCAATGAGAGAGCTGGTCTCGTCGTTTTCAGCCTTCCAAGGATTCCCACATGACCACGGTTCAGCATATTTCGCGCGAGCTACTCGCCAACGAGGCGCAAAATCTCCATGCCATCCAGAAGAACGCTAAAGCGATGATGGAGCGCGTTATCGATCGACTCGACGATTACCCGGAGGCCCGGCAACGGTTGCAAGCGCATCTCACAGATAAAGACAATGAAATGCGGCGTCTGGAACAGATTCTCTACGATATGGGCCGCGATTCCTCTTCGTTGAAGGATTCTACGATGTCGATGATGGGTGGCATGACCGGAGCCATGACCGCCGCCTTGCAGGACGACATCCTCAAAAGCAGCATGGCAACCTATGGCCTCGCGAGCTACGAGATTTGTGCCTACGAAGAGATGATTGCGCTCGCCGAGAAGGCCGGCGAGCTTCGTGCAGTTCCTCTGCTTAAAACATGTCTTGAGGAGGAGCGTGCAATGGCCGCTTGGCTGCACGAACATATGCGCCCGACCTTGGAGCGCTACCTCGAATTACGTGCGGTGAAAGGCGGCGCGGCGGCGCACTGAGCGCACCGACCTTGGTTCATCTGCTTGGGTAAGGACTAAGGAGCTTCGTCCGGGAACAGTTCTCTGGACCAGTTGTTCCTGCCGCATCCCAACGGAGGCGGGCGGTTCGACCATGGCCGGTGAAGAAGAGCGTGCGGGTAGCGTGTTATCTCCACTGCTTCCGGTTGCCGTGAGCTTGGCCGCGGTTGCAATGGCTCTAAAGCACCGCGCCGCGGAAGATGCGAGGGGCAGTGAAATCTTGTCGGCTCGCGCGAGCCCGGCCCGAACAGTGCGGGGCGAGACGCCTCTGCGGCGGCTCAAGACCATCGTCCTTACTGTGTACGGCGGCATCAACAACCATCGCGTCCTCGCGCTGGCGGGCGGAGTCGCTTTCTTTTCGTTGTTGGCACTCTTTCCGGCTATCGCGGCTCTCGTATCGCTCTACGGTCTTTTTGCGAATCCCAGCACGATAAGCGCTGATCTCCAGCAGCTGTCCGATGTCCTTCCAGGAGGGGCAATCGAGATTATCAAGGATCAGCTGACCCGCCTCGCCCAGCAGCAGCAGAGCACTTTGGGCCTGGCCTTCGCGATAGGCGTAACCGTATCGCTTTGGAGCGCGAATTCCGGCATCAAAGCCTTAATCGACGCATTGAATGTGGTCCGCGGCGAAAACGAGCGCCGCAGCTTCATCAAGCTCAACGCGATCTCGCTCGCGTTTACAACTGCGGCCGTTTTTTTCGTCATTTTTGCCATGATCGCAGTCGTCGCTGTTCCGATCGTTCTCAATTATCTCGGTTTGAACCAAGCAGCACCGATGCTCCTCGCTGCGCTGCGCTGGCCCGCACTCTTCGTGGCGACCACATGGGGCCTCGCAATGATCTATCGATATGGCCCTTGTTGCAGAGCGCCGGACTGGCATTGGCTCAGCTTCGGGAGTCTTTTCGCTGCTGTCGTTTGGCTCGTAGCGTCTTTTCTGTTCTCCTGGTACGCGGCGAAGTTCGGCAGCTACAACAAGACCTATGGTTCGCTTGGTGCGGTGATCGGATTTATGACGTGGATCTGGATTTCGGCGATTGTCGTTCTGGTAGGCGCCGAATTGGACACGGCGATCGCCCAGATCCGGCGCCCAAATCCGGCATTCAACGAGAAGATGTGACCCGTGCTATCGGCGCTCTGCTCGACGGAAGCTTGGCAAATTCGCGCATAATGGCAGACCTCTTGCCCCAGCCAAAGGCCCTGCCTTGTTGGGATGACGTCGTGCGATTGGGATCGCCTGGCGTGCCGAAGCGTTGGTCTGTCTAAAAAGGTCTCACGCGAAACAGGAGAAGACGATGACGACCAGCTCAAAGCGGAAGTGGTCGGCGGATGTGACCGAACACAGCAATGCTTTGGATCTCAGGGCGAATCTTTTCAAATCGAAAGACCCGAAGACGATCGCCCGTTCTCTTAAGCACGCTGCGGAATCAAGCAAGCGGCGCAAAGCAGACCCATATCGCTCGGCCATGTCTATGCTGACGTTTTACATCAACCGGGCCGGGAAAAATCTGCCGACCACGCGGCGTCGCACGCTTGAGAAAGCTAAAGACGCCCTCCGCCGCTCCTTCGGACGCGAGCCTAAATAATTCGGCGCCGACTCTGAAGCCCATATGAACGGAACGATGGCAAAAATCCTGAGGAAGGGCAGCAAAATCGCGGGATTGCGGGCCAAGCGCCGAAACGACAACAAGGGCCGAAACGACAAATCGCGCGAAATGGCAGCCGCATAGGCTGGGCGAGCTCAAGAAGGGGTGACGCTGCGCAAGTTCATCCTAAGCCAACATGTTGCTGATGTCCGAGGCGCTTGATGGATACGCCGAAAGGAGCTTGCACAGCTCGGAAAGCTGCAGTCCGAGGCGGATCGAGAGAGCGAAGAGATTGATCGTCTCATGCGCGTGCGGCCCGTAGATGTGCGCGCCGAGGATCTTGCCGCTTCCCCGCTCAATCAGAATTTTATAGGCGGCACCGCTTTCGGATTGGCCTTCGCGCCGTACCGACTCGAACGCGCTGAGATCGCCTTGGCGCAAGTCGTAAGCCAAGCCTTTCTCTTTTGCCTGGGCTTCCGTAACGCCGGTCATTGCCAGAGGGGGGATCGCAAAGACATTGCTGGCGAAGCCGTCATAGTCCGGCACGTTCTCGCATTTGCCGAGGAGGTTCGCGGCCACGCATTCCGCGTCATGCGTCGCAATTGGCGTCAGGGCAGGCCCATTGCCGGCGGCATCTCCCGCCGCAAACACGGCTGGATTGGACACGCTGCGAAGATGGCGGTCCAGTTTGAGTTTGCCCTTCTCGACAGAAATTCCTCCGGCCTCGAGATCGAGCCCGCTGAGGTTCGGCACGCGGCCCAAGCCATGCACCGCAAGGTCGGCTTCGAAGCGTCTTCCGTCCTGCGTCTGGACGACCACAGCCGAGTCCGACCTCGTAATGCGCGACACCTTTGCGCCCAAGGCGATCTCGATGCCGATCCGCCTGGAATCCGTCACGAGCTTGGAGACGAGATCCTGATCGAATTGAGCGAGCGGCTTGTCGTCGTCCTGCAGGATCGTGACTTCGGCTCCCGCTCGACGGGATATATGGGCGAACTCGACAGAAATATAGCCGCCGCCGACGAAGATGATACGGCGAGGCAGATGCGGCAGTTCCAGGAAGTCGTCGCTCGTGACGAGGTGCTCCGCGCCGTCTATCGGCAGATCAGCGGGCTTGTCGCCGGTCGCGATCAAAATATGGCGTGCTTCGAGGCGCCTGTCACCGACCACAACCTGCTGCCGCCCGACGAAACGGCCGTGGCCCTGGAAGGTGTCTATGCCGCTTTCTCGATATTCTTGAAGTTGCTTGGAAGGGACGGGCGCTGTGAAGCTTTTCTTGAACGCCATAAGACTTGGCCAATCGATGCGAAGGTCCTCCGCGCCGGCCAAGCCGTGACTCCCGAGGCGCCTCGTGCGATCGAAGGCCTCGGCGACCGTCCACAACGTCTTTTTCGGCTCGCAACCGCGAAGGGCGCAGGTTCCGCCGAATTCCCGGGCTTCCACGATGGCAACGGTCCAACCGGCCTTGCGACATCGTGATGCTACGCCGTGAGCGGCTGTGCCCGATCCTAAAATAACCAGGTCGTATCGCATAATCTTCTCATAAGCAGCTGCTCGACCTGCTTCATCCAACGCCAACGTCGCAAGCAGAAGGCTCAAGCCAAACGGGCCGCTGCCGCCAGCGTTCCACACGCTCTTCGCAACACGAGCGCTCGACGGCGTGATGTCTGGAACCGCTCCACGTTCCACGCTGTTGCATCCGGACCGAAGAATTCCGGAAAGCTTCCCATGAGCACGAACAAGATCCCCGCCGATGGCGGCGACACCGCCCGTCAATCTGCGCCAGCGGGCACGAGCCGCAGACGCTTTCTACTGGCCACGGCTACGACGGCGGTTGTCCCCGTTCTGGCGCAAGCAAGCTCAGCCGAGACGCTCGCGAAGCCGCGGCCGGTCCTCGATCAGATTCCTGCTGAGCGGCTCGATCAGATGAGCCTCACGATCAACGGTCAGCCTTACCGGCTCGCTGTTGATGTGCGCACGACGCTGCTCGACCTTCTGCGCGATCATGCCGGCCTCACCGGAACGAAAAAAGGCTGCGATCACGGCCAATGCGGCGCCTGCACAGTTCTCCTGGATGATCGTCGTGTCCTGTCCTGCCTGACGCTGGCGCGGATCGCCGAACATCGCGCAGTGACGACTATCGAGGGACTCGCTTCGGCGGACGGCACGCTGCATCCGATGCAGCAAGCCTTCATCGACAATGATGCTTTTCAGTGCGGCTATTGCACACCGGGCCAAATCGTCTCCGCCGTCGGCTGCGTCCACGAAGGCCACGCAAAGAACCGCGCCGATATTCGCGAATATATGAGCGGAAATCTCTGCCGTTGCGCGGCCTATCCGAACATCGTCGCTGCTATCGAGCAGGCGAGATCTAAAATGCCGGTTTGACTGCTGGCCTCATTCCTGACTGGACATGCCATGCGACCCTTCAGCTTTCAACATGCAAATACAATCGAATCCGCGCAAGCCGCCGCCATACAAGCGAGCGCGCAGGCGCAGTTCTTGGCGGGCGGCACGACTCTCGTGGACCTTATGAAGCTCGAAGTCATGCAGCCGGAGACGCTCATCGACATCAATCCGCTCGAGACGACGGCGCTCGGCGGTATCGAAGCCAACGAAGATGGCCTACGGCTCGGCGCGCTTGTTCGCATGGCGGATGCCGCAGACCATCCAATCGTCCGGCGCGATTATCCCGCCATATCGCAATCGCTGCTGCTCGCGGCAAGCGCCCAACTGCGCAATATGGCGAGCCTTGGCGGCAATGTGCTGCAACGGACGCGCTGCTCTTATTTTCGCGATGTCAGCTATAAGGAATGCAACAAGCGCAGCCCCGGCTCGGGCTGCGCAGCGCTCGATGGCTTTAACCGCGCTCACGCAGTTCTGGGCGTGAGCCCGCATTGCATAGCAAGCTACCCGGGCGATTTCGCCCAAGCGCTCATAGCTTTTGATGCGCGTGTTGAAATCGCCGGCCAGAACGGCGCCCGGAGCATCCCATTCAATCGGTTGCATCGCCGCCCTGGCGACAGGCCCGACCTCGAAACCAATCTTGAACCCGGCGAGATCATCACGGCTTTCTATATTCCAGCCGGTGCTTGGACACGCAGATCGGCCTTTGTCAAAGTCCGCGATCGCGAATCCTACGAATTCGCGCTGGCCTCCGCCGCCGTCGGTTTGGACTTCGCCGACGACAAGGTTCGCACGATCCGCATCGCATTAGGCGGCGTCGCCACCGTGCCCTGGCGTGCGAACGCGGCCGAAGCGGCACTTGTCGGTGAACGCCTGACGCGCGACCGCCTGCAATCGGCCGCAGACGCTGCCTTCGCGGAAGCGGAAACGCATCAATACAATCGCTTCAAGGTAGCGCTCGGCAAGCAGACACTGATGCGTGCGATCGATCAGGTCGCCGCCATGGGCATTTGAGTTGCGGAATTTGAGTGGGAGAGCCGAACATGACAGTCGCCGCACCCGCACCAAAAGCGAATATGGGGCAGCCTGAGCCGCGTGTCGATGCACGCCTGAAAGTCACAGGCGAGGCGCGTTACCCCTCAGACTTTCCGGTCAGCAATCCGGCTTTTGCGGCGCTCGTCATGAGCCCGATTGCCAAGGGTAGGATCATCAAGCTCGATCTCGATGCGGCCCGCAAAGTGCCGGGCGTTCTTGAGATTTTCACTTATGAAAATACCGGCGATCTCCAGCAGGTCCCGTACGGCGGCGGCGGTTCCGGCGCTTCGTCCTCAATGCAGAAACTCGGGCCTGACATTCATTTTGCTGGCCAAATCGTCGCGATGGTTGTCGCCGAAACGTTTGAGGCGGCGGAAGAAGCCCGCTTCAAGGTCGACATCGACTACGATACCCAAACGCCGTCTCCGACATTCGGCGCGACCGGCTTGACGATGACGGATGCAGCGTCGGGCCCGCTTCCCAAAAAAATGCCGCATAAGGGCGACGTCGACGCCGCTCTGCAAAGGGCCGACGTTCTGATCGACGCCGAATATGGCACGTCGACACAACATCATAATCCGATCGAGCTCTTCACCACGACCTGCGAATGGAAGGACGGCCGGCTCACCATCCACGAGCCAAGCCAATTTGTTTATGGCTTGCGGGCCGCGGCAGCGAAAGCGCTCGCCCTGTCGCCTGACCAGGTGCATGTGGTGAGTCATTATGTCGGTGGTGCCTTCGGCTCCAAATCGCAAATGAGCCCGCGCACCGCGCTCGTCGCCCTCGCCGCCAAGCGGCTCAACCGCCCAGTCAAGCTCGTCGCCTCGCGCAGCCAGGGATTTACAGTTTCGACTTACCGCGCCGAGACGCGGCATCGCATTCGTCTCGGCGCCGGACGCGACGGCAAACTCGTTGGCTATAGCCATGACGGACTCGAAATCAGTTCGCGGCCGGACAACTATTCCGTCTCTGGAGTCAATGAGAGCGCGCATCTCTATGCCTTCGGAACGGTCAAGACTGGCGTACAGATCGTGCATGCCGATCGCAGCACGCCGGGCTTTATGCGCTCGCCGCCGATGGTGCCCTATATTTTCGCGCTCGAAAGCGCGATGGACGAGATGGCGGTAAAGCTCAATATGGATCCCATCGAGTTCCGCCGCATCAACGACACGACGACCGATCCGGTAAGCGGTCGGCCCTACTCGAGCCGCTCGCTGATGGATTGCTACGATCAAGCGGCAGCTGCTTTCAATTGGAAAGCGCGCAATCCTGACGTCGGATCGATGCGCCAGGGGGATTGGCTCGTCGGTCTCGGCTGTGCCACCGCCGTCTACCCAACTCACATGGGACCCGCGACGGCGCGCATTCGGCTTTTCCCGAATGGGGAGGTCGAGGTGCAGACGGCTTCGCATGAACTCGGCACAGGCGCCTACACGGTCATCGGCCAAACCGCGGCCGAACATCTGGGCGTTCCATTGAGCAAAGTGCATGTGCAATTGGGTGACACCAATCTGCCGCCCGCCATTGTCGCCGGTGGCTCCTCGACGACCGCAAGCGTCTGCTCGGCTGTCTTTAGAGGCTGCAGCGCGATCCGTTCAAAGCTGATCCAAGCAGCTACGACGTCCAATGATGGGCCGCTCGGCGGGCGCTCGCACGATGAGATCACGTTGCAAGACGCAGCGCTCCGTACATCCGATGGGTCCGAAGAGAAGCTCGGGGATGTGTTCAACCGCATGGGCGTCGGCGCCATCGAAGAATACGCTGAATTCGTACCGCCCGGCCTGAAGCCCGAGGACGTGCAAAAACTCTATGCGGGCCAGGCCAAGCTCGTTGGCGGTGGCGAAGCCGAAAAACTGATGTATGCGCAGGGTGCCGAATTCGTCGAAGTGCATATTCACGCCAAGACGCGCGAAGTGCGGGTGCCACGGATCGTCGGCGCCTTTGCCGCCGGCCGGCTGATGAACACCCGTACGGCGCGCAGCCAGCTCATGGGCGGCATGATCTGGGGGATCAGTTCGGCGCTGCACGAGGCAACGGAAATCGACCAAAGGCGTGCCCGCTATGTCAACGACAATCTCGCCGACTATCTCGTGCCGGTGAACGCCGACGTTGACGAGGTCGAGGTTATCCTCGTTCCGGAGGAGGATCATTTCGTCAATCCGGTCGGCGCCAAGGGTCTCGGCGAACTCGCCAATGTCGGCACTGCGGCGGCCATCGCCAATGCGGTCTATCACGCGACCGGCACACGTCTCCGCGAACTGCCAATCCGGCTTGAAAAACTGCTCGTCTGACAGGCATCGCTCGGCGAAGAGGCGCCAATGGCGCTTCTCACGCCGTGGCCCTTTTTGCGCCCTGCAGCGTGATCGCGAGAACGCTGATGAGCAGAGAAAGCAGCATCAAACAGAAAAACACGTCGATATAGGCGAAAAGGCTGGTCTGCATTTGCACCTGCTGACCGATCCAGGCCACCGCGGTGCGATAGGCCCCGGCCCCCATTCCCACAAGCGGCTTCGTCGCGAAATAATTCTGCACTTGATGCAAGGTCTGTTCATAGGCGGGGTTCCAGTTTCCGACCGACTCGGCGAGACGAGATTGATGGAATTGCTCGCGTCGCGCCAATGTCGTCTGAGCTAGAGAGACTCCCATAGAGCCCCCGAGATTACGCGCCATATTGATCAGCGACGAGGCCTGATCGGTTTTGTCTTTCGGGATTCCAGTATAGGACACTGACGTAATCGAATTGAAAACCAGCGGCAGGCCGACGCCCAAATAAATCCGCGACCAGGCGAAAAAGCTGAAGGGCAGGTCCGCATTGAGGTTGCGGGTGAGAAAAAGCATTGCCGCGGCCATGATGATGCCACCGAGAAAGATCAGAAATTTCGGATCGACGAAGGTGCCGACGCGGCCGACCACAACGAAGGTGAACATGGTCACAAGACCGCCGGGCGAGATAGCGAGGCCAGCGAGCGTTGCGGTGTAGCTAAAATCGTCCTGCAGGATCTGCGGCAGAAATTGCGTCGTCGCAATCAGAACCGCACCCAGGGCGAGCATAATGACAAAGCAGGTGCCAAACTGACGACCAAACAATATTTTCAAATCGATCAGCGGGTCCTTCTGAACCAGCTCCCACGGAATGAAAAGGATGAAGGCGACCGCGGAGATCGCGGCAAATGTGACGATGAAATTTGAGCTGAACCAGTCGTCTTCCTGGCCACGATCGAGAACAACCTCGAGTGCGCCAAGAAATGTCGCGATGAGGATGAAGCCAACAGCGTCAAATCGGAGCTTCCCTCCTTTCAGAGCCTGTTTGCGCCGCTTCTGCTCCGCCGGGGGCGATGGCAGCAAAAGTGCGACGGCGCCCAGCGAGGCGATCCCTACAGGCACATTGATCAGAAAACACCAATGCCAGGACAGGTTATCGCTGAGCCATCCGCCCAAAGCCGGGCCGATGGCGGGCGCGAGCACGACGGCGATCCCATAGATCGCGAAGCCGCGCGGCCGCTGACTGGGCGGAAAGGCTGCCGCCAGAATGGACTGGGCAACGGGCGTCATGCCGCCGCCCGCGAGTCCCTGGAAAACACGAAAGACCAGAAGGGAGGACAGACTCCAGGCGATGCCGCAAAGGCCCGAGCTGATCGTAAACAGCGCAATGCAGAGCAAGAAGAATGTCTTGCGGCCCAGAACTTCCGCAAACCAGCTTGAAGCGCAGAGGACGATCGCATTGGCAATGAGATAGCTCGTGACCACCCAGGCGGCTTCGTCGGGACCGACGGCAAGACCTCCGGAGATATAGCGCAACGCGACATTGGCAATGGTCGTGTCGAGCACTTCCATAAAGGTCGCGACCGACACGAGGAGGGCGATCAAATAGGGATTAGTGCCCTGATATTCGGTTTTCTCGGCCGGCATCGGCTCAATGCACCTTGACGGTCGGCACGACCGACATGCCGGGCCCAATTTCCCAATCCGGCAATTGATCGAAAGTGAGCTTCACGGGAATTCGCTGCACCACTTTCACGTAATTGCCGGTGGCGTTCTCTGCCGGTAGAAGGCTGAAGGCCGTACCGGAGCCCGCCTGCACACTGTCGACGTGGCCGGGAAATGAACGGCCGAAAGCGTCGATTTCTATGTCGACGGGTTGCCCAGGCCGGATATGCGCCAGCTGCGTTTCCTTGAAATTGGCGGTCACCCATAGATTTGTCGGGACCAGGACCATGAGCGCCTGACCAGGCGTTGCGGCCGCGCCGACCGCAGCAGACAGGCGCGTCACCCGCCCATCGACCGTCGCATGCAGGGTTGTCCGGGAGAGATCGGCAATGGCTTTCGCTTTTTGGGCTGCCGCTTGTCGGAGTTGCGCTTCGCCACTGTCAATCTGCGCTTGCAAGACCTTCAGCTGGCGTGCTGCGGCGTCGCGAGAGGCAACGGCCGCATCATAGCTTGCCTGCTTGGCGCGCAAATCAGATGACGTCTGTTGCGCGTTCTGAACCGTCCCAAAGCCGGTCTTCACCAATTGCTGCGCGCGGGTATTTTGATCGCGGGAAAAGCTCAGGGCCGCTTGCGCGGAAACCACTTGCTTCGCGGCTTGTTCGATTTGGGCTTTTTGCGTCTCGATTTGGGCGCGCGCCGACGAAATGCTCGCGTTTGCCTGTCCGATCTGCGCCTCTGCCTGCTCCAAAGCGGCTTGGTAATCGCGCGGATCGATAGCGGCGAGAAGGTCGCCCGCTTTGACGAGTTGATTATCCGTGACAGGAACACTGACGATATTGCCCGAGACTTGCGGACTTACGGCAACGGGATGGCCATCGATAAAAGCGTCATCCGTGCTTTCGTAGTTGCGTGCATGGAGATACCAGATGACGGCCGCAACTGCGCCAATGATCAATACCGCGGCGGCCATTCCAACGGCAATCTTGTGCTGGCGAACCCGGTCCCAAGCGCTTTCATTCTTCTCGTTGCCATCAGTGTGACCGCTTCCGCCGGCCTCATCGCCGCTCTCGTCGGTATCTCGCGGCTCTTCCTTTTTGTCGGTCCGGCTGCCTCCACGGCGCTCGGTCTTAGTCGCGTTCTCGCCCTCCTCGGCTGCATAAAGCTCGATGATGTCGTGCCCTGCCTTGTCAGTGCTTTGACGATGCCGATCCAGCATGAATCCATCCGGCTACGGAAAAACGATCGTCAGTGACAGCGTAGGATCGATGGCGAGGTCGCCTAAAGCTTCTAACGGACGATTTCACGACGGAACGCATGCTTATGCCTGCGGTTGCAGGTCTGGCGCGGACTTGCTTGAGGGAATTTTCAACGCAGGCAGGAGCAGGCTTTTTGCACGAAGGCCGCCGGCGAAGCCGGCGGCCTTGTCCGTTTATCCGCGCTGGCGCGCGGAAGCTGGGCCTTCTTGTTTCATCTGGGCCTTATCTTTCGGCTGGCCCATCTCTTGAACTTGGTGCGAGGGCTGCTTGTCAGCTTTGTGCTTCGGATTGAGGAACTCGTCCTTATTGCCGAGCACGTTTTGCCGATCCTCCGTAGCGCCTTGCTTTGGATTGCGATTTTGCTGGTTCATCGGCATATCTCCTCTTGGGACATGGGGCGAACGTCAGGTCGCCTCCTCTGTTCCGAAATGACCGATTAAATCGCGCTCAAGGTAGCGCCGCGGATATCTGCATCCTATCCGCTCAGACGATGCCTTCGCCGCCCGTCACGCCATACACTTCGCCGGTGATGAAGCTGGCTTCCTGCGACGCTAGCAGCACATAGACCGGAGCGAGTTCGACGGGCTGGCCCGGCCGGCCCATTGGCGCGTTCTCGCCAAAATGCTGGACCTTCTCCTGCGTCTGACCGCCGCTCGGCTGCAGCACAGTCCAGACAGGTCCCGGAGCGACGGCATTGACGCGGACACCCTTCTTGATGAGCTGCTTGGACAGCGCTTTCGTGAAGGCGACGATGCCGGCTTTGGTCGTCGCATAGTCAAGCAAGCTTTCAGATGGTTCGACTGCTTGAACCGATGCCGTATTGATAATCGCAGCCCCCGGCTTCAGGTGTTTCTCCGCAGCCCTGGTGATCCAGAACATCGCGTAGAGATTTGTCTTCAGCGTATGATCGAATTGTTCGCTGTCGATCTCGCCGATCGACGGGCGGGAGACCTGTTTGCCGGCGTTGTTCACCACTATGTCCAACCCGCCAAGCTCTTGTGCTGCGCGCTCCACAAGCTGGTTGCAAAAAGCCTCGTCTTTGATATCGCCGGCGATCGAGATTCCTTTGCGGCCTTCTGCTTCGATAAGATCGAGCACCTCTTGGGCATCTCTGTCTTCGCTCGGCAGATGGACAATCGCAACATCGGCGCCTTCGCGGGCGAAGGCGATCGCCGCCGCGCGGCCGATGCCGGAGTCGGCGCCCGTGATGAGGGCCTTGCGCCCGTTCAGCTTGCCGGATCCATGATAGCTGGTCTCGCCATGATCCGGCTTGGGCTGCATATGCGCAGCAAGTCCGGGCGCAGGCTGCGGTTGGCGCGGAAACGGCGGCTCGGGATATTGATGACGCGGATCCTGCATTTTTAGGCGCGTATCGGTCATGAGAGTGGTCCTTGCATGAGGCGACCCTCGATCGAGTCACGGATGCAAAAGTCCTTGCGCCGCGGGCTCGTTCCGACAAGCCAAGCAGAAACTATATTCTCGAGCTTTCGGCCCGCTCTGTATTGATCAGGATTCCCTGACTTGCTGATGTCAGTTGTTGAGCGCGGTACTGGTTGATCAATGGCTGTCGTCGTCAGCCGCGTCTCCGCGCCGTCGTCGCGAAGTGTAATATTCTAGCCTTATCGGTCCCTGATCCAGGCCAAGCAAATGTTGCAACGCGCTTCAGGCGGGCGTGGCGGAGAGGGGGAGATTCGAACTCCCGATAGGCTTGCGCCTATGCCGCATTTCGAGTGCGGTGCATTCAACCGCTCTGCCACCTCTCCAGGCCGGCATAGCTGCCGCAAAGGGCAGTATGACATATGCCCCGTAAGGCGGCGGCGAAACGATCCAAAAAGAGAGCGATTCGGGCCGGCGCTCTGAAAAAGCCGGTGACTTGGGAGTCGGCGACTTTCGGGGGCATGCGTGCGGTGGGCGGCAGATAGCACGTGACTCAATCGGTTACAAGGCTCCGACGGTCATCATGGCGCCTATCCACCAGGCCTTTGTTCACTCTTCGCTTTCGCCGAAAAGGCCGAACTGCTGCGGCGGGATTTTCGGCGGCTCCAGCCCCAGATGCCGGAAGGCGTTGGCGGTCAGAACCCGGCCGCGCGGGGTGCGCTGCAGAAAGCCCTGCTGGATGAGATAGGGCTCGATAATGTCCTCGATGGCGTCGCGCGGCTCCGAAAGGGCGGCGGCGAGCGTATCGATGCCGACCGGGCCGCCGCCAAAGGAATTGGCGATGGCGCCGAGATAGCGCCGGTCCATCTGGTCGAGGCCCGCCGCATCGACATCGAGAAGCCGCAGCGCCCGGTCGGCGATGGCGCGGGAGACTTCGGCGCCTTTTGCATCGACCTGGGCGAAATCGCGCACCCGCCGCAGCAGTCGTCCGGCAATGCGCGGCGTGCCGCGCGACCGTTTGGCGACTTCATTGGCGCCGTCGTCGCTGATTTCCATGTGGAGGGCGCGTGCGGCGCGGCGGACGATCTTTTCGAGCTCGGCGACGCTGTAGAAATCGAGCCGCACCGGAATGCCGAAACGGTCGCGTAAAGGCGTCGTCAAAAGGCCGGCCCGCGTCGTCGCGCCGACGAGGGTGAATTTGGCGAGATCGATCTTCACCGAACGGGCGCCCGGTCCTTCGCCGATCATCAGATCGAGCTGGAAATCCTCCATCGCCGGATAAAGGATCTCTTCGACCGCCGGATTGAGGCGATGGATTTCATCGATGAAGAGTACGTCGCGCTCTTCGAGCGCGGTCAGTTGCGCGGCGAGATCGCCGGCCTTGGCGATGACGGGACCCGAGGTCGCGCGGAAGTTGACGCCGAGCTCATGCGCGACGATCTGCGCAAGCGTCGTCTTGCCGAGACCAGGCGGCCCGACGAAGAGGACATGGTCGAGCGCCTCGCGGCGTGCTTTCGCCGCCTCGATGAAGATTTTCAGATTAGCGCGCGCCGCCTCCTGCCCGGTGAAATCGGCAAGCGCGAGCGGCCGCAGCGAAATGTCTTCCTCGGCAGCTTCCGGCGCGACGAGGCGCGGCGCGGAATCTGGCAAAGAAGCTGATTTGGGCGCGTTCTTCTTCACACGCGTTTTTCCGGCCAGCGGCAGAGATCGGAGATCAGACATCTTTCGCATTCCGGACGCAGCGCCTTGCAGGTGTAGCGTCCATGCAGAATCAGCCAGTGATGCGCATGCAGCATGTAGTCCTGCGGAATGATTTTCTCCAAACCCAATTCGACATCGAGCGGCGTCTTGCCCGGCGCGAGCGGGATGCGATTCGAGACGCGGAAGATATGCGTGTCGACCGCCAGTGTCGACGCGCCGAAGGCGATGTTCATCACCACATTGGCGGTCTTGCGGCCGACGCCGGGCAGGCTTTCGAGCTCTTCGCGGGTCTTCGGCACCTGGCTGCCGAAATCCTTCACCAGCCGCTCGGAGAGCAGGATGACGTTCTTCGCCTTATTGCGGTAGAGGCCGATCGTCTTGATCATATCCCGCACTTTGTCTTCGCCGAGCGCGAGCATCTTTTCCGGCGTGTCGGCGATAGTGAAGAGCGGCCGCGTCGCCTTGTTGACGCCGGCATCGGTCGCCTGCGCCGAGAGGACGACGGCGACGAGCAGCGTATAGGGGTTCACATATTCCAATTCACCGCGCGGATGCGGATTGGCTTTGGCAAAGCGCGCGAAAATCTCGGCCACGATGGCTGGATCGGGTTTCGGAAGTCGCTTCGGCGCCAAGGCCTTGACCTTCACCGGCTTCGACTTGCCGGTCGCGGCCGGCATGGGAGCCGTGGTCGATTTGAGCGCCTTTTTCTTCAGGGCCGTCTTGTTCAGGGCCTTCTTGGCCGGCGACGTCTTGGTCGGGGGCGTTTTTGCCGCGTGCGTCGCGTCTTGACGTGCTTGAGCGGCGCGCGGAACTTTTGTTCCCGGTTTCACCTTTCGAGTGGTGTGCGTCGCCATTTGAGCGTTATAAAGTTGATGGCGACGGGAGAGAAGTGCAGGGCCCTATGCCGGAGCTAGCCATCCCCAATGACGGGTATGAAGACGCCGCGGATCCCGCCCTGCGCGGCATTCTGTCTGTGCGCATCTACCCGCACCGGTCGCTGACCCAGAAAAATTTCCGCATCCTGTTGATGATCTTCGCGCTGATGAGCTTCGCGACGACGATCCCCTTCGTCATTGCCGGCGCCTGGCCGGTGGCGGGCTTCATGGGCATCGACGTTCTCCTGTTTTACCTCGCCTTCAAAGCCAATTTCCGCGCGGCCCGCGCCTATGAGGACGTGCGGGTGACACCGATCGAGCTGCAGCTGGCCAAGATCTCGCCAAAAGGCGTGCGGGCGGAGTGGCGGTTCAACCCCTCCTGGGTGCGGCTCGACCGGGTCGACCATGAGGAATACGGCATCCAGAGACTGGCACTCGTCTCGCGCGGCCAGAGCGTCGAGATCGCCCGCTTTCTCGGTCCCGACGAAAAGGCCCGGTTCGCCGACGGTCTGTCGCGGGCGCTGGCCGAGGCCCGCCGCGGCCCCCGTTTTTCTTGAGCTGTTTTTCCTAAGCCGATTTTCCGAGCCAAATGCCTTCACCAAATGCCCAATGTGAGGGCATGGGACTTCCGGCTCCGGTCCTGGTTCGCTAAATAAGGCCGAGATTACAATGGTCCGAATCGGAGGACGGCTGCGCCCCCGCGCCGAAAGGTTTGAGGCGGCTCAGTCCTCGTCTTGCGTCGAAAAAACGCCCTCTTATATAGACCGTAATCTTGCGCCGGTATGAGGCGCTACCACATTGATCTTACGGGGACCGGGCGGCAGCGTGCCGCCCTTTGGCCGGATCGCTCGCTAAAAACATCGGATATATCCGATGTCTCAGAGGGTCCGGCGGTCTTGCCACACGAAAATAAGGAAGGACGAAATGGGTAAAGTCATTGGCATCGACCTCGGAACCACCAATTCCTGCGTGGCGGTGATGGAGGGCAAGACTCCGAAGGTCATTGAGAATGCGGAGGGTGCTCGGACAACCCCATCGATTGTCGCTTTCACCGACGACGGCGAGCGCCTCGTCGGACAGCCGGCCAAGCGCCAGGCCGTCACCAACCCGGAGAAGACCTTCTTTGCTATCAAGCGGCTCATCGGCCGCACCTTCGACGATCCCATGACCAAGAAGGACATGGACATCGTTCCCTATAAAATCGTCAAAGGCCCGAATGGCGACGCCTGGGTCCAGGCCGACGGCAAGCAATATTCTCCCTCGCAGATTTCCGCCTTCGTCCTGCAGAAGATGAAGGAGACGGCCGAGGCCTATCTCGGCCAACCGGTCACCCAGGCTGTCATCACGGTTCCCGCCTATTTCAACGACGCCCAGCGTCAGGCGACCAAGGATGCCGGCAAGATCGCCGGCCTCGAAGTGCTGCGCATTATCAACGAG
>CAZXXA010000004.1:0-166006 GCA_964644615.1 uncultured Methylovirgula sp. | reverse complement strand
GAGCGCATTCAGATCGGTCACGCGGCGCTTGATGTAAGAATGGCCGGTCTTCCAATAGTCCGCTTTGGCGCCGTTTTGCAAAAGCACTGGGTCGGTCATGAACAAGCCGGTCGATTTGACGTCGACGACGAAGGTCGAATTGGGGTGCAGCTTCGACAGATCGCGGGCCAGCATGACGCCGATCTTATCGGCGAATATTTCTTCGCCGCGATTGTCGACGACCCCGCAACGGTCGCCGTCGCCGTCGAAGCCGAGCCCGACATCGGCGCCGCTTTCGCGGACCTTGTCGGCCATCGCATGTAGCATCTTCAGATCTTCCGGATTGGGATTGTAATGCGGGAAGGTGTAATCGAGCTCGGTGTCGAGTGGCACGACCTCGCAGCCGAGTTTGGCGAGCACCTGCGGCGCGAAGGCGCCCGCGGTGCCATTGCCGCAGGCGGCGACGACTTTGAGCTTGCGGGTGAGCGGCTTGCGGTCGGTGAGATCGGCGATGTAGCGGGCCGGGAAATCGGTAACGAAACGATAGGCGCCGCCATCGGCGTAATAATAGGCGCCTGAAAGGACGATCTGCTTCAGCTTGCCCATTTCATCGGGGCCGAAAGTGACGGGCCGCTGCGCGCCCATTTTCACGCCCGTCCAGCCATTGTCGTTGTGCGAGGCGGTCACCATGGCGACGGCCGGCACGTCGAGATCGAACTGGGCGAAATAGGCCATGGGCGAGAGCGCCAGACCGATGTCATGCACTTTGACGCCCGACGCCATGAGGCCGGTGATCAGCGCATATTTGATCGAAGAGGAATAGCTGCGGAAATCATGGCCGGTGACGATTTCCGGCTTCACGCCCATCTCACGCAGCAGCGTGCCGAGGCCAAGGCCCAGCGCCTGGATGCCCATCAGATTGATTTCTTTTCCAAAAAGCCAACGCGCGTCGTATTCGCGGAAGCCGGTCGCCTTGACCATCGGGGTCTGTTCATAGGCGTAGCTGTTGGGAGTCAGCGCAGGCTCGGGCTTCGGAAACATGGATACCTCTAGGCTGGAGCAGGATCGCGCGGTTCGGCGCTAACGGCCGAGCGACCCTAGGGATGTGATGGCGAACGGGCAAGCTCGGATCGCGTTCCAAGGTGACGCTCACGGGCCGCCCATCTGTGGCGAAACTTTTGGGCGGAGCTTTTTGTCAAAAATACGCAACACAGGCGATCCTTCGGCAAGCACATCGCGTTTTCCCATGACGTAGCCAATTGGATACAGCCATTGGAGGACACAATGAGCAAGCTCAAGATCGACCGTGTCATGGTCGGCGAAGCACTCGTCGGCGAGGGCAATGAATTGGCCCATATCGATCTGCTTCTCGGTCCGCGCGGCAGCCCGGCGGAAATTGCTTTCTGCAACACGCTCACCAATCAGAAGCGCGGCGACAATGCCTTGCTGGCATTGGTCGCGCCCAATCTGCCGGCGAAGCCTTCGACCGTGATGTTCAATAAGGTCGAGATCAAAGATGCCAAACAGGCGACGCAACTGTTCGGACCGGCGGAGCGTGGCGTCGCAAGAGCGGTCGTCGACACCGTTAAGGCGGGCGTCATTCCGGAGGATGAAGCGGAAAACATCTTCATTTGTGTCGGCGTCTTCATCAATTGGGACGCTAAGGACGACACGAAGATTCAAGACTGGAATTACGAAGCGACGAAACTGGCGCTGACGCGTGCGATCGAAGGCAAGCCAAGCATGGCTGAAATCATCAAGGAGGCCGACAAGTCGCACCATCCGCTGGCGGCGCATGATTGAGTGTTGAGCCGTCCATCGATGAGGGGAGATTATTGCCGCAGGACGAGTTTGCCTGCGGCAATCTCCACTTTGCCGAGCCGATTCAGTGCGCTCATGCCGAGGAGGCTGATCGACAGAGCGCCGCGCGGCATGACGAAGGCATCGACGTCATGGATTTCCACTTGGCCGAGGCGCAGACGATCGATCTTAATGCGTGCCGCGACTCCGACGCCATTCGCCGTCTGGGTCCTGTAGGTGTAATCGGCAGGGGCGGGACGGACGCCGATGGCGCTGGCATCCGCATCGGTCAGGCAGACATAGGTCGCACCTGTGTCGACAATCATGCGCAGCACATAGCCGTCGATTTCGGCATTGGTCTTATACCCCCCGTGCGGGTCGGCGGGAATTTCGATTTCGTCGGAACCGCTCACTGACGCGGTACGCGGCGCGACCAGATTGGCGGTCTGCGGCGTTTGGTTGTCCTGCCGCACCGGCTCATGCCGTGGCGCCTCTTGCCGCGCAGCCTCTTGCCGCGCATGAGATACATGGTTGGCGAGATAGGAACTGCCGAAAAAGCTCACCAGCGCGAGCGCAACGACCATAAAGAAAAACGAGCGAAACATCGGGGCAAATCGGCTCGATTCAAAACTTTGGTGCATGTCCTTCGTCGGAAAAGTCGATCAACTTTTCCGGGATATGCTCTAAAGGACCGGCCGACTCTCGCCGAGAAGGTTTACATTGGTCTTAAGCCGATTGTCGGTTTTTAGGGCAATCGGCCAATTCGCCTCAGGCGGCCTGCGCCGCGAGTGTCGGATGCACTGTATAGGACGCTGCTGTCTGGCGCTTGATGTCATCGAGCGTCACATCGGGCGCTAGCTCGATCAGCACCATGCCGCCGTCGCCCGATTTATCGATGGTGAAGACGCCGAGATCGGTGATGACCATATCGATCACATGCGAGCCGGTGAGCGGCAGAGTGCAACGATGCAGGAGTTTCGGCTCGCCCTTGGCCGTGTGCTCCATGACGACGACAACGCGCTTGACGCCGGCGACGAGATCCATGGCGCCGCCCATGCCTTTGATCATCTTGCCCGGGATCGTCCAATTGGCGAGATCGCCATTTTCGGCGACTTCCATCGCGCCCAGAATGGCGAGATCGATGTGGCCCCCGCGGATCATGGCGAAACTGTCCGCCGAGGAGAAATAGCTGGTCGTCGGCAGTTCGGTCACCGTCTGCTTGCCGGCGTTGATGAGGTCGGGGTCTTCATCGCCCTCGAAGGGGAACGGCCCGGTGCCGAGCATGCCGTTCTCGCTCTGTAATTGCACCTGCATGCCCGGCGGAATGTAGTTCGAAACGAGCGTCGGAATGCCAATGCCGAGATTGACGTAGAAGCCGTCGCGCAATTCCTGGGCAGCGCGGGCGGCCATCTGATCTCTTGTCCAGGCCATATGTTATCTCCGCTGTTCGATCTGGTCTGTTCGGCCCTTGAGTCAGGCCGTTTCTCCGTCAGGCCGCTTGCTTCGGCCGCGTCGTGCGCTTTTCGATCGGCTTCGACGCACCGGGCACATGCACGATCCGCTGGACGAAAATGCCCGGCGTATGGATCGTGTCGGGATCGATCTCGCCCGGCTCGACGAGATGCTCGACCTCGGCGACCGTGATCTTGCCGGCCATTGCCATCATCGGATTAAAATTCCGCGCCGTCTTGCGATAGACGAGATTGCCTTCGGTATCGCCCTTCCAGGCGTGGATCAGAGCGATGTCACCGACGATGCCGCGTTCCATCACATAGGTTTCGCCGTCGAATTCACGCAGATCCTTGCCTTCCGCAACGACAGTGCCGACGCCGGTTTTCGTGTAGAAAGCCGGGATGCCGGAGCCGCCGGCCCGCAGGCGCTCGGCGAGCGTTCCTTGCGGATTGAATTCAAGTTCCAATTGGCCCGACAGAAACAGATCGGCGAAAAGTTTGTTCTCGCCGACATAGGACGAGATCATTTTCTTGATCTGTTTGGATTCGAGCAGAATTCCGAGCGCAACGCCGTCAATGCCGGCATTGTTCGAAACGACGGTGAGATTTTTGCTGCCGAGGTCGCGTACTGCCTCGATCAGCTCCTGCGGCGTCCCGCACAGGCCGAAACCGCCGGAAAGCACCAGCATGCCGTCGCGCATGATGTCGGCGAGCGCCGATTTCGCGTCCGGATAGACTTTGTTCATGACAGCTTGGCTCCCCGAGGATTTGGAGGCCATACCTATGACGGGCCTATTTCCTTTGCAAGACAGGGCTCGCTCTGCCGAAGGCAGGATCATCCGCGCGATGATTTTTCGGCAAGATTTCGCAAAATGTCGCACGGAAAGCTTTTTATCTGAGCGATCAGCCGTCCATCACCACTTGCGGCAAAGCCGCTGCCGTTCAGGCGGCGAGCGGCTCGCTGTCGAAGCCGGCATCGGCGAGGGCGGCCGCAATGCGCGCGGACTCGATATCGGTCCTCACATTCACGACTTTGCTCGTGAGATTGCAGGCGACTTCCGCCTTCGGATCGAGCGCCTGGATCGTTTTCGTGATCGTCGCGACACAACCGCCGCAGCTCATATCCGCGATCTTGTATCTTTGCGTCATGATTTTCCTCTTGTTTTAGGTCGCGGTGGTTCAGCGATAGTTCTTGTCGAAGAGATCGACGAGTTCGTCGTACATCGCGGCCGCTTCCTCGCCGCCCGCGCGAATGGCGTGGGTCGAGCAATGTTTCAGATGATTGCGGATCAGCTCGCGCCCGACGGCGCGTAGCGCCTCCTGCGCGGCCGAGATTTGGTGCAGAATATCGGCGCAGTAGCGGTCGTCCTCGATCATCTTCTGGATGCCGCGAATTTGACCCTCGACGCGCTTCAACCGGGCGAGATTGGCCGCTTTGATGTCCTTATCGACAGCGATCGCCTTGCGGGGGGCAGTCTCGACGGCCAGCGCGGGCTTTGCCTTCGCCATTGGAGCCTCCGAAGGTTCGGTCTCTTTCATTGACGTCTTGTTCATATACCCTATGTGGGTATCAGGTCAAATACCCACAGGGGGTATTAAGACGCCTCTGATATAGGGGATCCGCCATGCCCGACAACGGTCACGTCCATT
The DNA here is from genome assembly GCA_964644615.1 of uncultured Methylovirgula sp. Taxonomy (GTDB): domain Bacteria; phylum Pseudomonadota; class Alphaproteobacteria; order Rhizobiales; family Beijerinckiaceae; genus Methylovirgula. The sequence goes on along the minus strand of CAZXXA010000004.1, from coordinate 161,126 downwards.
CAGCGGCTGCGTCGCAATCCACGCCATCTTCCATCGCGAGCGCCGGATCGACGACCGCCGACTTGACGACCACCGACTTGGCGATCTCCGGAATGACTTGCGCTTCCTGCGTCAGCCGCGTCGAGCGCGTGCTGAAGAAACAGCCGGGCGTCGTTGCGGCTCATGTCAATCTGGCGACCGAGCGCGCCAATGTCTCCTATCGCCCTGACGAAGTCAGCGCCGCCGCGCTCGCGCAAGCCGTCACGCGGGCCGGCTATGAGACGCGCCCGATGGAGGCGATGGAACATGGCGGCCATCACCATCATGACGAAGATGTGCAAAGCCTGACGCGCGATTTCGCCATTGCCGCAGTGTTGACGCTGCCGCTCTTCATCCTCGCAATGGCGCCCGAATTTTTCATGCCGCTGCAGGATTATCTCGATCAGCATATCGGCATGCAGACGCTGCGCATCATCGAATGCGCGCTCGCCAGCATTGTTCTGTTCGGTCCCGGCTGGCGGTTCTATGCGACGGGCGTTCCGGCGCTGTTGCATGCTGCGCCCGATATGAATGCGCTCGTTGCGCTCGGCACATTCGCCGCCTGGTCCTATTCGGTCGTCGCAACCTTTGCGCCGGAGATTTTCCCGGCCGGCACGGCGCAGGTCTATTTCGAAGCAGCGGCGGTCATCGTCACATTGATCCTGCTCGGCCGCTTGCTGGAAGCGCGCGCCAAGGGCGCGGCCGGCGCTGCGATCGAGCGCCTGCTGGGTCTGACGCCCGAGACGGCGCATGTCCTGCGCGATGGAACGCCCGTCGATGTGCCGCTCTCTGCCGTCGTCCCGGGCGATCTCCTGCTGATCCGGCCTGGCGAGCGCGTGCCGCTCGACGGCGAGGTGATCGATGGTGCCTCCTTCGTCGATCAATCCATGCTGACCGGCGAAGCGGAGCCCGTGCGCAAAGCGGTCGGCGACGCGGTCGTCGGCGGCACGATCAACACGTCCGGCAGTCTCACTGTGAAGGTGACCAAGGTCGGTGCCGAAACGGTGCTCGCGCGCATCATCAAAATGGTCGAGCAGGCGCAGGGCGCGAAACTGCCGATCCAGACGCTCGTCGACAAGATCACCGGCTGGTTCGTGCCGGCGGTAATCGGTGTTGCAGTCCTAACCTTCATCGTCTGGCTTGTTGCCGGGCCGCAGCCGTCCTTTCCCTATGCGATCGTCAATATGGTCGCGGTGCTGATCATCGCCTGTCCCTGCGCCATGGGCCTCGCGACGCCAGTCTCGATCATGGTCGGGACGGGACGGGGCGCCGAGCTCGGCATATTGTTCCGCCAAGGCGCCGCGCTGCAGAATTTACGCGATGTCGGCGTCATCGCCTTCGACAAGACCGGCACGCTGACCAAGGGTCACCCGGAACTCACCGATCTGTCGGTCACTGCTGGCTTCGCGGAAGACGAGGTGCTGGCGCTCGCTGCGGCGGTTGAAGTGAATTCCGAGCATCCGGTCGGCAAGGCGATTATCGCAGCCGCCAAGGCGCGCGGCCTGGCTTTGCCGAAAGTCGAGGCTTTCGAAGCCGTCGCCGGATTTGGCGTCACCGCGCAAGCGGGCTCCAAGAAGATTGCTCTGGGCGCCAACCGCTTCATGGCGAAGCTCGGCGTCGATATCGCGCCTTTCGCCGAGACCGCCGCGCGGCTTGCGAATGACGGCAGGTCGCCGCTCTTTGCCGCCGTCGACGGCAAGCTTGCCGGAATTCTCGCGGTTGCCGATCCGATAAAACCTTCCGCGGCCAAGGCGATTGCGGCGCTCAAAGCGGACGGATTGCAATGCGCCATGATCAGCGGCGATCGCAAAGCGACAGCGGAAGCCATCGCGCGCAGCATCGGCATAAAGGCGGTCGTTGCCGAGGTCTTGCCGGATGGCAAAGTCGCGGCGGTCGAGAGTTTGCGGCAGGAAGATAGAAGTTCCGGCAAAAAGCTGGCTTTTGTGGGCGATGGCATTAATGATGCGCCCGCGCTTGCCGCCGCCGACGTCGGCATCGCGGTCGGCACGGGCACCGATGTCGCGATCGAATCCGCTGACGTCGTGTTGATGAGCGGCGAGCTTGACGCTGTCGTCTCCGCCGTCGCCCTGTCGCGCGCAACACTGAAGAACATTGCGCAGAATCTCGCCTGGGCCTTCGGCTATAATGTCGTGCTGATCCCGGTCGCGGCGGGCGTGCTCTATCCGGCTTTCCACATTCTTCTGTCGCCCATGCTAGGCGCCGGTGCCATGGCCTTTTCTTCGGTCTTCGTCGTGACGAATGCGCTGCGGCTGAGGCAGTTCAGACCGGCCTGAGGGGCAAGCGCGGCCAATCGGCAGATGAGGCTGCGCTTGACGCACCCCCCTGAGAAGACCTATTTTAGCGGCATCACCAAGGGGATCCCCGACAGGGGGCTGAGAGGCTGGCAGCGCCAAGAAGGCGGCCCGGCGACCCTTAGAACCTGATCCAGTTCGCACTGGCGTAGGGATGGTCATGACCGAGCTTCTTCTTCCGATCCTTTCCGTCTTCCTCTCGATCGCCTCCTTGGGAGGCGCGCGATGAACATCCGCGTCATCGGCGCCGGCGTTGCCGGCCTCACCTGCGCCTATGAACTCGCTCGCGCCGGCGAAACGGTCGAGATTGTCGAACGTGCGGCAGGGCCGGGGCTCGGCTGCTCCTTCCATGCGGGCGGCATGATCTCGCCTTGGTGCGAAGAGGAAAGCGCCGAGCCCTTCATCGTCGAAGGCGGCCGCGAGGCGCTCGACTATTGGACGCAAACGCTTCCCGCCGCGACAGTAGGGGGGACGCTTGTCGTCGTGCCGCCACGCGACCGGCCAGATCTGCTGCGCTTCGCCCGGCTGACGACGAACCATGAAGGCCTCGATGCGGCGCGGATCAAGGCGCTGGAGCCCGATCTCGCCGGCCGCTTCGACGAAGCGCTTTTCTACCCGCAAGAGGCGCATCTCGATCCGCGCGCCGCGATGGCCATGCTCGTGGCGCGGCTGCGGGAGTTTCCGAGCGTATCCTTCCGTTTCAACACCGATGCGGAAACGCTGGCAGAGCCTGCCGATTGGACGGTCGATTGCCGCGGTTATTCCGCGCATGACAGGCTCAAGGATCTGCGCGGCGTCAAAGGTGAAATGCTGGTGCTCGCGACGCATGAGATCGCGCTGCATCGGCCGGTGCGCATGCTGCATCCGCGCCATCCCGTTTATATCGTGCCGCGCGGCGACGGCCGCTTCATGATCGGCGCGACGATGATCGAGAATGAGGAGCGCCGCCGCGTGACGGCGCGGTCCATGCTTGAATTGCTGAGTGCCGTCTATGCGATTCATCCGGCATTCGGCGAGGCTGAAATTCTTGAGACGGGGTCGGATTTGCGGCCCGCTTTCCCTGACAATCTGCCGCGTCTGCGACTGGTGGAGCGCAGGCTCTATGTGAACGGGCTCTTTCGACACGGTTTCCTGCTGGCGCCCGCATTGGCGCGCCGCGCCGCCGCAATCATCTTGCGCGGCGAAATTTTCCCGGAGGTCATGGATGCAGATCCGCGTGAACGGCAAAGAGCTTGAGGTCGCCGCGACCACGCTCGCCGCTTTGCTCGACGAACTCGAATATCAAGACATGGTGGTGGCGACCGCCCTCAATCAATCCTTCGTTCGCGCCGTCGATCGCAAGGAGACGGCGTTGAAGACGGGCGACACGGTTGAAATCCTCACCCCACGGCAAGGCGGTTGAGATTGGGAGCTGAGATTGGAGGCCCAGATGAGCGGTAAGCTCAAAGTTTATGGCACGGAGCTGACCTCACGGCTCCTCGTCGGCACGGCGCAATATCCGTCACCGGCAATTCTGGCCGATGCGATCAAGGCGTCGGGCGCCGATGTCGTGACCGTGTCGTTGCGGCGCGAGGCCGGGGGCAATCGCGCGGGCGAAAGCTTTTGGACGCTCATCCGCGAATTGGGCGTGAAAGTTCTGCCCAATACCGCTGGCTGCAAAACGGCGAAGGAAGCGATCACCACGGCGCAAATGGCGCGCGAAGTCTTCGCGACCTCCTGGATTAAGCTCGAAGTGATCGGCGAGGACGATACGCTGCAGCCCGACGTCTTCGGCCTCCTCGAAGCGGCGGGCGTTCTGGTGCGCGACGGCTTTCAAGTCTTCCCCTATACGACAGAAGATCTCGTGGTGGCAGAGAAGCTGCTGGGTGCCGGCTGCGAAGTGCTGATGCCCTGGGGTGCGCCGATAGGCTCGGGCCGCGGCCTCAACAATCGCTTCGGCCTGGAAGCGCTGCGCAAGCATTTCCCGCGCGTGCCGCTGGTCGTCGATGCCGGCATCGGCACGCCCTCGCATGCGGCGGGGGCGATGGAGCTCGGCTATGATGCCGTGCTGATCAATACGGCGATCGCCAAGGCCGGCGATCCTGTCGCCATGGCGCGCGGCTTTGCGCTCGCGGTCGAAGCCGGGCGGCTTGCTTACAACGCTGACCCGATCCTGCCGCGCGATATGGCGGAGCCTTCGACGCCGCAGCTCGGCCGTGCCTTTGCGGATGTCTCGCGTGCTTGACCGTTTCTATCCGATCTTCGACACCGCCGATTGGATCGCGCGCTTGCTGCCGCATGGCGTGCGGCTGGTGCAATTGCGGGTGAAGGACCGCCCGTCGGACGAGACGCGCCGCGAGATCAAGACAGCGAAAGCTCTCTGCGACAAGGCGGGCGCGCAGCTGATCGTCAACGACTATTGGGTCGATGCGATTGATCTCAAATGCGGTTTCGTGCATCTCGGACAGGAGGATCTCGACACTGCCGATCTCGCCGCGATCCGCCGCGCCGGCATCAAACTCGGCGTCTCGACGCATGACGAGACGGAGCTGGCGCGGGCGCTCGAAACTCGGCCGGACTATATCGCACTCGGACCGATCTATCCGACAATCCTGAAGGCGATGAAATTCGCGCCGCAAGGCCTCGATAAGATCGGTGTCTGGAAAAAGAAGATCGGCAAGATTCCGCTTGTCGCCATCGGCGGCGTGACGCTCGACCGTGTCGCAGGTGTGCTGGCGGCGGGCGCCGACAGCGCCTCCGTCGTCACCGACATCACTTTGAATGCCGATCCGGAAGCGCGGACCCGTGCGTGGGCGGCGGCGACGCGCCTTCCGCAGGCGTCATAGAAAACGCCGCATTACTTGGCGGCGTAATGCGCCTCGTCGTCCGCCCGCGCTTCCTCATCGAAGCGGCGGATGCTCCAGGTGATGCGCGGTTGTTTCTCCGAATCGCCATAGATGACGATCTGCTCGCAGGCATGAGCGCCATCGGCTGCGGCGAAGAAGATGCTTTCTTCGATCGCGATCGGCGCATCGTGGCAGGCGAAGATCCAGCGCTGCCGGTCCGGCAGAGTGAGTACCACGGCACGGTCTTCAACCGCGCTTTGCAGTTCGACGCTCGGATGGATGTGAAAGCGCACGGCATAGGGATAGGCATCGGCCGTGCCTGCTATCGGCCGCAGCCGGTCTTCGCCTTCGAGCGAGAGGCCGTCGGCGGAGAGGCTTACCCGGCGCTCGTGGATCAGGCCGAAGCGGCCGGCATAGCCATCATGCGCAAAGCGAATGCGCGCGCGACTATTTTGCTGCTGGCGCTCGATGGCGACGCGCCGCGGCCCGGCCAAAATCTGCCCTGCGAAACGCGCTTCCAATCCCTGATTTTTGGCGAAACGGCAAGACGATGTATCGGCGATGACGAGGGTCGAATGCGCGGCGGTCGCGCGGGCTGGCGCGCGCGTGGCAAGACGCGCCGTATCGGGCGCGCCGCAATTGACGATCAGTCGCTGCGTGCCCACGGAAAATTCAAAGGACAGGCAACCGGCATGAGCGAGCGTCGAGAAATCGGCCGGCGGTGGTGTTCCGGCATCGACGATGACGACGCTATTGCCGGCCTCGATCCGCTGATAGCCCGAATGCGGCGCATTGGTCAGCGGCTGGGCGCGGACATCGTCATAAGCGAGCACAGTTGCGAGTAGGTCGGGCGCGGTGACGCCCATGCCATTGAAGAGCGCCAGCGTGCCGTCGCCATGACGCAACAGACGCAGCATCGGCAGCATGCGGTCGATGGCGTTCAACAATTGCTGCGGCGGCGCCACAGCGCGCGCCGTATAGGCCTGCCGCAACGGCAGAAGGTCGAGCAGCAGGCGGATCAGCGCGGCCGGATTGCGGGTGATGTGGCCGCCGTCCGCCAGAATCTGCCGGTCGAGCTCCTCGGCCAGCAGTTTTGTGCTGCGGCGCTGATAGCGCGAGCTGCCTTTCACGCAGAGGCCGAATTCAGCGAGCGCAATGGCGGCGAGGAGACGCTGCTCACCGGCAAGACCGGCGGAGAGTTCGCGGTGCAAGAAAAATTCAGCGCGCATCAGGCCGCGCATGAAGCGACGGTAGAATTCGTGATCCGCGCCTTCAAGGATCATCGGCGATTGCGCCAGAAAGGCGAGCAAGCGCCTGATGACAACGCGGGACTCCCAGGCATATCCCGGCTTCGGTTTGCCGGCATGCGTGAGAAAATCGTCGACGAGGGCGCGCGCATTCGTATTGGCGAGCGCACTCTCGGCGGCGCGCAAATGCCGGAGCCAGCCAAAACCGTTGAGCGCGCGCTCCCATTCGGCGTCTTGCAGGCTCATTTCAAACGGCAGCCGGCCATGCGTATTGACCACCTTGCCGGCGAGGGCGAAATAGCCCGCATAGATTTCCGATGCGAAGGACGGATCGGCGGTGCGGATATCTTGCGGCGCGATCAGCAGCCGCTCCGGCGGTTTCGCGTTCATCAGCGAGAGGGCATAGCCGGGCCCGCTTAAAAGGCGGCGCAAGGAAACACCGGCCCGCCGCGACAAGCGGCCAAGAAGCCAGAACTTTTCCCTGAATTGCGCGCGATTCAGCTGACGGTCTCCCAAAATATCTTACTTACAAACAAACGCGAACTAACGACTGCGCTTTTCCTGGCGAATAAGCCGCGCGATAAAAAATCCGTCCATGCCCGCAAGCCGCGGGTTTTCGGCCGGAAGATAGGACGGCAGCGTCCGTATCTCACCATTTTCATTGATCAGACCGTCGAGGCCACCGATCTCATCCTGGGTAATGGGCAGCCGAACGATGTCGGGATTGCGGCGGAGCAGGCCCGCAATCTGTTGCTCGCCTTCTTCCGGCTCAAGCGAGCAGGTGCAGTAAATGATTGTTCCGCCGGGGCGTACGAGCTCGAAGGCCTTGTCGAGCATGCGCGATTGAAGCGCTGTGAGTTTGACCAAATCCCCAGGCTTTTTCGTCCAGGCGACGTCGGGATGGCGGCGGATCGTGCCGGTCGCCGAGCAGGGTGCGTCGAGGAGCACCGCGTCATAAGTCGAGCCGCTCAAATTCGTGACGTCGGCGACGACGATCTCGGCTTCGAGCCGCAGGCGTTCAAAATTGCTGCTCAAGAGTTTCAGCCGTTCGGCCGAGCGATCGATGGCGACGACGCGTGCGCCGCGTGCCGCGAGTTGCGCTGCCTTGCCGCCCGGCGCCGAGCAGAAATCCGCGATCCGCATGCCCGGCTCGATCGCGAAGAGGCCCGCCGGCAGCGCCGCAGATGCATCCTGCACCCACCATTCGCCATCGGAATAACCCGGCAGCTCCGGTACAGGAACATGGGTCTCCAACCGCAGCGAGCCTGTCGGCAATAAGGTCGCGCCGAGTTTCTCGACCCATTCTTCGGTGTCGCCCTTCACCGTTACGTCGAGCGTCGGTTCGAGGCGATGCGCCGCTGCAATCGCTTGCGCGGCTTCTTCGCCGTAAGTCTTGCGCCAGCGCACCGTGAGCCAAGGCGGCGTGTCCTGATCGAGCGCCGAACCGCTGTTGAGAAAACCCTCGCGGCCGCGGGCGAGATTGCGCAGCACGCCATTGACCAGTGCTGCATAGGGCGCGGTCTTGCTGTCGAGCCGCGTCATACGGACAGCGAGATCGACGGCGGCGTGATCAGGCACATCGAGGAACAGAATCTGCGCTGCGGCTGCCGTTAGGCACCATTCGATCTGTGCAGCGGTGCGCGGCAGGCCGCGTTCGAGCAAAGAGGCGAGCGCTTGCCGGATGGTTCCAAGCCGGCGCAGGGCCGCCGTCACGATAGAACGTGTCAGCGCGACATCGCGGGAGTCGAGACCGCCGATGCGCGACAATCCGGTGCCGGCGGCAAACAGCTCATCGAGCGTGTGGCCATTGGCGATCACATCGCGCAAAATGGCAGCGGCTGCGACCCTGGCGGCAAGGCCAGGAATGGCAAGCGTTTCCTGTCGGGCGATTTCGGCGGCAGCGGCACGCGGCGGCTTCATTTTTGAAAAGCTCCGCGCTCAGCGGCCCCAAGTCTGGTCGAGAACCTTGGGCGCGCCCCGGAGGTTGGACGGTTCCCTTTGATTCGGTTCATGTTTATCATTAGCAGATGATACGGCAGAATTACGCTCGCTGCGTGCGATAAAGAGAGTGACTTTGGACAAGACACAGGATTCGTCCACACCTGAAGCTGAAGCTTCACAACCGCGGGTTTTGAGCCCCGCGGCGTCACGTGCATTGGCCGAGGCCGAGGCGCGGCGACAGGCGCAACATAAAGCAGAGAAGGCACGTGAAATCGGCGGCCGCGACGGGCCCGATCCCGTGCGTTACGGCGATTGGGAAAAGAATGGCATCGCCAGCGATTTCTAACGCTGGCCGATGCCTTGGTCGCGATTAGGCGCTGAGGCCGGCGAAGAGCGTCGGAATGTCGAGCGGCCGAAAGCCATAGTGATTCAGCCAGCGGACATCGGCTTCGAAGAAAGCGCGCAAATCCGGCATGCCATATTTCAGCATCGCAATGCGATCGATGCCGATGCCCCAGGCAAAGCCTTGATAGACATCCGGGTCGAGGCCGCAATTGCGCAGCACATTCGGATGCACCATGCCGCAGCCGAGAATTTCCAGCCAATCGTCACCTTCGCCGAAGCGGATTTCACCGCCTTTGCGCGAGCATTGAATGTCGACTTCCATTGACGGCTCGGTGAAGGGAAAGAAGCTCGGCCGAAACCGCATCTTCACATCGGCGACTTCGAAGAAGGTCTTGCAGAACTCCTGCAGCACCCATTTCAGATGGCTGAGATTGGCCTGCTTGTCGATCACCAGCCCTTCGACCTGATGGAACATCGGCGTGTGGGTCTGATCGGAGTCACAGCGATAAGTGCGGCCGGGGCAGATCACGCGGATCGGCGGCGGCTGCATCAGCATGGTGCGGACCTGCACCGGGCTCGTGTGAGTGCGCAGCACGCGCCGCTCGCCCTTTTCATCGGGCTTGAAGAAAAACGTGTCGTGCATGTCACGCGCGGGATGGTCCGGCGGGAAATTGAGCTTGCCGAAATTATAGTCGTCGGTCTCGATGTCCGGCCCTTCGGCGATGGCAAAGCCCATGTCGGAGAAAATCGCTGCAAGCTCATCCATGACTTGGCTGATCGGATGCACGCGGCCGAGGTCGAGCGGGCTGACGCGCGCCGGCAGCGTCACATCGAGCGTTTCGGTAGCGAGACGCGCTTCGAGCGCGGCGTCCTTCAAGGTCGCGCGGCGTTCCGCCAGCGCCGCCGTCACCCGGTCCTTGACGAGATTGATCGCCGCGCCTTGCTCCTTGCGCGCGTCGGGCGGCAATTTGCCGAGCGTCGCGAGGAGCGCCGAGATCGCGCCTTTCTTGCCGAGGGCAGCGACGCGCACTGCTTCGAGCGCCGCCTCATCTGTGGCGGCGGCAATGGCGGCAAGGGTTTCCTGCTCAAGAGACGTAAGATCGGACATCAGCATCATTTTCCGCGTCGAGGCGCAGCTTTTGGCATGGCTGGGCGGGGATGTCGAGCCTGCGGCGGCGGCGCGGCACGGGGCTCCCAGGCGAGATATTTATGCTGTTTTGTCGTGTCACGCGGCTATAAGAAAAGACAAGAACGTTTTGCCGCGGGCTCGAGAGCGATCCCGATTAAATGGAATCGCTTTGCGATCCGTTTGCTCGGGACAAATCGGCTCGATTCAAAACCTTGGAGCATGTCCTCCGGCGGAAAAGTCGGGCACTTTTGCGGGGCATGCTCTAGCGGCATGGATGCGTGCGGATCGGGGGCTGCCTCAGGGCCGGGGCAGCCGTAAATCGGGCTGCGGATCATGAGCGACAACGCATTCGACACGGTCCTGAGCGACCTTGGCCTCAAGAAGTTCGAGGTGCCGGCGCCGAAAAGCGGCGCCACCCATCTCTTCCAGATTTTCGCGGATACGGCACATGCGCGGCTCGCCGCACTGTCCGATGATTATGCCGATCCGAACGCCTTTGCCTTCGGCTTTGCTGAACATCGCGCTTTCGGCGCCTTCGTGCATCGCACCTCAAAGGACATCATCTGCCTTTATGTGACGCCGCTGCGCGTCGCTTGGAGCTTCTTCAATGCGATGATGGACAATGGCCAGATCTTTCCGTGGATCGATGACGTTGATACGCCGGATGGAACCGCGCCGCTGCCGCCCAAGGGCGATCTGTTCTTCATTCATGACTCGCGGGACGATAATAGTGACGGCGTCACGCCGGTCCGGTCGCGTCTGGCGCGCGCGCTTTTCGACGTCGCAGCTGATTTTCTGCTGATGCATGAGCTCGGGCATTTGCGCAACGGCCATGTCGCGCTGCTGCAGCAACGCGCGGGCGCGCGCCCCTTCCGCGAATATCCTTATGACGCCGCCGACAAGCTCGAAATTCCCGAAGCGCAGGCGCTCGAATTCGATGCCGATGGCTTCGCCATCCAAAAAGTCTTCGAACGCATCTATGAAACGAATCCCTTCGCCGAATTTACCGAAGGCCTGTTGAAGGATCATCGCCTGCCGGACGACGGAAGCTGTACCGCGAGCTGGTATTTTGCCTGGTTCGCGATCTACGCGGTCTTCCGCCTCTTTGACGAGGCGATGGCGACATGTGGCGTGTCGCCCCGCATGCAGCCGCTTGCGGCCTTGCGGCAGGCCTGTCTTCTCCCAGCGGTTGCGGCGCTCACCAGCCGGGCCGGCTGGTCGAAGCTGACTTTGCAGCAATGGGTGGATCTTGCGACGGATGCCGGGCTTGAGGCCGAACGCACGCTAACCGCGCTGCGCGGCATGAAGCCCGATCCGCATGCCTATCTCTCGGCCTGGAACGGAGCCGCCTTTACGCAGATCGGCACCTATCTCGAAACCTGGGAAAAGCTTGCGCCGCAGTTGGAGCCGCTGAAACGCGGCGTCGCCTCGGCGCCCTGATGGCTCGGCTCTTGCCATTGCCGCCGCGACGCCCGACATTGGATTGATGAGCAAGGCATTTACCAAGGAAACCGACGCGGATCCGGATGACGATCTCGACGAAGGCCCAGCGCTCCCAGCGGGTGCGAAAAACTACATCACGCCGGAAGGTCTGCAGCGTCTGCGCGACGAATTCCGACAATTGCAACAGGTCGAGCGGCCGAAGATTGTCGACGTCGTCTCTTGGGCAGCGGGCAATGGCGATCGTTCCGAAAATGGCGACTATCTCTACGGCAAAAAGCGGCTGCGCGAGATCGATCGGCGCATGCGCTTTTTGATGAAGCGCATCGAGATCGCCGAGGTCGTCGATCCACGTTTGCAGAAGAACAAGGATCGCGTCTTCTTCGGCGCTCGCGTCACCTATAGCAATGCGCGCGGCGAAGAGAAGAACGTGCGGATCGTCGGCATCGACGAGGCGCATTCGGATGCCGGCGAGATCAGCTGGATTTCGCCGATCGCACGAGCGCTGATGAAGGCCGAGGTCGGCGATGTCGTCGAAGTGCGCACACCCAAAGGTGTCGAACCGCTGGAAATTCTCGACATCGCTTATTGACAATTATTCGCCGGCTAAATGTTCCAGAGGGTTGAAGGCGGATGGCGGATAAGCCTCACCCGAGCTCCAATTCCTTGAAGAAGTCATTGCCCTTGTCATCGACCACGATGAAGGCCGGAAAATCTTCCACTTCGATCTTCCAGATCGCCTCCATGCCGAGCTCCGGATATTCATGGACCTCGACCTTCTTGATGCAGTCTTGCGCGAGCCGCGCCGCCGGGCCGCCGATCGAGCCGAGATAGAAGCCATGATGTTTGGCACAGGCGTTGCGCACCTGTGCCGAGCGATTGCCTTTGGCGATCATGATCATTGAGCCGCCAGCCGCCTGAAACTGATCGACATAGGAATCCATGCGGCCTGCGGTCGTCGGCCCGAAAGCGCCGGAGGCAAAGCCCGCGGGCGTCTTTGCCGGGCCGGCATAATAGATCGGATGGTTCTTGAAGTAATCCGGCATGGGCTCGCCGCGTTCGAGCCGCTCGCGGATCTTGGCATGCGCGAGGTCGCGCGCGACGATCATCGTGCCTGACAGCGAGAGCCGCGTCTTGATCGGATATTGCGACAGCGTCGCGAGAATTTCCGGCATCGGCTTCGACAGATCGATCTTGACGACATTGCCTTCGAGCGAAGCCTCGTTGATCGGCGGCAGATATTTCGCCGGGTCATGGTCCAGCTCTTCGATGAAGACGCCGTCCCTGGTGATCTTGCCGAGCGCTTGGCGATCGGCCGAGCAGGAGACACCGAGCCCGATCGGTAGTGACGCGCCGTGGCGCGGCAAGCGGATGACGCGCACGTCGTGGCAGAAATATTTGCCGCCGAATTGCGCGCCGACGCCGAGTTCCTGCGTCAGCTTCCAAATCTCTTTTTCCATCTCGAGATCGCGGAAGGCATGCGCGTCGCTGCCGCCGACGGTCGGCAGATTGTCATAATAGCGCGTCGAGGCGAGCTTCACGGTCTTCAATGTGAGTTCGGCCTAGGTGCCGCCGATGACGATGGCGAGATGATAGGGCGGGCAGGCCGCCGTGCCGAGCGTCAGAATCTTTTCTTTGAGGAAGGCGACGAGCTTGTCATGCGTCAAGATCGCCGGCGTCGCCTGATAGAGAAAGGTCTTGTTGGCGGAGCCGCCGCCTTTCGCGATGAAGAGGAATTTATAGGCGTCATCGCCGTCGGCATAGATTTCGATCTGCGCCGGCAGATTGGTCTTGGTGTTGACCTCTTCAAACATGGAGATCGGCGCGAGCTGCGAATAGCGCAGATTCTTTTTCTCGTAGGCATCCTTGATGCCTTGCGCGAGCGCGTCTTCATCGCGGCCTTCGGTGAAGACGAGGCGGCCTTTCTTGGCAACCACAATCGCCGTGCCCGTATCCTGGCACATCGGCAGTACGCCGCCCGCCGCGATATTGGCGTTCTTCAAAAGATCATAAGCGACGAATTTGTCGTTCTCTGTGGCTTCCGGATCTTTGAGGATCGCGGCGAGCTGCGCGAGATGGCCGGGGCGCAGGAGATGATTGATGTCGATCATCGCCGCTTCGGCAAGGAGCCGCAGCGCTTCCGGCTCGACGACAAGCATGTCGCGATTGCCAAATTTCTCAATGCGCACGCCTTCGGACGTCAGTTTGCGATAGGGCGTCGTATCAGGACCGAGCGGAAACAGCGGATTGAATTGAAAGCTCATTGCCAAACGCCCTTTGGAAACGCTCGCCCGGAAAACGCCCAAGCTGAAAGACAAGCCGAAAGAACCGCCGCCACCTATTGGGCGCCGGTTCTATAGCGTCAAAAGACGCGCTTGGCTTTCTAACGAAGGCGGGCAGGCGAACTCAAGCCGCGTGTGAGGCCGGCTCCTGCGTCAAGACCGCATAGAGGGCCGCCTGATCCCGAATTGCCCGTAATTTCGCGATGATTGCGGGCTCCCGCAGGACGCGCGCGATCCGCGCCAGCGCCTTCAAGTGATCGGCGCCGGCTGATTCCGGTGCCAGGAGCAGGAAGACCAGATCGACGGGAGCGCCGTCGATCGCCTCGAAATCGACCGGCTTTTCGAGCCGGGCGAAGAGGCCGAAGATCGAGGTGCATTTCGCCAGTTTGGCATGCGGAATGGCAATGCCATTGCCGATGCCTGTCGAGCCGAGCCGCTCGCGCTGCAAGATGGCGTCGAAGATCTGCCGTGCGGGCAGACCGCTGATTTGAGCGGCGCGATCGCTCAATTCCTGCAGGATCTGCTTCTTGGAATTGGCGCGAAGCGCAGGCATCACCGCTTCAGGTTGAAGAAGGTCTGTGAGCCGCATCGGGAAGGGAAGGTCCAATCTTCGAACGTTCGACGGGGTGGTCAACGAGGTGGTCATGGCACTCGGCCTAAGTCGAGACGATGGGGACATGGCGTGCGCTCTCCGCAACTGTCCACGGGACGGGAAATTGCGATCAAAGCGGCACGCCTTCTGCCGTGTTGATCCAGCCGATATGGCCGTCGCCGCGCCGATAGACAATATGCGGGCGATCGCAACCGGCATGTTGGAAGATCACAAAAGGCGCTTCGCCGGCATCGAGGGCCGCGACAGCTTGCGAGACGGACATCAGTTTGAGCCCTGCGATTGTTTCCGCGATGACGAGCGGTGGCTCGGCAGGGATGGCGTGAGGGACGGCTGCATTTGATCCTGTCGCATGTTCATTCAGCCGCGTCGGGGCGATCGAGCGCGTCGGCGCGCAAGTCACGCGGTCGCGAACGCGCCGGCGCAGCCGTTGCAGGCGCTTCTCGATCCGGTCGGCGGCCTTGTTGAAGCTTTCATAGGCGTCCAGTGCCTCGGCTTCGGCCTGAATGCTTATACCGGAGTTCAGATGCAGGCTGCAATCGGTCCGAAAGCCGGAACCTTCCCGCTCGACCGTCACATGGCCACGCGACGGTCCTGCCGCATATTTGGCGATAACGCCGTCAATGCGCGTGCCGACGTGGATACGAAGCGATTCGCCGATGTCGAGATTCTTGCCGGAGACTCGCAAAGTCATGGCCGTCTCTCCACTCTGCTAACGTCACCCCGCATGACATGCTTAAGGCGTGCCGCTCGCTTCATATGAGGGTTATGAGGCTCATCCCAGGGAGTCAATGGTCGGGGCTTATGCCTTGCACGGTATTCTTTTGACATCTTCTATCGGCTTCTATGACAAAGTGGCATGCCATTTTGCAAAGCAAGACAAACGCGTTTCTTTTCGCGTTGCGTAGAAGAATTAAAAGCTTTGCCGAAAGTTGCGCGCCTACGTAAGTATTATTCCTAATGTAGGGCCTTCATGCGGCGGCGTTCGACCGAGGACGGGATGCGCAGGCTCTCGCGATATTTTGCAACCGTGCGTCGGGCAATATCAATGTTGGAAGATTTGAGACGCGCGACGATCGCATCGTCGGAGAGAATGTCGCCCGGGTCTTCCTGATCGATCATCTGCTTGATACGAAAACGCACAGCTTCTGCTGAATGCGCGTCGCCGCCGTTGTGCGATGCAATTGAGGCGGTGAAGAAATATTTTAATTCAAAAAGACCGCGCGGCGTCGCCATATATTTATTCGACGTCACACGCGACACAGTCGATTCATGCATGCCGATCGCATCGGCGATGGTCTTCAGATTGAGCGGCCGCAGATATTCGACGCCCTTAGTGAGAAAGGCATCCTGCTGCCGAACGATCTCACTCGAAACCTTCAGGATCGTGCGCGCCCGCTGTTCGAGACTCTTGGTCAGCCAATTCGCAGTCTGCAGACAATTCGACAAGAAGTTCTTGTCCGCTTCATTGCTCTTCGCGCGTGCAACGCGTGTCGAATAGGTCTGATTGACGAGAAGCCGCGGCAGAACATCTGAATTCAATTCGATGTGCCAACTGCCATCGGGCAGGGCGCGAACCGTGACGTCGGGTACGACAGGCTGTACCGCGCCGCCGCCGAAAGCGCGCCCCGGCTTCGGGTCGAGGCGGCGGATCTCGGCGATCATATCGGTAATGTCTTCATCATCGACACCGCAGATTTTACGCAGTGCTGCGAAGTCGCGTCGGCCAACGAGTTCGAGATGCGCGACGAGCGCCTGCATCGCCGGATCGAAGCGGTCGCGTTCGCGCAATTGAATAGCGAGACATTCGGCGAGATTGCGCGCCCCGATACCGCTCGGATCGAAGGTCTGGATGGTTCTCAGAATCTTTTCGACACGATCGAAAGGCGCCGAAAGCCGGTCAGCAACTTCGGCGAGGTTCTCGCTGAAATAACCAGCGTCGTCGATACCATCGATCAGCGTCTGGCCGATGATCCGGTCGATCGGATCGGCAAGCGCAAGCATGAGTTGTTCGCCGAGGTGATCCTTGAGGCTGACTTCGGCCGCGACATAGGCTTCGAGATTGGTCGCTTCGCCATCGCCGGACGGGCCGGGCGAGCCCGACCAGCTATTGGCCGAGAGACCGGCGCCCTCGGTATATTGCGGCGTCTCCGCCGGCGTCGGCGCACGGTCGTCATCGAAGGCGTTTGATAATTCCGTGCCAAGGCTTGCTTCGAGCGCGCCGCGATCGGTGGCAAAGCTCTCGCTGTTCCAATCCGCCTCGGCGGACTCGTTGAAGTCGCTGCTGACGGCCTCGGGAATGTCTTGGGCGGTGCCGTTCGGCTCATTTGGGTCCGGGAGGTCCTCGGCGCGTTCGAGAAGCGGATTGCGCTCCAGCTCTTCCTGCACAAAGGCGGCGAGCTCCAGATTTGAAAACTGGAGCAGCTTGATCGCCTGCAGAAGCTGCGGCGTCATCACCAGGGACTGCCCCTGGCGCATGACAAGCTTGGTGGTGAGCGCCATTACGTTTTCACAGATTTACGACCCTTTGGGCCGATATACTGTCATATCGGCCCGTTTCTTGCTTATAGCACGAAGAATGCATTTGTCGCTCTCATAAAAGCGCCAAGCTTAATTTTTCTGCCGAAAAATGCTGCAGCTTCTGCCTGCGTCAGGAGTCCTGGCCTGGGCTGGGCTATAGCGGATCGTCCGGAGCTTCGTCCGCATAATCGACCGTGACGAAATACAGGCCGTCCGCCGGGGCGACCATGCCGCAACGGGAGCGATCCCGCGCGTCGAGGGCAGCGCGCAGGTCGCTTGCCTGCCACTTGCCGGCACCCACCAGCTCCAGCGAGCCGACCATCGAGCGGACCTGATGATGCAGGAAGGAGCGCGCTGAGGCGCGGATCTCGATCGCATCGCGGTCTCGCATCACGTCGAGACGATCGAGCGAGCGGATCGGGCTCGAAGCCTGACATTCGGCGGCGCGGAAGGTCGAGAAATCATGCTTGCCGGTGAGAAGCTGCGCCGCCTCATGCATGGCGCTTGCATCGAGCATGCGTTTGACGAGCCAGGCGCGGCCCACATCCAGCGTCAGCGGCGCACGGCGGTTGACGATTCGATAGAGGTAATGCCGCCGCTGCGCCGAGAAGCGCGCATCGAATGTATCGGCGACGGGTTCGGCCGCCGTCACCGCAATCGCATGCGGGCGCAGATGCGCATTGACGGCCTCGCGCAGCTGATAAGGTTCCCAGGTGCGTTCGAGATCGGCATGCGCGACTTGGCCGAGCGCGTGAACACCGGCATCGGTGCGGCCGGCACCGCGGATCGTCACCTCATGTCCGCAAAAGCCCAGCAGCGCCGTTTCGACGGCTTCCTGCACGGAGAGGCCGTTCTTCTGGCGCTGCCAGCCGACGAAGGCGCGGCCGTCATATTCGATGGTGAGCTTGTAACGGGGCATGGGATAGCGGAGATGAGATCGCTGCACGTGGATGATGCTCGCTAGCCAACATCCGCGGCACTGGCAAGTTCGTCGAAATACGACGCGCGCCCGCAAATAAGGGACTGCGGGGCGTTCAATTAAAGACAGTACCCGCCGCGATCTTCGTTCCGCGCAGAAAATCAAGTGCGCTCATCGGTGCTTTGCCGGCGCGCTGCACGGTGAGCAGCCGCAGTGCGCCATTGCCGCAAGCGACGGTCAGCGCATCGTCGATCACCGTGCCCGGCGTGCCGTTCGCATCAATCAGGAGAGCGCGCAAAATCTTGATGCGCTCCAATCCCTTGCCGAAATTGGCTTCGAAAAACGCACCGGGGAAGGGCGACAGCCCGCGCACGAGATTATGCAGTTCGCGCGCGTGCTTCATCCAATCGATGCGGGCTTCCGCCTTGTCGATCTTCTGCGCATAGATGACTCCGTCTTCGGCCTGCGGCGTGAATGTCAGCGTTCCGTCGGCGAGCTTGTCGAGCGCCGGCACGATGAGTTCGGCGCCGAGCAGGGACAGGCGATCGTGCAATTCGCCCGCGGTCATCTCGGGATCGATTGCTATTTTGGCGGCGAGGCCAATGGGGCCCGTGTCGAGCCCTTCCTCCATGCGCATCACCATGATGCCGGTTTCGCTGTCGCCGGCCATGACGGCGCGCTGGATCGGTGCTGCGCCGCGCCAGCGCGGCAGAAGCGAGGCATGCAGATTGAGGCAGCCGAAGCGCGGTGCAGTGAGGATCGGCTTCGGCAAAAGCAGTCCATAAGCGACGACGACGGCGACATCTACGTTGAGGCCCGCAAAGCGCGCCGCCTCCTCCGCGCTCTTCAGGCTTTTCGGAGTCAGCACCTGCAGATTATGTCGCGCGGCGGCCGCATGCACGGGCGAGGGCGTGAGTTCGAGCCCGCGGCGCCCGGCCGGTTTTGGCGCGCGCGTATAGACGGCCGCGATCTCGTGGCCACGGGCAAGGAGCGCTTCGAGCGCCGGGACGGAAAATTCCGGCGTGCCCATGAAGACGATGCGCAAGGAACGCCGTCTCCTGCTGGTTGCGAGAATCCGCCCGCCTAGCGGCTCGGAGCGACGCCGTTCTGGTCGGCCGCGTCGCGTTTCGCCGATTTGCTGAATTTCTTCAAGATGCGGTCGCGCTTCAGCCGCGAGATATGATCGATGAAGAGCACGCCGTTCAGATGGTCGATCTCATGCTGCACGCAGGTCGCGAGCAGACCTTCGGCATCGAGCTCCTGATGCTTGCCGTTTTGGTCGAGATAGCCGACCTTGACCTTGGCGGGACGGAAGACCTCTTCGCGATAGTCCGGAATCGAGAGGCAGCCCTCCTCATAGGCGGACATCTCCTCCGAGGCCCAAAGAATCTCGGGATTGGCCAACAAGATCGGATCGGGCTTGGAATCCTCTTCTTCGCGCCGCGCGACATCCATCACGAGGACCCGCTTCGGCACGCCGACCTGGATCGCGGCCAGACCGATGCCCGGCGCGTCATACATCGTCTCGAGCATGTCCTCCATGAGGGTGCGGACCTCGAGATCGACGGAGGCGACAGGCGTGCTTTTCACGCGCAATAGCCGGTCCGGCAGCGTAATAATCGGTTTCAAAGCCATGGTTTCGGGTGCCCAAAACGGTCCAAATCTCTCATTCCAGAGATAAGCATCGGGCAAGGCTTGTCAAACGCCGCGCCTGGGCGAAGCGGGCGTTCAGCGCAATTTACACGCTGAAGATTTTGGACAAGCCTGCAACGCCACGTACGGCTGCGGCGATCCGGCTCAGGCGGCACGGACCATGCGCAGAAAATCATCTGCTTTTTTGGACAGGACGCCTGCCTGGCTCGTGAGCTCGGTTGCCGATTTCAGCAGCGCCTGAGCGGCGAGGCTTGCGTCGCCGGCCGTTTGCGTCGCGCCGACGATGTTCGACGTCACGGCATTGGTGCCATGCGACGCCTCTTCGATGCGCCGGGCGATCTCTTGGGTCATGAGCGCCTGTTCGGCGATGGCCTCTTCCACCGTGAAGGCGATGGAGCTCACCTGTCGTGTCGTTCCGGCGATCGAGGCGATAAAAGAGGCGACATGTTGGGTCGCGTCCTGGATACCGGCGACCTGGCTGCTGATCTCGGCGGTCGCGCGGGCTGTCGCATCAGCGAGGTTTTTGACTTCTTGCGCGACGATCGCGAAGCCGCGTCCCGCTTCACCTGCGCGCGCCGCTTCGATTGTCGCGTTCAGCGCCAGCATATTGGTCTGGCCGGCGATGTTGCGGATCAATTCGACAATGCCGCCGATCCGTTCGGCGACCTCGGCAAGGCCGCGCACTTCGGCCTGGGTGCGGTCGGCTTCGCCTGCGGCCTGGCCGGCGATGCGGTTCGACTGATGCACTTGTGCGCTGATCTCGCCGACCGCCTGCGATAGCTGATTTGTGGCGTTCGAAATCGCTTCGACGCTGGTGGCCGCTTGTTTTGATGAGGCCGCCGCGGCCATGGATTGCAGATTGGTCTTCTCGGCCGATTGCGTCAGGCTCGTCGCCGTCCTGCGCAGATGTTCGGCGGTCGACATGACATTGCCGGCAATGCCGCCGATCGCCTTCTCGAAAGATTGGGCGAGCCCATTCAGCGTCTCGCGCCGGTCCCGCTCGCTCGAAGCGAGATGAACTTCGATCGAATAGGCCATATCGAGCATGATCAGGCGCGAGATCGCGCTTTGCAGTTCGGCGCAGCGGTGATCGCCGAAGAAACGGAAGCGCTTTTTCGGGAATTGCGCGGCGATGGCTTCGATCATCCGATAGAGGACGAAATTATAGCCGCCCATATATCCTTCCGGGCTGAGGCCGAAGCGGCAGCGAACCCGATGGATGTCGGCGGCAGATGTCTGGTAATCGGCGTCGAAACGGCCGTCGAAGACATAGGTCCAATGACGGACAAAAGAGTCCCGCGCGACGGCGATCGTTTCAGCATCCCGATAGGCCGAACTATCCTCCGCGAACCGGCCGATCTGCTCATACATGCCGCTCATATTCGCCACGAAGATGTCGAGCAGAAACGTCTTATGCGCTCGCACGAGGGCGATGCAGGCGTCGTCGACCTGATAGTAGCTGCGCAGCTTGTCGAGGTTCACAGAGGCAACCATTGGCCCGATCCGAAGGCCCGAGTCTAAGACCGGCATAGTTAGCGTTAGTAACGTTGACGCCCGAATTGCCACGCCTTCGGTATTTTTTCCTAAGCTACTTTGGTCTGAGTTCTTAATTTGTTCCTCACTCCGAATCGGCTACACAGAGCGGATGAACTATTTTCTCACCTCTGCCGCGGCTCTCTCGAAAGATGAACCCGCGATCCTGCTCGGGCTCCTCGGCCTCGCTCTCGTCCTGATGGTGGGGTTCGCCGTCATGGGTGTCCGGGCGGGGCAGGCCCGCCGGCGCGAGGCGGCGATTGCGGCCGAGCGGCAGGCTGAGCTCGGCGATCATCTCGCCGCGCTGATGCAGGCACAGGCCGAGCTCACGGGCCGCATGCGCGGGATGGGTGAATATCTCGGCGCCCGCCATTCCGATCTTGCCCGGCTCGTCTCGGAGAGGCTCGATGCCGTCGGCGCCCGCGTCGGCCGCGGCCTCGAGGATCAGACCAAGAGCGCGCATGAAAACCTGAGCAGGCTCAACGAGCGGCTGGCGGTGATCGATGCGGCGCAAGCCCGGCTCACCAGCCTCACCGAGGAAGTGGTGGGCCTGAAAGACATCCTCGCCAACAAACAGGCGCGCGGTGCCTTCGGGCAGGGCCGGATGGAAGCCATCATTCGCGATGCGCTGCCGGCCTCGGCCTTTGAGTTTCAGCCGACTCTCTCGAACCGCACCCGGCCCGACTGCGGCATCCGCCTGCCGGGCGATGAGCGGCTTTTAGTGATCGACGCGAAATTCCCGCTCGAATCCTTCACTGCGCTCAAATCGGCGGAGACCGACGAGGCCATGAAACAGGCGCAGGCGCGCGTGCGGGCGGATGTCGGCAAGCACATCCGCGATATCGCCGAGCGTTATTTCCTGCCCGGCGAGACGCAGGACCTCGCCGTCCTCTTTGTTCCGTCCGAATCCCTATACGCCGATCTCGCCGAACATTTCGACGATGTGATCCAGAAGGCGCATCGGGCTCGCATCATTATCGTTTCGCCGTCGCTTCTCGTCATGGCCGTACAGGTGATGCAGGCGATCGTCCGCGATGCGCGGGTGCGCGAGCAAGCCCATGAAATCCAAATCGAAGTCCGCCGCCTCGTCGAGGATGTGGAGCGGCTGCGCGAACGCGCCGGCAAGATCGCGACGCATTTCCGCCAGGCGCAGGAGGATGTCGCCGCTATCGGCATCTCGGTCGAGAAAATCGCCAAGCGCGGCGAGCGCATCGATCAGATGGATTTCGAAAAACCTGCCGAGCCTCCGCAGCTGACGGCCGACCTCCTGACGGTTCCGCCGGCCAAAATGGCGCGGAACTGATCTTTTCAAGGGGAAGAGGGGCGTCCATCCCTCCAACGGCAGTGGTTGCGCCATTTTTTCAACATGCCAAAGGAATCATCGCGCAACGGCAATGTGCCGCTGAAGCCGATGTCCCTATGGCCTTTGACCGCCGGGCAGCGCATAACCATGCGGAAGCCTGACGTTGCCCTAATCGCGGAGAGCCTATGAAAATCGTGACGGCGATCATCAAGCCTTTCAAATTCGACGACGTGCGCGAGGCGCTCAGCGCGGTTGGCATCGCGGGCATCACGGTGAGCGAGGTGAAAGGCTATGGCCGGCAGAAAGGCCATGTCGAAATCTATCGCGGCGCCGAATATGCGATCCAGTTCCTGCCGAAGTTTAAAATCGAAGTGGCCGTGCCGAGCGAGCTTGTCGACCGCGTGATCGAGGCGGTCACGGCCGCCGCGCGCACCGGCGAGATTGGCGATGGCAAGCTCTTCGTCACGCCGCTCGAACAGGCCTACCGCATCCGCACTGGCGAACGTGACGAGGATGCGCTCTAGAGCCGATCCCGATTAAATGGAATCGCTTCACGATCCATTTGATCGGGTTAAATCGGCTCGATTCAGAAATCTTGGAGCATGTCGTTTGTCCGAAAAGTCGATCAACTTTTCCGGGCATGCTCTGAGCCTCTTCCCCTCGGATAGAATCCTCCGAGCGAGAAGGAGATGCTCTAGCTTGTTAAATTGGAGCATGTTCTTATCGAAAAAGTCGTGCAACTTTTTCGGAACATGCTCTAGTGCCTGAACCAGAGCGACAAGATAAGGCCGAGTCCTAAGAGAGCCGCGACAGCCTGCCAGAATCGCACGGGCGCACGTTCATAAAGGGTCCGCGGCCGCGGCGCCGACGACGGCAAGCAGGCGGGACCCGCCTCCATATCGAAGACGAACTCGACGACGTCGCGAAACCGGTCAGCCGGATCGAGGGCGATGGCACGGTTGAGCGCGGCTTGCAGCCAAGCGGGCAAATCGGGACGCAGCGCGCCGAGATCTTTCGGACGCGTGAGACGCGGCGGACTGACAGCATCGATATTGCCATAGGGAAATTCGCCGGTGAGAGCGCGAAACAGCGTGACACCGAGCGCATAGATGTCGCTCGCCTCATTGCCGGTTTCGCCATTGAACATCTCCGGCGCCATATAGGCCGGTGTTCCGGGAATATCGGGATCTGCCGTGCTCTCCAAGCCGGCGACGCGCACGACGCCGAGATCGAGCAGTTTGAGCGATCCCTGGCCTTCGAGGATCACATTGTCAGGCTTGATGTCGCGATGGATGATGCCGGCGCGATGCAGCGCCGCGACGGCGCGTGCCAGTTTCACGGCTATGTCGCGCGCTTCTTCCAAAGTCAGGGCAGGGCTGCGGGCAAGCCGCGTCTCCAGAAGCTCGCCGTGATAGAGCGGCATGACCGTGTAGAGACAACTCTGCCGGCCCGGCGGCAATTCGAGAACCCGCGCGACGAACGGACTGTTGACGCGTGTGCCGACCCAGGCTTCGCGGACAAAGGCCGCATGATAGTTGGCGGAGGTCGCGACCTGCGGCTTGGGGAATTTCAAGGCGACTTCACCGCCTTCGATCTCGTCGATCGCGCCGAACAGGCGGCTGTAGCGTCCCTCCGATAAGAGAGCTTTGAGGATGAAGCCGTCGATCGTCTCGCCGCCGCGCGGCACGGGAATGAGCGGCAGCTGCATGATCGCGCTGCCGACGTCAGCCGATTTTGCCTTGGGCAGGCCGACAACATCCAGAACAAGCGCCGTGCAATTGTCGGTGCTGCCGGCATCGAGCGCAGCGGCGGCAAGCGCACGCGCGGTATCTGCTGGTGCCGAGCGCTCGCGCAAGATTGCGGCAATCGCCTGATGATCGAGAAAGCCATGCAACCCGTCGCTGCAGAGGAGAAAACGGTCATGCAGCGCGACGGGCTGTGCCGTGTAGTCGAGACGCACTTCGGCTTCGATGCCGAGGGCGCGATAGAGCGCCGGCTGCTGGTGCTCGGTGTTGCGTATATGGTCGGTGGTGAGGCAGCTCAAACGGTCGCCGCTCAGCCGATAGGCGCGGGTATCGCCGACATGCAGAATATGCGCGCTACGGCCGCGCAACACCAATGCGGTGAAAGTCGATCCCATGCCGGCGAGCTTCGGGTCGTGCTTCGCCTGGCCGTGAATCCAGCCGTTGAGTGCGTTGACGATCCGGGCCGCCGCGCGCGGCACTTCCAATGTTTCGGGCAGATCCCAAAAACCGTCGAGAAAGCCGCGCACCGCCGTTTCCGCCGCGACGCGGCCGCCCTTGGCGCTGCCGATGCCGTCGGCGATCGCTGCAACGACCTCCCAGCGCGGTTTCGGCAGTTCCGCGCCGAAGACGGCGGCGGCAAAATCCTCGTTGGATTTTCGCGGCCCGGTTTCAGAGGCGAAGCCGACGCTTGCCTTGAGGCCCGCAACACCTTCCATCACGCGCGCAGCTCCCCTGTTCAGGGCCAGCGAGATCGCCTCAGTTTTTCAGCTCGCACGTATCATAAAGAAAATAGCCGCCCGTGCTCGAGGCAACGACGACCGTGAGCTTCCCGGAGGCGCGGTCGAGCGTGTAATGGCCGCCGTCGCTCACATCATGCCATGAAATCTCAGTGTCGCCGATCCGGGCCGGATAGGCGTCGACCGTGCGATGGTCATAGTCGATCTTGATCTGCCAATGCGCGCCGCTCACCGGATTGGTGCAGGTGACGGCGGCCTGACCGACGGGCGCCGCACTCACCCCTGCCGGACAGATGGCTGCGAGCGCCAATCCCGCCAGCGCGGCAACAAGCTTCGCCTTGAGTGGCGGAAAACCACCGTTCCGAACCATGGGCCGACCTCAAAATCCAGGAAAGTCCGCCTGAATGATTTTGGCTTCGACAGCCAATCTCCGTCGGCCTGCAAAGCGAACGCCAAAAATGAAGGCAGCTTCGCCGGCACGCGCGGAATGAATTCTGCTCAATCCGCAATCAATCTGCACAAATAATGTGCAATGCCGTCGAAAATCACGGGCTTAGGCGAAAAAATTAACGCCTGGGTGACGGAACGGTCAACGGAGCACGGTTTTTGCTCACCCCCTCACGCGCGCTGATGCCCCTGGCCGATTTTTCAAGGAAGGGCTGATGGCCAGCGGATCAGCGCCGATTACCGAAACCGTCATTGAGGGGGTAGGCCATGCTCGTACCGTCACCCAAATGGCTCGACAGTGGCAACAACGCTTGGCAATTGGCGGCGGCGACCTTCGTCGGCCTCCAAAGCATCCCAGGGCTCGTCGTCCTCTACGGGGGCGTCGTCAAGAAGAAGTGGGCGATCAATTCCGCCTTCATGGCGATCTATGCCTTCGCCTCGGTCCTCGTTGTGTGGGTCCTCTTCGACTACAACATGGCGTTCGGACCCAAATGGTTGTCGCTCTTCGGTAATGCTTTCCTCGGAACTCCGAGCCCGGCGACATCGGCGGCTTTCACCCTCGGCCAAGCCACGGTTCCGGAAGCCGCAGCCGGCATGCCGCCGCTGACCTTCCCAATGGCGACGCTGATCTTCTTCCAATTCGTCTTCGCCGCGATCACCGTCATCATTCTGGCCGGCTCGGTGCTCGGCCGCATGAACTTCAAAGCCTGGATGATCTTCTGCCCGGTGTGGATGACGCTGGTCTATACGGTCGGCGCCTTCTCGGTGTGGGGCGGCGGCTGGCTCGCTGGCCTTGGCGTCGCTGACTTCTCCGGTGGCTACGTCATCCATCTGGCTGCCGGTACGTCGGGTTTCGTCGCGGCGGCGATGATCGGACCGCGCCTGCAAGCGGATCGCGAGAATTTCCCGCCCAACAGCCTGCTCGTTACTTTGATCGGTGCCGGCATTCTCTGGTTGGGCTGGAATGGCTTCAACGGCGGCGATCCCTATTTTGCCAATGCTGATGCCGGCGCCGCGGTGCTCAACACCAATACAGCCACCGCGGTCGCTCTTCTCGTATGGATGCTGCTCGACAATTTCGCTTACGGCAAACCCTCCGTCGTCGGCGCCGTCAATGGCATGATCGCCGGTCTCGTCGCGATCACGCCCGGTGCCGGCTACGTGAACGGCTGGGGCGCGATGGCGATCGGCCTCTGCGCCGGCATCATCCCCTGGCTCAGCATGAACAAGTTCCAGAAGCTGCCCTTCATGCAGAAGGTCGACGACACGCTGAGCGTTTTCTCGACGCATGGCATTGCCGGTCTGATGGGCGGCCTGCTGACGGGCATCTTCGCGAACCCCGCAATGTTGCAATACATCGGCACCGACAAGGAGGCGCCCGGCGTCAACGTCACTGGTCTTCTCTATGGCAACCCGAAGCAGCTGCTGCTGCAATTCTACGGTGCCGCTTTCATCATCATCTACAACGTCATTGCCACTTTCATCATCCTCAAGGTGATCTCTTTCATCGTGCCGCTGCGCATGGACGAGGCAACGTTGAAAGTCGGCGACGACGCCGTTCACGGCGAAACCGCTTACGCGATTGGCGTGGAAGGTGAATAGCGCTGCGTCGCTCGATCACCAGGTGGGGCGAAGCGATTTTTGCCCCGCCCAAACCGTTAGGGCGCCCCGCTTCGCCCACAACGGCCTAGCTCATGCATTACCCCAGTTCATGGCTCGCCACGATGTCGAAGCGCCGGGTCGCGCGGAAGACGGACGTGTGGCGGCCGGCCAGAAAACCCCCGCGGGAGCACGAAGTCGTGCCGACGCAAGCAAGGAGAGCCCATGAAAATCGTGACGGCGATCATCAAGCCCTTCAAACTCGATGAGGTGCGCGAGGCGCTCACGGCCGCCGGTGTTCCCGGAATGACTGTGAGCGAGGTCAAAGGCTATGGCCGGCAAAAGGGCCATACAGAGATCTATCGCGGCGCCGAATATGCGATCCAATTCCTGCCCAAGCTGAAAATCGAAGTCGCCGTGTCGGACGAGCTCATCGCCCGCGTCGTCGAGGCGATTTCGGGCGCGGCGCGAACCGGCGAAATCGGAGACGGCAAGGTCTTCGTCACGCCGCTCGAACAAGCCTACCGCATCCGCACCGGCGAACGCGACGCCGATGCCATCTAAAAAAATCCTTTGATACCAGGAGCATGAGAATGAAATCTGTACGGTTATCCCGGACGGCGTTGGTCGCCGGTTTGGGACTTGTTGGCTTGGTCGCGCTGTGTTCAATGGCGATGGCGCAAGCTCCGGCCGCTGCGCCCGCCGCACCGCCGCCAGTGATCAATAAGGGCGATAATGCCTGGATGCTGACGTCCAGCGCACTCGTCCTCATGATGTCGATCCCCGGCCTTGCGCTGTTCTACGGCGGTCTTGCCCGCACGAAGAACGCATTGTCGGTCTTCACGCAGGTCTTCGCCATCGTCGCGATGGTGGGCATCGTCTGGGTGCTTTACGGCTATTCGATCTCGCTCGGCGATACGAGCGGGCCTTTCGCAGCCTATATCGGCGGCTTCGGCAAAATCTTCCTGAAGGGCGTTGGGCCGGATGCGGTGGTGCCGACCTTCTCGAACGGCGTCGTCATTCCGGAACTGACCTATATGGTCTTCCAGATGACCTTCGCGATGATCACGCCTGCGCTGATCATCGGCGGCATTGCCGAACGCATGAAGTTCCCGGCGGTGATGCTGTTCATCCTCTTGTGGGTGACCTTGATCTACTTCCCGATCGCGCATTGGGTCTGGGCATCTGCGGCGCCGGATGACATCGCCAATGCGGCAAAAGCGCTTGCCGCAGCAACCACGCCCGCGGCGAAAGCAGCTGCGCAAGCGAAACTCGACTCCATCACCTCGGCGGCCGGCTGGCTCAACCAGGCGGGCGCGCTCGACTTCGCCGGCGGCACTGTCGTCCATATCAACTCGGGTATTGCCGGCCTTGTCGGCGCCCTGATTGTCGGTCCGCGCATCGGCTACGGCAAGGAGGCCTTCACGCCTCACTCGTTGACCATGACGATGATTGGCGCGTCGCTGCTGTGGGTCGGCTGGTTCGGCTTCAACGCGGGCTCGAACCTCGAAGCGAATGGCACGACGTCCCTCGCCTTCGTCAACACGATGGTGGCGACCGCCGCCGCGGCGCTTTCCTGGCAGTTCACGGAATGGGCTGTCAAAGGCAAGCCGTCGCTGCTCGGCCTCGTGTCGGGTGCGGTCGCCGGCCTCGTCGCCGTGACCCCGGCGTCGGGCTACGCGGGCCCGATGGGCTCCATCGTTCTCGGCCTGCTCGTGTCGCCGATCTGCTTCTTCTTCACATCGACCGTGAAGCACATGTTCAAGTATGACGACGCGCTCGACGTGTTCGGCGTGCACTGCATCGGCGGTATCACCGGCGCGCTGGCGACCGGTATTCTCGTCAATCCTGCGCTGGGTGGCGTCGGCATCACCGACTACACCAATTTCGCGCATGGCAACGCCGGCACCTACGACCTCGTCACCCAGATGCTCGCGCAGGGCAAGGCTGTGCTGGCAACGCTGCTCTATTCGGGCATCGGCTCGGCGATTCTCTACAAGGTCGTCGATCTCACCGTGGGTCTGCGTGATTCGGTCGACGGCGAGCGCGAAGGTCTCGACGTCACAGATCACGGCGAACGCGCCTACAATTACTGATCGCTTGGCGACCGGTGATCAGTTTCTTTGCAGCGAGTGGCGGGGGATTCTCCCGCCACTTTTCTGGGTCTGATCTCGCCTCGGCAGCATGTCGGAATACTTGAGAAATCAAGGAGAAGCTGTTGAGCTCAAGAAATAGGCAAAGTGGCGAAAATATAAACAAAATCAATGTGCTCTAAATATCACTCTTAACTTGAATTGGGTCTCGACTGCACTTGGCATCTGTTAACCGAGCCGGTTTTCAGGCTCTTATACGCAGACAAGAAAAAGGCCCACGAACAATGAGGTTTGATAGGGCTGCAAATATTAATCCCACGGTTCTCAATGGTGAGAGCCGGATCCTCGGGGGCGTAAAAAATGTTTCGTCGCCTATTTACCGCGCTGTTTGGAATTGGACTGTTCCTCGGCGCTGGTTTTGGTAGCGCATCTGCTGCCGATCTTCCGTCCACGAAAGCACCACCCGTGGCGCCGCCGCCGAATTGGTGGTCGACCTTCGCTGTCAGCGGTTTGATCGAAGGTGGCATCACCGGCAATCCGGATCTTGGCAGCGGTGGCATCAATTTCGGCCGTCTGTTTGACGACAAGGCGAACACGCCCTTGCTCAACCAAGCATCGATCATCGCGCAGAGGCCGATCGATTCAAACTCGAAGAGCGTCGATTTCGGCTTCAAGGTTCAGCTGCTGTACGGCTCTGACGCGCGCTACACCCATTACCTCGGCGAGTGCGATTACTGCATCGGCAACATCAACCAATTCGACGTCGAAGAGGCTTGGGTCGCTGCGCATCTTCCCTACGTCTTCGCCGGCGGCATCGACGTCAAAGCGGGTCAGTTCGTGACGCTGCTCGGCTCCGAAGTCATCAACGCGCCGGACAACATCTTCTACTCGCACTCCTATATCTTCAACTTCGGCCTGCCGCTGAAGGATACGGGTGTGATGACCGTCTCGCACGTGACGCCGATGGTCGACATCTATGCGGGTGCCATCACCGGCATCAACACCAGCCTGGGCTGGAACAGCCCGGCCTTCGGCGATCCTGGCGACAACAACAGTGCGCCCGGTTTCGAAGGCGGCATCGGCCTCAACCTGCTCGACGGCAAGCTCAGCGTCATCGCCGCGACCAACATCGGCCCGAACAATCCCAACACGCCGCTTGGCGCTGCGCTCTGCGCCTGCAACCCGAACGACACTTGGCGCTTCCTGAATGACGTCGCCGTCACCTGGAAGGCCACCGACAAGCTGACCTTCGTCGGTGAAGCGAACTATGCCCATGACGATGCGCTCGGCGGCGTCGATGCCTATGGTTTCGCCGGCTACGTCACCTATCAGGTCGATGATTGGGTGAGGATCGGCGGCCGCGCCGAAATCTTCCGCGACAACAACAACTTCTTTGTTGCCGCATTCCCCAACAATCTTGACTTCGTCAACTTCGAGCACGGCTATTTCAACACCGCCTTCGCGGCGCCTGCGGCGACGACCTATGCGGAATTGACGGGTGGTCTCACCATCACCCCGGTGCTGCCGAAGGACATCCAGTACCTCAAGGGCGTGATCTTCCGTCCGGAAGTTCGTTACGACACGTCCTTGAACAACACGAACCCCTATGCGGGCGGCACGAAGAGCTCGCAGGTGACCTTCGCGACCGATCTGATCTTGAAGTTCTAAGTAGACCTCCCAGACGAGCCCTCGAGGCCCGAGACTGCCCGGATACGTAAATGTATCCGGGCATTTTTGTCCGGCTTTGGCCCTGGGCTGTGCCTAACGCATGCGTGTTATGCTCGGCGACGGCTCGACCTTTGTCGGCCCGGCGTTTACGACGCTCCTTTCCGGAAGACGAAAGGGGCGCAGATGAAGGAGGCCATCGGTTCACGTCCGGGCTTCGCCTATTATCTGAGCCTCGTGCTGGCCGCCTTCCTCATGGCCTCCGGTTTCATCGCGGGCAAAATCCTGTTGGCGGCGGAGATTCCGGCGATCACGCTCATCGGCTGGCGCTTCTTCGTTGCGGCTTTCGCCTGCCTGCCGTTCGTTCTCGCCGCCGAATCGAGCCTGCACCGGACTTTGGTGCCGAAGCATTTCCTGTTGCGCGATTGGGGCATCGTCGGGCTCATCGGCCTGTTGCAGACAGCCGCGACCATGGGGCTGATCTTCCTCGCCATGCGGACGATCTCGGCGGGAAGCGCGGCGATCCTTTTGTTCTCCAATCCGCTCTGGGTGGCGCTCATCGGGCATTTCGCTCTGCATGAACGGCTGTCGGGCCGGCGCCTTTTGGGGCTTCTCTGCGGCATTGCCGGCGTCGCATTGGCGCTCGGCGCAGCAGGCGCCGGCCTGTCGCATGAACCGCTGATCGGCCTGCTGACGGGTCTTGCCTCGGCTTTCTGCTGGGCCTTCGCGACGATCGTCAGCAAGCGCGCCAAGCTCGCTATCGACGCTTGGGCCTTGAGCTTCTGGCAGATGCTGATCGGCGCCTTGATGCTGCTGATCCTGGCCTATGCGCAGGGCGAGCACTGGCCGGAGGCCGCGCGCGGTTCCTTCAGCCTATGGGCCTGGTTCATCTGGCTCGCAGTCCCGGCGTCGGCCGGCTCCTTCGGCCTCTGGTTCGTCGCCCTCCGGCAGGGCGGGGCGGCGCAGTCGAGCAGCTATCTCTTCCTCGTGCCGCTCTTCACGATTCCGATGGCTGTGGTGGTCCTCGGCAGTGGGTTTTCCGCCGTGCAGGCACTCGGCGGCGTCTTGGTCGGCGTCGCGCTTTGGCTCGTCAATCGGAACGGTCCGGCGCTGCCACCCCCGATCGTCGAGTAATAAGAGCGCGCTCAGCTGATGTTCGGCGCGCCAAGACGGTAGACGCCGCGAAATGTGTCGGGATCGGCGGGCGCACCCTTGCGATAGATGACGATCCTGCCTTCCCTTGCGAGCGCGACAGCGGTGTTGCGCACGCCTTGCAAATAGCTTTGCCAGGCAACGCCCGAAGGATCCGCCGTCTCCGCGTAAGCACGCGCGACATCGCCCGGATCGATCGTCTTCGTCGGGCCGGCTTTGATGCAAAGCGCGATCATCACATCGGCAAGATGTGGGGCGGAACTCATGACGTCATAGCTCCTTTCGGAAGCGATCTCTGCAGACGGCAACGGCGCCAGCGCTGAATGCGCGTGGCGCCGGTAGATAGGTGAGAGGCTTTTACAGAAACTGAATCGCGATGCAATCGCCGTTGCGGCCCGCGAGGCCAATCAGCTGCGAAAGCGTGCGCGTTCGTGAGAGAGAAGCCAGCGCTTGCGGTCGAGGCCGCCGCCGAAACCGGTGAGCGACATGTCGGCACCGATGACGCGATGGCAGGGCACGACGATGGCGATCGGATTGGCGCCGTTGGCCAGGCCCACCGCGCGCATTGCCTTGGGCTTGCCGATTTTCGCGGCGAGCGCGCCATAGCTCAGCGTCTGACCGACAGGGATCGTGCGCAGCACCGCCCAGACATCGCGCTGGAAGGCCGTTCCGGCACCCGCGACGGATACGCGTTCGGTCGCGTGCAGATCGCCGGCGAAATAGTCTTCGAGCGCTTGCCATGCCGCGCTGTGTCCGCTGTCGTGGGTCTCGAGGCGGACGCCAGCGCCGTAATGGCGTTTCAGATGCGCGGCGAGCGCGGCCTCGCCAGCGCCCCATTGCAGCGCATGGAGCCGGTCCTGGCTGTCGGTAACGAGCTCGAGCGTACCGACCGGGCTCGGCATATGCTCAAGCTTGAAGGTGAGGGGAGCCAACATGCGATTCTCCTGATTCATGGCCTGATCCTGCCGGAAACCGCCCTCGGCCGCTCGCCATTTTCGGACATGAACGGCATAATCCGACAATGCATGGTTCAGGTCCGAATTCCGCCAGACAGGCGCGGCGACCGTCATCATATAGGCGCATGATGCTCGACCATGATGCCTGCTACCGTGCCGTTTGCGCGCGCGATGCGCGTTTTGACGGCACTTTCTTCACCGCGGTCAAGACCACCGGAATCTATTGCCGGCCGATCTGCCCGGCGCCGACGCCGAAACAGAAGAATGTGCTGTTTTATCCCTCCGCTGCGGCGGCGCAGGAAGCAGGGTTCCGGCCTTGTCTGCGATGCCGTCCCGAGACGGCGCCCGAGCTTGCCGCCTGGCGCGGTACGTCGAATTCGGTCTCGCGCGCACTTGCCCTGATCGAAGAGGGCGGCCTCGATGGCGCGAATGTTGCGGAATTTGCCGAGCGGCTTGGCTTGGGCGAACGCCAGCTCCGGCGCCTGTTCCGCCAGCATCTCGGCGCTTCGCCGATTGCGGTGGCGCAGACGCGCCGCGTGCATCTCGCCAAACAGCTCATTCATGAAACCGATCTGCCGATGACCGAAGTGGCCCTGGCCGCAGGCTATGGCAGCCTGCGCCGCTTCAATGAAAGCTTCCGGCAGATGTTCGGTCGCCCGCCGGCGAGCCTGCGCCGCAGCGGCGCCCTGCGTGCAGCAGCCGTCGCTGGCGATGTCTGCCTCACTCTGAGTTATCGGCCGCCCTATGATTGGGGCGCCATTCTCGCTTTCCTGCGCAAGCGCGCCATTCCCGGCATCGAACGCGTCGATGAGACGAGTTACGCGCGCACGATCGCCATCGATGGCGCGCAAGGCATCGTCCATGTGCAGAAGGCAGACGGTAACGCATTGCGCGTGACGATCCGCTTTCCGCGTCTTGTCCTGCTGCCGCAGATCATCGCACGGCTGCGCCGCGTCTTCGATCTTGCGGCGGACCCGCAAGCGATTGCCGCGCATCTCACCGAAGACAAACTTCTTGCGCCGCTTCTCGAGCAGCGTCCAGGTCTGCGCGTGCCGGGCGCCTGGGATGGTTTCGAACTCGCCGTGCGTGCGCTGCTCGGCCAGCAGATTTCGGTGGCTGCGGCGCGCACGATCGCCGGCCGGCTGGTTGCGCGTTTGGGCGCGCCGCTCGATATCGATCGCAGCGGCTTTGAGGAATTGACGCATGTCTTCCCACAACCTGCGGCGCTTGCTGAAGCCGATCTCGCGACGCTGGGCTTGCCGCGGACGCGTGCTGCCGCCCTTGCTGCGCTCGCCGCCGATGTCGCCGCCAACCCGGCGATCTTTGGACCGCAGGCCTCGCTCGACGAAGCGATTGCGCGACTGCGCAAGCTTGCGGGCGTCGGCGAATGGACAGCCCATTACATCGCCATGCGCGAATTGCGCGAGCCGGACGCGTTTCCGGCCGCCGATCTCGGCCTCATCCGGGCTGTCGCGAAGCTGACCGGCACGGCGCCGACGCCAAAAGCGCTTTTGGCGCGGGCAGAGGGCTGGCGGCCCTGGCGCGCCTATGCCGCCCAGCACCTCTGGGCGGCGGAGGCTGCAGCGCCAGCCGTGGCCCCTTCAATCCGCAAGCGCAGCGCCGCCGCCGTTGCGCTTGCTGTGTGATTTCGGTCAGGAAGCCTGGGCAGAATGGGGAGAGACAGGTTCCCGCTAGTGACCTCGCCGCCGCGCCATGAGATAAAGCGGCATGGCGAATCGCTTTCCATCCCTGGCGGATCCTGGCTTTGGCATTTACGTGCATTGGCCATTTTGCCTGTCGAAATGCCCTTATTGCGATTTCAACAGCCACGTCCGGGCCGAGCCCGTTGACGAGAAGCGCTTTGTGGCCGCCTTCAAGGCAGAGTTGGCGCATCGCGCGAGATTCACCAAAGGCCGCAGGGTCCGCTCGATCTTTTTCGGCGGCGGCACGCCATCGCTGATGAAGCCCGAGACGGTCGGTGCCATCCTCGAAGCGATCGGCCAGTTTTGGCCCCTTGAACCCGATCTCGAAATCACGCTCGAAGCCAATCCGTCGAGCGTCGAAGCCGGGCGTTTCCGCGGCTATCGCGATGCCGGCGTCAATCGGGTCTCGATCGGCGTCCAATCGCTGAACGATGCGGATTTGAAACAACTCGGCCGTCTGCACACCGCATCGGAAGCTTTGGCCGCCGTCGAGACCGCGTCGAAAATCTTTCCGCGCTATTCCTTCG
The DNA here is from genome assembly GCA_964644615.1 of uncultured Methylovirgula sp. Lineage (GTDB taxonomy): Bacteria > Pseudomonadota > Alphaproteobacteria > Rhizobiales > Beijerinckiaceae > Methylovirgula. The sequence goes on along the minus strand of CAZXXA010000004.1, from coordinate 126,425 downwards.
ATCTTATCTATGGCAGGCCGCAGCAGAGCGTCACCCAGTGGAAGATGGAACTGCGCCAGGCGCTGTCGCGCGTCGCCGATCATCTCTCGCTCTATCAGCTCACGATCGAGCCCGACACGATGTTCGAGCGGCTCGATCGCGCCGGCAAACTCAAATTGCCGGACGCCGATCTCGGCCGCGAATTCTGGAACGCGACGCAGGAGATGATGGATGCGGCGGGCCTGCCCGCCTATGAAATCTCCAATCACGCACGTCCGGGCGGCGAGAGCCGGCACAATCTCATCTATTGGCGCTATGGCGAATATATCGGCATCGGCCCCGGTGCACATGGCCGCGTCGCGACGCCGAAAGGCCGTCGTGCGCAAGCGACCGAGAAACATCCGGAAATGTGGCTCACGGTCGTCGAGACCGATGGCCATGCGCTCATCGAAGACGAGCTGCTGACGGATGAAGAACAGGGCGACGAATTCCTGCTGATGGGCCTGCGTCTCTCCGAAGGCATCGAACCGGCGCGTTTCGAGGCGGTGGCGGGGCGCAGCCTCGATCCGGCCCGCATCTCGTCGCTCATCGCCGACGGCATGGTCGAGATGACGCCCGCAGGCCGCCTGCGCGTCAGCGCCGAGGGCTTTCCGGTTCTCGACGCCGTTGTCGCCGATCTCGCGGCGTAAACGAGCGCAAAGCTTCAAATAAAGGTCACCTGGCCACAACAGGCGGTATCTGCCGGACCGTGTCGCGCCAGACCTTGACCGGCGGATAACGCGATGCGAAAGGTCGCGGCCCTTTCACGGATGGCCGTCTTTCATGTCCAATACACAGTTAGAAATTCTCGGCCTCGGCAATGCGATTGTCGATGTCATCGCGCCGAGCGACGATGATTTTCTCGCCAAGCATGATCTGCACAAAGGCGCGATGCAGCTCGTCGACGAGGCCACGGCCGAAAAGCTCTATGCTGCCATGGGCCAGACGACGATCGTCTCCGGGGGCTCGGCTGCCAATACGATCGTCGGCGCGGCGCATCTCGGCTGCCAAACCGCCTTCATCGGCAAAGTGAAAGCCGATCCGCTCGGCGATGTTTTCGCGCATGACATCCGCGCCGCCAAGGTCGTGTTCAAATCAACGTCGGCGAAGGACGGCGCAGCAAGCGCCCGTTGTCTCGTGCTGGTGACGCCCGATGGGCAGCGCACGATGAACACGTTTCTCGGCGCCTGCCAAAATCTGACGCCGGCCGATGTCGATCCGGCGCTCGTCGAAGCGGCGGAGATCACCTATCTCGAAGGCTATCTCTGGGACCCGCCGGAAGCGAAGAAAGCTTTTCTGAAGGCCAGCGATCTAGCGCATGCCGCGGGGCGCCGCGTTGCGCTGAGCCTCTCGGATGCTTTCTGCGTCGACCGTTATCGCGACGAATTTCTGGGCCTCATCCGCGAGGGCAAGCTCGATATTCTCTTTGCTAACGAGAGCGAATTGCATTCGCTCTTCGAGACATCGGACTTCGATACTGCCGTCGCGCAATTGCGCAATGAAGATATTTTGGGTGTCGTCACGCGTTCGGAGAAAGGCTCGCTCGTCGTCACGCGCGAACAGACCCATTCGGTCAATGCTTATCCGGTCGAGAAGGTCATCGACACGACGGGTGCAGGCGATCTCTTCGCTGCCGGGTTTCTGACGGGTCTGGTACGCGAGCAAAGCCTTTCGGATTGCGCCCGTCTCGGCGCGCTCGCCGCCGCCGAGATCATCCAGCATTACGGCGCGCGGCCGCAGCAGGATCTCAAGGCGCTTGCCGCCGAAAGCGGTTTCACGCTCTAGACTGATCCCGATCAAATGCGATCGCTTCGCGATCCATTTAATCTGGACAAATCGGCTCGGTTCAATGGAGCATGTCCTCTGTCGGAAAAGTCGATCAACTTTTCCGGAACATGCTCAGGCAGAGCGCGAGGTCCGCAGCGTCCTCCGCTCGTCGTCCTTTGTCCCGAAAGACCGGCGCGAGATCTCGCTGGCGACGGCGATGAGCCGCGGCGCCAATTGATCGAAGCGGGCTTTGTCGAGCTGCAGCACGGTGCCGATCGCGCTGATTGCGGCTACGACGCCGCCTTTGAGGTCGAAGACGGGCGCGGCCACGCAGCGGATGCTGGTGATGTTCTCCTCATCATCCGTCGCGAACCCCTGGGCGCGGACGAGCGCGAGATGCGACTGCAAATCTTCCGGCCGGCCGATCGTATTTGTCGTCCGCTTGTCCCAGTCGATCTCGTCAATCGCGCGGTTCAACTCATGCGGCGGCAGCCAGGCGAGAAGCGCTTTGCCGAGCGCCGAACTGTGCAGCGGAAACCGCTTGCCGACCCAGGAGTCGACTTTGATCGGCTGGTCGCTTTCGCATTTGGAGAGATAGACAGCCTCGCGGCCCTCGCGGACACCGAGATGGCAGGTCAACCGTTCCTCGCGCGCCAAGGCGCGCAGCAGCGGGACGGATTCCTTTTCGATAAAGCGCTGACCGGCCGCGAATGTGCCGAGTTCGGTCAGGCGGAGGCCCAGCACATAGCTGCGGTCCGATTGTTGTTGGAGCACGCCCAGCCGGCACAAAGTGACGAGGAGATTGTGGGTACTGCTCTTCGGCAGGCCGAGGCGCGAATGGATCGAAGTGAAATCCAGGCCTGGCGAATGTGAGATGAGGTCGAGAATAGCGAAGCCACGGATGAGCGCGGGCACTGCGCTCTCCGGCAGAGCTGCATTCATGGCAGCCGCCTCGACCTGAGCCGGGAAATCCGTGCTCACGGGTCTGCCTTTCTCCCCCCGGAGTTCAGATGAATGAACTACCGTTCCCTAATGTGATTTATGGCTAGCATTGCCTAAAAACGTCGGCAACCGGAAAAAGTCAAAGCTTACGCAATTCCACTTCTTCAATCATGTGACTCGCGCCTTTCGTGAGCACGAGATTGGCTCTGGCACGCGTGGGCAAAATATTTTCATGCAGATTGCGCAAATTGATGCGCGACCAGATATCCCGCGCCGTCGCTTCTGCCGTTGCGTCATCGAGATCGGCATATTTGCTGAAATAGGACCGCGGATCGCGGAAGGCCGTCTCGCGCAGCCGCATGAAGCGGGACACATACCAGCGCTCCAGCTCCGCATCCTCGGCATGAAGATAAATCGAGAAATCGAAAAAATCAGAAACGAAGGGCGCTGCGCGACCGTCTTTCGGCGCTTTGCCGGGCAGCAAAACATTGAGACCTTCGACGATCAAAATGTCCGGGCGATCGACGCTGACAAATTCGCCCGGCAGAACGTCATAAGTCAGATGCGAATAGACGGGGGCGTGAACATTGCGCGTACCGGCTTTCACATCGGAAAGGAAACGCAGCAAGCCGGCGCCGTCATAGCTTTCCGGAAAGCCCTTCTTGTCCATCAGCCCGTCGGCTTCGAGCACGGCATTCGGATAGAGAAAGCCGTCGGTCGTCACGAGTTCGACTTTGGGGGTGTTCGGCCAGCGCGACAGCAGTGCGCGCATCACACGCGCCAGTGTCGATTTACCGGCGGCAACCGAACCGGCGACGCCGATGATGTAAGGCATCTTGCCGTCTTCGGCGCCGAGAAAGCGCTGCGTCGCTTTGAAGAGCCCTTGCGTCGACGCAACATAAAGCGCGAGCAGGCGCGACAGCGGCAGATAGATGGCGATGACTTCTTCGAGCGAGATTGGATCGTCGAGCGAGCGCAGCTTGCTCAAATCGTCCAGCGTCAGGGTCAGCGGCGTGTCGGCGCGCAAGGCCGCCCATTCACTGCGCGTGAAGTGATGATAGGGCGAGAGCACTGGCGGGACCTTGACGCGTTCGTCCATTCTGTCGTCGGGCTCGGCTTCTTTCCTCAGTTTCCACCTGGGGATGCGTGGTTGAGCGGTCTTTCTGTTTAATATGCCAGACGCATTTCTCCAAATCCCGGTCCATCTTCCTTTCGGAATGGATCGGCATGCGCGACGTTTGCAGTCTTGAGCAAATCCATAGGCTTTGCGCAGATGCCAGCTCTGGCTTCAGTTTTGGCGTGACGCCTTTTCGGCATGTCCCGATTGCGAGGTGCGGCGCTCGAGTTCCGCCAAGACATCGGCGAGCGATAGGCCGCGCGTGCGCAGGAGAACCAGCAAATGGTAGAGCAAATCGGCGCTCTCCGAGACGAGCGCTTTACTGTCGCCTTCGATCGCGGCGATGACGGTCTCGACGGCTTCTTCGCCCATTTTCTTGGCGGCACGTGCCGGACCCGCATCGAGCAATGACTTGGTGTAGGACGCTTCGGCCGTCGCGCCAGCGCGCGCGGCGATGATGGCTTCGAGATCTGCGAGGCTGAAATCGCTCATTGCCGGCTTCTCGCTCATGCCGCCGCCGCAGCGGCCCGGCGGTCGAGCCGCATGTCGAGGCCGCAGCGCGCCATATAATCCTTGGCTTCGGCGATCGAGAATTCGCCGAAGTGGAAGATAGATGCCGCGAGCACCGCATTGGCGCCGCCCTCGCGCAAGCCTTCGGCCAGATGATCGAGCGTGCCGACGCCGCCCGAGGCGATGACCGGCACGGGGACGGCATCGACGACAGCACGGGTGAGGGCAATATCGAAGCCTGACTTCGTGCCGTCGCGGTCCATTGAGGTCAGAAGGATCTCCCCAGCACCAAGGCTCGCGACTTCCCGCGCATATTGAATGGCGTCGAGGCCGGTCGGGCGGCGTCCGCCGTGGGTAAAGATTTCCCATTTGCCGGGCGCGGTCTGCTTCGCGTCGATCGCGACGACGATGCATTGATTGCCGAATTTCTCCGCCGCGATGCGGACGAAGTCGCGGTTCTCGACCGCCGCCGTCATGATCGAGACCTTGTCGGCGCCGGCTAGCAGCAGCTTGCGGATATCGTCGATCGTGCGCACGCCGCCGCCGACGGTGAGCGGCATGAAACAGGCTTCCGCCGTCCGCTGCACGACATCGAGAATGATGCCGCGGTCCTCATGGCTCGCCGTAATGTCGAGAAAGCAAAGCTCGTCGGCACCCGCGGCATCATAGGCTGAGGCGCAAGCCACCGGATCGCCGGCATCGCGCAGATCGACGAAATTGACGCCCTTGACGACGCGCCCGTCCTTCACATCGAGGCAGGGAATGAGACGCGATTTAAGCAAGCGATTTCTCCTGACGCGCCAGCAGCGCCAGAGCGGCGGCGGGATCGAGCCGCCCATCATACAACGCCCGGCCGGCGATGGCGCCCGCCAGTTTGGCGCATTGCGGCTCGACGAGCCGCTCGATGTCGGCGAGGGAGGCGAGACCGCCCGAGGCGATGACTGGGATCGCCACCGCATTGGCGAGCGCGACAGTCGCGGCGAGGTTGAGCCCCTGCAAGGCGCCGTCACGGGTGATGTCGGTATAGATGATAGCAGCGACGCCGGCATCTTCGAAGCGGCGGCCGAGTTCGACGGCCGTCATCTCGGATGTCTTCGCCCAGCCTTCGACCGCGACCTTGCCGTCCTTGGCATCGATGCCGACGGCAACGCGGCCCGGATGTTCGCGGGCGGCTTCACGCACGAAATCGGGATCGCGCACCGCGGCCGTGCCGATGATGACCCGCTCGATGCCTTTATCGAGCCAGGCTTCGAGTGTCTTGAGATCGCGGATGCCGCCGCCGAGCTGCACCTTCATTCTGACCCGCGCCAGAATGGCATCGACGGCCTGCGCATTCACCGGCTTGCCGGCGAAGGCGCCGTCGAGATCGACGACATGCAGATGCGTGAAGCCCTGGCGTTCGAAGGCCTCAGCCTGCGCCGCCGGGTCGGCGTTGAAGACGGTCGCCTGATCCATGTCGCCCTGGTAGAGGCGCACGCATTGTCCGGATTTGAGATCGATAGCTGGATAGAGGATCACGGCTGCCACTGCAGGAAATTGCCGATGAGCGCGAGGCCCATCGATTGGCTCTTTTCGGGATGGAATTGCGTGCCGACCATATTGTCTCTGCCGACAATGGCGACGATGTCACCGCCGTAGTTCGTCGAAGCGATCAGCTCCTGCGAGGTGAGACCGGTGAAGGTATAGGAATGCACGAAATAGGCGTGCAATCCCGCTTCGCCCGTCGGGATGCCAGCGAGAAGCGGATGCGGCCGCGCGACGTCGAGCGTGTTCCAGCCCATATGCGGGATCTTCAGCGTCTTGTCGGACGGCGCAATCGCCGCGACATCGCCCGAAATCCAGCCGAGGCCAGGCGTCACCTCATGTTCGAGGCCGCGCGTCGCCATCAGCTGCATGCCGACGCAGATGCCGAGAAACGGCCGGCCCTTGTTCTCGACCGCTTCGGTCAGCGCGTCGATCATGCCGGGGACGGCGGCGAGGCCGCGTTTGCAATCGGCGAAAGCGCCGACACCCGGCAGCACGATGCGTTCGGCGCGGCGGACATCCTCCGGATCGCCGCTGACACTGATCGTTGTCGCGAGCCCGGCTTCGCGCGCTGCGCGTTCGAAAGCCTTATGCGCGGAGTGCAAATTGCCCGAACCGTAATCGATGATGACGGTACGCGCCGTCTCGCTCGCTTTTCCGTTCGCTTGTCCACTCACCTGCGCAACTCCGGCTGCGGGAAGAGACCGAGCACGTCGGGGTTCTGCGGCGGCACATGCGGTGTGGGCGGTGTCTGCCGGCCCAATTCCTCGGCAACGGCCGGAACGCGCGCGTAAAACAGCCGCTCGGCTGTTTCAAGCCCCTTGGCCGAGACGACATCGAGGAACTGATAATACTGGCGCGCGAGCTTGTGACGGATCAGCGCACGGCCTTCGAGGCCGAGCAGACATTGCAGCGCCAGCAGGATGAGGAAGAGGCTGCCGTCGGAAAGATACGGCGCTGCGAGCCTGAGGAGCAGCCCCCAGACGACGAGCCAGAGGATTGCGGTGATCCACAGCCGGCGCCAGAGAAGCCAGAAGATGCCGAAGAAGAAGGCGCCCCAGGAGAAGCCTTCGCGCAGGAAGACGGCTTTCGGGTAATCGATCTCGCCGATCGGGCCGAGCGGCGCTTGCACTGTGTAGACGGACATGCGGACGCTACCGGTTGGAACAGAAACGATCCGAGTGCGACAAAGAGGTCACAACGTGCCTTTGGTCGACGGAATCTCGCCCGCCTGCCGCGCATCGACGGTGATCGCCTGGCGCAGCGCGCGGGCGACACCCTTGAAGCTCGATTCCGAGATATGGTGCGAATTCTCGCCGTAAAGCGTCTCGATGTGCAAATTCATGCCGAGATGCACGGTGAGCGCCTGGAAGAATTCGCGCACCAGCTCGGTATCGAAGTCGCCGATCTTGGCGCGCGGGAAAACCGACTTGAAGACCAGATAGGGCCGGCCGGATAGATCGATGGCGATCCGCGTGAGTGTTTCGTCCATCGGGATCAGCGCATCGGCAAAACGGGTGATGCCGCGCATCTCGCCGAGTGCCTGCCGCAGCGCTTGGCCGAGCGCGATGCCAGTATCTTCCACCGTGTGATGGGCGTCGATATGCAGATCGCCCTTGGTGGTGATCTCCATGTCGATCAGCGAATGCCGGGCGAGCTGCTCCAGCATATGATCGAAAAAACCCACTCCGGTGGAAATTTGCGCGCGACCCGTCCCGTCGAGGTCGACATGGACCTCGATCTGGGTCTCCATGGTCTGGCGCGACACATAGGCTTTGCGCATTATGGCGAGGCTCGTCCTCTCGTTAACCTGCCCGGTACTAGAACATTTGTCCGTAAAGGGGAAATTTTTCGCGAAGCGGCGCCCCACTGGCGCCATTCCGCTGCGATTTATGGTTCATAAAGCCTGCTGACCATTGGCTTTACGGCTCTTGCATCGGGCGGTCCGCCCCCATAGATGGTGCGGCGGGCGGCAAAGGCGATGGCCGGCTGCGGCTTGTGGCCGGTGTTGGGGCCTCTCTTTCCCGGGTAGCGCGAATGTTTGACGATCCGCCAGGACACGCCGCAAGCGGCTGGCATGCGACCACCATCGTGATGGTGCGAAAGGGCGGGCGGACGGTGATCGGCGGCGACGGCCAGGTCAGCATCGGCCAGACGATCATCAAGGGCAATGCGCGCAAGGTTCGCCGCCTCGGCAAGGGCGATGTGATCGGCGGTTTCGCCGGCGCCACCGCCGATGCTTTCACGCTCTTCGAACGGCTCGAGGCCAAGCTCGATCAATATCCGGGGCAGCTCATCCGCGCCTGCGTCGAACTCGCCAAGGATTGGCGCACCGATCGCTATCTGCGCCGCCTCGAAGCAATGATGCTTGTCGCCGACAAAGATGCCGGCCTCGTGCTCACCGGCACCGGCGATGTGCTGGAACCCGAGACGAGCGCTGGCGGCAGCGTCATGGCGATCGGCTCGGGCGGCAATTATGCGCTCGCCGCCGGACGCGCCCTGATCGATACCGATCTCGATGCGGAAGCGATTGCACGCAAGGCGCTCGAAATTGCCGCTGATATTTGCGTCTACACCAATCGCAACGTAGTGATCGAAAGCCTGCCATGATTTCCGAGGCAGCCCTTTCGCAGGCGATCGAACGCGGCGTCATTTCGGCCGAGCAGGCGGAGGCGTTGCGTGCGCTTGCCGCGGAGACGCCCGCGTCACAGGAAGCGCTGCCGCCGCCACCGCCCCCCATTTCGGAAACAACGAATGCAGTCACGGCGAAGCCGCCGCCACTGCCGTTCGAAGCGACCGTCAACCGGCAGGACGATGAGGCGCTCCGCTTCGTCACCAGCTTCGCCGATATTTTCGTCACCCTCGGCATCGGACTATTCTTCAGCTCCGCCGCCTATCTCCTTGTCCGCCAGATCGGCGTGGCCGGCATGTGGGCGGCGCTTGCCGTGCTTGCCTGGATTGCCGCCGAATTGTTCAGCCGTCGGCTACGCCTTGCGCTGCCGAGCATCGTCCTGCTCGGTCTGTTTTCCGGCAGTATCTTCATGGCCGCGATGCAGGGCGTTGGCGAGCTCGATCCCACGGCGCCGATGCATTGGTGGCATCCGACCGATCGTTTCGGCTGGTTCGTCGTCAATGCGACGAGCATCGCGGCGGCGGGTGTTGCAACAGCTGCTCTGACCAGCGTGCATTATTGGCGTTTCCGCGTGCCGATCACCATTGCAGCGATGGGTGCGGCGCTGATCGCGACGCTCCTCGGCCTCGTCTTCTGGTTGGCTCCCGACGCAGCGATGCACCTGTTCAACTGGCTCATGCTAGCCGCAGGTATCGTCGTCTTTCTCGTCGCCATGCGCTTCGACATGTCGGATCTCGAGCGGCAGACGCGCCGCACCGACATCGCCTTCTGGTTGCATCTTCTCGCCGCGCCGCTGATCGTGCATCCGCTTTTGGCGATGGTCTCGCGCCATCCACTCGATCCGACCACGAGCCTCGCGCCGCTCGACAGCCATGCGGCGGCGATCGTGCTGGTGATCTTTTTCGGCCTCGGTCTCGTCTCACTGATCATCGACCGCCGCGCGCTGCTGGTCTCGGGCTTGACCTATGCGGGCATCGCCTTTGGAACCCTGTTGAGTCGTAACGGATTCACCAGCAATACGCCGGCCGAGATGCTCCTGGCGCTCGGCTTCTTCATCCTGTTCCTGAGCGCGTTGTGGCGCCCGCTCAGGCGCGGCCTTCTTCGTCTGCTGCCGCAGGCCCTGGTCCTTCGGCTTCCTCACTCCCATGTTCCAGCATCATGACTGATTTTTCCCCGCGCGAGATCGTCTCCGAACTTGATCGTTTCATCGTCGGTCAGAAACAGGCGAAACGGGCTGTAGCCATCGCCTTGCGCAATCGCTGGCGGCGCCTGCGCCTCGAAGGCACGATGCGCGAAGAGGTCATGCCCAAGAATATTCTGATGATCGGGCCGACCGGCTGCGGCAAGACGGAGATTTCCCGCCGCCTCGCCAAGCTCGCCAATGCGCCCTTTCTCAAGGTGGAGGCGACGAAATTCACCGAAGTCGGCTATGTCGGCCGCGACGTCGAACAGATCGTCCGCGATCTCGTCGAGATCGCGATCAGCATGGTGAAGCAGGACAAGCGCAAGGCGCTGCAAGCCCGCGCATCGCTCGCGGCGGAGGAGCGGCTGCTCGATGCGCTCGTCGGCCAGCATGCCTCCCAGGCGACGCGCGATTCCTTCCGCAAGCGCCTGCGTGATGGCGAATTGGCCGACAAGGAGGTCGAACTCGAATTGGCGCAGCCATCGAGCGGGATGCCGATGTTCGAATTGCCGAATATGCCCGGTGCTTCGATCGGGGCGATCTCGATCGGCGATATTTTCGGCAAATCGATGGGCAAGACGACGAAGCCGCGCCGCATGCTCGTCAAGGATGCCGTCGAGCCGCTGATTGCGGAAGAGAGCGACCGGCTGATGGATCAGGACCAGATCGTGCAGCAGGCGCTTCACGAGGTCGAGAATAACGGCATCGTGTTCCTCGATGAGATCGACAAGATCTGCGGCCGGGAAGGGCGCTCCGGCGCCGATGTGTCGCGCGAGGGCGTGCAGCGCGATCTTCTGCCCTTGATCGAAGGCACGACGGTGACGACGAAGCACGGTGCGGTGAAGACGGATCACATCCTCTTCATCGCCTCGGGCGCCTTCCATGTGGCAAAACCCTCCGATCTTCTGCCGGAGCTGCAAGGCCGCCTGCCGATCCGAGTCGAGCTTTCCTCGCTCGATGAGGACGACTTCCGCCGCATTCTGGTCGAGACGGAAGCGAGCCTCATCAAGCAATATGAGGCGCTGATGCAGACGGAAGGCGTGACCTTGAATTTCACGCCGGCGGCGGTGAGCGCGATCGCCAAGATCGCCGTGCAGGTCAATGCCAGCGTCGAGAATATCGGCGCGCGGCGGCTGCAGACCGTGATGGAGCGGGTGCTCGACGAGATCAGCTACACCGCGCCCGATCGTTTCGGCGAGGCGATTACGATTGACGGCGAATTCGTTGAAAAGAATATTGGCGATCTCGCCCGCAACGCCGATTTGAGCCGTTTCATTCTGTGAGGCAAATGCGTCTCATCGGCTGAAAATGCCGCCGGATTGCCGGATACGACGCATTTCCGCGATCTTCCGTGATCTTGGCTTGCCACGCCGGCTTCACGGCGCGATAAGCAGGCCCGCCGCTCATTTCGGAGCCTTTTTGATCCATGGTCGAATTCCATCCGCGCGTATTTTCCGGCGTGCAGCCGACCGGCAATCTGCACCTGGGAAATTATCTCGGTGCCATCACGCGATTTGTCGAATTGCAGAGAACGCACGACTGCATTTATTGCGTCGTCGATTTGCACGCGATCACGATTCCGCAAAATCCCGTCGAGCTGAAAGCAAGCATCCGGGAAGTCGCGGCCGCCTTCATCGCGGCGGGCGTCGACGCGAAACAACATATCGTCTTCAATCAGAGCCAGGTCGCCGAACATGCCGAGCTGGCCTGGGTGTTCAACTGCGTCGCCCGCATGGGTTGGCTCAACCGCATGACGCAGTTCAAGGAAAAGGCCGGCAAGGACCGCGAGAACGCCTCTGTCGGTCTCTTCGCTTATCCGTGCCTCATGGCGGCGGACATTCTGCTCTACCGCGCGACCCATGTGCCGGTCGGCGAGGATCAGAAGCAGCATCTCGAACTCGCCCGCGACATTGCGCAGAAATTCAATCTCGACTTCTCCGAATCCATCGCGGCGAACGGCCATGGCGAGATGTTCTTTCCCCTGCCGGAGCCGCTGATCCAGGGCGTCGCAACGCGCGTCATGAGCCTGCGTGACGGAACGAAGAAAATGTCGAAGTCGGACCCGTCCGACAATTCGCGCATCAATCTGTCCGACGATGCCGAGACGATCGCGCAGAAAATCCGCAAGGCGAAGACTGATCCGGACGCGCTGCCGAGCGAAGTCGCAGGGCTCGAAAAGCGGCCGGAAGCCGACAATCTCGTCGGCATTTTTGCCGCACTTAACGGTCAAACAAAAGCACAGGTGCTGCACGATTTTGGCGGCGGCAATTTCTCGACCTTCAAATCGGCCTTGGTCGATCTGACGGTCGCCAAGCTCGCCCCCATCAGCGATGAGATGAAGCGCTTGACGCAGGACGTCAGCCATATCGACGGCGTCCTCGCGGATGGCGCCAATCGGGCCAGGGTGCTGGCCCGCGAGACCATGGCTGCGGTCAAGGACGTTCTGGGATTTGTGCGCTAGGATGCGCTGACTGTCTTGGATCACGGGCGAAGGTTCGCCGGCTTTGCCCGTGCATTACTTTGTGCGGTTTGATGCGATGAGTGGTGCCTTACCTCATTTGCCCGCGCCGGAATTGCGCCTCGATCCGGGGCAGCGATTCCTTGACGGGCTCGGGGTCGGCAAGAGCCGCATTCCCTTTCGGAAGCTGGCGAAGCTGCTCCTCGTGAGCCTCGTCCTGCACATTGGCGTTCTCGGCCTGCTGAATTTCCTGGAAGGCCTTCCGGCGCCGAAAATCGATTTGGCGCAGGAGATCCCGGTCGAGCTCGTCACCCAGCCGCCGCCGGAATTGAAGGACACACCGAAGAAGCCCGACAGGACCGAAAAGGCCAAGAAGCCCAAAGAGCCCAAGAAGGCGAAGGAAGCCCAGAAGCCTAAGCCTCAAGACAAGCCTCAGGAACAGGCTCAGGCACAGTCCGCGCTGCCGGAGAGCAAGTCGCCACCACCCCAGAAGGGGGAAGCCAAGCCCGACCAGAAAGCTGCAGAAGCGGCGAAACCGGCGGAGCCTGCCAGATCTGAACCTGCCAAATCTGAGCCTCCCAAGGCCGAATCGCCCAAACAAGAAGCCAAGGCCGCTGAGCCACCGAAGCCGCCTGCCACGCAGCCCGAGCCCGCTAAGGAAGACAAGGCAGACCCACCAAAGCCGGAAGCTGCTAAACCTGATTTGAAGCTTGAACCTCCAAAGCCCGAGCCGGTGAAACCTGAGTCGGCAAAGCCCGAGCCCGCCAAGGAGCAGGCAAAGGCGGAGCCGTCCCAAGCCGAGCCTGCCAAGACTGAAGCAGCCAAGGCGGAAGGGGCCAAGGCCGAGCCGGCAAAGCAGGAGCCTCCTAAACCAGCCGAAGAGCCGCAATCCGCTGCTGCTCCGGCGCAACAGCTTGCGGCCGCGCAGCCGCAACAGCTGACGCCTTCGCAGCAGCAGCTTTTCGATCAGGCCATCAATGGGCAGCCCAATTCGGCGTTCGGCCTAAGGCCGTCGAAAGAGGAGGCGGAGGCCGCTTTGCCGGTGCCCCCGGACGATGATCCCATCAAGCAGGCCGTGGCCGTGCCGGCGCCAAGCGATGATGGCGACCTTGCGGTTGCCTATAAGACGCTTGTGTTCAGCAAGCTCGAGCTCGCGAAGAATTATCCTGAAGAAGCGCGCAAGCGCGGTGCGCATGGGTCGTCGGTGATCGCCTTCGCGCTCGACGAGAAGGGCCATGTGCGCAAAGTGACTCTGATCCAATCGAGCGGCGATACGGCGCTCGATGTCGAAAGCCTCGCACTTGTCGAGCGCGCCGCGCCGTTTCCGTCGCCGCCGCCCGGCGCGCAAAAGGAATTTGCTGCGGTCGTCGAATTCGGCGTCGATCCGGATGCGAAGTAAGATCGAACGAGAGGCGCGCTACAGAGCCGCGATCGCCTGCTGCAGACGCATAAGGTCTTCAGGCCGCGACAGGCGGTGATCGCCGTCCTTGATAAGGCTCAACACGACCGGATCGCCGGCCAGATGCTCGACCAGCATGGTCGCATGCTGCCATGGCACGTCCTCGTCCCGCATGCCTTGCAGAATGTGGACAGGGCAGTGCGTGCGGATTTCTTTTCCGAAGAGAAGATGCTGGCGGCCTTCCGCGATGAGCTGCTTGGTGATCGGATAGGGGTCCGGCGAATAAGCGGATGGCCGCAGAAAGACGCCATTGCTTTCGATCTGTTGCAGAGCCTCGGGCGACAACCGCTCATAGATCAGTTTCTCGGTGAAATCGACCGCAGGCGCGATCAGCACGAGGCCATGTAAGCGATTGGCTTCGCCGGCCTCGGCCAAAGCCCGCGCGCAAAGAAGCGCCAGCCAGCCGCCCATCGACGAGCCGACCAGGATTTGCGGGCCGGTACTTTGCGCACGAATGACGGCAAGCGACTCGGCGAGCCAATCACCGATCGTACAATCTTCGAAGCGGCCGTCCGATTGGCCGTGGCCGGAATAGTCGAATCGCAGAAAGCTGCGGCCTTGCGCCGCCGCCCATTGATCGAGCGCCGTCGCTTTCGTCGATGTCATGTCGGATTTGAAGCCGCAGAGCCAGACAAGGCCAGGTAAAGCTGTACCATGCGCACGGGCATCGCGGCGCATAAAGGCAATGCGGCGCCGCGCCACCGCCTCGCCGCAATCAAGGAATTGTGCAAGGACTTGTGGATGAGGCGCGTCCGCCGCGATCTCAATTTGCTCCGGCTCGCCCTTCACTCTTATGCTCAACCTATGTTGTATCCGAGTTTACAGGTCTCCTGTCGACTCACCACAAGAGAGATGCGGCCACGCCCATCATCATGCCCGCCATGAGCGACCACAGGCGGTGGCCTGGCGCCTTGGCTGAATTGCGGCAACAAAGCAAGCATCCTCTCGCGGGATGCACGATTTTACAGATCATCCCCGAATTGATGAGCGGCGGCGCTGAGCGCGCGACGATCGATATAGCTGCGGCACTGGCTGGCGCGGGCGCCCGCGCTCTCGTTGCGAGTTCCGGCGGTCGCATGGTCAGCGAGTTGCAGGCCAAAGGCGGCATCTGGTACCCGTTTCCGGCAAAGACCAAAAATCCCATCTCCATGCTGCTCAATCAGAGGCGGCTGGCGGACTTCATCAAAGCCGAAGGCGTGTCGCTGGTGCATGCGCGCTCGCGCGCCCCGGCCTGGGTCGCCTATGGAGCGACGCGGCGCACGCATACCCCGTTCATCACCACATTCCATGGGGCTTATTCCGGCAATTCCCCTCTGAAGTTGCGGTATAATTCGATCATGGCGCGCGGCGATACAGTGATTGCCAATTCGGCCTTCATCGCCGCGCGGATCGCGCAGCTCTACCCGGCGGCGGCGCAGAACACGCGGGTGATCGAGCGCGGTATCGATCTCTCGGCCTTCAATCCGGCCGAGGTCGATCCGACGCGCGTCCGTGCCTTGCGGCAAGAATGGGGCGTTGCGCCGGGCGACAGGATCGTTCTCCTCGCGGCGCGGCTTTCCCCCTGGAAGGGCCACAAGGTCTTCATCGAAGCTGCGCAATATTTGCTCGCGAGCGGCCTTGCGGACGTGAAATTCATCATGGTCGGCGATGTGCAGGGGCATGCCGGCTATCTCAAGGAATTGGATGCAGCGATGGCGCAGATGCAGCCGGCGGGCGTGATCCGCCGGACCGGGCACTGCGCCGATATGCCCGCGGCGCTGATGGCGGCGACGGTCGTTGCCGTCCCCTCGACCGAGCCTGAGGCGTTCGGCCGTGTCGCTGCGGAAGCGCAGGCCATGGGCACGCCTGTCGTGGTGACGAATATCGGCGCTTTGCCGGAAGTTGTGCTCGCGCCGCCGAATGTCGCTGGCGCGGCGCGGACCGGCTGGCATGTGCCGCCAGGCGATGCAGCGGCGCTGGCCGGCGCCATCAATGAGGCTTTGGCGTTCGGCGCCAGCGCGCGGGATGCCCTGTCGATGCGGGCGCGACGCCATGTCTTGCAGCGCTTTTCGGTCGAGCGCATGCAGCGAGAGACGCTCGCCGTCTATACGGCGCTCCTTACCTCGCTGCGCCAGTTTGCGGTTTGAATACTGCGCAAGATCAAGGGATTTGCCTCATTCTTGCACAATGACGTTTACACGAACCACCACATGAGCGCGGGCGTGATGTGTCGATAAAGTGTCGATGCTTTGCCACTTTGCCGGACCTTTGCGCGTTGATGGCCGTTGTGCGGATTGACTTCCCCGAGCATTGCCACAATCTTCCGAATGGGTTTGGCGGCGCTGCAGGGCGTCAAGACGCGATTCGTGTCAGAGCCGCCGGATCAGGTTCATTATATGAGGAGAACACCCCATTCGCCGTCCTATGAAAAGCACGCAGGCCCCGCAGAAAGAGGGACCACGTATCAACCGGGAAATCCGGGTCCGCGAAGTCCAGCTCATCGACGCCGAAGGCCACAATCGCGGCGTTGTGCCCATTCTCGAAGCGCAGCAAATCGCCGACGAGGCAGGCTTGGATCTCGTCGAGATCGTTCCGACCGCCCAGCCGCCGGTCTGCAAAATTCTTGATTATGGAAAATTCCGCTTCCTCGAGCAGAAGAAGGCCGCCGAAGCGCGCAAAAAGCAAAAGGTCGTCGAAATCAAGGAGATCAAGCTCCGTCCCGGCATCGACGAACATGATTACGATACCAAAATGAAGGCCGTTAAGCGGTTTTTCGAGGAAGGCGACAAGGTCAAGGTGACCCTCCGCTTCCGCGGCCGCGAGATGGCGCATCAGGATATCGGTTACCGGCTTCTGGAGCGGGTCCGCAGCGAGACTTTCAATATGGCCAAGGTCGAGATCGAGCCGTCCATGGAAGGCCGCCAGATGGTGATGATTCTGGCCCCGAAATAAGGCTGTGACGGCCTCCGAAGACGTATCGGCCCTTGCCAGAGGTCACTTGCCAAAGGTCCTTGCCTTGACGCGGGCTTTGCGCTTATAACCCCACCCTTCGAACCGCCCGGCCAGACAGGGCTGCCGTGGCGGTTCTTTCGCTCGTTCGGCAACGAACGGGAGCGGGCCGGCAAGGCCGGACCTGCTCAAAAATCAAGCGGACATTGACGCAGCATCAGGGGCCAAAAGCACCGGCGCGTCCGAGCCGCACTACGGAG
This sequence comes from uncultured Methylovirgula sp., assembly GCA_964644615.1. Classification (GTDB taxonomy): domain Bacteria; phylum Pseudomonadota; class Alphaproteobacteria; order Rhizobiales; family Beijerinckiaceae; genus Methylovirgula. The sequence goes on along the minus strand of CAZXXA010000004.1, from coordinate 109,627 downwards.
ACGAGCAAATGCCCAAGTTGAAGACCAAATCGGGTGCCAAGAAGCGCTTTAAGCTGACCGGCACCGGCAAAGTGGTCTATGCCCAGCGCGGCAAGCGCCACGGCATGATCAAGCGTACGAACAAGCAGATCCGCAACCTGCGCGGCACCAATGTTCTGTTCAAAACCGACGGGGATAACGTGAAGCAGTACTTTTTGCCCAACGCATAAAGTCGCCTCGCCGTCCGTTTTGTTTCTGTCGCTATAGAGTTGGAGATCTGCCATGGCTCGCGTTAAACGCGGCGTCACATCGCATGCCAAACATAAGAAGACCCTGAAGGCTGCCAAAGGCTTTTACGGTCGCCGTAAGAATACGATCCGCGCCGCCAAGGCGGCCGTCGATCGCTCGATGCAATATGCAACGCGCGATCGCAAGGTGAAGAAGCGTGAGTTCCGCGCGCTGTGGATTCAGCGTCTGAACGCCGCCGTCCGTGAATTCGGCCTCACCTATTCGCGTTTCATCGACGGACTCAACAAGGCCGGTATCGAGATCGATCGCAAAGTGCTCTCCGAGCTCGCGATCGCGCAGCCGGAAGCTTTCAAGGCCATCGTCGAAAAGGCGAAGGGCGCGCTGCCGGCGTAAGTCCGGCGGCCGCTATCACGCCGCGAAACGAAGCAATCCCAGCAGATTGCTTCTTCGCCGCGCTGACGATCGAGACAACCATTTCTTTGAAATTTTAATCCGCTGCGCCGTTGCTCGGTGCGACGCTGATCTGCATGGTCTGGCGGCCGTGATGCCGACTGCCATGACGTGCATAATGCGCATGTCCGCGGCGATGCGCATGCATCATCTGGCCGCTGCCGATGCCAGCGGGCACGGGCTTCAATTCATGTTCATGCGCAACCGGTCCATATGACGCGAGACAGCGGTTGTAGGCATCTGGCGCGGTGATTTTCTCGCAATCCTTGATTGTCGCTGCACCGGCTCCGGTCTGCAGCACGGCTGTCGTGGCCACGGCAAGCAAGAGTGAGAGTAGATAACGCAAGCTTCATCCTCGTAGCTGGGCGCCGGTCTTTTTAGTGATCTCAGCCACGATCTTGCCGGCGACGGCATCGATTTCAGCATCCGTGAGCGTCTTGTCGCGTGGCTGCAACGTGACCTCTATGGCAAGCGACTTCTTGCCTTCCGGAATGCCTTTGCCTTCATAGACGTCGAAAACATTAACTTCTGTGATCAGAACCTTGTCCGCGGCTTGCGCTGCCTTGACGATGTCTGCCGCTTTCACGCTAAGATCAACAAGAAAAGCGAAGTCGCGCGTCAGCGGCATGAAATCCGATAGATCGAGACGCGGCTTGGTCTTTGTCGGCTTCGATTTAGGCGCGGGTATGTCATCGAGCAGCAGCTCGAATCCGACGATCGGGCCTTCGACATCGAGCTTTTCAAGCACGCGCGGATCGATCTCGCCGAAATGGCCGATCATATTCTTCGGCCCGAATTGCAGCGAGCCGCGGCGGCCGGGGTGAAACCAGCTTGGTCCGTCGGCAACGATCTGCAAGCCGCCGAGCGGCACGCCGAGCGAACCGAGCAGTGCCAGAGCATCGGCCTTGGCATCATAAATATCGGCGTCTTCGCTGCCTTCGGCCCAATGCCGGCCGGGACCGATCAGCCGTGCTGTTTTCCGGCGGATACCGCTCGCCACGGTCTTCTGGTCTGAAGGCTCGATGCCTTTGAAGATCTGGCCGACTTCGAACAGTGCGATGTCGCCGAAGCTGCGATCGGCATTGCGCTTCGCCGCGGCGATGAGGCCCGGCAATAGGCTCGGGCGCATATCGGAGAGATCGGCAGCGATCGGATTGGCGAGTACCAGCGCGTCGCTGCCGCCGCCGAACAATTCCGCCTGTTCATGCGAGAGGAACGACCAAGTGACCGCTTCGACAAGGCCATTGCCGGCAAGCGCGCGCTTCGCAGCGCGCCGCCGCTTCTGCGAGAGATTGAGAACAGGACCGCCGATATGCGCATCGTCATGCGGCAGCGGCTGCGCGGCAAGGCGATCGAGCCCGGCGATACGGACGATCTCTTCGACGATATCGGCCTTCCCCTCAATGTCGGGACGCCAGCTCGGCGCCTTGACGATGACGAGATTGCTGTTGCCTTCGAGCGGCATGAGCGCGAAGCCGAGCTTTTCGAGAATGATCGTCATCTCGGAAATTTCGAGCATCAGTCCGGTGAGGCGCTGCACTTCGCTCCACGGGAATTGCAGCACAGTTGTTTCGTCGGGGATCTTGCCGGCGAGCACGACTTCGGACGGCGTGCCGCCGCAGAACTCGATGATGAGGCGCGTCGCGTAATCGAGACCGGGCAGCATGAAGGCCGGATCAACGCCGCGCTCGAAGCGATAGCGCGCATCTGAGACGATGCCGAGGCGGCGGCCGCTGCGCGCGATATTGGCCGGGTCCCACAGCGCGGCTTCGATCAGCACATCGGTCGTCTGTTCATCGCAGCCCGAGGCTTCGCCGCCCATAATGCCGGCAATCGATTCGACGCCGTGTTCGTCGGCGAGAACGACAACATTTTCATCGAGCGCATAGCTGCGGCCGTCGAGCGCCGTCAGCCTTTCATCGGCGCGGGCACGGCGCACGCTGATATTGCCCTTGATCTTCTTCGCGTCGAAGACATGCAGCGGCCGGGCGCGGTCGAAGGTCAGGAAATTGGTGATATCGACGAGCGCATTGATCGGCCGCAGCCCGATCGCCTTCAGCCGCTTTTGCAGCCACTCCGGGCTCGGCCCATTGCGGACGCCGCGCACGAGACGCAGAGCGACGGCCGGCGCCAGATGTGCGTCCGCGGCGCTGAAATCGAGCGAGACGCCGACAGGGCAGGGGAAGCTTCCGGCGACCGGTGCGATCTCCGGCGTGATGAGCTTGCCGAGACCCGCCGCGGCGAGATCGCGGGCGACACCGGCGACGCCCGCGGCATCGGGCCGGTTCGGCGTTAGATTGATGTCGATGACTGGATCGTCGAGCCTGGCCCATTCGACGAAGACGGCGCCGACCGGCGCGTCTGCCGGCAGATCGATGATGCCGTCGTGATCGGTCGAGATTTCGAGCTCGGCACCCGAGCACAGCATGCCGAGCGATTCGACCCCGCGGATGACGCCTTTGCCGAGCGTGATCTTCTTCGCCGGAATATAGGTACCGGGCTTGGCGAAAACGGATTTCATGCCGGTCCGCGCATTCGGCGCGCCGCAGACGACCTGCAGGACCTCGCTGCCCGTATCGACGCGGCAAACACGCAGGCGGTCGGCGTTCGGATGCGGATTGGCTTCGAGCACCGCCGCGATGGTGAAATCGCGGAGCAGCGTTGCCGGATCGTGGACCTCTTCGACCTCGAGGCCGATTTTCGTCAGAGTCGCGACGATCGTGTCGAGATCGGCATCCGTATCAAGATGCTGCTTGAGCCAGGAAAGAGAGAATTTCATTGCTGATCCGGTCGGGGCGCGAGAAAAGCGCCTGAAAGCGGTTGGTATAAAGGGCGGGGCGCCCTCTTTCTAGCTTTCAGCCAAATCGCAGGCGCGAGCCTGTTACGCCTTAGGCGAGCTGATTTTCGGCGAAGCGGCCGGTCTTGCGATAACGGCAGAGATAGGCCGGCGTGAGCGCCTCATAGGCTTCCGGCGCGATGCCGAGCCCGGTGAAGGTGCGTCCCTCGGCCTGCGCCGCGGCGGAGACTGTATTGTCACGCTGCAGCAGGTCGACCTCGGACCGGCTCAGCGCGAAGAGCTGCGGGAAAAGCCCGAAGGAGATGTTCATCACCCATTCGATAGCGCTGCCCATGACCTGCGCCGGGCCGAACGGCAGCGGCACCAGCAGCCGCTTGCGCTCGGTGACCCGCAGGACGAATTGCATGATGTCCTTGAGGGTGGCGATCTCAGGTCCGCCGAGTTCGTAGGGCCCACTGGCGGGCGCTTTGCCGTCGAGGGCGACCGCGATTGCCTCCGCGACATCGCAGACATAGACCGGCTGCAATTTGGTACCGCCGCCGCCGATCAGCGGCAGGGCCGGGAAGAAACGCGCCATGGCGGCGAAGCGGTTGAAGAACTGATCCTCAGGGCCGAAGACCATTGATGGGCGCAGGATTACGGCACCCGGCAGCACCTCCGACACGGCGGCTTCACCGGCCGCCTTGCTCCGCGCATAATCGGAGGGCGCGTCGGCAGCGGCGCCAAGCGCCGAGACATGCACGAGATCGGTGATTCCCGCCGCCTTCGCCGCTTCGGCGACGGCGCGGGCGCCCTGATGATTGATGACATCGAGCGTCTGCGGGCCCTGCGAGCGCAGGACGCCGACGAGATTGACCACGGCATCGGCATTGGCGAGCGCCAGGGCGATCGAGTCCGGATAGCGCAGATTGGCCTGGACCGGCATAATCTGGCCGACGCGGCCCGAAACCTGGGTGTGAAAGGCAAGATCCGGGCGGCGCGTCGCGATGCGGATGCGCCAGCCGCGGCGGGCGAGCGCGTGGACCACATGACGGCCGAGAAAGCCGGAACCGCCGAAAACGGTGACGAGACGGGGGGAGCGCGCCACGAAAACCTCTCAAAGCGTCAAAGCGATCCTACTGCGCCGCTCTTCTAGAGCATGCAGCGAAAAAGTGTGAGCGGTTTTTCGCGAAACCGCATGCTCTAACTTATTGGAATCGATCACGTCACATGCGTTTCGAACGAGGCGACCTAAACGCGATCGTGATCTAGAGCAAGTTCGATCGCGCCGAAAGCGTCAGGAAGAGCGCCTGAGAAGAGGGGGCGAAGAAACATTTAGGAGAGGCCGCAAACAGACGTGAAAGCCGGATTGACAAGCCCTGCAACGCACCCCTATGGATTACGCCCCGATGCCCTGGTGGCGGAATTGGTAGACGCGCTGGTTTCAGGTACCAGTGGTGAAAGCCGTGGAGGTTCGAGTCCTCTCCAGGGCACCATGCTTCCCAAGCAGCATGCGTGCAAAAGCGTGAAATCGCCGAAGATATAAGCTGCGGACACGCACGAACCCCGGCGCGAGCAGGGGCCCGGCCGAGGTTCGATCACGCAATACCCTTCACGCGGTTACGCAACGCGTACGCCCTTACGCTACGCGGACGCGCGCGTCGTCAGTCGATGACCTCGACGACGCGATAGTGGCTGTCGACAAGAACCGGCTCATTGTCGACGACCGTATAGCGATAGCCGGGTGCCACGTGATACTCGGGCGGCACGTCGTAATAGGTGATGCCTTCTGCAGGCAGGACCACGCCGACGCGAACCTCGCCCGGATACTCGTAGGACCGGATGTGCCGCTCCACGACGTAATGGCGGAAGCGCGGACGTTCATCGACGCCCAACAGGCCTGCGATGCCGCCGGTTACGCCACCGACAACACCACCGACGACGCCGCCAACTGGGCCGGCATCGTGGGCGCCGCGTTCGGCGCCGTGTTCAGCGCCGCGGACGACGCCTTGCGCTTGCGCACCAACCGGCATGGAAAGCGCGGCCGCAAGGGCCAATATGCTGATCTTCCAACGCATGTTTTCCCTCCTCAATCTCCTCTGGTGGCAGGCGAACGTCACGTTGCGCGGCCGGTTCCAGCTTGGCAGGCGTTCGGAAGGATGATAGGCGGCAGCAGAGCTTCGCCTTGCGCGCCAATGTCTTAAGATCCGAGTCTTTCGCTAGATCGGAGTTAGCGAGACACTGCTGAAATTTGCTTGATGGGGAACTGTCTTATGACGAGCACGCCGACGATCAGCCTGCATCAGGGCGACCTGCCGGATGGACTGGACTTCGGCACAAGCGTTGCGATCGATACCGAAACCTTGGGACTTGTGCCGCGACGGGACAGGCTTTGCGTTGTGCAGCTTTCACGCGGCGATGGCAGCGCACATGTCGTGCAAATCGCTGCTGGTCAGAAACAAGCACCCAATCTCACCAAGCTTCTCGCCGATCCAGCGGTGACGAAACTGTTTCATTTTGCGCGCTTCGATATCGCTGTCCTTTATGCCGCATTCGGCATCATGGCGGCGCCGCTTTATTGCACGAAAATCGCCTCGAAACTGGTGCGTACTTACACGGACCGGCACGGTCTCAAGGACCTTGTGCGCGAGCTTTTGGGGGTGGATTTGTCGAAGCAGCAGCAGTCCTCGGATTGGGCGGCGGCCTCGCTAAGCGAAGCCCAGATCGCCTATGCGGCATCCGACGTGCTCTATTTGCATGGCTTGCGGGAGAAGCTCGACGCCATGCTCCTGCGCGAAGGGCGTGGCGCAATTGCCGCAGCCTGCTTCGATTTTTTGCCGACCCGCGCAAAGCTCGATCTTCTCGGCTGGGAAAGCACGGACATTTTTGCCCACGAGTGATAGGTTAACGGGCAAAGACCGCCCATATAAGCGGCGGCGCATGGCTACGCGCCCGGTTCAAAAGATCGTTTCCTGTGGCCAATCGCTGAGACTATCGTCCTTTGTTACACAGCACGGTGTAGACGTTGCTGTATGGGGGAGGATAAAATAGTCAATTGGGGCATGTCCGCGGGGGAAGCGGACGTCGCTTGATGTACATGCACCAAAGTCAGGCCATATGACTGATTTTACACGCGAAAATCTCCCTTCCCATCACCGGATCGACCTCCAGACAGTCGATGCGGGGAGGGCGATTCGGCGTGCCCGCTTGCATTCGGCCTTGGTGCGGAACGTCCGGCTGCTTATCATCGTAAGCTCGACCTTGGCCGTTGTCTCCTTGGCGATCATCGCTTTTTTCGACCCGTTCAAGCGGCTTCCGGGCCATGTTACGGTCGGCCATGTCGGCATGCAGGGCTCAAAGGTGACGATGAAGTCGCCGAAGATGGCCGGCATGCGTTCCAACGGGCGGCCGTTCGAGCTAGAGGGCCTGTCCGGCATTCAAGATATTTTGAAGCCCAATCTGATCGAGCTCTTCGGCGTCAAAGCCAAGATCGTCATGGACGATATGACGACGTCGCGGATCACCGCGCACGACGGTCTCTACGACAGCAGCAATGACGTGATCTCGCTCAAGGGCAATGTCCACATCATCAACGACAGCGGCTATGACGTGCGCATGCCGAGCGCGACGGTGAATGTGCGTTCAAGCTCGCTCGTCACAAATGAGCCGGTGGTCGTGCTTCTGAACGGTGGCCGCGTCGTCGCCGATCGCATGGATATTGAGGACGACGGTCACAAGATCAGCTTCGACGGCGATGTCCACTCGACCGTGGATTCGAGCTATTCCGTCGATGGCGGCGGCGATAGTGGCAGTGATACCGGCCCAGCCGAGGCACAAAAATGAGGCCCGTCAGAGGCGCCTTCATACCGATCCTCTGGATGGCATGTTTCGTATGTAGCGCAGGATTGGCCGAACCGGCCCATGCCACTGCGGCGCATGCGAAGGGCGTGCACGTCAAGACCAATGCCGCCTCGAGCGACAATCACGAGCCGATCAATATCCAGGCGACGAAGCTCGACTATTTCGACAAGCAGCAGAAGCTGATTTACCGCGGCAATGTCGTGGCGGTGCGCGGCGACACGACGCTGAAAACGCCGCTTCTCGTGGTGTTTCTGAACCCGAAGGACCCGAACGCCCCGAAGGGGCCGCCCTCCGGCGAGAGCCAGGTTCGCCGCATGGAGGCGTCCGGTCCGGTAACCATCATCGCCAAGGATCAGATCGCCACGGGCGACGCGGCGACCTATGAAAAAGCCGAAAACAAGATCTATCTGAACGGCAATGTCACGCTGAGCCAGGGGCCCAACGTGACCAAGGGGGATCACCTCGTCTATGATACGACAACGGGGCAGGCAGTGGTCACCGGTCACGTTCGCAGCATGTTCATCCCCAACAACAGTTCGGATGACAGCGCCGCGAAGTCCTCAGGCACGCCCGCCGCAAGAACGGAACCGAAGACGCCGTGATGCCCGTCGCTGAGGGTCTTCTTTGCAGGCCAAGACTGACGATTTCCCCTCGGCGAATTCTCTCGCCCTCGACCGCCGCAGCGGCGCTTTCGGCTGGCTGCGCGCCCTCCTGCGGTTCGGACGCAAGCCTGTGCGCTGGACATTGAAACCATCGGACAATCTGCTTTTGGACGACGATCAAAGTTCGGACGGCATCAGCGATTGGCGCTATGACGCCGACCCTGATGCGGAGGCTGAAGCTCCGCCGACGCCGGCCCAGCAGCAGCGCGCGATGGAATCGCAGGGCGCCAAGCCGGCGCAGGGCATCGCCGGCGCGCAAGGCTGGCTCGTAGCCCAGCAACTGCGCAAGACCTATAAGGGCCGCAAAGTCGTCAACGATATCAGTCTAGGGGTCCGCCGCGGCGAGGCGATCGCTCTGCTCGGTCCGAACGGCGCCGGCAAGACGACGCTCTTCTATATGATCACCGGCCTCGTGCGGCCGGACGGCGGCTCGATCACGCTCGAAAATTACGACGTCACCGCTCTGCCGATGTACCGGCGGGCGCGTCTCGGTATCGGCTATCTGCCACAAGAGCCGTCGATCTTCCGCGGCCTCAATGTCGAGGACAATATCCGCGCCGTCCTCGAAATCACGCAGCCGAACCGTCGCAAGCGCGCCGCCGAACTCGAAGCGCTGCTCGACGAATTCAATATCAAGCGGCTGCGCAAATCGCCGTCGATCGCGCTCTCAGGCGGCGAACGCCGCCGTCTCGAGATCGCCCGCGCCTTGGCGGGGCATCCATCTTTCATGCTGCTCGACGAGCCTTTCGCCGGCGTCGATCCGCTCGCCGTCGCCGACATTCAAGATCTTGTCTGGCATTTGAAGGAACGTGGCATCGGCGTGCTGATCACCGACCACAATGTCCGCGAGACATTGGGCCTCGTCGACCGCGCCTATATCATCCATTCCGGCCAATTGCTGACCGAAGGCACGCCCGACGAGATCGTCAATGATCCGGATGTTCGCCGCCTCTATCTCGGCGAAGACTTTAAGCTCTAAGCCTTTACGTCGTGAAGTATCCGAAAGATGAGTAGATCGTCGGTGCGTGGCCTTTTCGCTTAAGAGCGCACGCTTTCGCATCAGTTCCCGGCTTCGGAGCTGCCGATAAAGCCGAGGTTGCCCGAGGAGGGCGACGGCGTATACGCATAGGGGCGGACCGTCGTGGCGTAGAAATCCGCCGGGCGCTCCCGACGCAACTCGCTTCGCGTCATCTGCCGATATGTTGAACCATGACTTCTGCTGAGTTCACTGGCCTGCGCGGCAGACGCGCCGGCAGACTGGCTGCCAATCATGACAAGGGCCGCCAAGCCCGCGAGAAGGTAGGAAGATTTCATTGCTTTACTCCTGCTGGTTCATTGCAAGAGGCAAGCATCCATCGTCGCGTGCGACGCCTGTCGCACGAGTATCTCTGACGATTTGTCGATCAGATGCCGCCTATGTGGAAATAGACACGGCAGCAGAGTGCTTTATTCCGGCGCCCACCCTTTTGTGATCGGTGATGCGGCGGGACAGGAAATCTAATGATCGACGAAAACGGCGCGCTCTTATTTCCGACCGAACTCAGGCGGTGCCTTTAGTCGTTCGTCGCGAAATAGCGTTCCAGAATATCCCGATAGATGTCGGTCAGTGCCGCGAGGTCGGCAACAGCGATGCACTCATCGACCATATGCATGGTCGCGCCGACGAGGCCGAATTCGACCACCGGACAATAAGCGCTGATGAAGCGCGCATCCGACGTGCCGCCCGATGTCGAGAAAGCCGGTTTGCGGCCGGTCTTGGCTTCGATCGCCGCCGCGACAAGCTCGGTAAAACGATCGGGCTTGGTGACAAAGGCAAGCGCATTGCAGGGGTCGAAGACGAGCTGATAATCAGCGCCGTCGGCCACGGCCTCGCAGCGCCGGCGGATTTCTGCAGCGAGAGTCTCCGGAGTCCAAAGATCGTTGAAACGCACATTGAAGCGCGCCTGCGATTTCGCCGGAATGACGTTGGTCGCAGTGTTGCCGACGTCGATCGTGACGATTTCGAGATTCGACGGATCGAAATGCGGTGTGCCGTCATCGAGCGGTGTTGCGATCAGTGCCTGCAACAAGCGCAACATATGTGGGATCGGATTGTTCGCGCGTCGCGGATAGGCGACATGGCCTTGTTTGCCTTCGACAATCAGCCTTCCGTTGAGCGAGCCGCGGCGTCCGATCTTGAGCATATCGCCGAGCATGTCGGGGTTCGTCGGCTCGCCGAGAAGACAATGATCGAACTGTTCGCCTTGCTCTTTGGCCCAGGCGAGGAGTTTCACCGTGCCGTTGACGGCGGGGCCTTCCTCGTCGCCGGTGATGAGAAAGCCGATCGAGCCTTTTTCGCTGCCGTGCTTGCCGATGAAATCGAGCGCGGCACGGGCGAAAGCGGCGATTGCACCTTTCATGTCGCTCGCGCCGCGGCCCCAGACCATGTTGTCGGCGACTTCACCCGCGAAGGGATCGAAGCGCCATTGCGCCGCGTCGCCGACGGGCACGACGTCTGTGTGGCCAGCGAAGATCAGATAGGGACGGCCGGTGCCGATCCGCGCATAGAGATTGTCGATTGCGGGCTGCCCGGGCTCTTCGAACGTGAGCCGGTGCGTCGCAAAGCCATGCGCCTTCAAAAGCTCTTCAAGGAGCGGCAGGGAACCGCCATCGGCCGGCGTTACGGAAGGGCAGCGGATGAGCGCGCGGCAGAGATCGAGCGCATCCATGTCAGTGTTCGGCATCAGGCGTAACCAAAATTTCCGCCGCACGCATTCGAGCCACGGGTGTCAGACACCCGTGACTTTACAGGAAGATGACAGCGATTGGAACGTCAGACGGGGAATTTGCCGAGCGGATCGGGGCCGAAGCGATTGGGGCCTGCCGTTCCGCGCAGAAAACCGCATTCGATGAAATACCAAATCCAGCCGATCAGCGGCACGAAGACAATGAGCACCCACCAGCCGCTTTTGTCGCGATCATGGAACCGCTTGATGCCGATATTGACGCTGGCATACAGCAGGGCGAGCGAGACGATGAAGACCAGGAGATTGCCGAGAAGCCCATGGCCTAGGATGGCAGCAATGATCCCGTCGATCACGAGGCTGGCGACGGCGATGATAATGGCGCCGATCCAATATGGCTGACGGTTGATGCGACCAGAATTGGTGAGGAAAAGCGCTTGGAAATCCATGTCCGACCCCTCTTTGAAAATTGACTTTCCGGCGCCTCACGGGCGCCGCAGCTTTAATAGTCCACCGAGTTCGACAATCGTCCAAATCAAACTCGCAAAAAACAGAATATCCGTCAAAACGACGAGAAAGTGCGGAATCTCACCGCCAACACGCGGCTCCAGCCAATGCAGGGCCGCGGCGAGACAAATGAGAAAAGGCACAATGCCCGCAAGTCCCGGCGGGCGGCCGATATCCCGCCAACGCTTGGCGCTCAGATTGTAATAGCTGATGAGCAGGATCAGGCTGCCAAATCCGTAGATCAGCCGATAGAGATTGGCGAGCAGGATCGGGACGGTGAATAAAGGCTCTTTCGCGAGATTGTGGTTCGCGAAAGGCTCGACAAAAATCCAGATGACCGTCAGCACGGCGAAAATGCCCGCGAGCAAGGCGACATTGCGCCACCAGGTGGCGGCGTCGATACGGCCTTCGTCGCTGCGGAACAGAAACGACCAGCGCGGAATTTCCGCCGCCATCAATCCCTCAACAGCTCGTTGATCGCCGTCTTGCTGCGCGTCTGCGCGTCGACGGTTTTGACGATGACCGCGCAATAAAGCGACGGGCCGGGCGTGCCGTCGGGCAGCGGCCGGCCGGGCAGGCTGCCCGGAACCACGACGGAATAGGGCGGGACATAACCGATATGTACGACGCCCGTGTTGCGGTCGACGATTTTGGTCGAAGCCGAAATGAACGTGCCCATAGCGAGGACGGAGCCTTCGCCGACGATCACGCCTTCGACGACTTCGGACCGCGCCCCGATGAAGCAATTGTCCTCGATGATCGTCGGATTGGCTTGCAAAGGCTCCAGGACGCCGCCGATGCCGACGCCGCCCGAGAGATGTACATGGCGGCCGATCTGTGCACAGGAACCGACGGTCGCCCAGGTATCGACCATCGTGCCTTCATCGACATAGGCGCCGAGATTGACGAAGGACGGCATCAGGATAACACCTGGCGCGATATAGGCGGAGCGCCGCACGATGGCATTCGGCACGGAGCGGAAGCCAGCGGCCGTATGTTCATCGGCGCCCCAGCCGGCGAATTTCGACGGCACCTTGTCCCACCAGGAGGCACCGTCCGGGCCGCCGGAGATGAGACCCATGTCGTTCAGGCGGAACGACAGAAGCACGGCCTTCTTGAGCCATTGATTGACGACCCAGGCGTCGCGGCCGGTCTTGCCGGATAGTTTTTCCGCGACACGCAGCTTGCCCTTGTCGAGCAGATCGAGCGCGGCATCGACGGCGTCGCGTCGCTCCCCCGTCGTTGTGCTCGTGACATTGGCGCGGTCTTCAAACGCCGCGTTGATGACCTGTTCGAGGTCTTGGCTCATCATTGTCTCCAATTGGTCGGCGGCGGCATCTGGCGCCAACGCCGCTTTGTCGATCTGCGTTCTTCAGCCGGAAGCTATTTGACCGGCATGACCGCTTCGGCGGCCTTGATGACGTCATCGTCGTTATGCGCATTGCAATAAGCGGAAAGGGCTTTGGCGTCTTTCACGATCTTGTCGCTATAGAGGATCGGCGGGGAATTTTCCTTTGTGTAATAGCCCTCGAGCCAAGTGAGGATCACGCCGATCTCTTCTTTCGAGCCGCCGATGAATTGTTTGCAAGTGATTTTCGAGAAATCCAGATCGTCGGCTTTCGCAACGCCCGAGAGCGCGATGAAGACGGCGAGCGAAAGCGACGCGAGACGCACATTCATGACAGCCCTCCCATTGGACGGCGTGTCCGTCAGCCGTCGCGGCGACTTTAGCTAGGCAGGCTCCAAAGTCGACTCAAAAGCCGTCTGCCCGGGCGGAAATATCGCGCAGAAAGCGCTCAAGCGCGCTGGTGACGAAATCGACGTGCGGCAGGGTTTCGCTTGTCGCGATTTCGAAGGCTTCGCGGTGATCGTCCGCGCCGGGCTTCGGTATGACAAGCACGGTCTTCATGCCTTTTTCGTGCGGGACAAGAAGATTGCGTTCGATATCGTCGAACATGACCGCATGTTTCGGATCGACGCCATGTTTGTCGAAGAAGCGTTCATAGGTCACGGGCTCGGGCTTTGGAATAAGCTCCGCGGCGACGATATCGAAAATATCCTCGAACATTTCGTGCAATCCGAGCGCCTCGGCCGTCCGCATGGCGTGATTGCGCGATCCGTTCGTCAGGATGAGCTTGCGACCGGGAAGCCTCGCAATCGCATCCGCCAATTCCGGATTGGGCAGGATCGTCGAGCGATCGATGTCATGCACGAATTCGAGAAAATGCTCGGCGCGGACATCGTGATCTTCCATCAGGCCGCGCAACGTCGTGCCATAGCGCCGATAATAATATTTCTGCAGCGCGCGGGCTGAGAGCCCATCAAGACCGAAGAGCTGGATCAGATAGGTGGTGATGCGCAGATCGATCTTCGGCCAGAGATCGCTGTCGGCCGGATAAAGCGTATTGTCGAGATCGAAGACCCAGGTCTCGATGCCGGCGAGCGGCTCGGCCGGGAAGGGGATCGGCGCCACATCGAGCACCGGCCCTGCCGGCTGCGCCACGACAGTTTTGATACGTCCGTTCTTGCCGTTCGTTTTCGTCTTCATCTCACCTGGTGATTAGCGTTCCCGCGCCGTGATCGGTCAGGAGTTCGATCAGAACCGCATGCGGCAGCTGGCCGTCGAGGATGACGACACCTTCGACGCCTTGCTCAATCGCATAAATACAAGTCTCGACCTTCGGGATCATGCCGCCGGTGATCGTCCCGTTGGCGATGAGAGCGCGAATGTCGTTGACGCGCAATTCCTTGATGAGCTTGCCGTCGCGATCGAGCACGCCGGGCACGTCCGTTAAAAACAGCAAACGCTTGGCGTGCAGCGCACCGGCGATGGCTCCTGCGAATGTGTCGGCATTGATGTTGTAGGTCTCGCCGTCAAAGCCTTGCGCGACCGGCGCCAGAACCGGGATCAGCTCGCGGCCGAGGACGGAATCCAGCACGGTCGTATCGACCTTCGCCGGCTCGCCGACGAAACCCAGATCGACGTCTTTTTCCGGGCCGTTCACATTGGTCCGGTGCGCCGAATGCATCTTCGAGGCGAGGACCATATTGCCGTCTTTGCCGCAGAGGCCGATGGCGCGGCCGCCTTCGGCATTGATGAAGCCAACGATCTGTTTGTTGATCGCGCCGGCCAGCACCATTTCGACGATCTCGACAGTGGCGCGGTCGGTGATGCGCAGGCCGCCGGAAAATTCCGACTTAATGCCGAGCTTGTTGAGCATAGAGCCGATCTGCGGGCCGCCGCCGTGCACCACGACCGGATTGACGCCGGATTGTTCGAGCAGAACCATGTCGCGGGCAAAGCCGCGCGCGACCGTGTCGTCACCCATGGCATGGCCGCCATATTTGACGACGACAATGGCATCATCGTAGCGCAGCATATGCGGCAGCGCCTGCATCAGGATTTCCGCCTGCTCATGCGGCGTAACGATTTTCTGCGGGTCGCGCGTGTCGTTCATTCGGTCAAAATCCTGGCTTCTTAAACCTATGTAATGCGTCGGTGTGACGGGCTCAATGCGGCTTAGCAGTTAAGACTGCCGCGTTCGGCCAGGAGCCGCGCAATGGCGGCCCGCAGCGCATCGATCCCGGCGCCCTCATGCGAGGAGGTTAAAACAATCTCGGGGTAGGCGGCGGGGCGCTGCGCCAGGGCTTTCTCGGTCTCGGCAATCCGATCGGCCAGTTCGCCCTTCTTCGCCGCGTCGGCCTTGGTCAGGACGATCTGATAGGAGACGGCGGCACGATCGAGCAGATCGAGCATTTCGAGGTCCTGCGGCTTCAATCCGTGCCGCCCATCGATTAGCACGAAGACGCGCAGCAATTTGGCGCGCCCGCGCAGATAATCCTTCATGAGCTCGGTCCAGGCGGCGACCTTTTCCTTGCCGACGGCGGCATATCCATAGCCAGGCATGTCGACGAGGCGGAGCTTCGGCTGATCGAGGCTCGGCCCGAGCGCAAAGAAATTCAGCGCCTGGGTACGGCCCGGCGTGTTCGAGGTCCGCGCCAGCGATTTGCGATTGGTCAGCGCGTTGAGCAGTGAGGATTTGCCGACATTGGAGCGCCCCGCAAAAGCGATCTCGGCAATGCTTTCCGGCGGCAATTGATCGAGCGACGTCGCCGCCCAAATGAAATCGCAGGCGCCGGCAAACAGTTTTTTGCCGGCATCGGTGAAATCGTCGTTCGCTGGCACCTCAGCGGCCGGATCGTTCATGCATGCGCATCCCGGTGCGAGAAGGGACGGTTCAGGTCGTCGCCTTCTTGCGGAACATATTGGTGAGATTGTCCCACAATTCGATCTTCACGCCGGCCCGGCGCATGATGAGCATCTGCTGGCTCACCGAGAGCAGATTGTTCCAGGTCCAGTAGATCACCAGGCCGGACGGGAACGTGCCGAGCATGAAGGTGAAGATCACCGGCATCCAGGTGAACATTTGCTTCTGCACCGGATCCGGCGGCTCCGGATTCATCTTCATCTGGATGAACATGGAGACGCCCATGATCAGCGGCCAGATGCCGATGGCGAGCCAATGGCCGATCACCGGGATCACGGTCGGATCGTAGTGCAGCAGCCCGAAAAGGGTGAAGACATTGGTCGGGTCGGGCGCCGAAAGATCGTTGATCCAGCCGAAAAACGGCGCGTGCCGCATCTCGATGGTGATGAACAGGACCTTATAGAGTGAGAAGAACACCGGGACTTGAATCAGCATCGGCAGACAGCCGGCGACTGGATTGATCTTCTCGCGCTTATAGAGCTCCATCAGCTCCTGCTGTTGCTTCACCTTGTCATCGGCAAAGCGCTCGCGGATCGCGGTCATCTGCGGCTGCACCGCCTTCATCTTCGCCATCGATAGATAGCTGCGATTGGCAAGCGGGAAGAAGGCGAGTTTGATGAGAACCGTGACGATGAGAATGGCAATGCCGAAGTTGCCGGTGAAGTGATAGATGAAATCGAGCAGCCGGAACATCGGTTTGGTGATGAAGTAGAACCAGCCCCAATCAATCAGCAGGTCGAACTTCTTGATGCCGTAATAGGCTTGGTAATTGTCGAGCGTCTGCGTTTCTTTCGCGCCGGCGAAGACGCGCGAGGTGACTTCCGATTTCGTATTGGGCGCAATCGTTATCCCGGCCGTATCCAGAAAATCCGCCTGATAGATCTTGCTGGTCACGCCGCGTGACGAGAAGGTGCCCTCAAAAGGAATGTTCTGATCCGGGATGACGACGGCGGCCCAATATTTGTCGGTAAAGCCGAGCCAGCCGCCGGTGCCGGAAAGCTGCTTCGTCGCCTTCGGCTCCTTCTCGATCGAGTCATAAGTCGGCTCCTGAACGCCGGAACCGCCGACAACGCCGACCATGCCCTCATGCAGCACCGAATAGCCGCTTGTCTGCGGTTTGCCGTGCCGCGTGACGAGCGAATAGGGGAAGAGCTTCACCGCCGCGCCGGTCTTGTTCTCGACGCTGTCGGAGATCGTGAACATGTAGCGGTCGTCGACCGAGATCTTGCGGTGGAAGATCAGGCCGTGACCATTGTCGTAGGTGAGGGTGACGGGCTGTGACTGCGTCAGCGTCTGCTGATCCGCCTGCCAGACAGTGTTCGGCCCCGGCAGGACGACGGAGTCGCCAGGGCCCGCGACGAAGCCCGTTTCGGTGAAATAGGGATGCGGCGAGCCGAGCGGCGACAGCAGGACGATGTTCGGGCTGTGGGGGTCGATCGTCTCGTGATAGGCCTTCAGCACCACATCGTCGATGCGGGCGCCTTTGAGGTTGATCGAGCCGGACAGAGCCGGCGTCTCGAGCTTGATGCGCGGTGCCGGCGCGCTTTCATCCGCGGTGCTGGACGGCTTCGGCGATGCGGAGGGCGTCTTGTCCGGCGTGGCGGTGGGGGCGGCGCCTTCGGTGCCAGCTTGTGGCGGAGCGGTCGTCTGCTGCGCCTGCTGAATTTGCGCCTGATGCGCCTTCTGCATCTGCGGCGCGCCGTAGAAAATGTTCCAGCCGATGATGACGAGGAGCGATAGCCCGATCGCGAGATAGAGATTCTTATTGTCCGACGTCATGACGGCAAAACTAGTCCTTCGTAATGGCTGAAGCGGCGAGCGACGGGCGCCGACTTTTCGCCGCCCGCGGCGGCCGCGGCCGCGCCGCCTTCGGACGCGTATGAACCTCGGCGATCGCGCGCGCGAGATCCTCTTGCAAGGCGGTGAAATCCCGGGTGAGGACGGCCTGCCGTGCCAAGATCACATAGTCATAGCCGCGGCAAGCCAAAAGGTCCGGCGCGAGCCTTAGCGCTTCCTTCAAACGGCGCCGGATGCGGTTGCGCAAGACGGCGCCGCCGATTTTCTTCGTCACCGTAAAGCCGAAGCGCGGCGGGCCATTGGCTCCGTCCTTGCGGCAAATCGCCTGCAGGCTGAAAGCGGCGGCATGGGAGCGCTGGCCTTGTGCGGCGCGCAAAAAATCGGCGCGCCGCTTCACACGGGCCGGAGGGCGCGCCCGTGCACGGATCGCTTCATCGCCGCCGGTCGTCCGGGGCTCCCGCATGGCCGTTCCCGCGACAGACGCCCCGAAAGGAATTTGGAGGAATCGGGTGGAAGTAAAGGCCGAAATCGCGCTCAGGCAGAGAGCTTCTTGCGACCGCGCACCCGACGGGCGGCGATCACTTTGCGGCCACCGACGGTCGCCATACGGGCGCGAAAGCCGTGTCTGCGCTTACGCACCAGTTTGCTCGGTTGATAGGTCCGCTTCACCTTAATGCTCCATTCCGAAATTTGCGGGATAGCGCGCCTTCTGCCCTTATGAGCCGCCGCCACCGTGGGCGGGGCGATCGAAAGAGGGGAGGCGCAGGCCAAAAACCGTGCGGGTTATAGGGGCAGGGGACGGGAAAAGTCAATTTCCGGCAGCGATCCAGACGCAAAACAGCCGAAAAAACGCTCCCGAGCCGATCCCGATCAAATGAATCGCTTCGCGTTTCGTTTGATCGGGACAAATCGGCTCGATTCAAAATCTTGGAGCATGTCCTTTGTCGGGAAAGTCGATCAACTTTTCCGGGGGACTTGCTCTCAGGAAAAACCCCGCCCTTTGCGGGAGGCAGAGAGGTCTGCAAGGCCGGGGGAGCAGACGCCGAGTGCAGCTAATCGCGGCCGTTTCTCCGGAAAGACACCGGCTCGAAATCAACCGACAAAATTATATACGTTGATATATCGCTTCGCGACCACAAATCGCGCCGCAGATGATTTCTTACGTGAATTTAATCCATACAGCTCTGCTTCAGCTGAGAAAATCAAGGCCGATATCGAGGACGGCGGCACTGTGCGTCAGCCAGCCGACCGAGATGAGATCGACCCCGCTGGCGGCGATGGCGGGTGCAGTCTCGGGCGTCACCCGGCCCGAAGCTTCGGTAATCGCGCAGCCATTGACCATGGCGACAGCCTCGGCGAGCGTGGCCGGCGTCATATTGTCGAGCAGGACCGCGTCGACGCCGACATCGAGTGCCTGGGCGAGCTGTTCCAGCGAATCGACTTCGAGCTCGATCTTGACGAGATGGCCGACATTTTTGCGCGCCCGCTGCAGCGCTTCGACCACGCCACCCGCAATCGCGACATGATTGTCCTTGATCAGCACCGCATCATCGAGGCCGAACCGGTGGTTGTGGCCGCCGCCCATCCGCACCGCATATTTTTCGACGGCGCGCAGGCCGGGCGTCGTCTTCCGCGTGCAGACGATCTGCGCCTTGCTGTCCTGGATCGATTGGACGATGCCGGCCGTGGCGCTGGCGACGCCACTCAGATGGCCAAGGAAATTAAGGGCGACGCGCTCCCCAGTCAGAATGCCGCGCGCCGGGCCTGAGACGGTCGCGATGAGATCGCCGGAGGCGACCGCGCTGCCGTCGGGTTGGGCGACCGTCACTTCGATCGCGGGATCGATCAGTTCGAAGGCGAGGCGAGCAAGATCGAGGCCGGCGATGACGCCATTCTGGCGTGCGACGAGCGCGGTTTCAGCCTTGGCATCGACCGGCACGATCGCATCGGTGGTGAGATCGCCGGCGCGGCCCAAATCCTCCAGCAAAGCGCTGCGGACAAGTGGTTCCAGCATGATGCGCGGCAGCGGCAGTCGGCTCATTGTCGCTCTCGAATTGAAGGTTGGGCTGACCTTCTCCCACAGGGAAGGTTCGCATGGTCTCACAAAAGCCGCGCCTTAGGCGACGAGATCGGGCGCCAGCTCGCGGTTGGCGGCGAGACATTCGGCGAGCGTGATCTCGCGGGCGAAGAGGCGCGTATCGTCATGCCGCGGGAAATCGCTGCGGGCATGCGCGCCGCGGCTTTCCTCGCGCCGCAACGCGGCGGTGACGATCATCAGCCCGACAAGCGCTGCATCGCTGGCTGCGGCATTTTCCATGACGAGCGGATGGAGCGCGGCGGCCGCCGCTTCCATGCCAGCGCGTTCGCGCAACACGCCGGCGGCGCGCGACAGGATAGGCCGCACGAGCGAAGGATCGCTGCGCACGGGCGCAGCTACGTCGGACGTGCGCAGATCGACATGCCGGGCATGCGTGCCCTTCAGGCTCTCGGCGACGAAGGTTCCGCAGACGGCGGCTTCGAGCAGGGAATTGCTGGCGAGCCGGTTGGCTCCGTGCAGGCCGGTGCAGGCGGCTTCGCCGCAGGCCCAAAGGCCGTCAAGCGAACTTTTGCCGTCGAGGTCCACCTTGATGCCGCCCATGTGATAATGCGCTGCAGGCCGGATCGGGATCGGCTCGCGTGTCGGATCGACGCCGGCACTCGCGCAAAGTGCGGTGATCGCCGGGAAGCGCGCGGCAAAGTCGAGATCTTTGACTTGGCGCGGATCGAGATAGACGTGATGGCCGTCCTGCTGATGATGCCAGATGGCGCGCGCCACGACATCGCGCGGCGCGAGTTCGGCACCGGGCACGTCCGTCATAAAGCGCCGGCCGGTTTCGTCGATCAGCACGGCGCCTTCGCCGCGCACCGCCTCGCTGACGAGTTTCAGCGGGAAGCCTGTCGCGTCGAGCGCGGTCGGATGGAACTGCACGAATTCAAGATCGGCGAGTTTCGCTCCGGCGCGGGCCGCAAGCGCGAGACCCTGGCCGTAAGAGCCCGCCGGATTCGTGCCATACTGATAAAGCCCGCCGACCCCGCCCGTCGCAATCACGACGCGGCTTGTCGGCAACAGCACGGGACCGCTGGGTCCGCCTGCGAGCACGCCTGCGACGGCGCCGTCGTCGACAATAATGCGCTTCGCGGAAAGGCCCTCGATCAGCAGGATCGACGCCGTCGCTCGCACTTTTTCGACGAGAGCGCGGATGATCTCGCGCCCCGACGCATCGCCGCCCGCATGCACGATGCGCTTGCGGCTATGCGCAGCCTCAAGCCCCAGTCGCAGCTGGCCATGCGTGTCGCGGTCGAATCGCACGCCATAGCGGGCAAGATCGTCGATCGCCTTCGGCCCTGAGCGGATGATGCGGTCAACGACAATCGGATCGCAGAACCCGTCGCCGGCCGCGAGCGTATCGGCGATGTGCCGATCTGGATTGTCTTCGGGTCCGATCGCCGCGGCGATGCCGCCCTGCGCCAGCGTGCTCGATGTCTCGACACCGAGTGCGGCCTTGCTGAGGAGCGCCACAGGTTCCGGCGCCGTGGAGAGCGCCGTCATCAGTCCGGCAAGGCCGCCACCGATGATCAGCGGGCGATCGCCTATGCTCTGTCTATCCGTCATCGTCGTCATCTTCGCTGAAAAGACTGCCTCAGATCGCCAGCATCCGCTCCACAGAAAGCCGCGCGCGGTCGGCCATCGCCGGATCGATCGTCACCTCTTGCTGCATGGTTTCGAGCGCGTGGCGGATGTTCTTCAGCGTGATCTTCTTCATATGCGGGCAGAGATTGCAGGGCCGGATGAACTCCAGCTCCGGATATTGAAGCGCGATATTGTCGCTCATCGAACATTCGGTGAGTAGCGCGAGGCGTTGCGGCCGGTTCTTGCCGACATAATCGGCGATCGCCGCCGTCGAGCCGGAAAAGTCCGAAGCCTGGACGACGTCCGGCGGACATTCGGGATGCGCCAGCACCACGACGCCCGGATGCGCTTCGCGCAGTTCGGCGATATCGGCGGCCTGGAACTGCTCATGCACTTCGCAATGGCCGGCCCAGGTGATGATCTCGACGCCGGTCTCGGCCGCTATATTGCGGGCGAGATATTCGTCAGGGATCATGATGACACGCGGCACGCCAAGCGATTCCACCACCTTCTTGGCATTGCCGGAGGTGCAGCAGATGTCGGATTCGGCCTTCACCGCCGCCGAGGTGTTCACATAGGTGACGATCGGCACGTCGGGATAGCGGACGCGCAGCGTCCGCACATTCTCGGGCGTGATCGAATCCGCCAGCGAACAACCGGCCGTCGCGTCCGGGATGAGAACGGTCTTCGACGGATTGAGCAGTTTCGCCGTCTCTGCCATGAAATGGACGCCGGCCATGACGATCACATCGGCATCGACCTTTGCCGCCTCGCGGGCGAGCGCCAGCGAGTCGCCGACCAGATCGGACACGCAATTATAGATCTCCGGCGTCTGGTAATTATGGGCCAGGATCACCGCGTTGCGCTCTTTCTTGAGCGTCAGAATCGCATCGATGTCGGCAGCATAGACGGGCCATTCGAAGGCCGGAATCTGCTGCCGTACCTTGGCGAAGAGGTCCTCCCGGATGGGCGTTACCGCCTCTTTGCGTGGCAAAAGTGCTGTGGTGGCCACTGCATTATACTCCATTTGAGCATTTATAGAGCATATGCTGGGGATGAGCATAAGTTTTGTCAAGAGCGCGAAATGGGGAGCTTCGTGCCGATAATGGCCCGTTCGGTCAGAACCTCGCGCCGGAAACGGAAGAGTTTTGCGGGCCTTCCACCGGTTTCCTGGCTCTGTTCGCCGGTCTCTTCAACTAATTCCTGCTGTTCGATCAGGCGGCGAAAATTCTGCTTATGAAGCAGCCGCCCGGCCAGCGCCTCAACGCAGCGCTGCAGCTGCAGAAGGGTGAAGGTCTCTGGCATCAGCTCGAAGACGACCGGGTGATATTTGATCTTGGCGCGCAGCCGCGCGATCCCCGTCGCAAGGATGCGGCGGTGATCGAGGATCATGCTTTGCCCCAGCACCGGCGCTGGATTGTGCTCGTGACGACCGCGCAGCGCTTCGGGGATGAGCCCGGCTTCATAGAGAAGCTCGTAGCGCTGCAGCACGAGTTCTTCGTTCCAGGCGCGTCCGTCGAGGCCGAACGTGCCGGAGATGCGGTTCTGGCGTTCCTGCTTCAGCGTCTGGCTGGGCGCCGATGCGGCGAAAGCCTGCAGGGCCGGAAGAAGCATGGCTTCGATGATCGGAGGCACGCCGGCGCGATGGTCTTCCCAGGGCAGATAATCATACCAGCTGCGCCAGCTCGCTTCGTAAGCGCCAGCCACCGCGCGTTCATGGGTGAGGCCGAGATAGCTGATCGAAATGAAGCGCTGATCGGGACCGAGACCGCGATCGCGGTCGGCAAAGGTGTAAAGCTGCTCGACATAGCCAAGCGGATGATGCGTCTGCCGCTCGACCCAGGCGCGCAGGCCCGATTGCAATGAGCGATGTTCGAGTTCGAAGGGCCCTGATGGCAGGGCACGCGCATCTTGCAGGGTGAGAACGCGCGGATCGCTATTGCTGACGGCGACGAGCACAGCAATCAGATCGGCGGCAATGCCAAAGCCGCTCGTGCTGGCCGCGGATGTGATGGCTCCGCCATACGCAGCGCCACGGCCTTCGTTGCGTAAAGTCTGTTCAATCCTGGCCTGTTCAAGCCTGCTCATTGCGGCATCTTTCGCCAAAGACCGACATGCAACGCCTGCATGAAACAGCTCATGAAGACCTCCGGCCGAGCTTTGCAAAGAGTCGGTCGTCGATCTGCACCTCTTTTACCCAATATCTAAAGGCAGCGCAGCAATTGCGTGATGCGGCCAGCGCCACGGTACCAGATAAACAGCATCGCCGCGCAAATTGCAGCGCATCGCCCAGGGATTATGGGCGAGCCAATGTGACGCGGCTTTCGAAATCCGCCGGCATTTGGCCGTATCAATGGCAACGAGTGCCATCGCCATGCTGGGCCGCGTCTTCACTTCTATAAAGGCAATGCAATCGCCTTTGCGGGCGATGAGATCGATCTCGGCGCCGGAGATCGCATAGCGACGCGCCAGAATGCGATATCCTTTGAAATATAGAAAAGCCGCCGCGATGGTTTCCGCACGCAGACCCGAAGCGAGCGCACGTTGCCGTTTCTGCGGGCTATTGGCGGTTCCGCGCCGAGAGTTCGATGGCCCTTGCATAGACTTTCCGGCGTGGCTGACCCGTCTCCGCAGAGACGACCGTTGCCGCCTCTTTGACGGACAATGTTTCGAGCGCCTTGCCGATCTTACTGTCAAGATCGGCACCGTCGATTTGGACCTCTTCATCGGAAGGCGGTCCGACGAGAAGCACGATCTCGCCTTTCGGCGCCGGTTCTTGCGCGAGCACCGCGGCAAGTTCGCTGAGCGTGCCACGGCGCACAGTTTCGAAATGTTTCGTCAGTTCGCGCGCCATGGCGGCGTCGCGCTCGCCAAGCACCGCATGCAGATCGGCCAGCGCCTCGGCGACGCGATGCGGCGATTCGAAAAAGACCAGCGTGCCGGGGATGGCCGCAAGTTCGGCGATCCGCTGCCGCCGCGCGACCGATTTTGACGGCAGAAAGCCTTCGAAGAAGAAGCGGTCGGTCGGCAGGCCGGCGACAACAAGCGCGGCAAGAACGGCGGATGCGCCCGGAACCGATGTCACAGGCGTGCCTTGTCCGACCGCTTCGGCGACGAGCTTGAATCCCGGATCCGAGACAAGCGGCGTTCCCGCATCGGAAACGAGCGCCAGCGCCGCACCGCTTGCAAGCCGGGCAAGGAGATGCGGCCGCATGACCGCAGCATTATGTTCGTGATAGGCGACGAGCGGTGTGGCGATTCCATAATGGGCGAGCAGTTTTTTGGTGACACGCGTGTCTTCCGCCACGACCGCATCGGCTGCGGCCAGCGTTGCAAGCGCGCGCAGCGAAATATCCGCGAGATTGCCGATCGGGGTTGCGACAACATGCAGCCCAGGGCCGAGCGGCTCGGCTTCGGCGCGCAAGCCAAAGGCGGTGAAAGTGGCGGCCGCACCTTGGCCCACCCCAGGCTCGGCGGGGCTACGCAGAAAAGCCGATTTTGTCGTCTTATCCTCAGTCATGACATGCCTCGGCCGCCCGCGATTCGGTGTTCGTTAAACCGATCACATGTTCTACAAATAGAACAACGGCGAGGTGCCAGCAAGGGAGATTCAGCCCGCTTTTACCTTTCGATTGCGGGCCGCAGGATAATATGTCTGAACTCGTAGAGCTGCGGCTCCTTCTTAAGCGCGATCCGGCAATGCGGCCGGTCGGAGCCAGCGTATATTCGCGCGATGACACATCCACACAACGCGCCGGGAGGCGAGCTTTGGCCAGTGAGCTTTCCAATGCGGAATTGCGCAAGGCGCAGTCTAATTCTTGGGGCGCGATTCTGCGTCAGGTCCTGGCTGCGGGTGCGCTCGTCTGCCTGACTGCCTGCAGTTCGGTGAATATGGCGAACCACGGCGGCCCGGCCCCCGATGACGTGACCGGTGCGGCGCCTGTCGATCCGGTGCAATCGGAACCTTTGGCGCCGCCCGGTGGCGCTGCACCGTCGACACCGCAAGCCGGCAGCGCAATGGGCGCTGGCCCGGTCAAAGTTGCGCTCATCCTGCCGCTGACGCAGAACGGTCAGCCAAGCAATATCGGCGTGTCGCTTAAGAATGCCGCGGACTTGGCGCTGTCAGAAGCCGGCAACACCGATATCACTTTGCTGGTGAAAGACGATGCGTCGACGCCGGAAGGCGCCACCACCGCTGCGCAAGCGGCCTTGAGCGACAATGCCGATCTCATCATCGGGCCGCTTTATTCGGCCAATGTGCGTGCCGTGGCGCAGGTCGTCACTGCGGCACATAAGCCGATGATCGCTTTTTCGACCGATGCCTCGGCGGCGCAGCCCGGCGTTTACCTGCTGTCGTTTCTTGTCGAGACCTATGTCGACCGCATCGTCGATTACGCGGCATCCAAGGGGAAGAAATCCTTCGCGGCTCTGATTCCCAACAATGAGTATGGCCGCATCGCTGAGGCTGAATTCCAGCAGGTCTGTGCGCGGCGCGGTGTTCGCGTGATGGAGATTGAACATTATCAGCCGCAAAACGTGGGCGCGGCGGTTGGCAAGATTGCGGCGCTTGGTGATCAGATCGATGCGCTCTTCATTGCCGACCAGGCGGCCGCCATGCCGGCCGTGGCGCAGGCGCTGACGGCCAAGGGGCTCAACGCCCGCAAGCTGCAAATTCTCGGCACCGGTCTTTGGAACGATGCGCGCGTGCTGTCGCTGCCGGCGCTGCAAGGCGCCTGGTTCTCGGCGCCTGACAATACAGGTTTCGTCGCCTTCGCCGCGCGCTACAAGGCGAAATATGGCTCCGATCCGACCCGTATCGCCACGTTGAGCTATGATGCCGTCTCGATCGCCGTGGCCCTGGCGCATCGGCCGAACCCCGACCATTTCGCCGCGAATGTTCTGACCAACCATTCGGGCTTCAACGGCGCCGATGGCGTGTTCCGCTTCGAGCCCAACGGTATGAATGAACGTGGTCTGGCGATCATGGAGATCAATAACAATGTGGCGACGACCGTCGAACCATCGCCGCACACGCTTTCCGCGTCGGCGATGTAGTGAAAGTTAAGATCGATAAAACAAAAAGGCCGGCTGGATTTGCTCCTGCCGGCCTTTTTGTTTGTGCGGAAACGTTCAGAGCATGTTCCGAAAAAGTTGCACGACTTTTTCGATAAGAACATGCTCCGAACTTATTGAGCTGGAGCATCTTCTTCTTGCTCGGATGGTTCTATCCCAGCGGAAGATGCCTCAGAGCCCTTCGAACAGCGCTGTCGAGAGATAACGTTCGGCGAAGGAGGGGATGACGAGAACGATGTTCTTGCCTTCCATTTCCGGGCGTAGGCCGATCTCGATCGCAGCCGCGACCGCAGCGCCCGACGAGATGCCGACCGGAATGCCCTCGAGCCGCGCGACGAGGCGTGCAATGTCGAAAGACGTTTGATTGCCGACCGTCACGACTTCATCGATCAGGCTGGTGTCGAGGATCGCCGGGATGAAGCCCGCGCCAAGGCCTTGGATTTTATGCGGGCCGGGCTGGCCGCCGGACAGTACCGGCGAATCTTCCGGCTCGACAGCGACGATTTTCAGGCTCGGCCGGCGCGGCTTCAATACTTGCGCGACGCCGGTGATCGTGCCGCCGGTGCCGACGCCGGCGACAAAGACGTCGATCTCGCCATGCGTGTCGTTCCAGATCTCTTCCGCCGTCGTGCGGCGGTGAATGTCGGGATTGGCGGGATTTTCGAATTGCTGCGGCATCACCGCATTTGGCGTCGCTTCGATGAGTTCGCGCGCTTTGGTGATTGCGCCTTTCATGCCTTGCGGTGCCGGCGTCAACACCAGTTCGGCACCAAGCAATGCGAGCATTTTGCGGCGCTCGATCGACATCGATTCCGGCATGACGAGGATCAGCCGGTAGCCTTTCGCCGCGGCGACAAAGGCGAGCGCGATGCCGGTATTGCCGGACGTCGGTTCGATCAGAACGGATTTGCCGGGCGTGATCTTGCCGGCGGCTTCCATCGCCGAGATCATGCTGACGCCGATGCGATCCTTCACGCTCGAGATCGGATTGAAGAATTCAAGTTTGGCGAGAAGATTGGCTTTGACGCCTTTTTCCTTGGCGATCTTGTCGAGGCGGACGATCGGCGTATCGCCGATTGTGTCGACGATCGAATCATAGATCCGGCCGCGCCCTGGCACATGGCCGGTGGCGGGATTGCCCGCTTCTTTCGCTGCTGCTTGTGCCATGATGTGCTCCTCCTTAACTGCGCATGTTCAAACGCGGCAAAACCGATGGTGGGCTTCTGCGCAGCCGTCCGTGAATTGTCGCAAAAAACCGGCTTTTGTCGAGCGTGCGGCCGGTCATCCAACAAGAGACTGTATAATATTTCGCCGCTGCGCCGAAGACCATTTGAACCATTGAGAGATACAAAAACGGCGGCGAAAGGCTTCGCCGCCGTTGTCTTTTCATATCGGGGACTCGTTAGTCGCGCGGCTGCGGGACGATGCGCAGATACGGGCGCGGTGCTTGCCAGCCGCCGGGATATTTTCTCTTCGCATCTTCGTCGGAAACCGATGTCACGATGATGACGTCATCGCCGCTCTTCCAATTGACCGGTGTCGCGACCTGATGTTTCGCGGTGAGCTGCAGACTGTCGATGACCCGGAGGATCTCATCGAAGTTGCGGCCGGTGCTTGCCGGATAGGTAAGGGTCAGCTTGATCTTCTTGTCAGGACCAATGACGAAGACCGAACGCACAGTCAGCGTGTCGCTCGCGTTGGGATGGATCATCCCATAGAGGTTGGCGATCTTGCGATCGGGATCGGCGATCAGCGGGAAATTGAGGGCATAGCCCTGCGTTTCCTTGATGTCGTCGGCCCATTTCTCATGGCTGTCGAGGGGATCGACGCTGATGCCCAGTATCTTGACGCCGCGCTTGTCGAACTCAGGTTTCAGTTTCGCGGTGTAGCCGAGTTCGGTTGTGCAGATCGGGGTGAAATTCTTCGGATGCGAGAAGAGCACAGCCCAGGAATTGTCGATGAAGTCATGGAATCGGATCGGGCCTTCCGTCGTGGTGGCCTCGAAGTCCGGTGCGATGTCGCCGAGCTGGAGTGACATGTGATTCACCTTTCAACGCTGAACGAATGTCGCGCCAGAAGGCGCGCACGCCGGCGGCGGACACTCAACTGCTGGTTTGAGGGAATATTACTCTAGTATTTTTGTCAACTTAATAATGTGAAATGAAATTATATCCAAATCTGCTGCGGTAATTTCGATCAGATCGTGAAATCGGAACGCTGCGCTTCTTCGGAATAGAGCTTCTTATCATTGGCTGTTTGGCAGATGTCGTCGATGCTCACGGTCTCGAGTTCAGTCAGGAAAGCCTGACTGGCGCGATCCACAATCGGTCCGACGATGAGATCGATGAATTTATTCTCCGCTTCCTCGCCATCGCCCGGCGGGTCGGCCATCACGGCGCGGACGACTTCGGCGGCGCTGATGCGGCGGCGCTCGCGCGCCAGCTCATAGCCGCCACGCGGCCCGCGGACGCCTTTCAGAATGTTGGCCCGAACGAGCGTCTGCAGCAGTGTTTCGAGGTGGCGCGGTGGCAGGCTCAGCCGCGCGGCGAGCGCCTTGGCCGCAACCGGCTGCGGGCGGGCGTGAAGAGCGACATCGGCGACGGCTGCGAGAGCGAGGAGGGTGCGGCGAGCAAGCAGATTCATCCGTCCTTTTCCAAGAGAGAGGCGAGTCCGGTCGATCCAAATCCGTTGACGCCGCGTTCGCTGGCCTCGAGTTCCGTAACTACGGTCAGGCTTGCCTGGACAACAGGCGCGACGATCATTTGCGCAATTCGTACACCGCGCCGCAGTTCAAAAGGCTCACTGCCAAAGTTCACGAGGAGTACAGAGATTTCGCCCCGATAATCCGAGTCTATGGTCCCAGGGGCGTTCAAAACTGTGACGCCATGCTGAAGGGCGAGGCCGGAGCGCGGCCGTATCTGCGCTTCGTAGCCATGCGGAATGTGCACGGCGATGCCTGTCTCGACGAGATGGCGAGCGCCCGGTTCTATAACGATTTTACTGTCCGGCGCGACGGCGGCGACGAGATCGACGCCCGCAGCTCCGGCACTTTGATAGGCGGGTAAGGGAAGTCCGATGCCATGCGGCAATTGCCGGACTGAAATGGCGACGGTTGCGGCGTCTTCGGCCATCATTGCCGCTCCTTCAATTTGATTTGAAGAAGACCGGCGAAGCGGTCGATCAGCTCGGCTGCAAGCTCGGTCTTGCGCATGCGCGGCAGAGCTTCGGCCTGGGCCGCCGTGACGATCGTGACCTTATTGTCCTCGCCGCCCATCACATCGGATGTCGGCCCCACATCATTGGCGATGATCACGTCACAGCCTTTGCGCGCCAGCTTGGCTTGGGCATAAGCCACGACATCGCGGGTCTCTGCGGCGAAGCCGACGACCAAAGGCGGCCGTCCCTTTTCGCGTTTGGCGACGCTCGCAAGGATGTCGGGATTTTCGACAAGTTCGAGATGCATGCCCGGCTTCGCGCCTTTTTTGATCTTATCGGTTGCCTGCTCTGCGAGACGCCAGTCGGCGACGGCGGCAGCCGCTATCAACATATCCGCTGGGAGCGCCGCTTCAACTGCCGCAAGCATCTCTTCTGCCGTTTCGACATGATGGGTGGTCACATTTGCCGGGTCGGCAAGCGTGACAGGACCGCTGACCAGCATCACTTCGGCACCGGCTGCTGCAGCTGCGCTTGCGAGCGCATGGCCTTGCTTGCCGGATGAGCGATTGGCGATGTAGCGCACCGGATCGATCGGTTCATGCGTCGGCCCCGACGTCACGATCACCCGCCGGCCGGCAAGCGGCCCGTCTTTGCGCGTTAAGCCCTCCGGCAACGGGATGACAGTATTGCCTGCAAGTGCCTGCTTGATCGCAGCGAGAATGGCGGGCGGTTCGCTCATCCGGCCCGGGCCATATTCGCCGCAGGCCATGTCGCCATCGTCAGGCCCGACAAAGAGCACGCCGTCCTGCCGCAGGCTCGCGACGTTCCGTTGCATCGCCGGATTGAGCCACATGCGGAGATTCATCGCCGGCGCGACGAGAATCTTTTTGTCGGTTGCGAGCAGCAAGGTCGAGGCGAGATCATTGGCGAGACCATGCGCCATTTTGGCGAGAAGATCGGCGGTCGCTGGCGCGACGACGAGTAGATCGGCATCGCGCGACAGTTGGATATGGCCAATCTCGGTCTCGTCGGTCAGCGAAAAGAGATCGCTGAAGATTTGGGTGCCGGCGAGGCTCGCGACGGAAAGTTCCGTGACGAAATGTTTGGCGGCAGCGGTCATCGCGGCACGCACTTCGACGCCCTCATCGCGCAGCCGGCGGATGAGTTCCAGAACTTTATAGGCGGCAATGCCGCCGCCGATGATGATGAGGACGCGTTTCCCCGATAGCACCATGCACGATCCTAGAGCATGTTCCGAAAAAGTTGCACGACTTTTTCGATCAGAACATGCGCCCATTTTTGAGTTTCAGCATGTTCCGAAAAAGTTGCACGACTTTTTTCGATGGGAGCATGCTCTCCTTTAGCGTTGGCACTTCTTATTGCTCATCTATTTCGAGCGGAAGACTTTGCGATATCGCCAGCTCAATGGAAAATGAAATAGCCGACCAGGGCAAGCGCGATCAACCAAAGCGCCAAGTGACCGAGCCGCAAGGCGCGTGTATGGGCTGCCTCGACTTTCTGTATGGCGTCTTCTGAAAGCGTGAAGCCTTCCTCGGCCACGCTTTCGAACTGCGCGACGATCCGTTCTGCACGCAGCAGCGTTTCGGGTAGAGTAGAGGTGAATTTCGCCAGCGAGATCACGGCGCGGCGCGCATCGTCGAGCCGGCCCGGCGGTCCGAGATTTTCCTCGATCCAGGTGCGGACCACGGGCTCCGCCGTCGACCACATGTCGAGCTTCGGATCGAGGCCGCGGCCGACGCCTTCGACGACGACCATCGTCTTTTGCAGAAGCACCAGCTCAGTGCGCGTCTTCATGTCGAAGAGCGCAGTGACTTCGAAGAGAAGCGTGAGGAGCTTGGCCATGGAGATCTTATCGGCCGGGCGCGCGTGGATCGGCTCGCCGATGGCGCGCAAGGCGCAGGCGAAATCTTCGACCGCATGTTCGCGCGGCACATAGCCCGCCTCGAAATGGACCTCGGCGACGCGGCGATAGTCACGATTGATGAAGCCGAAGATGATCTCGGCGAGGAAGCGGCGCTCCATCCGGCCAAGCCGCCCCATGATGCCGAAATCGACGGCTGTCAGCCGTCCGTCTGGATCTACGAAGAGATTGCCCTGATGCATGTCGGCATGGAAGAAGCCGTCGCGCACCGCATGCCGCAGGAAGGATTGGATGACGGTGCGCGCTAGGGTGGGGAGATCGTAGCCCTTGGCGGAAAGCGTCGCGACATCCGAGAGCGGCGTGCCGTCGATCCATTCGAGCGTCAGCACCTCCTTTTCGGTGCGGTCCCAATCGACCTGCGGCACGCGGAAGTCGTGCTCGGCCTCGGTGTTCTCGGCGAACTCCGAAGCGGCGGCGGCCTCCAGACGAAAATCCATTTCGATCTTCACCGTGCGCGCCAGCGTATCGACGACCTCGACCGGCTTCAGCCGTTTCGTTTCGGGGAACCAGAGTTCGGCGATCCGCGCGGCAAAATACATATCGGAAAGATCGCGGCGGAAGCGGCGCTCGACACCGGGCCGTAGCACTTTGACGGCGACCTGGCGCTCGCCTTTCCGGTCGCGGATGCGAGCCTTATGGACTTGCGCAATCGAGGCGGCGGCGACCGGCGGCCCAAATTCGACAAAGAGCTGATCGATCTTTTGGTTGAAGGCCGTTTCGATCGTCTTGACCGCCAGCTCTCGCGAAAAGGGCGGCAGGCGGTCTTGCAACCGTTCCAGCCGCAGCGCGACTTCCGGCCCGACGACATCCGGCCGGGTGGCAAGAAATTGGCCGAGCTTGACATAAGACGGGCCAAGCTGCGCGACAGCTTCCGGCAGCTGATCATGCCATAGCCCTTGCGGGCGCCGCGCGACCAGCTTCGCCAGCGCGAAGGGCAGATGGGCGGAAATCGGCAGCGTTGCGAGATCGATATGGCTGAAGGTGCCGGCTCGGGCGAGAACGAAGCCGGCGCGCGCAAGCCGCAGCATGTGTCCCAAGGCAAAGATCACGCGACGGCCGCTCTCTTCAGGCGTTAAGCTTCAAACGGTCTGCCGGCTTTTGGAGCGGCAGGCCAGTGCTTGAGTGATGCTCTAGAATAGATTGTGCGAGCGCGAAAGCGGCAAAACGCCTGCAAGGTGAATCAGCCGAAAGACGGTCACTTGGCCGCGATCACGTGGAAAAAACCGCCCGTGACCGTCCCTCTTATGCTGCCGGAAAGGCTGGGAGACGACCCATAGGCATCTTTCAGGGCCGCCAAGGGCTCGTCGTCGCCTTTCTCGGCGATTGTCGCATAATGGAATTCGTGCCCGCGCAAATGCGCTCCGCGCGCGCCGAGGACACAATCGTGCATGAGTTCCGCATCGCGATAGCCGAGAGTCAGTTTCCGTTTCGCGAAGGATGTCGTTATGCCGAGAAGCCCGGCCATTTGATGACGCATGCCCTGCGCATCGATCAGGCCCGCGCCCAATACCATATAGCCGCCGCATTCGCCGTGAACGCGGCGCGTTGCCGCGAATGATGTGAGCCCGTCGAGAAACGCTGTCGCGGCCGCGATACGTCCGGCGTGAAGTTCGGGATAGCCGCCCGGCAGCCAGCAGACATCGCAATCGTTCGGTGGCGCTTCATTTGCGAGTGGCGAAAAGAACGCTAATTCGGCACCGGCACTGCGCCATCCATGCAGCACATGCGGATAGAGGAAAGAGAAGGCTTCGTCGCGCGCGATGGCGATCTTCTGGCCGGGTGGGTTCACGGCGATGACTTTGCCAGGCGCAGCGGATTGCGTTGGAAGCGCGCTTGCGAGCAGACGATCGAGCTCGATCTGCGTTTCGATGAAACCAGCGAGCCGGTCGAGGATCAGATCGAGCTCATGCGTCTCTTCGGCTTGCACGAGGCCGAGATGGCGTTCGGGTAAAGTAATTTCCGGCGCGCGCCGCAACGCGCCGAGCACCGGCAGGCCGATCGCTTCGATCGCTTGCGTGGCGAGAAGCTGATGGCGTGTGCTGCCGATACGGTTCAGCACGACACCCGCAATCTTCAAGCGCGGATCATAGGAAGCGCAGCCGAGCGCCAGGGCGGCGGCCGATTGCGATTGGCCCGACACGTCGAGGACGAGGACCACCGGCCAGCCGAAGGCAGTGGCAATGTCGGCGGATGAGCCGCTGCGGCCGGCCTCGGCCGGTACACCGTCGAAGAGGCCCATCAGCCCTTCGCACAAGATGAGATCAACGTCTGTTGTCGCTTCCGGGATCAACGCATGGAGGAGGGCGGGGGCCATCGCCCAGCTGTCGAGATTGAGGCCGCTGCGGCCGGTTGCTGCCGCATGGAATGCGGGATCGATGTAATCAGGGCCGCATTTCGCGGCTTGGATTTTGAGTCCGCGTTGGCGCAAGGCCCGCATCAGGCCAAGCGTCACCGTCGTCTTACCGCTGCCGGAGCGCGGGGCGGCGATCAGCAGACCGGGTGGAAGAGAAACGGTCACGCGCGGAACCGCCGCTGATAATCGGCGTCGTAGAGAGCGCTGGCGCGGAAATCGCGTGCGGCAAGCGCTGGCCCGACGAAAATCAGCGCCGTGCGCTCCAGCTTCGCAGCGGCGACTTCCGCCGTGATAGACGCAAGCGTCCCTTCGATGATCCTCTCATCGGGCCAGGAGGCGCGGAAGACCACGGCGACGGGGCAGTCCGCGCCGTAGAGGGGAGACAATTCGGCGACGACTTTCTCGATCGCGTGGATCGACAGATGGATCGCAAGCGTCGTGCCGCTCGCCGCAAACGTCGCCAGCGTTTCCTTTGACGGCATAGCGGAGGCGCGCCCCGATGTTCGCGTCAGGATCAACGATTGCGCCACTTCCGGCAATGTGAGTTCGCGCTTCAAGGCCGCGGCAGCAGCGGCAAAGCTCGGCACGCCGGGCGTCACCGTGTAGGGAATGCCGAGGCGGTCGAGTTCGCGCAATTGCTCGCCCATCGCGCTCCAAATGCTGAGATCTCCCGAATGAAGCCGCGCAATGTCTTCGCCATTTTCATGTGCGCGAAGAAATTCCGCCGTGATGGCCTTAAGTGCCATGGGCGCCGTGTCGATGATGCGCACGCCCGGCGGACAAAAGCCGAGCAGTTCCTTTGGCACGAGCGAACCCGCATAGAGGCAGACGGGGCAGCGGACGATGAGATCGCGGCCGCGCAACGTGATGAGATCGGCGGCGCCCGGACCCGCGCCGATAAAATGCACGGTCATCGTCCACCTCCGTGATCGATTGTGTTTGTCGCGATCGCACAGGTCACGCCGTCGCCGGTCATGCGCGGCACCCGCAATTTTGCGCCAGCGCCGCAGCCGGCAAGTGCTGCCGCTTCCGCGACGGAGGGAATGCCGAGCGCTTTTTCGGCGGCCTCGGAGCGCGTCGTGATCTTATCGGCCACAGCTAGCAAAGCCTCGCGTGAAAGATAGGTGAGCGGCAGCGACATTGCCTGTGCCGCCGCGGCTAATTCGACTTCGTTTCGCCTGCCTTCATAAGTGAAAAGCGCGGGCGTTTCATTCTCAGCGGGCAGCTGGGCACGTGCCTGCGTAACAAGCGCGATGATCGCATTTTTCTGTGCGCCGCTGCGGCAGCCGATGCCGATGGCGATCATGATTTTTTTACCGTCCATTGTATGATTGGCCGCGCCCGCTGCCACGAACGATAGGAGCCAAGTCGATCAGCTTCGGCGATGTCGATCAGGATGAGCCTGCCACCGAACTGCGCATGCCGCTCGGTGACAAAGGCTTGCGTTTCGAGCGTCACGGCGTTGACGACGAGCGTGCCGTCGGACGGCAGGTGCTTGTAAGCCGCATCGATCACCTGCGGGCCGCCGCCGCCGACAAAGATCGCATCGGGTTGCGGCAGATTCACGAAAACATCCGGCGCTTCGCCGGTTACGATGTTGAGGTCAGGCGTGCCGAGCGCCGCCGCATTGCGGGCGATGCGCTGCGCGCGCTCCTCGCGCGTCTCGATGGCATGGGCCTGGTTGCGCGGATGCGCCAGCATCCATTCGATGGCGATGGAGCCCGAGCCCGCGCCGACATCCCACAGCACAGCGCCGGGCCAGGGTGCCAGCGCGGACAGGGCCAGCGCGCGGATATCGCGTTTGGTGATCTGTCCGTCGGTCTCGAACCACTCGTCGGGCAGGCCGGGCGTCAATGGGATATAAGGCGTTTCCATCTCTCTTGGGATTTCGACTGCGATGAGATTGAGCGGATCGATGTCCGTCGCCGCGAAATCGGCAGCGCGGCTATCGCGGATTTTTTCGCGCGAGCCGCCGAGCGCCTCAAGGACAACGAGACGCGCTGCGCCCAATCCGCGCTGGCACAAAAGTGCAGCGAGTTTTGCCGGCGTCGTCTCGTCCCAAGACAGGATCAGAAGTTTTGCTGCCGGCCGCAGATGCGGAACGATCCGCTCGAAATTGCGTCCATGCAGGGAAACGATCTCGCAATCCTGCAGCGCCCAGCCGAGCCGCGCCGCCGCAAGGCTGAGCGAAGACGGCGCCGGCAGGCAGATCATCTCATCGGGCGGTATCTCGCGCGCAAGCACCGAGCCGACTCCATAGAGAAACGGATCGCCGCTCGCCAGCACGCAAACGGGCATGCCGCGCCGCGCGAGAATCTCATTGATGCCGTAGGCGAAGGGCGTGGGCCAGGCCATTGTCTCGGCCTCGGTCTTGCCGAGCAAATCGAGATGCCGAGCGCCGCCGATGATGAAGCGCGCTTGCGCCAGCAGCCGCATTGCGGCAGGAGAAAGCCCGTCGCGCCCGTCTTCGCCGATCCCAATGAGGGTCAGCCAGCGCAGCGGCGCGTTCATAACCATAGTCTCACAAGATGCCGCACGCTCTGCGTATATTGATCCTCGGCGGAACGACCGAAGCGCGGCATCTCGCCGAAGCATTGGCTGGCGAAAGTGATGTCGCGCCGGTTCTGTCGCTCGCCGGCCGCACGCTGGCGCCGCAATTTCCGCCGATTGCTTTTCGTATCGGCGGTTTCGGCGGCATTGACGGCTTGATCGCTTATCTGCGCGACGCGAAGACCGATCTCGTCATCGATGCGACGCATCCTTTTGCCGAGCAAATGTCCGCGCATGCGGAAGCTGCTTGCCGCGCGACGCGGATTCGGCTCGTTCTGTTCAGCCGGCCTCCATGGCAGGCGGTCGAAGGCGATCGCTGGACCGAGGTCGAATCCGCCAGCGCCGCCGCGCAGGCTCTCGGCGAAGATCCGCGGCAGGTCTTTCTGACGGTTGGACGCCAGCAGCTTGCGGCTTTCGAAGCGGCGCCTGCGCATGATTATCTCATCCGCAGCATCGATCCGCCGCAGCCGAGGCCGCGGCTGCCGAACCATCGTCTGATTCTGGCGCGCGGGCCCTTTAGCTTCGACGACGAAGTCGATCTCATGCGGCGCGAGAAGATCGATGTGCTCGTCAGCAAGAACAGCGGCGGCGAAGCGACCTATGCCAAAATCGCGGCGGCGCGCAGTCTTGGCCTGCCGATGGTCATGATGCAGCCGCCGCACCGGGCCGATGTGCCGAGCTTCTATGATCTCGAGTCCATCCTCGCCTTCATTCGCGCGCGCGCGCATCACGCGCCTCCTGTTCCACGCGGCGTATAGATCCACCGCCGTCCGCAGGCTTCGAAACTGCGCGTCGCATGGGCGCCGACGAGGACCAGCGTGCTCATATCGGCGAGCGACGGATCGGCCTTCGCCAAGGTTGTGAGCGTCATATGTTCGTCCGGACGTCCGACGGCGCGGGCGAAGGCGACGATGGTCTCGGGTTCCTTCGTTTCGCGCAGCAGGGCAAAAGCATCATGGATCAGATGCGGCCTGGCTTTTGAGGCAGGATTATAAAGCGCGATAACGAAATCGCCTGTCGCTGCTGCATGCAGCCGCCGTTCGATCACTTCCCAGGATTTGAGATTGTCGGAGAGCGAGATGGCGCAGAAATCATGGCCGAGCGGTGCGCCGAGCCGCGCCGCGGCGGCGAGCATGGCGGTGACGCCCGGATGCACGGCGACATTGATGCTCTGCCAAGCAGCCTCGCCCTTTTCCAATGTCTCGAAGACAGCAGCGGCCATCGCAAAGACTCCGGGATCGCCGCCCGAGACAATCGCAACATGGGCGCCGCCACTCGCAAGATCAAGGCCTTGCCGGGCGCGCGAAATTTCTTCGCGATTATCGCTCGCATGGCGCCTCTGCCCGTCGCGGTGCGGCACGCGGTCGAGATAGGGCCCATAGCCGATGAGATCGCTGGCGCGGGCGAGGATCGCTTCCGTCTCGGTGGTGAGCCATTCCTGACGGCCCGGCCCCAGGCCGATGATGTCGAGCTGCCCCGTCATGGTGCGCGCCCATTGCCGGGAATGAGGATCATCGAAAAATATGGCGCGTCGCTTTCGTCACGATCCGCCAGCTTCACCACCTTCTCGCCATCCATCGTGCCGCGCTCGACGTAGATGGCATCCGCTAGAAGCCCAGCGCGCGTGATGGCGGCGCGCACCTTCGGCAAATTGATGCCGAGCTTCATGACGACGGCGGCTTGCACCTGTCGCAGCCGCGCGACAAGCTCCGCTTCGCCGAGCGTGCCGGGCAGCACGGTCAATATATCGTCGCCCCAGGCAAGCGGTGTCCCAGCGGCGCTGGCGCAGCCGCCGATGCCGGTGACGCCCGGCACAATTTCCGTGTCGAAGTTTTCGCGCAGCCGCACATAGAGATGCATGAAGGAACTATAGAAGAGTGGATCGCCTTCGGCCAGCAGCGCGACATCCCGGCCGGCCTTGAGATGCGCGGCGAGCGTCGCCGTTGCCTTTTCATAGAAGGCGCGCAGGCTTGCAATGTAAACTGGATCGTCGAAGGGCACTTCCGTCGTCAGCGGATAGTAGAGCGGCAACTCGATCCGGTCCGCCGGAATCCAGCGATCGGCGATCTCGCGCGCATTGCCGCGCCGGCCTTTCTTGGCGAAGAAAGCGATGACCGGCGAGGCCTTGATCGCAGCGACGGCTTTGATCGTCAGGAGTTCCGGGTCGCCCGGCCCGAGGCCGATGCCGATGAGCTTGCCCTTGGTCATAGTTTGGAACTCGCCAGCGCGTTGATGGTCGCGGCTGTCATTGCGCTGCCGCCGCGCCGCCCGCGCATCACGAGGTAAGGCACGCGTCCGTCGGCGATCAGCGCTTCCTTGGATTCGATGGCGCCGACGAAACCGACCGGCATGCCGATGATAGCGGCCGGTTTCGGCCAGCCGGCCTCGATGAGATCGAGAAGATGAAAGAGGGCGGTCGGCGCATTGCCGATGGCGACGAGACTGCCTTCGATCTGCGGTTTCCAGAGTTCGACGGCAACGGCGGAGCGTGTGTTCTCGCGTTCGGCCGCGAGTTCCGGGACGCGCGGATCGGCGAGCGTGCAGATCACCTGATTATCGGCGGGCAGGCGTGCGCGCGTGACACCAGAGGCGACCATTTGCGAATCGCAGAGGATCGGTGCGCCATGTTGCAGAGCCTCGCGCGCAGCCTGCGCAGCGCCCGCCGAAAAGGCGAGATCGCGCGCCGCTTCCACCTGGCCGCAAGCATGGATGATGCGGACAGCGACGGGTTCTTCTTCGGGAGAGAAACGCGCGAGGTCGGCTTCGGCACGAATCATCGCGAAGGACTGCCGGTAGATTTCGGCGCCATCGCGGATATAGACGAAGCGGCTCATTGTTGCGCCTCGCACAGAAGCGATCGCAGGAAAGCCGGGCGGTCGGCCGGCGGAAGAACTGCCAGGCGCGGCAGCAGAGATTCAATCATCGGGAGCGAAAGCCTGCCGAGTTGCGGGATGTCGCTCGCGCTACCGTCGAGAACAAGCGTGTAGCCGTCATCGCAGCCAACGAGAGCTACGGGCGCCCGCGCCGCATGGGCGCAGCCCTTAGTGCAGCCCGAGACATGCAGGGCGATGCCATGATCCGCCAAGCCACGCGACAATGGTGCGAGGCGCAGCGCATCTTGCTGCGCCTCGACCACGCCGTGCAGACAGGCCGGTTTTCCCGAACATGCGGCGATGGCGCGAATGGGCGCATCATCTTCGAGAATGAATCCGGCGCGGCGGAGACGGTTCTGAAATGCGGCATCGATCCTTCCCGCAATGAGAAAGATCGCGCGCCAAGGCGAGAGGCGCAATTCGCCATGCGCGGCTTCGGCCATATCGGCGAGGAGACGTAGCTTTTGCGCATCCAGCCGGCCGAGGGGAACGCCGATGCCGAGCGCCTGCCTGTCGCCGAGCGTGTGCAGGCCGAGAATATGGGAGGCCCCAGTGCGCTCATTGTTGACTACGGGCGGCGACAAGCCTGTATGTTTTGCGAGCAATTCGATTCCCAAACGCCGGACGAGATCGCGCATGCGCCGCTCGTCGCCTTGGCGCAGATCGAGAAAGGCGTGGCCCGCGCGCGTGGCGATCTCGCACTCATCACCTATCGCGCATAGGCCCGCGGGTATCCCGCCAAGATAAGCGATGAAGTGTGGTTCCGCTGTGGTCGCATCAGCGGCAAAGCCGACGTCTGCTTTTTCCAGAGGTAAAGGCAGGCAATCGCCGCCATCGATGAGAAACAGGAATTTGCCGGGGAGTGATCGTAGGCGCGGATCGGTCCGCAGCTTTTGGTCGAGCGCGTGCGCGATATGCCGCGCGTCGCAAAGCGTAGATGGATCGACCCCGGCAAGCGGGCTTATTAAAATATTGCGGATCGCTTCGACATCGGGATCGTCATCGAGCAAGCGAAGCGCATCGAGCCGGGCGTGCAGCTGCGGCAATGCCTCTTGCGTCACACCGCGCAATTGCAGATTGCCCCGCGCAGACAGATCGATTAGCCCATTGCCGCAGTCTTCGGCGCATTGCGCCAGTCCCCGCGCAAGATCTGGCGTCAGCGCACCGCCGATGATCCGCAGACGCACGATCAGGCCGTCGCCCGATTCCATCGGCCGCAGCGCGCCGGGGCACCAGCCTTGGCGATGCGCGCTCATGCGCTTTTCTCCGTCAAGGCCGCGAGGCGCATCGCGACGGAATTGCGCCGGCAGACCCAGAGCCCGCGCGTCATGGCCGCACTGAAGCGTTCGGCCATGGCACGCGCCGCTTGCGGATTGCTGGTTTCGAGAAAAGCTAGCACGACCTCGTTGCCGAGCGTCGCGTCGAAGACGCGATCGAAATGCTGCTGGGTGACGGCATCGGTCATGACGGCGACATTATAGAGATTATCGACCGTTTCGGCGATTTCGGCGGCGCCGCGATAGCCATGCCGCATCTGGCCGGCGATCCAGGCCGGATTGGCCGCGCGGCCGCGCACCACGCGGGCGATCTCCTCCGCGAAAGTGCGGGCGGCGGGTTTGTCGCTGCGCGTCGTGTCGAGATGATAAAGCGCCGCTTTGTTGCCGAACCATTCGGCGGCAGCGGCAAATCCGGCCTCATGTTCGGCAAGCACGCCGGAATCGAGCACATCCTGGCCGGGCTGGTCATGTATATGGACAAAGGCATCGGCCGCCGCGACTCTTTCGCGAAACGATGCGCCCGTCTCGCCCGGCTGATGCGCGTGACCGCTCGCGTCGAGATAGGCTTTTGCCAGAGTGTCGCGCGCAACGAAGCTGTCGTCGCTGAGCATGCGGCCGAGCGGCAGGCCGTAGCTGCCGGGCGCAGCGCCGAAGATGCGGATAGGCTTTTCGCCGCAAGCGACCAGCGGATTGATCTCAGCCTCTTCGTCGAGCGCGGCGATGGCTTCGATCATCTGGGCGACAAGCGCGATCTGGCTCGGAAACACATCGCGAAAAAGGCCGGAGATACGCAACGTCACATCGATGCGCGGATGATCGAGCGCGGCGGTCGGCAGAATGGTAAAGCCGGTCACGCGCGCCGAGGCGTTGTCCCACAAAGGCCTCGCACCGAGATAGGCAAAGATCTGCGCCAGCTCTTCGCCACCTGTGCGCATAGTGGCGGAGCCCCAAAGGTCCATCACAAGGCTGCGCGGCCAATCGCCGTGGTCCTGCAGATGCCGCGCAAGCACTGCGTTTGCGGCCTTGCGGCCGATTTCGAAGGCCGTGCGTGTCGGAACGGCGCGCGGATCGATGGTGAAGAGATTGCGTCCCGTCGGTAGCACATCGAGCCGCCCGCGCGCCGGCGCGCCGGCGGGGCCAGGCGGCACGAAACGCCCGTCGAGCGCGGCGATCAGCGCGCGGCGTTCGCAGCTGGGAGAAGCGTCGAGGCGTGCCTGCGTTTCGGCATTTGCCGAAAAATCTGCGAGGATCGCCGCCGAATCATTGGGCGCGCGCCCGAAGACATGCAGGCCGTCGCTGATCCGCATATCCTTGACGTCGCAAAGCCAGCCATCGAGCTTGGCCAGCGCTTCGGCCGGCGCGAGATTCGTCGCGCCGCAGTCCTTCGCAAGTCCCGCGTCCTGCGCACGCTCCAGAATAACGTCGGCGATGAGGGCTGCGCGCCTCGGATCGAGCTCCTGCGCCGCTGCATATTCATCAAACAGCGCTTCAAAGCTCGCGAGATCGCCGAATGCCTCGACACTGCGCAGCGGCGGCGTCAGATGGCCGACGATAACCGCAGCGCTGCGGCGCTTGGCCTGCGCCGCTTCGCCGGGATTGTTGACGATGAAGGGATAGATAAGGGGCGTCGGGCCGAGCAGGGCTTCCGGTGCGCACGCCTCGGACAAAGCGACTGCCTTGCCCGGCAGCCATTCGAGCGTCCCATGCGTGCCGAGCTGGATGACAGCATCGACCTGCGCGCCTTGGCGCAGCCAGAAATAGAAAGCGATATAGGAATGGCAGGGCGGCAACACCGTGTCGTGATAGCTTGCCTTGCGCGACTCGCTATGGGCGCGATCAGGCTGGATTGCGACGAGCATCGCACCCAGCTGTTTCGCGTGGAAACGAAAGGCGGTGCCGTCGTAAAGCGTGTCTTGTTCCGGCGCACGCCAGGCGGCCGTGACCTGCTCTCGTAAACTCTCCGGCAATGCCGCGAAGGCTTGCAGATAGTCATTCAGCGGCCAGCTTAATTGCGCCGCTCCCTCGCTCAGATCGCGCATCAGCGCATTGGCGTCGCCGACCTGATCGACTGCATAGCCTTCTTGCGCGAGCAGGGCGGCGATCTCTTTCAAGCTTGCCGGCGTGTCGAGGCCGACGGCATAGCCGGCGCGTCCGGCTTTCGCCGGATAATCCGAAACGATGCAGGCGAGCCTGCGCTCTTCGCGCGGCTTGCGGCGTAGCTTCACCCAATTCAGCGCGAGATCGGCAACGAAATCGATGCGCGGCGCGTCGGGTTGATGGAGGAGGCGGGTGAATTCCAGCGCCTCACTGCGCGGCGCTTCCTCTTTGAACGAGATCGGCCGCGTGATGATGCGCCCATCGATTTCCGGGAGGACGACATTCATCGCGAGATCCGCGGCATTGAGCCCGCGCGGATCAGCCTGCCATCCTTGACGGCTGGCGGATGCGTGAATGAGCTGGAAGATTGGCGCATCGGCCGCTTCGAGCGGACTTACACCCACCTCGGTCCTTGCCGCGAAGGCGGTCGAGTTCAAAATGACATCGGGTTTTTCGCGCGCCAGAAAATCCTGCAGCCAGTTCGCTGCTTCCGGGTCTTTGAGGCTCGAGACATAGAAGGCGGCGACGCGGAGGCCTTTGCGCGCCAATGCGTCCGCACAGGCTTCGATCGGCGCGGTATCGCCGGCGAGAAGATAGGCGCGATAGAAGATGAGGACGGCGAGCGGTGCCGTCGCCAAACCGGAACGGCAAGCCGCGGCGAAGACGCCGGCCGCCGCGACCGTCTCTGGTTTTGGCAGCGAAGATGTTTCCTCGCCACCGCGCAGCCAAGTGAGAAGATGGCGGATGTTTGCTTCGCCGCCGGCCTCGAATAGCGCCCAAATCTGCGCGAGAATGTCCGGCGCGACGGTCGATGTTCCGGCAAGGCGCGGATCCGGACGGCTGTCGCCCGGCACGAAGGCCAAGGCAAAACCATGTTTGCGCGCAGCGGCAAAAAGCTCGTCGGCGCCATAGCGCCAGTAATCGCGGCCGCCCAGAAGCCGCACCAGGACGAAGCGCGCCTTCGCGGCGACCTTCTCGATATAGAGATCGATCGAATAGGGATGTTTCAGCATCGCCAGCGAGGCGAGGCGCGCGGTCAGGCGTTCCTCGCCGTCAAGCGCCGCAGCCATGACGCCGAGATCGCTGTCCGAGAAAGACAGGAACACGAACTCCGCCGGGCTCTGATCGAGGTCGATGGCGCTTTCGCCCTCGTCGATCAGTCGCGTTGTGGTGCGAAGCAGATGCATGATGAGCCGTGTGCCTCAGGCGAGCGCTTGGGTGATGGCGGCGCGGTCGAGCCCGGTCTCGCCGATAATGACAAGCTTGCCGACGCGCGCTTCGCCGCTTTGCCAAGGCCGGTCGAACTGCTGGCGGAAACGCGCGCCGACGCCCTGTACGAGAAGCCGCATCGGCTTGTTGGCGACCGGCAGAAAGCCTTTCATCCGCAGGACATCGTGTTCTTCGGCCAGCGCGGCGAGCCGCG
This sequence comes from uncultured Methylovirgula sp., assembly GCA_964644615.1. Taxonomy (GTDB): domain Bacteria; phylum Pseudomonadota; class Alphaproteobacteria; order Rhizobiales; family Beijerinckiaceae; genus Methylovirgula. The sequence goes on along the minus strand of CAZXXA010000004.1, from coordinate 65,941 downwards.
CGATGAAAGAATCCGCGTCGGTGACCGGCGGTACGTCGACAACGAAACTCTCGAAGTCGTCGTGGTCGTGCTCATCCTCCGCGTCGTGATGCGAGGGGCGAGCCGCGAGATCATCTTCCGCCGCCGCGGCCAGCCCGAGAAGGACAGCGGCATCGATGCAGCCTTCGCTCGTCGCCACGGTCTTCACGGCGCGCGGCAGGATTGTCCCGATCTCCGCGCGCAAGGCCGTCATCTCGCCTTCAGACAGAAGGTCCGATTTGTTGAGAATAACGAGATCGGCGCAGGCAAGCTGATCTTCGAAGACTTCTTCAAGCGGATTGTCGTGATCGAGCGACGGATCGGCGGCGCGTTGTGCGGCCAGTTTTTCCGGATAATCGGCGAAACGGCCCGCTGCAACGGCTGCCGCATCGACGACGGCGATCACGCCGTCGACCGTCAATCTCGCCCGCACGCTCGGCCAATCGAAGGCTTTGACGAGCGGTTTCGGCAGGGCGAGGCCGGAGGTCTCGATCACGATATGCTCAGGCGCATGGGGCAGGGCGAGCAGTTTCTCGATCGAGGGAATGAAATCATCAGCGACGGTGCAGCAGAGGCAGCCGTTGGTCAGTTCGATGAGATTGTCTTCAGGGCAGGCGGCATCGCCGCAGCCGCGCAGAATCTCGCGATCGACGCCGACATCGCCGAATTCATTGATCATCAGCGCGAGGCGGCGGCCGTTGGCGGTCTGCAACAGGTGCCGGATGAGCGTCGTCTTGCCCGAGCCGAGAAAGCCCGTGATGATCGTGACGGGAATTTTTCTGAGGTCGGTAATCTTTTTGATGTCAGCCATGGTCGCCTCACCGTTTTTGACCATTGGGTGAGGGACCGGTGCTGCGACAGATGGGATGCACGTCGCGGCACAAGCTCGCGTCGAGACACCCCGCCCGATGCGAAACGGTCAATTTGCGACGGCAGGTCTCCTGGCTCGCGGTTCAACGCGTTTCCATCCGCCTTCCCAGATTGAACAATCCAGTGGATGTGGATGGGCGCTCGCCGCTCACAGTTGCGGGGGCAGCCGCGGCTTAGGGCAGGTTTTCACCCATACCGCATTCCCTTTTCACCTCCGGCACCGCGCTGTGGCGCGGTCTCCGAAGGACCGTCGGGCCGACGTTAGGCGGCTGGGGACGCAATTGTCAAATCCTTCGGCTGAGCCATTCGCATCGCGCTCAGGGGGCGTGGGCTTTAGCGTTGAAAACGCATTACCCGGTGCCAGCGATAGCCGGAGACGCCGGCGATGTCCTTGAGCCCGGCCGACTGCGCCGCCGCCCGCAAATCGGCGAAAGTTTCCGCCCGGTCGTTTTCTTTGACATGGGTGCAGATCGCGGCCACTTCGCTCGCATCGAGATCGTGCCAATCCTGGCGAATCCAATCGCAATAATGGTCGAGATAGGCCGGCAGGCTTTCGTCCGCGTCACGCACGACATCGGTCAGAATGAAGACGCCTTTCGGCGCAAGCCGTTGCGCGACGAGCTCGAAGAAGCGTCCTTTTTCCTCGGACGAGAGATGATGCAGGGCAAAGCTGGAATAGATGACGTCATAAGATTTGGTGTCGGCGGCAAGCGCCGACAAAATATCCTGATGGACCAGTTCCACAGGACAGGAGAGTACCTTCAGATTCTGGCCGGCGAGATGCAGCGCGGCTTCGGACAGATCGACGCCTTTATAATGGCTCACCGCCATAGAATGGAGCAGGGGTGCAGTGGTTGCGGCATCGCCACAGCCGAGATCGAGAAAGGAAAACGGCTTGCCGGCAAAACACGCCCGCAGCATCCGCTCGATATCGGCTTTGATTTCGAGGTGATACATGTAATTGGCGGCAGCGACCTTGCGATAGGTCTGCCAAGTGTCGAAAAAGGCTGTGGCTGAATTGTCCGACATGGGAATGCTGGGGTTCGAGACGCTTTCTGCCGCTCCATAGCACGGATCGGGCGGCATCTCACCCTGTCATTCGGCCGTTTGGGTTGGCGAAAATATTGGGCCAGGCGAAATATAAAAGGCGAAATATAAAGGAAAATCCGATGGACGATGAGGCCGAAGCCGCGCGCCACAAAAGCAAGATGGAAAAGCGAAAGGCCGCCCAGGACAAAGAGGTCGCCGAAAAGACGATCGAGAAGGGCCTGCTGATCGTCCATACCGGTCCGGGCAAGGGCAAATCGACGGCGGCATTCGGGCTGCTTCTGCGGGCCCTCGGCCATGGCTGGCGCGTCGGCGTCGTGCAATTCATCAAAGGGGCGTGGCAGACGGGCGAGCGAAAGGTGCTTGAGGAGCGTTTCGCCGATCTCGTCTCTTGGCACACGATGGGCGAAGGTTTTACCTGGGAGACGCAGGATCGTGCCCGCGACATCGCCGCGGCTTCAGCCGCCTGGCGGAAAGCCTTGGCGCTGATGCAAGATCCGGCGATCCGGCTGCTCGTTCTCGACGAACTCAATATTGCGCTTCGCTACGACTACCTGCCGATCGAGGAGGTCGTTGCCGCTCTTGCCGCGCGGCGGCCCGATCTGCATATCGTCGTCACCGGCCGCAATGCGCCGCAGGCGCTGATCGAGGCGGCCGATCTCGTCACCGAAATGGCGCTCGTCAAACATCATTTCGCAGCCGGCGTGAAGGCGCAGGAAGGCATCGAATTCTGATGGCGTTGAAGCTCATGTTTCAGGGCACCGGCTCCGATGTCGGCAAATCGCTCATCGTTGCCGGCCTCTGCCGTGCCTATACGCGGCAGGGCTTGCGGGTCGTGCCGTTCAAGCCGCAGAATATGTCGAACAATGCCGCAGTGACGGATGACGGCGGCGAGATCGGCCGGGCGCAGGCGTTGCAGGCGCGCGCCGCCGGGCTTGCACCTTCAGTGCATATGAATCCCATTCTGTTGAAACCGCAGAGCGAGACAGGTTCGCAGATCATCGTCGCGGGCCGCGTCGTCGGCACCGCGCGCGCCACGGAATTTCAGGCACTGAAACCCAAATTGCTCGCCGCTGTGATGCAGAGCTATGAAACGCTCTCGGCCGATGCCGATCTCATGCTGATCGAAGGCGCCGGGAGCGCCTCAGAAATCAACCTACGCGCCAATGACATCGCCAATATGGGCTTCGCCCAGGCAGCGGGCGCCCCTGTCGTCATCGTCGGCGATATCGATCGGGGCGGGGTCATCGCGCAGCTCGCCGGCACCAAGCTCGTTCTCGATCCGGAAGACGCGGCGCTGGTGCGCGGCTTCATCGTCAACAAATTTCGCGGCGATCTGTCGTTGTTTGATGAAGGCGTCAATATTATCGAACATCACACCGGCTGGCCCAGCCTCGGTGTGGTCCCCTACTTTAAGCCCGCGTCCGAACTGCCGGCGGAAGACAGTATGGCGCTGACGCGGCCCTTGGCGGTTCATGCGCCCAACCGCGATGGCGTGGTGACGATCGCCGTGCCGGTGCTGCCGCATATCGCCAATTTCGACGATCTCGATCCGCTGGCGGCGGAGCCGAATGTGCGCATGATTCTGCTGCGGCCCGGCATGCGATTGCCGGCCGAGACCGATCTCGTGCTGCTCATCGGCTCGAAAGCGACGATTGCCGATATCAAGGCGCTGCGCGAGGCCGGACTCGAGAAAGACATTCTCGACTACGCGAAGCGCGGCGGCCGCGTCTTTGGTCTCTGCGGCGGCTATCAGATTCTCGGCAAGACGGTCGCCGATCCGCTCGGCATCGAAGGCGCGCCCGAGACGATTGCGGGCCTCGGCCTTCTCGATGTCGAGACGGTGATGACGAATGAGAAGACGCTCATCAATGTCACCGGCCATCTTCTCGATACGCACGCGGCGTTCAGCGGCTTTGAGATGCATATGGGCCGTACCGACGGGCCCGATTGCGCGCGGCCGCTGGTACGTTTTGCGGATGGGCGGCAGGACGGCGCGATATCGGCGGACGGAAAGATCAGCGGCAGCTATGTGCACGGCTTCTTCAATCACGATGCGCAGCGCCGCGATTTTCTGAAGAAACTCGGTGCGGCGCCTGGCGATTTCTCCTATGAAGGCCGTATCGAGGAAATCCTCGATGCTCTCGCCGCGCATCTGAAAACCTATCTCGATCTCGACCGCCTGCTCAAGCTCGCCAGCTGAGAGCCAAGCCCAAAGCGGCATAGAGCGCGAATTGCAGGATCGCAGCGCGGCGCATCAGCTTTAGCGCGCGCCGAATGTCGGCGGCCGTCGCGTCGCGGCGGCCGTCACCCATATAGGCGTCTTCGACGAGGCCTTCGTCGTAAAGGCGCGGGCCGGCGAGTTTGAGGCCGAGCGCGCCGGCAACCGCCGCTTCCGGCCAGCCGGCATTTGGTGAGCGGTGATGCGGCGCATCGCGCCGGACCGCGCGAAAGGCGTCGCGCGCAGCGGGAAATCCGTCGAATACAGCAGCGAGAGTGAACAGCAGAGCGGCGAGCCGCGAGGCTGGCAGATTGACGAGATCGTCGAGCCGCGCCGAGGCCCAGCCGAAATAGAAATAGCGCTTGCTACGATGGCCGATCATGCTGTCGGCGGTGTTGATGGTTTTATAGAGCGCGCCGCCGGCCAGTCCGGCGACCGCGATCCAGAAGGCTGGGGCGACGACGCCGTCGGAGAAATTTTCGGCGAGGCTTTCGATGGCAGCGCGCGCGACACCCGCCTCATCGAGCACTTCCGTCTTGCGTCCGACGATCTGCGACACCGCTTCGCGTGCCGCGGCAATGCCTTTGTTTTCGAGCGCATCGGCGACGGCGGCGACATGCGTATAAAGGCTGCGCTGTGCCGGCAGAGTCGCGGCGAGAATCACGAGGCCGATGAAAAAGGCCAGAGATCGATGGCCGAACCAATCGAGCGGCAAAGTGATTGCGGCCACTGCCATCAGCCAGACAAGAAGGCTCGCGACGCCTGCGAGGCGGGCCCGCAACGGCGGATCGTCAGGACGATTGAAGCGCGCTTCCATCGCTGCGATCAGCGCGCCGATCCAGCTCACCGGATGACCGATCCGCCGATACAGCCATTGCGGATAGCCCGCCGCAGCCTCGAACGCGAGGGCCGCCGCGATCAGCCAGAAATGCGTTGTACCGTCCATGCGATCGATCGCACCAAGAATCAATGATGGCTTGATCTAGCACAGGGGTGGTCTTCGTACAGGTGTGATCGGATGCGCGGCTCGCGACCGCCAGCGCCGACGGGAGGAGCAGATCGCGCTGGACGGCCGCGCCACCACCTGAACCGTTAGTTTGGCCAGGCGGATCCGCGAATGACGCTGCAAAAATTGGTGGGCTTAAAGGCGGCATCTTTGTCGGCAAGCACGTCGGCCTTCACGTTGCCGAACGTGGTTGACGGCTTGTGCTTGATCCCGTCGTAAAAGCTCTGGATGATCGCTTCCTTGAAGTGATGGCCGCGCGGATGCGCCTCGACGACAGCAGAGCGCGCCGCTTCGCTGAATTTTTCGTAGTCGATGCCGAGCACATCCATCTCGACGCCTGCCGTCACCAGCGCGATGACGGGATGCATATGCTGGGGAATGCCAGGCGTCGTGTGGAGCGCGATGGCGGTCCAGACAGTCTCGACATCCGTCTCGTCGACGCCGTAGCTGCGGAGAAAATCGCGCGCCGTATTGGCGCCGTCGACTTCGAAGCGCTCATGCGGGCTGCTGTGTTGGTGGGTCAGTCCCATGTCGTGGAACATCGCGCCAATGTAAAGCAGCTCGGGATCGAAGCTGAGGCCGCGTCTTTTGCCGGCGAGCGCACCGAAATAATAAACGCGGCTTGAATGATGAAAGAGCAGCGGCGATTCCGTATCGCGCACGAGTTCGGTGGCTGCTCTGGCGAGCTTGCTGTCGGGAACCGAGATCCCCTCGATCTTGAAAGTCATGGCCGTCTCCTGCCGGTTGCTGACAGGACTCTGGCCTCGAACGCCAATGTCTGCAATTGACGTATAACGCCAAATTATGCCATAACGCGCCGGAATGAGCCGTGGGTGCCGCATGCCGGAAACCAGAACCGTAGCCATATTGGCCATGCCGGGCGTGCAGCTTCTCGACGTATCGGGACCGCTCGATGTCTTTGCCGAGGCCAATGCGCAGGCGGGCGCCGGTGTCTATCGCCTTTGGGTGCTCGGCACGGCGCCGGGCGAGATTTGCAGTTCCTCCGGCGTCCGGATCGTGCCGGACAAGGCGATCGGCGACATCAAGGACGAGCTGATCGATACGCTGCTGATCGCGGGCACGCCGAAAGCGGCATCGCTGACGTTCGAGCCGTCGCTGCTCGACTGGCTGCGCCATAGCGCGCGCAGCGCGCGCCGTTATGGCTCGGTCTGCAGCGGCGCTTTTCTTCTGGCGGCCGCCGGCCTGCTCGACGGTAAACATGTGACCACCCATTGGGCAGTGGCAGAGGCTTTAGCGGAACGCTATCCCGCCGCGCGCGTCGAAGCAGACGCCATCCATATCCGCGACGGCAAATTGCGCACGGCGGCCGGCGTGACGGCGGGGCTCGACCTCGCCTTGGCACTTGTCGAAGAGGATTTCGGCCGCGATCTCGCGACGCGGGTTGCGAGCCAGCTTGTGATGTTCTTCAAACGGCCGGGCGGCCAGATGCAGTTCAGCCGCAAGGGCGAAACAGTGCCCTCCGGCCGCTCAGTCCTGCAGGAGGTGCAGCGCTGGGTCGCGAGCCACCCGGCGCATGATCACAGTATTGCCAATCTCGCTGCGCGCACTGGCCTAAGCGCTCGACATTTTGCACGGCTCTTCCAGAACGAAGTCGGCATCACGCCAGCAGCTTTCGTGGAACAGGCGCGTGTTGCGGCAGCGCGCCGAAGGCTGGAAAACGGCCGCGAAGCGCCGAAACAAGTGGCGGCGCTTTGCGGGTTCGCCAATGCCGATACGCTGCGACGTGCCTTCATGCGGCATGTCGGCGTGACACCGGCCGAATACCGCAAGCGCTATTTGGCTAGCTGAGGCCGGCGCGGCGCAAGGCGACTTTCGAGATCGCGCCCCAATCCTTGTCGGCATCGCCATTCGCGATCGCATCGATGAAATTATCGCGCAGCAGGCTGGCGAAGGGCATCGGCGCGCCGGATTGTTCGCCGGCCGCCAGCACGAGCCTGATGTCTTTCAGGCCGAGCGGCAGTTTGAAGCCGGGCTTGAATGTGCCGTCGAGAAGGATCTGTCCATAGACCTTATAGGCGGGCGAGGCGAAAAGCGTGTTGGTGATGACTTCGACGACAGTCTCGGCCGCGACATCATTGCGCCGTGCGAGCGCGATGACCTCGGACATGGATTCGATCGCCGAGGCCAGAAGAAAATTCATGCCCAGTTTGACGACATTGGCCTTGTGCGGTTCGTCGCCGAAGGGCCAGGTCGCCTTGCCCATCGCGTCGAGCACCGGCCGGACTTTCTGAATATGCTCGGGCTTGCCGGCGGCGAGAATGTTGAGGCCGCCGCTCGCCGCGATATCCGGCCGGCCCATCACCGGCGCCGCGACATAGGCGAGGCCGCGCGCCGTATGCAGTTTTTCGAGTTCCTTGGCGAAGGCGACGGAGATCGTCGCCGTGACGATATGGACCGTGTGAGCCGGCATAGTTTCCAACAGGCCGCCCGCGATGACGACTGAGGCGATCGCATCATCATCAGCCAGCATTGTGATGACGGCATCGGCTTGTGCCGCCTGCTGCGGCGTCTCGGCGGCTGTCGCGCCTGCCGCAACCAGCTCTTTTACCTTGTCCGGCGAACGATTCCAGGCGGTGACCGAATGTCCCGCCTTGATGAGCTGCAGCGCCATTGCCGACCCCATCGCGCCCAGACCCAGAAATCCGACATGCATCGGCCCAACTCCTATTTCTTCTGAAAACCCGATCGCCTCTGATGTCGGGCGCTGCGGCGGCAAAGCCACGCCCTGCGACAAGATTTATGGCGCGGCTCGTAGAACGATTTTCGGACCTTGACCTGAGCCAAGCAATGATGCGTTAACCTTATTTATCGAAACTCCGTGAAGCCTTGCTTTGCGGAGATTTGTGATGGCTTGGGCTTTCGATGTGCCCACTGCCGCTTCTGTTGCACCGCCCGCCCCAAGCGTGGCGCCGGAAGCCACGGTCGCGCTTTTTCTGAATTCGGGCGGTGACGAACGCATCATCACCGATCCCCATACGGGGCGCACGCCCTACGGCACCAAGACGATGCCGGCGGAAGACGAGATCTGGTTCTCGTCATCGACCGCGACATCGATCGATCCGCGCGGCTTCATGGCGGCGGGCGAGATCGTCGCGCGTCTGATCGGCATGCGCGCGGGCGATGCCGCGAATGTCAAATCCTGGTTCGATCAGATCCGCGGCCGGATCGTCGATCTTTTCGCCATCCCGGGCAGCGAAGCGGTGCTGACGCCGTCGGGCACAGAAGCGGAATTCGCCGTGCTCACCGTCGCGCGCGCCCTGATGCAGCGGCCGCTGACCAATATCGTCGTTGCGCCGGATGAAACCGGCAATGGCGTGATGCTGGCGGCCGCCGGAAAACATTTCCTGCCGTCTGCCAGCCTCGGCGGCGAGTTCACGGTTGGATCGCCTCTCGTCGGTTTTGCTCTGGCGAACGTCGAGACGAAGGGTGTCGCGATCCGCGATTCATCGGGTTTTCTGCGCGATCCGGCGGAGATCGACCGCGAAGCTGCGACGCTCGTCGCGCAGGCTCTGGCCGCGGGCCGCGATGTTCTTCTGCATGTGCTCGATGCATCGAAGACCGGGCTTTCCGGCGTCACCCGCGAGACGGCGAGCGAATTGGCCAAACAGGCGCGCGGCCGCATCGCCGTTGTCGTCGATGCCTGCCAATTGCGCTGCGAACCCGAACAGCTGCAGAAGGATCTCGAATCCGGCTTCATGGTCGCGATTACAGGCTCGAAATTCGCCGGCGGGCCGCCATTCTCGGGCGCACTCTTGCTGTCGCCTTCGACCATCGAACGGCTTCTCGGCAAGAACGGCATGCCGCCGGGACTCTCGACATTTTCGGCGCGGCTCGATTGGCCGGATATTTTGCGGCTCGATTTCGCCAAGGATCTCGATACGGCGGTGAATCTCGGCCTTGGCCTGCGCTGGGAAGCGGCGCTCGCCGTGATCGAACCCTATTTCGCTTTACAGGACGCGTTGCGCCGGCAAATCCTGACCTGGTTTGCCGGCACCGTGCATCGGCGTGTCAGCGCGAGGCCGCATTTGCGCCTCGTTCCGGCGGCGCCCAGCCGCAGCAAGACCATCATTCCAGTCGAAACGCTCGGCGTGCACAGCACGCCTGCGGGCGCCGCAGCGCTTTACGCCGCGCTGGCCGAGCCGCATGCCCCCATCCATGCGCCCCTCAAGCTCGCGAAAGCCTGTCATCTCGGCCAGCCCGTGCCGATCGGCGAGCGCGCTGCGCTGCGCATCTGCGCTTCCATGCCCCTCGTGCTCGATATTGCCGAACGCATCATGCAGGGCGACAGGATTGACGATGCCGTGGCGCCGGTCCTTGAAGACCTCGACCTTTTGTTCGAGAAATGGGACTGGCTTGCGAAGGCCTAAAACGGCAAAATCCGGAAACGGGCCAGTTCCGGAGGCGGGTCATGCATAAAATTTTCGCGCAGATTCTGCGGATCGTTGCGGTTGTCGCGCTGGCATCGAGCCTCGCCGGCTGCGACAAGATCAGCCAGCTGATCAACACTTTCAAACATATTTCGGCGGTCCAAGACGATCTCGCCGCGGAGACCGGCATGAAGCCCGATGTCAATATTCATTGGCAGAACGGCCGGATGGATCTGGTGCGCGTGACTTTTCCGCACGCATATGACAGGAAGCCGCTGCGCGAACTGACGGAAGACGTCCGCACGATCATCGCCAAAGAATTCGCGCAGACGCCGGAGAGGATCGTGATCAGCTTCGGCGCGGCCACAGGCACTCCGTCCCCGTCCCAGACCGAACGCAACAACGGTGTAGGGATCTAGCAGCACATCTCTTTATGAGCACGTCGGTCCGGAGTTCTTCGATCCTTGGCGCCGTCGCAAAGACGCCGGCGATCTTTTGTGCGAGGAATGGGGCTGGCTTGCAAAGGCCTGAAACGGCAAATCCGGAGGTGGGGCCAGTTCCGGAGATGGGTCATGTACAGGATCATCGCGGTAATCGTCATGGCGGCGGGCCTTGCCGCCTGCGACATGATCAGCACGCTCACCAACGGCATGAAACATGTGAACGCCGTGGAGGCCGCTCTCCAGCTGCAGACCGGGTTGAAGCCGGATGTCGGGTTCAATTGGCGCAATGGCCGGCTGGTGCTTGTAACTGTGACTTTTCCGCGCCTATATGAGCGCAAGCCGCTCCGCGCGCTTTCCGAGGACGTGAGGACCGTTGTTCGGCAGGAGTTCGAACAGACGCCCGAGAGGATCGTGCTCGGCTTCGCCTTGGACAAGGGTTCGCCGCCAGCAACCGTTCATACGGATGATGAACGGATCTAACTGAGTATCTTCCTTGAGTGTTTCACCAAAGCGCACCGGCGCGAAGACGCCGGTGACCGATCTCGATCCTGAGGACTGGGACGAGTTCGGCCGCGAGGCGCATCGCGCCCTCGATCTCATGCTCGATCATCTGCGCACCTTACGCGATCAGCGCGTCTGGCAGCATGCGCCGGATGAGGTGAAGGCGCAGTTCGATGTGCCGCTGCCGCAGCAGGGCCGCGACTTCTCGGCGCTGATCGATCAATTCAAACAGTCGATCCTGCCGTACGGCGCTGGCAATACCCATCCGCTCTTCATGGGCTGGGTGCAGGGCGCCGGCACGCCGGTCGGCATGGTGGCGGAGATGCTTGCTGCCGGTTTCAACGCCAATTGCGGCGGTCGCAATCATATCGCAATCGACGTCGAACGGCAGATCACGCTATGGCTCGCCGAGCTCTTCGATTTCCCGCGCGAAGCCTCCGGGATTTTCGTGACCGGCACGTCGATGGCCAATCTCATCGCCGTGCTTGTCGCGAGCCGCGATGCGCTGGGTGAATCCGTGCGCGTTTTCGGTGTGGCAAGCGCCGAACAGAAGCTCGTCGGCTACACATCGCAAGAGGCGCATGGCTGCGTCGAAAAGGCTTTTGATCTCGCTGGTCTCGGCACCGAGTCTCTGCGGCGCATTCCCGTCGATGCGAAAGGCGGGATGGATCTCGAAGCTCTGAAAGCAGCCATTGCACGCGATCGCGCCAAAGGCTCGATGCCGGCCATGATTGTCGGCACAGCCGGCACGGTCAACACGGGCGCTTTCGACGATCTCGAAGCGCTCGCGGATTTGGCCGAGAAAGAAAATCTCTGGTTTCACATCGACGGCGCATTCGGTGCGCTTTGCGCGCTGTCGCCGGAACTGCGGCCTTTGATCAAGGGCATGGAGCGCGCCGATTCCATCGCCTTCGATTTCCACAAATGGCTGCAAGTGCCCTATGACGCGGGCTTCATCCTGGTGCGCGACGCGGAAGCGCATCGCAAGACCTTCATGCATTCGGGCGCCTATCTGTCGCGCGCACCGCGCGGGCTCGCGGCGGGCGACATCTGGCCGTGCGATCTCGGGCCCGATCTGTCGCGCGGCTTCCGCGCGCTCAAAAGCTGGTTCACCTTTCAGGCCTTCGGCAGCGAACGGCTTGGCGCGATGATCGCCGAGACCTGCCACATCGCCCGGCATTTGGCTTCGCTCATCGAAGCGACGCCGGATTTCGAACTCGCCGCGCCGGTCGCGCTGGACATCGTTTGTTTCAGCGCCAAACAGACGCGCGCCGGCGAGGATGTCGGGGTGCTCAACCGCGCCGTCGTCATGGATCTGCACGAGCGCGGCCTGGCCGCACCTTCGATAACCATCCTCGCCGGCAAGCCGGTGATCCGCGCGGCGATCCTCAATCACCGCACGCAGATGAGCGATATGGAGGTCTTCGTCGCCGCCGCGCGGGACAGTGTTGCCCGCCAGCGCGGTGCGAACTGGTCGGAAATCGACGCGGATGCCGGCCAAGACGATATCGATTGAAGGACAACGTCGACTGAGGGACGACCTCAAGTGAGCCTTGGGCCGTTTAGGGGCGCTCGGAGGTGGGCGGGCAGGGTAACTGTCGCAAAATTGTAAAATTCGCGCCGGCTGTGTCCCGCTCCGCGGGCAATCCCCTGTCCCAACCGGGGAAGAGGCGTCAAGCCCTTGTTTGCTGCGATCTTTCAGCAACGGCGTTGATTTTAGATCGGGTGTGACCCAGCTGGGACACCAATATTCAGCCTGCATTCATGCGTCATCCCCCACCTCCTTTTGCTGTCTGTTGGGGGAGTAGTTTCCGAAAATGCACACCAAGCCCGTCTTTTTTGATCCGACCGGGCACCGCGGATCGTTCCTGTCGTGGACCATCCGGATCGGCACCGTCGTGGTGGCGCTCATCGGTGTGATTTTCATCGTCCTGTTGACCGGCAATGAACCGCCGCTGCTGAGCGATCTGCGTGGCCACGCCAAATTGCTGTTCGAGCCGCTCCAGCCGCATGCCATTGCTGCGGTGACGAACCATGCGCTGACGAAATCCGCCGCCCGCGTTGCGGCGGAGCTACGGCGCAAGGAGCACGACGTCGCCCGGCTCGCCCAGATCAAGTCGGGCCGTTCCAACGCGGCGGCCACCAGCGCCTCCGGCCGGTCGCTCTCCGTCGGCTTCTACGCCAATTGGGACGAGACCAGCTTTGCCGCCTTAAAAAAGGATTTGCCGCACCTCGACTGGGTGATCCCAAGCTGGCTCAGCCTGCAAGGCAAAGATGACGAGGTTCACAACGACCTCGATCACCGCTCGCTGGCGCTGATCCGCAGCGAATATCCGACCAAACCCATCTTTCCGATGATCCAGAATTCGGTGGAAGGGCATTGGGACGGCGCCGCGCTCGCCAAATGGCTGGCGGACCCGGCCAAGCGCGCTCAGCATCTGAAGGACATCGTCGCCTTTCTCGAATTCAACCAGTTGCAGGGCCTCACCGTCGACTTTGAATCGGTCCCGGAGAGCGCCCAGGCCGATCTCAAGACCTTCCTCAAAGAGATGAGCGAGGCTTTCAAGCCGCGTGGCTGGTCCATCCTGCTGACGGTGCCTTTCGACGATCCCGCCTGGGATTACTCCGCCTATTCGCACATCGTCGATTACATGGTCCTGATGGCCTATGACGAGCACTGGGAAGAGGGCGCGTCCGGCAGTATCGCGGGTCAGAGCTGGTTCGAGAATCTGCTCGACAAGCGGATGAAGGAACTCGATCCCGAACACACGATCATAGCGCTCGGCGGCTATGGCTATGACTGGGCCAAGGGCAAGCAGGCCGAGGACCTCACCTTCCAGGAGGTGACACGTCTTGCCCGCACGACGAATGCCGATATCGATTTCGATCCGGACGCCGAGAACCCGCATTTCACCTATAAAGATAAGCATGGCGTGCCGCATGACGTGTGGTTCCTCGACGGCGTGACCGCCTTCAACGAGGTCCATGCCTCCGATATCTATCGGCCGGTCGGCTATGCGGTCTGGCGGCTCGGTTCGGAAGATCCGTCGATCTGGTCGGTGCTCGGCCGGCCTTACGGGGCTGCGGCGCCGGATGCGCTGAAGGTCATCCCGTCGAGCCGCGACGTCAATTTCGATGGCGAGGGCGAAATCCTGCACTTCTCGTCGGAGCCCTCCGACGGCCAGCGCCACATCGAGCTCGATCCCGAGACTGGCGACATCGTCGACCAGAACTATCTCGTCCTGCCGACGTCCTTTGAGATCCAGCGCTTCGGCTCGTCGCCGCGGAAAGTCGCGCTCACCTTCGATGACGGCCCCGATCCGACGTGGACGCCGAAGATCCTCGATATTCTGAAAGAGAAGAACGTCCAGGCGACCTTCTTCATCATCGGCGAGAATGCCGGCGCTTACCCGGAGATCGTGAAGCGCGAGTTCGCCGAAGGCCATGACATCGGCAATCACACCTTCACCCATCCGAATGTGGTGGAGCTGCCGCTCGGCATGGCGAAACTCGAGATCAACGCGACGCGCAAGCTCTTCGAGGCGATCACCGGCCATTCCATGCGCTTCTTTCGCGCACCATTTCTCGGCGACTCGGACCCGACGACCTATGACGAGCTGGAGCCCGTCGCTCTCGCACAGAAGATGGGCTTCGTGACGGTCGGTCTGCGTATCGATCCGGACGATTGGCTGCGGCCGCCGCCACAGACGATCATCGACCGCGTCCTCAAGCAGCTCGCCGACAAGGACCCGGACGCGACCGGTAGTGTCGTTCTGTTGCATGATGCTGGCGGCGACCGCGCCGGTACGGCGGCGGCTTTGCCCGGCCTCATCGATGCGCTGCGCGCCAAGGGCTATGACATCGTCCCCGTACGGGAGCTGGCCGGTCTGACGCGCGATCAGGTCAATCCGCCGCTGCCGCCGGGCATGTTCGCGCCGCTCGTCAACCGTTCGGTCTTCCTGACGCTCGGCTGGTCGGGCCACCTCGTGCAGTCGCTGTTCATCGGGGCGATCTGGCTCGGTTTCGGCCGCGTCATTTTCCTCTCCGCTCTCGGCCTCGTGCATTGGTGGAAGGAGCAGCGCCGCGTCAAGCCGTCCGCTGTGGGCGCGCAGGCGGGTATGGTGAGCGTGATCATTCCGGCCTTCAACGAGGCCAAGGTGATCGCGCAGTCGGTCCACCGCATTCTGGCGAGCACCTATCCCGAGCTTCAGGTCATCGTCGTCGACGACGGATCGACGGATGGGACCTCGGCGGTCGTCTCGCGTGAATTCGGTGCGACTCCCAATGTGAAGCTCATCACCGCTGCCAACGGCGGCAAGGCGAATGCGCTCAATCTCGGCCTCGTCGCGGCGACGGGCAGCGTCGTCGTCGCGCTCGATGCCGATACTCAGTTCGAGCCTGATACGATTTCCAAACTGGCGCGCTGGTTTGCCGATCCGACGATCGGCGGCGTTGCGGGCAACGCCAAGGTCGGCAATCGCATCAATACGGTCACGCGCTGGCAGGCGCTCGAATATGTCAGCGCGCAAAATCTCGAACGCCGCGCGCTCGATGTGCTGCATTGTATCACCGTCGTCCCCGGCGCTGTCGGCGCGTGGCGGCGCTCAGTGCTCGATCAACTCGGCGGCTTCCCGGTCAACACACTGGCCGAGGATCAGGATCTGACCATCGCCGTGCAGAAGGCGCGCTATCGCGTCATCTTCGACAGCGAGGCGGTCGCTTGGACGGAAGCGCCGGACACGATCAAGGGTCTGGTGAAGCAGCGCTTCAGATGGGCTTATGGCACGCTGCAATGCTTGTGGAAGCATCGCGGCGCCCTTTTCCGGCCGCGTTATGGCGCGCTCGGAACGATCGCCTTGCCACAGGTGCTGCTGTTCCAGGTGTTCCTGGCGATTATCGCCCCGCTCGTGGATTTCATGCTCGTGTGGCAGATCCTGCGCACCGGCCTCGACTATCTGCAGCACCGGAGCCAGTTCAATCCGGACAGTCTCCTCATCACGCTCGCCTATTTCCTTGCCTTCATGGCGACGGATTTCGCGGCGGTGGCGCTCGCCTTCATCATCGAGCGCAATGAGAACTGGCGGCTGATGCTTTGGCTCGGGCTGCAACGCCTGGGTTACCGCCAGATCCTCTACTATGTGGTGGTGAAATCGGTCATCAAAGCCATGTTCGGGCCGCTCGTCGGTTGGGGCAAACTCGACCGCAAGGCGACGGTTTCTCTGCCGCTCGGCGATCGCCGCGATGCCGAGCCCGTGGTGCTGTCGACGATCGCGGCGCCGGACTGAGCGCGCCGCACATCGTTATCTCAACCAAACCGGGGACGCTGGGCGTCCCCGGTTTTGTTTTAGGGGCCGCGGCTGAGGGCAGGGCAGAAGTCAATTTCCCTTCGAGCCGCTATGCTCTACATCTGCCGTCTCGGCAGCCAGGGAAACGTCAGGTCCGGCATGGTTTTATTGCGGTCGCTCATCTTCAACGTCTGTTTCTACGCTCTGCTGATCGTCCTGATGATCCTTGGCGTGCCGCTGCTGCTTTCGAGGCGGCGGCAGACCGTGCAGTCATGGGCGCGGCTCTGGGCGCGGCTGTCGCTCGTCCTGCTTCACCGCATCTGCAATCTGGAGGTGGAGTTCCGCGGCCTCGAACATATCCCCAAGGGCGCGGGGATGATCGCCGCCAAGCACCAGTCCTTTCTCGAGACATTCGCGCTTCTCTGCGTCGTTCCCGACTTCACCTTCGTGCATAAGCGCGAGCTCGGTCTGCTGCCGTTCTTCGGCTGGTATTTGAAAGGGACCGAGCAGATTTCGATCGATCGCACGCGGCGCAGCGCCGCCCTCAATGAAGTCGCGAAAGCCTCGCGAAAAATCTTTGCGGAAGGCCGCCAGCTCATCATTTTTCCGGAGGGCACGCGCCAGCCCATTGGCGGCGCGCCGCAATACAAAGCCGGTGCCGCCTTCGTTCAAGGCGAGACGGGCGTCGTCTGCGTGCCGGCGGCCTTGAATTCCGGCCTGTTCTGGCCGCGCCGCCAGTTCCGCCGTTACCCCGGCACCATCGTGATCGAATTTCTCGAACCGATCGCCCCCGGCCTGCGCAAGGGCGAGTTTATGAAGCTCCTCCAGGACCGCATTGAGACGGCGACGAACCGGCTCATAGCCGATGCGTGCCAAGCCAACCCAGCTTTGGCTTGCGGGAAGCTTGCGGGTGCACAATCGCCGATGGAACTTTAAGCCGCGTTGTTGAAAACTAAGGCTTGACGTGGAAAAGTAGTCGTTCAGACTTTGTTCCTGCCGAATCACCTCCATGCTGGAGGGCGGAAGGGGACGATCATGACGATCATAGAAATACCCCGGCGGGCGCGGGCGGCCGCGCGTCAGTCGGGCAGTGGTTTGGTTACGCGGTTTTTCGAGCCCTGGTTGCAACGGCCCAAAAAGCTGAACAGCCGCCTACACCCCAAATCCTTGGCATCGGGCTCGCGACGTGATGCGATCGCGCTGCCGACCCTCGCCGACCCGGGCGAGACGATCCCGAATGCACCGCTGGGCAGTCTGGCTGGAGGAAGTCTCGCCTCCCGCTTCCATGCTTGGTGGGGTATCTCGGGCCAGCGCTACATTTGTACCGTGTTTCAGGCCGATCTGGCCGAGCCGGACTGCGGCCTGCCGGAATTCGCCGAAATGATCGTCCTTGCAGTCGGCTACGACAATGCAGGCGAGCGCAAGCTCCTGGCGCTCTGCCACATGGATGATGAAACCGATCCTTCCGCCCGGCGCCGCTTCGTCGAAGCCAATTGGGAAGCCGGCGCGACCGAGTGGCATGTGCATTTGCTGACCGATGGAAATCGTCAGCGTTATGCCGCAGTACGTGATCTCGAAGCCCGCCTCAACGCATTTTAGCCATTCGACAAAAGCGTGATGCTTTCCGCTGCGTGTTCTGCGGGCGGAAGACTGTCGTTAGAGCCGATCCCGATCAGATGGCATCGCTTCGCGATACATCTGATCGGGACAAATCGGCTCGATTCAAATCCCTGGAGCATGTCCTTTGTCGGAAAAGTCGATCAACTTTTCCGGGACATGCTCAAGATGTGCGACGAGCCAGGTGAGTGTTGCATCGTGAATACCGAGTTGCAGCAGATGTGCCTGCGTATTGCGGACATATTCCGGGTTGGCGCCTGAAGCGCCCTGGCCCTGCGTCACGAAACGCGCAAGGTCGGGGCGCTCGAGACGGCCGGCATATTGCGCATGGGTGCGATCGACGGCATAGGACAGCGCCGTGACAAGGCGTCCGTCGGCGAGGCGCGCCTGCAAATAGAGCTCGCGATAGACGAGCGTCACCTGTTCGCGCTGGCGCAGATAAGCGATCGTGGCCGCAGCGTCCGCGGCCGAGACGCGAAAGGCGATGCCCTTGCAAGCGCCGCCGCGGTCGAGGCCGAGGACAAGGCCGGGCCGGTCCTGCGTTCCCCGGTGCACATGCGAATAGACGCAGAGGGCGCGATGATAGCCGCGCACGGTCGCGATCTGATGTTCGGCGAAGGCGAAGCCGGGCCGCCACATCAATGAGCCGTAGGCAAACACCCAAAGGTCGGCGTCGTCTTGAGCGCTATCGTTCATTTCGTTTCAGTGACCCGTCCAAAGGCCGCGATCTCTGCCGATTTCTTTGCCGAATTTCTGGCGGATTCGACGGAACGACCTCTGTTCTATATCAATCGGGGCGCAAAAAGGGCCGAAGAACCGGCGATGTGCCTCAAGCCGCATTCGGCGCGCGCTTTCGTCAAGAATAGGACATAGCTTCGCGACATCAGCGCGGCAACGGATGATCGCGAAACGGAGAAGTTGATGTCGGTTGCGGAAAAACCGAAGCTGCGCCAGCGGCGGCGTCTATGGCCATGGCTTGGCCTGCCCGTCGCGCTTGTCATCATCGCCGCGGCGGGCTGGATAGGGTTCTGGTTCTTCGCGGCTCAGCAGACGGCGGGAAGCCTTGACGCCTGGATTGCGCGGGAGAAGCTCTTCCACCGCAATTGGACCTGCCCGCATCGCCAGTTCGGCGGCTTCCCCTCCGGAATCGAGATCAGCTGCAGCAAACCGACTTTCGACGGCATGATCTTCGGCCGGCATTATGCCGGTTCGCTCGCCGGCTTCACCGCGAGCGCCGAATTCAGCAAGCCGAACGATGTGATCATCCATGTCATGTCGCCGTTCGCGGCGCTTTCGGATGACGAGACGATCGATCTCAATCTCGCTTGGAACAGTCTCGACGTGCATCTTGGCGGCTTACCGAGCGACGTGAGCGATGTTTCGATGTCGGGCTCCGGTCTCAAGCTGCAAGGCCATGCGCAGGGCGTTGGCGCGCTCGCGGCCAGCGCGCAGCAGGGGCTCGCCAGGATCTCGCGCGATCCGGCCAACGCAGACCGGGCCATTCGTTTCGATGTGGCTTTCAGCGGGGCGAGCGTTCCGGCCGCCGATCAGTTTCTCGGTAATGCGGCGCCGGCGGAGATCGCCGCGGCGGGCGCTGTCACGCAAGCGAGCTTCGATCCCTCGAAGACGCTCGTGCAGACACTGGATCAATGGCGTGTGGCCGGCGGTCATGTGTATTTCAGCAAGCTCAATGTCTCGCGCGGCGAGACGCAGATCGAGGCGAAGGGACCGCTGACGCTCAGCCCGACGCATCAATTGCAAGGGCGCCTCGATACGAAATGCACCGGCTATGAGACGGTGTTGCAGCGGCTCGGTGTCGATCCGGCGCTCATCACCGCCGGATCGCTGATCGCCAGCCTGCTTGGCGGCAGCAAAGAGGACGAAAAATCCGGCACGCAGCCGCTGCATATTCCGGTCGGTTTCAATTCCGGCCGCTTGAGCGTCGGGCCGGTGCGGACCTCGATCCAGCTCCCGCCGCTCTATTAGCGCTCCTTGCTGTCGCCGTTCTCGTCGGTGCGGCGGCCGAAATCGGGCGCCGCCGTCTCCTGGCCTTGCGCGATGATGCCGCGCCGGATCGCACGTGTACGGGTGAAGAGATCGAACAGGCCCTGGCCGTCGCCATACCGGATCATTCGCTGTAAGGCGGTCAGATCTTCCGTGAAGCGGCCGAGCATTTCGAGAACGGCTTCCTTATTGTTCAGGAAGACGTCGCGCCACATCGTCGGATCGGACGAGGCGATGCGGGTGAAATCGCGAAAGCCGCCGGCTGAGAATTTCATCACCTCGGATTGCGTGACCTCTTCGAGATGCGCGGCCGTGCCGACGATATTGTAGGCGATGAGATGCGGCACATGGCTGGTGATGGCGAGCACCAGATCATGATGGGCCGGCGTCATGAGTTCGACATTGGCGCCGGTTCCGACCCAAAAGGCTTCGAGCTTTGCGACCGCCTTCGGGTCGGCCTCGGGTAGTGGCGTCAGAATGCACCAGCGATGGCGGAAGAGAGCGGCGAAGCCTGCATCGGGTCCCGAATATTCTGTGCCCGCGACGGGATGCGCCGGGATGAAGTGCACATGCGCGGGCAGGGCGGACACGACATCGGCGACGACGGATGATTTAACCGATCCGACGTCCGACAGGATGGCATCTTCCGCAAGATGCGGGGCGATCGAACGTGCCACCTCGCCGATGGCGCCGACCGGCACGCAGAGGATGACGAGATCGGCGCCTTCGACGCCTTGCTCCGCCGTCGGCGCGATCTTATCGGCGAGACCCAGTTCCGCCACGCGTTTGCGCACTGCCGGATCGGCGTCCGCCGCAACGATGGTGCGCGCGAGCTTCTTCTGCCGCGCGACATGGGCGAGCGACGACCCGATGAGGCCAATGCCGATGAGGCAGAGGCGGTTGAAAAGAGGCGCCGCGAATGCGTCCCCGGATGTCTCAGCCACGCGCGTCGCCTCTTTTTTGGCCCTTCATGAAATCGCCGAGAGCCGCGACGACAAGACGATTGGCTTCCTCGCTGCCAACAGACAGCCGCAGACAGTCCGGCAGTTCATAGACATCGACCGCGCGCAGGATCAGGCCGCGGCCGGAGCAGAAAGCATCCGCTGCCTGCGCCTCGGCCGCATCTTTGAAATGCAGCAGGAGAAAATTCGCGGCGCTCGGCGTCACTTCGATGCCGAGTGCGGTGATCTCCCGGGTCAGCCATTCGAGCCAGACCGCGTTATGCGCAATCGCCCGGTCGGTATGCTCGACGTCTTCGATCGCCGCTATGCCGGCCAGCATGGACGGCGTGCTGATGTTGAACGGGCCGCGCAGCCGGTTGATCGCATCGCAGATCGCAGCCGGCGCATAGCACCAGCCGAGCCGCAGCGCTGCGAGCCCATAGATTTTCGAGAAGGTGCGCGTCATCACGACATTCTCGCTCGTCGTCACGAGTTCGAGGCCGGAGGAATAATCGTTGCGTGTCACATATTCCGCATAGGCCGCATCGAGCACCAGAATGACATTGCGCGGCAGCGCGGCGGCGAGCCGCTTGATCTCGCTGAACGGCAGATAGGTGCCGGTCGGATTGTTGGGATTGGCGAGATAGATGATCTTCGTCTTTGCCGTCACCTTGGCGAGGATCTGATCGACGTTGGCGGTCAGATTCGTCTCTTCCGCAACTACGGGCGTGCCGCCCGCGGCGAGAATCGCGATCCGATAGATCGAGAAGCCGTGGCGCGTGTAGATGCCTTCATCACCGGGGCTGAGATAGGCGTGCGCGAGGAAGAAGATCACTTCGTCGGAGCCGGCGCCGCAGACGATGCGCGCCGGATCGAGGCCGTAGCGCGCGGCGATCGCCTCGCGCAGCTTCGTGGCGGTTCCGTCCGGGTAGACTTCGAGCCGCTCCGTCGCGTGGGCAACGGCTTCGCGGGCGCGCGGCGAGGGGCCGAGCGGCGTCTCGTTCGACGAAAGCTTGTAGATCTTCGTGGCGCCGCGCGCGCTGCTCTTGCCCGGCTTGTATGGGTCGATCGCCAAAATGCCGGGGCGCGGCTGCGGCTTCAGACCGCTATCGGAGGTGGTCATTTCTGGGTTCCGGAGGAATTGCCGAGGTCGAAGCGTGCCGCATGGCTGCCGATCGGCGTCAGACTCTTGGCGCCGCCGCCGGCTTTGGCGAGCGCGGCCGCGATGGCGTCTTGCGGCTCTGTGCCGGGCGCCGCGATGAGCAGCGAGACCATGTCGCCGTCCGGCGCCGAGGCGCACATTTCCGCACCGATCGCATGCAAAGCGCTCGTGAGTTGTTCGCTCAGGGTGGAAACCTTTGCGTCATAGAGCAGGACGTCGCGCGAGGCGGCTTCGCTCAGCGGCTTGGCGATGACGAAGAGCGCGCAGCCGGCCGGGTGATCGTCGCGTTCGACGAAGGGCAGGCGGGCGATGATCTTCGGCGCTGAGGGGGCGGCAAGATTGCGCCACCACACACCTGCCGCTGGGCCGGCCTCGACCGCGACAAGGCCCAGATCGCCGTTGGCAGCGGCAACGGCATCGATCACCGAGCGGACATTGTCATGCGCCTCATAAGGCACGGTGAAGCCGAAGTGGAAGCGGCAGCAGTCGCGCATCACCGCATCGCCACCGGAAACGTCGCAATGGACGCTGTAATGCGCCTGCACATAGGTGAAGGTCGAGATGATGATCCGCCAGATGCTCTCGACGGTATTGAGCGGCAGTATGCCCTTATGGCGCGACACGATGTGGCGCATCATCTCGGCTTCGCGCTGCGGCCGGAAGGCGCTGCCGCCGGTGCCGGCCTTCGCCGCGATGAGGCGGTCAATGATCTCGCCACGCTCGATCAGGAGCGCATGCAAGCGCGCGTCGATACGGTCAATCTCGGCGCGGAGATCGGCCAGGGCTTCGGAGGCGGTACGGTCGAGCATCAAGGGCCTGATTGAATCTTCGGGGCGTTTTAGAGCCAATTGCATTCACCTGAAAAGCTTTTCAATTCGAAAGCTTCCCAGACAAGTGGAGATGGCCCGGTCACAGGTATGCCTTGACACTTGTGCCCAGCCGCTTCTATATAAAAAACAACGTGTTCGGCAAAGCGAACAAAACCTTGAGCGCCTCCGTGAGGCTCCGGTTAGCACCGTGACGATTCAGCAGAGCCCGAAAGCCGTCAGCCAGCTGGAGGCGGATGCGCCGCACAGCCTTGTGCTTCGCCTCGGCGCCGACCGTCCGCTGAAGATGGATGCAGGCTCGAGCCTCAGCCCCCTCAGCATCGCTTATCAGACCTATGGCACGCTCAATGCGGCGAAATCCAACGCGATTTTGATCTGCCACGCGCTGACCGGCGATCAGCATGTCGCCAATACCCATCCGCTGACCGGCAAGCCGGGCTGGTGGAGCGTCATGGTCGGGCCCGGCCGGCCGATCGACACGGATCGCTACTTCGTCATCTGCTCGAATGTGCTTGGCGGCTGCATGGGCACGACAGGGCCGGCTTCGCTCAATCCGGCGACCGGCAAGCCCTATGGCCTCGACCTGCCGCTCGTGACCATCCGCGACATCGTTCGTGCCCAGGCCATGCTGATCGACCATCTCGGCATTGAGAGCCTGTTCTGCGTGATCGGCGGCTCGATGGGCGGCATGCAGGTGCTGCAATGGGCCGCGAGCTATCCGGAGCGCGTCTTCGCCGCCATGCCGATTGCGACCGCCGCCAAACATTCCTCGCAGAACATCGCCTTCCATGAGGTCGGCCGGCAAGCCATCATGGCCGATCCCGAATGGCGCGACGGCCGCTATATGGATTTCGGCACGAGCCCGACCAAGGGCCTCGCGGTCGCGCGCATGGCCGCCCATATCACCTATCTGTCGGATGAGGCCTTGCAGCGCAAATTCGGCCGCAAGCTGCAGGACCGCGCCGCGCCGACCTTCACCTTCAGCGCCGATTTCCAGGTCGAGAATTATCTGCGCTATCAGGGCGCGAGCTTCGTCGATCGCTTCGACGCCAATTCCTATCTCTATGTGACGCGTGCCTGCGATTATTTCGATCTTGCCGATGACTACGGCGGGGTGCTGGCGCTCGCCTTCAAAGGCACGAAGACGCGCTTCTGCGTCGTCTCCTTCAATTCGGACTGGCTCTATCCGACTTCGGCGTCGCGTGCGATCGTGCATGCGCTGAATGCGGCGGGCGCTTCCGTCTCCTTCGTCGATATCGAGACGGACCGCGGCCATGACGCGTTCCTCCTCGATGAGCCGGAGTTTAGCGCGACGACGCGCGGCTTCCTTTATGCCGCGGCGCGCGCCCGCGGTCTCTCGCCCATCGCTGCGGAATAGAGCCGTGGACGCTGAATTTCCGCCGCACGCCAAAAACGAGGTCGAAACACGCGCCACACCGGCCGTGATGGAGAGCCTGTCGAAGGCGGCGCGCGTCGATCTGCTCGTCGTCGCCAATATGGTCGAACCGATGAGCCGCGTGCTCGACGTCGGCTGCGGCGACGGCACGCTGCTGCGGCTTCTGGCGGAAGAGCGCGGCGTCGATGCGCGCGGCATCGAACTGTCGCAGCGTGGCGTCAACGATTGCGTCGCCAAGGGGCTGTCGGTGGTGCAGGGCGACGCCGACACCGATCTCGCCGATTACCCCGACAACGCCTTCGACTATGTGATTCTGTCGCAGACGCTACAGGCGACGCGCCAGCCGAAGAAAGTCCTCGAACATATGCTGCGGATCGGAAAGCATGCGATCGTGTCCTTTCCGAATTTCGGCCATTGGCGGATCCGCTCGCAGATCGCGCTTCTAGGGCGCATGCCGATCACCGAAAATCTGCAATATGCCTGGTATGAGACGCCCAACATCCATTTCTGTACGATCCGCGACTTCGTCAGCCTCGTGAAGGCGATCGACGCCAAGATCGAGCGTGGCGTTGCGCTCGACCGTTCGGGCGTGCCAACCTTGCGGCGCGCCAACTGGCGGGTGTGGAATCTCTTCGGCGACCAGGCCGTGTTCCGGCTGACGCGGCGCAGCTAGACCCGCGCCTCAATCATTCCGCTTGATCATCCCTGCTTAATCATGGCGCGCAGCCGTGCGTTCTCCTCTTTGAGATCGGCGATCTGACGATCGCGCTCTTCCAATGCGCTCATGACGTCTTCGGCGTCGAAGCGCTGCGGAATATGCTGCGGGCAGTTCACATCCCAGGTCGCAACGGTGAAGAGGATCGCCCGCTCGCCGCGTGCGCGGTAGGCTTCCGGCATCAGCTTCGCGAGCAATTCGGGATCATCTTCGACGACCCGCGCTTCGCCCCATATTTTGATGCGGCGGCGGTGCACATGATCGAGCAGGAATAGAAAGGCTTTCGGATTCTCCGAGAGGTTGCCCATCGTGACATATTGACGGTTGCCGGCGAAATCGGCGAAGGCGATCGTCTTTTCGTCGAGCACATGCAGAAAGCCCTTGGGGCCGCCGCGATGCTGGATATAGGGCTGGCCCTCCTTGGTGGCGGTTGCGAGAAGAGCGCTTCTCTGCTGGGCAATGAAGCCGGCGAGAAAGGGCGTAATCGTCGTTTCCCAGCCGCCGCTTCGGTCGGCAGTCTCGAAGGCGTAGCGTGAACCTTTCGCCGTCTGGATTGCCTTTACCGCCGGCGTGAAGGCAACGTCGCTCGCATAGCGATGGAGTTCCATATCGTTTGCTCCAGAAGGCACCGGGCGATCGCTCGTCCGATGCTTTTGTATTGGATGAAAAGCAGAGCATCGTCGACAGGGGGCGTGCGTGCGATGCTCCTAGAATCCGAGATCGCTTAAAGCGGGATGATCGTCGGGGCGGCGTCCGAGCGGCCAGTGATATTTTCGGTCGCTTTCTTTGACCGGCGTATCGTTGATGCTGGCGATGCGGCGGCGCATCAGCCCATGCTCGTCGAATTCCCAGTTCTCATTGCCGAAGCTGCGGAACCAATGGCCGCTGTCATCATGCCATTCATAGGCAAAGCGCACGGCAATGCGATTGTCCTGAAAGGTCCAGACTTCCTTGATGAGGCGATAGTCGAGTTCGCGCTGCCATTTGCGGGTGAGAAAGGCTTCGATGGCCTCACGGCCTTCAATGAATTCGGCGCGGTTGCGCCATTTGCTGTCGAGCGTATAGGCCTGCGCCACTTTGGCAGGATCACGCGAATTCCAGGCGTCCTCCGCCAAGCGTGCTTTCTGGGCGGCGGTTTCGGCGGTAAACGGCGGCAGCGGCGGACGGCTCATGATGGGCTCCCTCGATAACTCATTGCCTGGAACGGCTAGGCCACCAGCGCAGCGGGCGCGGACCAGACACCTCGGCGCAACGAGAGATACGCCCTTCCATTCCCTGCCAATAGATGGAATAATCGAGAAATATTCTCTCTATTTTTGGAAGAGTAATGGATCGTCTCGAAGCCATGGCCATTTTCGTTGCCGCGGTCGATGCCGGCAGCCTGTCCGGCGCCGGACGCCGTCTGGGCATTCCGCTGGCGACGGTGAGTCGCAAACTCTCCGACCTCGAAGAGCACCTCCGTACGCGCCTCCTCACCCGCACGACCCGGCAGTTGACCCTGACCGATGCCGGTCGCAGCTATGCTGTTGCTTGCAGGCGCATCCTGGAGGAGGTGGGCGAGGCTGAACGCAGCGCATCGGGCGAATATCAGGCGCCGAAGGGCGACCTCGTCATCACCGCGCCGATCGTCTTCGGGCGGCTCCACGTGCTGCCGATCGTCGTGGAATTTCTGAAAGCCTACCCCGAGATCGATATCAAGCTCGTGCTGGCCGATCGCGTCATGCATCTCTTGGAGGATCGCATCGATCTCGCCGTCCGCATCGGCGTGCTGCCCGATTCAACGCACCTCATGAAAAAAGTCGGCGAGATCCGCGAGGTCGTCTGTGCGAGCCCGGGCTATCTCGCCGCGCATGGTCGGCCGAAAATTCCGGGTGATCTGGCCGCGCATCAGTGCGTGACTTTCGAGGGGTTGCCCGAGGTGAAGGCTTGGACATTCGCGGGCGAAAAAGCGGAGGTGACCGTTCCCATTCACGCGCGGTTGTCAGTCACGACCGCGGAAGCCGCAATCGATGCTTGCGCCGCCGGTGCCGGCATCACCCGCGTGCTCTCCTACCAGGCGGCCGCGGCGGTTGCAGCCGGTAAGCTCGAAATCCTTTTGCAGGATTTCGAGCCCGATCCGTCGCCAATCCATCTCGTCTATGCGGAGCAGAGACTTCTGCCTCTGAAGCTGCGTGCCTTTCTCGACTTTGCTGCGCCGAGATTGCGGGATAGCGTCCCGCAATAGGCACGTGGCATCAGGCTTTGGCAGCCTTGGCGCGCTCGACGGCTTCCGAAACGATCTTGCGCGCTTCTTCGGCATCGCCCCAGCGCAGGATCTTCACCCATTTGTTGGGTTCAAGATCTTTGTAATGGGTGAAGAAGTGTTCGATCTGCTGCAGCGTGATCTCGGGCAGATCGGTGTAGTCGTGGATGTTCTCGTAGCGCTTCGTGAGCTTGGCTGACGGCACGGCAAGAATCTTTTCGTCACCGCCCGATTCATCCTGCATCAACAGCACGCCGACGACCCGGCAGCTCATCACCGCGCCCGGAACGATGGCGCGCGTGTTCGCGACGATGACATCGCAAGGATCGCCATCGTCCGACAGCGTGTGGGGGATGAAGCCGTAATTTCCAGGATAGCGCATCGCGGTATAGAGAAACCGATCGACGACGAGGGCGCCGGCCTCTTTATCGAGTTCGTATTTGATCGGTTCGCCACCGAGCGGCACTTCGATGACAACATTCACGTCATGCGGAGGATTGCTGCCGATTTTAATTGCATTGAGATTCATAAAGACTCCAGCATTTGGCGGGAAGCGGGTCGCATTCCGCCGATGCGAAGGGAGAGCTAAACGACTGCGCGGCGCAGCAAAAGGAAGAGTGATGCGGATTAATGCCGCAGCAGCGCTGCTCAGCAATCCGCCGCGGCAGGCGGTCACTCCTCAGGCCGTCACTCGCGAGCCATCATTCGAAGGCGTAAGCGACGCGTTCCCTGAGCTCGGAGCCGAAGCGCTCATAGGCGCGCCGCACGATCTTGCCGCCCAGGCGGCGGTAGAAAGCCATGGCGCCCTCATTGTCGGCGAGCGCCCAGACGAGGAAGGACGAATAGCCGTGTTCGGCGAGGTCCTTGCGCGCCGCCGTAAACAAGCGCCGACCAAATCCCAGCCCCTGGAATTCCGGCGCGATATAAAGCTCGAAAATTTCGCCGCCATAGGCCATCGCCGGCACGCGATTTCGGCCGTAGCTCGCGTAACCGCCGATCAGTTCATCGAAATCGAGAACGAGCAGACGCGAACCGCGAACGATCGCCGAATGCCACCATTTCGGGCCGCGGCGCGCGATCATGCGCTCAAGCTCTTGGCCAGGAATGATTCCGCTATAGGCATGGCGCCAAGCCGAATCATGCACCTCCGCGATGCCCTCGGCATCGGCTTCCCGCGCGTCACGAATGGTGATGAGTGCCTGGACCATGCGCGAATGTTAGGCCCGCTTCGCCTCCGCCTGCAAGCACTTCCTTCGACGGCACTTCGCCTCATCCACGCACGTGCCGAATCGCGGTCAAAACAAATTGAATATCGATGTAGGAATGCCACAAATTTCGGGCAGCGAATGATAACAATCAGAGGCTTCGATGAGTCTTCGTCATGTGCTGGAAATGCGCATAGCAGCAGCGGAATCTGAAAGAATTTGTTGCGAATTTCGCTTGGGCGAGTGCGTTTTGAGCGGGAAATTCTCCCAGGATTTTTGACGGTAAAATGAGCGCTTCGTTAAAGCTCGGGCGCATGTCGATTTTTTCATGTCCGCATGCGCGTCTTGAAAAGCTTTCATGCGGTGCAGGTTGAAAAGCGCCCCTTAGCGCCCGTGACGCCGGCCTAAATTCATATTTGGAAGCTGCGAAAGGGGGCGGGCTGCAGACTGGAATTCATGAAAAGTTGCAACGAAATAATTTTACAACTTTTTGGAAGGAAATTTCGAGGCTGGATCGCCCAACGCTACGATTTTATTCATTTCTTTGCCTTAGCTTTAGTCCATGGGTGCGGGATTCCGGCCGCCGTGCATAACCGGGCTGGCCTTTAATTCATTGCCAGAAGGTATCGGCGTCCCGCGCAGAGAGGCAACCAGCCGCAGAGGGCGGGAACGGACATGTTGAAATGGTTTAAAGAAATCGCGCCGATTAAAACCAAGCTGCGGGTGCTTTTCGGTTTTCAGCTCTTCCTTGGCTCCGTCTATCTTCCGGTGATCTTCCTGGTCTCCGACAGCCAGATGTCGGTTTCGACCGCCCTTTGGATCTGGGCCGCCGATATGGCCTTGATCGGGATCGCCGCCTTCGTCATGGGCCGCGGCATTGTGGAATCCTATTCGGCCACTGTCGTGCGCATGGAGAGCCTGGCGGCCGGAGACGTCGGCTCGCCGATCAGCTTTACGCATTACAAGGACTGCGTCGGCCGCATGGCGCGGGCGCTTGATCAGTTCCGCCAAGGCATGATCGCCCGCAAGGCGGCCGAGGCTGAGATCGCGGAAAGCCGCCGCCAGGCCGAGGAGGACCGTGTCCGCGGCGAGGCGGAAGCCCAGAAATATATCGATGCCCACAATGTCTTCATGTCGTCGATGACTGACGCGCTGCATCGCCTCTCCGAGGGCGATCTGACCTGTCGGCTGAGCCAAGCCTTCTCTGAAGACTATGAAAAAATCCGTGCCGATTTCAATGCTTCGGCCGAGAAGCTGCAGCAGGTGATGCTCGGCGTTGCGACCAACACTCAGGCGATCCGCTCCGGCAGCCGCGAGATTTCCACTGCCGCCGACGATCTCTCCCGCCGTACCGAACAGCAGGCTGCGAGCCTCGAAGAGACCGCTGCCGCGCTTGCCGAGATCACCAATACGGTGCGCAAAACTGCGGCTGGCGCGACCCATGCCCGCCAGGCCGTTTCCGCGGCGAAGTCCGATGCGGAGAAGGGCGGCGATGTGGTCCGTCAAGCCGTCAATGCGATGAGCGGCATCGAGAAATCGTCCTCGCAGATCGGCCAGATCATCGGCGTCATCGACGAGATCGCCTTCCAGACCAACCTGCTCGCCCTCAACGCGGGCGTCGAAGCGGCGCGTGCCGGTGATGCCGGCCGTGGCTTCGCGGTCGTCGCGTCGGAGGTCCGCGCCCTGGCGCAGCGCTCGGCGGAAGCCGCAAAGGAGATCAAGAGCCTCATCTCCGCTTCGACCGCGCAGGTCGAGGACGGCGTCGAACTCGTCGGCGAAACTGGCAAGGCGTTGGAGCGCATTTTCTCCCAGATCGCCGAGATCGACACGATCGTCAGGGAAATCGCCACCTCGGCACAGGATCAGGCGACCGGCCTCCAGGAGGTCAACACCGCCGTCAAACAGATGGATCAGGTGACCCAGCAAAACGCCGCCATGGTCGAGGAATCGACCGCCGCGAGCCAGACGCTGTCGCAGGAGACGGAAGAGCTGGCGCATCTGCTGGGCCGCTTCCAGATCGGCGCGCTGGTCGAGCGCGAGCCGGCAGGGCGTGCACAAAAACCCCGTGCCGCCGCCGTGAAGACGGTTGTGAGCCGCGGCAATACGGCCCTCAAGCCGCAAGCCCAGAACGACGAATGGGAAGAATTCTAAGATCGGGATTGAGAAGGTGACGCCATGGGCGAATCACGGAGCGACACAATGACGGGGCGTGAGCTGATGGCCTTCCGCATCGGCGCGCAGGAGTTCTGCGTTGATATTATGTCCGTGCGCGAAATCCGCGGCTTCACGCCGGCAACGCCGCTGCCGCAATCGCCGGGCTTCGTGCGCGGCGTCATCAATCTGCGCGGCGCCGTGCTGCCGATCATCGACCTCTCGGCCCGGCTCGGCTTCCCGCCGGCCGAGCCGACGGCGCGCCATGTTATCATGGTGGTGCAGGTCGGCGCGCAGGCGGTCGGCCTTCTCGTCGATGCGGTCTCCGACATTCTGACGGTCTCGCCCGACATGGTGCAGCCGACGCCCGACGTTGCGTCCGACATGGCAAAGAGCTTTGTTCGGGGCGTGCTGGCGATCGATGGCCGGATGATCAGCCTCATCGCGCTCGACAACGTCCTCCCGCCGGTCGAAAGCGAGGCGGCTTAAGCTGCCTCAAGCGTTATGGCGTTGCCTTAGGGGTGATCGGATTTTGAACTTGGCGTGAGTCGCATTTTCGCCGAAGAATGCGCTCAATCCGGCGTGGCCGCGTCACAGCTCGTCAAAAGCCTTGGCGTCAAGCGGGCGCGCCGCATTCCTTTCGGGCCACGGCCCGCGAAGCAGCCGTGCTAGGTTTTGCCGAATGGAGTCAGCTGCGCCGTTGCCGACGAAAGCTGGCCGCGTCAGTCTGGCGGCCTGGGTGCGGGCGCTTGTCCGCCGCAGCGAATTCGGGCTTATCTGCGTTGCCGTTGTCGTCGGGGTGATCGCCGGCGTCTGCGTTGCGCTTATCCGCTGGGCGGTCTTTTTTCTCCATCACGTGCTGTTCGGCGTCGTTTACGACGGCAGCCTCAGTGCGCTCGACCGGCTGAACGCGCCGATCATGGCGGTCGTGCCGTGCCTGGGCGGATTGGTCCTCGGCCTGACCGGCGTTGCCATTCGCAAATACCGACCGCGCCGGCCAATCGATCCGATTGAGGCGAATGCGCTACAGGGCGGCCGCATGTCGCTCATCGACAGCATTCTGATCGCCGGCCAGACGGCGCTTTCCTCCGGCGTTGGGGGTTCGGTGGGCCTTGAAGCCGGCTTCACCCAGATCGGATCCGGCTTTGCGTCGGTCATCGGCCAGGCGCTGAAACTGCGCCGCAGCGACATGCGCACGCTCGTCGGCTGCGGCTCCGCGGGTGCCATAGCTGCGGCCTTTGGCGCCCCTTTGACCGGCGCCTTCTATGCCTTCGAACTTATCGTCGGCACCTATACGCCTTTCGGGCTTGCGCCGATCATGGCCGCTTCGATCAGCGGCGTGATGATGGTGCAGTTTCTCGGCCTGCATGACAATCTGCGAAGCCAGCTCGTGCCGATCGCCGGCATCACCCAATCCGATTATGCCGCGCTTTTCATCCTGGCGCTGTTCTGTTCCATGGTCGGTGTCGGCATCATGCGCGGCGTCACTTTCGTTGAATTTCTCTTCAAGCAGAGCAAGTTTCCGGTGTTTCTGCAGCCGGCGATCGGCGGCGCTGTGCTCGGCGCGCTGGCGCTCGTCACCCCGAAAGTCCTTTCGTCTGGTCATGGGGCTCTGCCGGGCGTCTATATCGCGGCAGCCGGCAGCGTCGGCTGGCTAGCACTCATTGTCTTATTGAAATCGATCGCCTCTGCGGTGTCGATCGGCTCCGGCTTCCGCGGCGGCCTGTTCTTCGCCTCGCTTTTTCTCGGTGCCATGATCGGCAAAGTCTTCGCAATCATGGTGCCGATGCTGGCGCCGTCGATCACGCCCGATGCGTCGGTCTATGCGACGGTCGGCATGTCATCGCTCGCCGTCGCGATCATCGGCGGCCCGCTGACGATGAGTTTTCTGGCGCTCGAGACGACGGGCGATCTGCAGCTCGTGATCCTGGTGCTGATCGCCTCGACGATCGTCTCCGTCATCGTGCGGCAGATCTTCGGCTATTCCTTCGCGACCTGGCGCCTGCATTTGCGCGGTGAATCCATCCGCAGCGCGCAGGACGTCAGTTGGATGCGTGCGCTGACAGTGGCGCGGATGATGAAGACCGACGTGAAGGCGGCGCCGATGACCGAGACGATCGGCGAATTCATGGAGGAATTTCCGCTCGGCTCGACGACCTGGGTGGTCGCGAAGGATGGCGGCGGCCGCTACGCAGGGCTTGTCTCGGTTGCCGATGCGCATCTCAGCGTGACCAATGGCGAAGATCCGCAATCGCCGATCGAAGATCTGCTGCGCTACAGGGATGACGTCCTCCTGCCGCAGATGAACATCAAGCATGCCGCCGATCTCTTCGAGCGCAGCGAGAGCGAGGCGCTGGCTGTCATTGACGATCCGCTACATCGCCGCGTCATCGGCATGCTGACGGAGGCGCATGTGCTGCGGCGCTATACGGAAGAGCTCGAGAAGGCGCGGCGCGAGCTCGCCGGCGAAAAATGGCAGGGCGAGTCCTAGGCATCTTCTGTTCGATGGACTCATCCCAACAAAAAGAAGATGCTCCAGCTCAATAAGCTCGAGCATGTTCTCATCGAAAAAGTCATGCAACTTCTCGGAACATGCTCCAGCCACCCTGACACGCCGCTGTCAAAACTCTGCGATAGTTCGACGACAGGAATTCGAACGGCGGCCCGGCTGCCGAAAATGCGGGGGCGCCAGTGACCTTTCGTGTCGCCACTCTCGGAACGGCTCTTCTTGCCATGGCAGGTGGCATCGCCGCGCAGTCTGCTGCCGCCGACGAGATCACGGCGAAGGATCTCGACAAGATCCAGACGGTCGTCGTTCTCTATTCGGAAAATCGCAGCTTCGACAATCTCTATGGGCAGTTTCCGGGCGCCAATGGTCTCGACAATGTGACGCCGGAGATGGCGCAGCAGCACGACCGGGACGGCTCGGTGATGAAGGAACTGCCGCCAATCTGGGGCGGTCTCACAGGCAAGGGCGTGACGCCGAAGATCGATCAGGCGAAGACGGTGCATCTGCCGAATGCGCCTTATGCGATCGATGATCCAAAAGGCTTCGGGCTGCCGATTTCGGCCGCGACGCGCGACATCGTGCATCGCTTCTATGAGAATCAGATGCAGATCGATGGCGGCAAGAACGATCGCTTTGCCGCTTATAGCGACGCGGGCGGTCTCGTCATGGGCCACTACGACGGCACGAAACTGCCGCTGTGGCCGATCGCCCGCCAATATGTGCTGGCCGATAATTTCTTCATGGGCGCCTTCGGCGGCTCCTTTGCCAATCATTTCTATCTGATCTGCGCCTGCGCGCCGATCTATCCGGACGCCGACAAAAAGGTTCCGAAGCTGATCGCCGCGGTCGAAGCCGATGGCATCAGCCTGAAACTGGCGCCGAATTCGCCGAAGAGCGCAGTGGACGGCGAACCGATCTTCCAGACGCCCAAGGCGGCGATCACGCCGGGCCCGGTTTTCTATGCGGTGAACACAATACAGCCGCCTTATCAGCCGAGCGCAGTGAAGTCTGCGCCGGGCGGCGATCCAGCCTATGCCGACCCGTCGAAGCCGTCCGTGCTGCCGCCGCAAACGATGACCAATATCGGCGATCTTCTGAGCGCCAAGGGCATCAGCTGGGCCTATTACGCCGGTGCCTGGCAGGCGACGCTCGACGGCAAGAACGGCGAGCGGGTACCGGATTTCCAATATCACCACCAGCCGTTCAACTATTTCGCCGATATGGCGCCCGGCACCAAGGCCCGCGCCGAGCATCTGCGCGACGGCGGCTTGGGCGGCGTCGCTTTCATCAAGGCGATTGATGAAGGCAGTTTGCCGACGGTCGCCATCTACAAGCCGCAAGGCGATCTCAACGAGCATCCGGGCTATGCCGATGTGATGTCAGGCGACGAGCATCTCGTCGATCTCGTGCATCATCTCGAAAAGAGCCCGCAATGGGCGCATATGCTGGTCGTCATCACCTATGATGAAAACGGCGGCTTCTGGGATCACGCCGCGCCGCCCAAGGCCGATCGTTTCGGCCCCGGTACGCGCATACCGGCGATCATCCTCTCGCCCTATGCCAAGCGCGGCTACGTCGATCACACGCTCTATGACACGTCGTCGATCCTGCGCTTCATCACGCGCCGTTTCGATCTGCCGGTGCTCGATGGGGTCAAGGCGCGTGACGCAGCCATGGCGGCGGCGGGCAGCGGCCATATCGGCGATCTGACCGGCGCGCTGGATTTCAGCAACCTCAAATAATTCATCTGGGCCAAATAAAAACGCTAACCCATGAGGGGCGCGTGCGTGCCTATCATCGCTAAAGGCATTTATGGCTGAAAGACGTTAGACGGCCGGCTCGGCAATGCTTGCAAATTTCCGCGACGGTGCAGTCTTGTGCTGCGCCGTCCGGATATTATCGAAGAACTGGCGCGCGCTCTCCTTCCAGGTGAAATTGACCGCATGCGTGCGGCAATGTTCGCGCGAGATCGTCAAGGCGCCGAGCGCCGCCTGCCGCAGATCATGCGCCAGAACGCCGGTGCCCGAGTCGCCGATGACATCGAGCGGCCCGGTGACCGGGAACGCCGCGACTGGCACGCCGGAGGCGAGCGCCTCGAGGAGGACGATACCGAATGTGTCGGTGAGGCTCGGGAAGACGAAGACATCGGCAGAAGAGTAGATCTGTGCGAGTTGTTCGCCGCAGAGAGCACCGAGGAAATGCGCGTCGGGATAGATCGCGGTGAGGCGGGCCTGCAGGGGGCCGTTGCCGACGATGACCTTGGAGCCAGGCAAATCGAGCTTCAAAAAGGCTTCGATGTTCTTTTCGACCGCGATGCGGCCGACGAAGAGAAAGATCGGCCGCGGGAGATGGTCGAGGAAATTCTCGGTGCGCGGCCGGAACAGCGTGTCGTCGACGCCGCGCGACCAGCGCATGAGATTGCGGAAGCCATGGCCGGTCAAAACCCGCTCGAGGCTCGGGGAACTCACCATCGTGCCGGCGGCGGCATTGTGGAAGCGCCGGAGCGCCGCATAGCTCACCCTTATCGGGATCGGCAGGCGAGCCGCGACATATTCCGGAAAGCGTGTGTGATAGCTTGTCGTGAACGGCCGGCGTTCGCGCAGGCAGGCGCGCCGCGCGGCGAGGCCGATCGGGCCTTCGGTCGCGATATGCACGAAGTCTGGGGCGAAATCCGTGATCGAATGGGCGATCTTGCGGCGGTTCGTCAGCGCCAGCCGGATTTCGCCATAGCCGGGCAGGGGCATAGTCCAGAAATCGAACGGGGTCAGGAACCGCACTTCCATATCGAAGGAAGCGGCATGCGCGGCGATGCTCTCAAGCGAGCGCACGACGCCATTGATCTGAGGACTCCAGGCGTCGGTCGCAATCAGAAGTTTGGTCACGCTGCAGAAGCCTTCGCTGCCCCTTCACGCCGCGGCAACTCGGTGACCACTTCGGTGTTGGTCATCCGCCGCAGCTCATCGGTCCAATGTATGATCTCGAACGTGCCGTCGAAATGTTCGACGAGCGCCGTGCAGCTTTCAACCCAATCGCCGGTGTTCATGTAGCGGACACCGAAATCGTCATGCATGGCGGCATGATGAATATGGCCGCAGATAACGCCATAAACGTCGCGGCGGCGCGCTTCAAGCGACAGCAGCTCTTCGAATTTGCCGATGTGATTGACGGCCTTCTTCACCTTCATCTTCGCCCAGGCCGACAGCGACCAATATGCGAGGCCGAGCCGCCGGCGCACCGCGTTGACATAGGTGTTGATGATGAGCGCCAGCGAGTAGGCACCGTCGCCGACATAGGCGAGCCAGGGCGCGTGGCGCACAACCATGTCGAAATGGTCGCCATGCATGACGAGATAACGCTTGCCGTCGGCTGCCTCATGGATCGCGGTATTCATGATTTCGATACCGCCGAAATTATGCCCGAGATATTCGCGCATGAATTCGTCGTGGTTGCCGGGGATATAGATGAGCCTGGCGCCCTTATGGGCACGCTTCAGCAGCTTCTGCACGACATCGTTGTGCGCCTGGGGCCAATACCAGCCTGATTTCAGCCGCCAGCCATCGATGATATCGCCGACGAGATAGATTGTGTCGACTTCGATGTATTTGAGGAATCCGAGCAGGAGGCGAGCCTGGCTCCCGCGTGTTCCAAGATGAACGTCCGACAAGAAGAGTGTGCGGACCGCCTTGGTCTCGTGATCTTTCTTCGCCAAGATCGTGACCCCCTGTGACCAAATCGTTTAATGGCCGAGTCGGGTGGCACTTTGATGACATCGCAAGCTCCCGCAAAAACGCCGCAGAAGGCTTTATTGTCAATGGATTGCCGCCGATGACCGGTCCCTTGCGATTCACCGGATGCACCCAAATTGCTCGGGGTAAATCCGGTTTGGCGCGCTTACATACACAAATAAATCAGCCCACCGCCGCTGAGTTTCGGAGCCGTCGATATCGGCCCAAAACGGCGGATTGACGGTCGTGATTCGCATATCGCAGACCGGACTGGCGGCGACAGAACAGCGCAGACACCCATCTGGTCTCACTGTCTTTATAGCAAGCAAGCCGGACACAGACCATGTGTTCCCGGCTCGCGAGGAGAGCTTTCAGGGGACGGTTTCTGCTGTTGCCGCAGCGTTTGGACCAGCGGTGCAGGAAGCGTAGCCGTGCGCGAATACAAGGGATCGCTTGACCGCCTGTGCTTGCAAGCGGGGGAAGGCCGCCTTTATGCTCCGTCCGCAGATGATGCGGAGCTGCCAAGCACGATGGTCTATTGCGGTCTGCCGAAACGATTGCCGCGCGTAGGGCTACAGCCGTTATCTGCGATCTTTGCAACCGCGGCGCACCGCTGCGGCCGGATTGGACTTGGCGCCGCCTTCAGCTTCGCTGCAACGTTGGCGCCAGTCGGCCCTTTTCCGCTGGCTGTTCCCTATGCGATGGCGCAGGGAGAGTCGCAGGCCGCGAGCCCGCAAGAGCTCTCGCAGTTCCACGCCTTTGTCGAATCGCTTTACCCTGAGGCGGCCAAACGCGGCGTCAGCCGGGAAACCTTTCGCGCTGCCCTCCAGGACCTGACGCCTGATCCGAGCGTCGCACGCGCCACCGGCCAGCAGAGCGAATTCGAACGACCGTTTGCTGCCTATTTTGGCGGCGCCGTTTCGCAGTGGCGTATTGCCGAGGGCCGGGCGCTCGCCCACAAATACCAGGCGCAGCTCGCCGAGATCACCCGGCGGACCGGCGTTCCCGGTTCGATGCTGCTCGCCGCTTGGGGCATGGAGAGCGATTTTGGCCGCGCCACGGGCGGCAAGGACATTATCCGCTCGCTTGCGACGCTCGCCTTCCGCCAGCCCGAGCGCAGTCTCTATCGCGACGAGCTGATCAACGCGTTGGTGATTCTGGCAAAGGGCGAGGTGCCGCGCGACCGGCTGAAGGGCTCCTGGGCGGGGGCGATGGGCGGTCCGCAGTTTCTGCCCTCCGCCTATCTGACCCATGCGGTGAGCTATGCAGGCGGCGCGGCGCCCGACATCTGGACGAATGCGCCGGATATTCTGGCGTCGATCGCCGCCTTCTTGCGCGCCTCAGGCTGGAAGCCCGGCGCCCGCTGGGGGCTGGAAGTTCGCGTGCCGCATAATTTCACCTATGCCACGCTGCATGCCGACTTCCGTCAATGGGCGGCCTGGGGTTTTACGGGCGCGGACGGTACGGCCCTGCCGCGCACTGGCGAGGCCTCGCTGTTTTTTCCGGACGGCGCCAAGGGGCCGGCCTTTTTGCTCGGTGACAATTATTGGGTCATCAAGACCTACAATATTTCGGACGCTTACGCGTTGTCCTTCGCCTGTCTGGCTGACCGAATCGCCGGCAGCAATGGCCTGCACACCGCTTGGCCGAAAGACGTGCCGCAGTGGGGCCGTACCGAGAAAGCCGAGATGCAGCGCATCCTGCAAAAGCTTGGCTATTACAAGGGCACGATCGACGGCAAGTTCGGTCCAAGTGCCCGTGATGCGATCCACGCCTTTCAGCTCGCCGCGGGCGATCAGCCTGCCGATGGGATTGGCAGTGCGAACCTTCTGAGCCTGCTGCGCGCCAAAGCCCGCTGACTGAATTGATCGCTTGGGGCGAAGCGGCCCGAGGTGATTCGGGCTGTCTCCAGATCAGAAACGGACAAAGAAAAAGCGCCGAACGGAGGTCCGTTCGGCGCTTCTTTAAGTGAGCCTGTCAGGCTGGCTTGATTAGAAGAACCAAGCCGTGCCGAGCCACAGAGCGTCGTTAGCAGCGACGCCGCCGAGCTGGTTCGTCGACCAAGTGTGGACGTATTCGGCCTGCAGCGCCATCCAGGTCGTCAGCTGGTAACGGGCGAAGCCGATCACGCTTTCGTTATATTTGAGCAAGAGCGGGTCAAACGCGGCGTCGAACGCCGTCGCCTTCATGCCGCTGACGCCCCAGCTCGCGCCCAGGGTGAACTTGGCGATCGTGTAGCTGCCCTGCACATAGCCACCGTACGTCGTGCGCGGATTGCCGAACGGATCGAAGGCATCGAAGAACAGGCCGGTCGTGCCGAGGCCCTTACCATAGTAGCCATAGGCGACCAGGCTGGCACCCGCGAAGTCGAACTTGCCGAAGCCATCGACGCCCCAGCTGTCGACGTCATTGGCGCCGCCGAGAGCCACCAGGCTGCCCGTGAGCGGGTCGTTGCTATGATGCTGCCAGATACCATCGGTCGACAGGGTGACGTTGACGCCGCCGAACGACGGCGGGGGAGCTTCGCCCTTGGTGACGATCGCCGGGCCGCTGCCGCCCAACGTGCCTTTCCACTTCAACTGACCCTGGACCATCGGAGCGGCCTGGCCGGTATAGTTGGCGCTCAGAGGAATAAAGGTAGCGTCGGACTGGTATGGCGTATAGGCGGCGATCGACGCCGTGAAGCCGTGCATATCCGGCGTCGTGTAGACCACACCCGGGATCCAGTCGGCGTAGACATAGCCAACGCCGATGCGGCCAAGGGTCGTGTTGCCAGGAGCGTTGGTGGTCAGCGGCGAGCCCATGCCGAGCAGGGTGGCATCGTTCAGGATCGCGTCGCTGCCGAAGAGGCCGAGGTCGCGGCCGATCTTGAAGGTGCCAACACCCGCATTGCCGACCGTGCCATAGACTTGGCGAAGGTCGATGCCAGGCGTCCCAAGAGCGGTCGGGTTGCCCGGGCCGTTCGCGTTTTTGCCGCCAATCGGGCTCACGTTGTTGCCGCCCGTGAAGGCCGAAATCGTGAAGCCGAGATCATAGCCCATCTGGTTGGTCGCCAAGCCCACGGAGATCGAGCTCGGGAGCAGGCCGGCCTGGAACGAGTTGTACGGCTGGCGCGTGCTGCCATTAGCAGCGGCGAGACCACCGACGACGGCGGCCGGCGCATTGCCGGGGAGATTGCCGTAGGTCTTGAACGTCTCAATGCCGCCGAACACGAGGTCGCCCGACAGAGTGACGTCAACCTGGCCGACGCGCATGCAGATGTGCTTCGGGCAAACCGTGACATATTCCGCGGCCGGGCCCTTCACGACGACGCCACCAGGCGCGCCGCGATAGGTCGAAGCCTTCTCAGCCTCATGACGCGCCTTGAGCTTGTGATACTCACCCTTGGTGAGAATGCCCTTGGCCTTCAGCTGTTCGAGCAGAACGTCCGTGGTATCGGCGCGGGCCGCGACCAAACTCGTCGCAAAGAGGCCAGTCGCCGCGATGGCGAGCACTGCGAGCCGAGCTTGGCGGCCGCCAGTGCGTGATTTCAAATTCGTTTTAGGCATCAACGTCCCCCTCTTGGTGCTTTTGTCTAGAAAAGTCACATTTCACGATCCTAGAGATTTTCCGGCGCCGGTCGACAGCTCGTTCGCTTCCCGGCCTTTTTCTGGCGAATGCGTGACAAATCGGCTACAGAATCTGGGCTCGCAGAACAGCCGCAAGACTCTGAAATCGACCGCGAAAAATGCTGCCAAATTTTTCAAATGCCTTTATTTCCACCGCTGTACGCGCACACGTTATTCGTGCAGGCGGCTTGTTAGGATGTGAGTAACTTTTTGCGGTGGGATACCAGACTCGCGCCACAGCTTTTGCTGCACGTGGCGGAAAAAGGGCATTGCCCGCCTTGGAAAAGTCCCGGCGACTCGCGCAAACCCTTGGCGAGACTCGGCAACGCGCGTTCATGCGCGCTGCGACTCGACGAGACATGCCGGCAGTAAGATTCAGTGGGGCATGGCGCGCGGGCCGGGCGCCAAGGGGATGGACTGCGGCGGCGAGCCGCCGGTCGCGCCGGAGGTTGGTCCGCCGCCGCCGCCGGCGGCATTGGACGGCGGCTTGAGGATTTCCTCAGTCATCTCGATACAGGTGAGGAGCTCGACATAGCTCGGGCTCGGAGCCGCGCCCGCCGTGATGCAATCGCGCTTGGTCTTGCCCTTGTATTTGTCCCAGTTCTTCTCCAGCTTGGATTTCGCCTGGTCTTCATCGGCCATGCAGCTCTTATAGGTCTGCTTGGCGTCCAGCAGCCCATATAGCTCGGCGGCATGGCAGGAGCTTTCTACGGAGAGTTGGGGCACCTTCCCAGCTCGCGCGCGCGCCGCCACCGGCGCGGCGGCGAACGACGGCAGCGCCGCAAGTCCGATAATCGCCAGAAAGACCAAAGGCTTCGTCAGAGAACTCTCAGGCATTGTCCGTCCCCGCGTCTGAATTGCACCCAATTTAGCCAGTCCGCGCGCAGAAGTTAATTGCGACCTTAACGCAACCTCAGACTGTCGAATCACGCTTGCGCGAGCCGCGCCAAAGTTCCCTCCAGGCAGATGTGTCGCGACGTCGCAAATGGTTACGATTGCGCTGTCCCATGATGGACGTGTTCTGTCGCACAGACTATGGGAGAGCGGGGAGGCGAGTTCACCCAGCTGGCATTTATGAGCGGAGCCATCGCATGCCCAGTCTCGTCAGAAACTGTTTTGCAGCCTTTGTCGCCGCCCTCTGCGGCGGCATCCCATTTCCGCACGGCGTCAATGCCGAAGCGCGTTGCCGCGATCCGGCGGGCTTTGATGCCTGGCTCAGTCAGATCAAGCAGGAAGCCGCTGCCGCCGGTGTTCCGGAATCGGGCATCTCGGCCGGACTGGCGGGCGTCACCTATGACGCGGATGTGGTGTCGCATGATCGCGGCCAGCGCGTATTCCATCAGACCTTCGAACAGTTCTCCGGCCGCATGATCAACAAATACCGGCTGACCAAAGGCGCGGCGCTGATGAAGCGCTATGCCGCCACGTTCGCCCGTATCGAGCAGCAATATGGCGTGCCGGGCGGGGTCATCGTCGCGATCTGGGGATTGGAGACGGATTTCGGCGCCGTCACCGGCAATTTTCCGACGATCCGCGCGCTAGCGAGCCTCGCCTACGATTGCCGCCGCTCGGATTATTTCAAGGCCGAACTCTTCGCGGCTTTGAAGCTGGTCGCCCGCGGCGATCTCTCGCCATCGCAGATGCATGGCGCCTGGGCCGGCGAACTCGGCCAGACGCAGTTCATGCCGTCGGCCTATCTCAAATATGCGGTCGACTTCGATGGCGACGGTCATGCCGATCTGATCCACGACGTGCCGGACGTGCTCGCCTCGACGGCGAATTTCTTGAAGAATTATGGCTGGCAGGCTGGTGCCGGCTGGGGACCGGGCGAGCCGAACTACGCGGTGATCCTGCAATGGAACAAAGCCGACGTCTATGCCCGCACCATCGCGCTTTTTGCGCAGAAGCTGCAGGGCACAGCACAGAATTGAAGCCGGCGAGCCGATGAGCTTGCCGAGGCTCAATCATCTCACTCGGCGGCGGTGTACCAGCCGGATTTCTTGACCGGCTGAGGAGCGGCCACGGGTGCCGTCACCGCCGGCGCGATCCCGGCCTTTTTCTCCAGCATGTCGGTGAAGGCGGTGAAGACTTTTGTCATCGCGGCCTTTTTGTACGGAAAGACGTCCGCCGAATCCATTGCGTGGACGATCATCGCCGTGCCGATCTCGAACAAGAGAAGCTGGCCATCCGGCGTCTCGGCGCAATCGATCTGCGTATAATCGAGCCCGCTGTTCGCCGCGATGGCGGTCAGCGCCGCCTTGTGGCGGGCGCCGAATTCCATATCGAAATTGGTAAGAAAGCGGGACTCTTCGGCGCGATTGACGGCATTGTTC
Organism: uncultured Methylovirgula sp.; assembly: GCA_964644615.1. Lineage (GTDB taxonomy): Bacteria > Pseudomonadota > Alphaproteobacteria > Rhizobiales > Beijerinckiaceae > Methylovirgula. Next base: position 23,727 of record CAZXXA010000004.1, on the reverse strand, counting down.
TGCATATCGGCATTGAGATAGTGCACCATCCAATGCTGCGATATGGCGAGATGGCAACCGTAGGCCTGCCCACCGATCAATGCGATCCGGCATTTCCGATAGAGACCGTCGGCGCTGCGATAGTCGATGAACGGCGCAATATAATATTCCGCCGCAGCATGCCGGCCGAGATAGGCTTGCAGCTCTTCGGCGACGTTCAGTTTTTCGAGTCCTTGGCCGCCATGTGAATCGACGGGCCGCACGATGATCGGCCAGCGGCCTTTCGGCAAAAGCGCTTCGATCGGCAATTGTCCGTTCGCAACGTCCTCGACCGTCGCGCGGTTCATTCGCATATTCGCCGGGACCAAAAGGCCTGGAATGTCACGCAGCAGATTGTAGGCGCCGTCGCGCGTCAGCCGCGCGATCAGCTCCGGCGCGTTGATGACAGGCGCTGGCCAATTCCGCGCTACATCCTGCATGGCCACGAGCAGCGGGCGGTTCTCTTCCGATTCGGCAATCGCCACGATGGCGACGTCATGATCCGGGATGAGGCGCGGCAGCGGCACGCCCATCGCGATATAGAGAATGTCGAGACGGACGCCGCTTTCTTCCAGCAAAAATTCGACCGGCGTGTTGGCCATGAAATCGCCCGGCGCCATGAACGCCAAAAGCCGCAGCGGCTTGGCGACATCGAGAGCCGGATCGAGCCGATAGAGCTGCTGGTCCATCAGCGCGCGGGCTTGGAAGGAGATGCGGTTGTCGCGGCGGCCCATGATCAGTTCGATCATGGAGAGATCGAGCAAAGCGCCGACATCTTGCGACTCGGATGCGCGCCGCGCCAAGCTTTGGCGAAGCGGCTGCAGATCGGTGCCGGAAAATCCCATCCTGGCAATTGCGGCAAGGCCGATGATTGAGGCGGGTTGCGGAACATTTCCCACCTGTTTCTCCGCAAACGCCTGAGTCATTCATCACCCCTTTCGCGAATTTTCGATCGAAAGAAACTAGTGTCCGCGCCTTGCCCGAAGCCTTTGGTCAGGCGGAGAGAAGCGCGCCCAGGCGGTGGAAGAGCGCAGCGATGGCAGCATGGGTCGGCGCGATGGCGGTGGCAGGCGTTGTTCCTGCTGCGACTTTGTCGGCGAGGCGATTGATCAGCGGCATGCCGGCGCAAAGCCGCAGAGCGCCGGCATCTCCGATCTGCACCGGCTGGCCGAGATGAAAGCCTTCGCTGCGCAGCCGGCGCTGAATCGCGGCGGCGGCTTCCATATCCAAAGTGCTGCCATCGGCGCGGCGCAGAACGAACGAGACGATCGTGTCGCCGAAACTGCCCTCAGGCGCGGCAGTTGGGAGAAGGGTGACGCCAGCCGTTTGGGCGGCCTCTGCGGCGACCGTTTGATGGAAGCGCTTCGCCAGATCGTCGCGTAGTTCGGCGGGCCGGCTGTGAAAACTGTCGATTTCGGCAAGCGCCGCATGCCAGCGCAAGGCGAGGCCGATGTTTGCGGCGGGCAGGGCGGCACGCGCGACGCTTCTCCGCAAGGCTGTCGGCCAATCCAATTGCGCGCTATAGGCTAGGAGCCCCGGCATGTGCTGTGTACTGAGCTTCGCGGCGATAGTCGGCGGCAACAGAAGCGCGCCACAGAACGACGGGCCGCCGGCAAATTTCGAGCCCGTCAGCGTGACGACGAAGCCGCGCGTGAGCAGCGCTTTGATGTGCTCTATTGTCGAGCGCATCTGGCAGCAATCGGCCAGCACGAGCAGATGTTTCGGCCATTTTGCGCAAAGTTGCACGAGACAATCGAGGCTCGGCGCCGACTGGCCTGTCTTCGATCCATCGAGCCTGTGGATGACGACACTGCGGCCCGCGCCCCGCGCCGCTTCGGCCTTCGCGATAAGCTCAGCGTCGATCTCAGACATGGCGCGCAAGCCGCCGCTGCCATCGCGAATCTCGACGGTCTCGACGGCAATATCCGCCGTCTGCATGCCCTCGAGATGAGCGCCGGGTGTGACATCGGCGAAAGTCGCGTGGTGGAGAAAATGCCGGCCTTCCGCAGCATAACGGACCCCGCGTCCCGTCTCGGCGCAGCCGACGATGATTGCGGTCAGGCGCGGGCCGAGAAGCTTGCCCGCGAGCGCAGTGGCAATGAGAATCGCTTCCGTACCCGATCCGGCAAGAATGGCCTCCGCACCGTCGGTGCCGAACAGGCGCAGCAGCGCATCGCGGACACTGTCGCAGCAGCCCGACAGTGTTTGTTTGCCGATAACGAGATTTTGCCAGACAGCAGAGGCCGCCGCATAGCCGCGTGGCGAGATGGCCGAAGCGGTCGAAGAGGAAAACCAGACTTCATCTTCGGCCGGTCCGCGTGGCGTGCCATATTTCGTCCGGCCGGTGGCGGGATCGATGAAGACACGCTCGTCGCCGCCAGAAAACAGCGCGAGATCGAAGGCGCTCGCTTCCTGGCTGGAAGCGTTACTGAAGGGCTCACGGCGTGGCGCGTGCAAGCGGCCCTCCATTAAAAGCTCAACTGAAGATGCTATTCTCGCAGAGAAGCCTTGCGCCGGGCTCGCGGCGGGCGACAAAGCACAGCGCCAAAATGGGGTTCAGGGCAGCGGTGCGCGGCTCCTGTCGGCGAGCATGAAGGCCGCGCCCAGCGACAGCGCGCTTGCGATCATCAAATATAAAGCGGGCGCGAAGAGATCGCCGGTTTTGGCGATCAAGGCGGTGGCAATAATCGGCGCCGTGCCGCCGGCAACGCCGATGCCGATGTTGAAACAGAGCGAATAAGCGCTCAAGCGATAGGCTCCTTTGAATTGTTCGCTGAGCATGGCGGGCTCCGTGCCCATGATGAGCGCGAAAAGCAGGCCGAAGGTCATTTGCGCGATCCACAGGCCCGCAATGCCGCCGCCGTGCGCTAAGGCGAAACAGGCCCAGGCGACACCGAATTCAGCGGAGAAGACGAGGATCAGCAATGTGCGGCGGCGGATGAGGTGATCGTTGATCCAGCCAATCAACGGCACGACGAGCAGAGCAAACGCCTGGGCCGCCGTGTTGATCTGCAAGACTTTTGCTTCGGCGATGCCGCCGAATGTGCTGGCATAGGTCGGCAGAAACACCATGGTGAGATAGTTGACGACGCCATAGCCCGACGTAAACACGATCGACCACAGCATCGTCTTTGGTGCATCGGTGATCGCCTGTTTCAACGGCAATTCGCTGCGCTTGCGCGGTTCGATCTCATGATCGGCACCGAGGCTGCTGCGCAGAATGAAGCCGCAAGCTGCGATGATGCCGCCGAGCAGAAACGGGATGCGCCAGCCGAAACTTTCGAGGCTCGCCTTGTCGATGAATGTCGTCGTCAGCGAGGCCATGGTCGCGGCGAGCAATATGCCGGTCGTCGATCCGATATTGGCGAAACTGCCGGCAAAGCCGCGCCGATGCGAGGGTGCATTTTCGACAAGATAGGCGACGGAGCCGGTGAATTCGCCGCCGACGGAAAATCCCTGCAGCACGCGCAGGCCGAGCAGCAGAATCGGTGCGCCGACGCCGAGCGTCCGATAGGTGGGCAGAAGCCCAATCGCCGTTGTGGTGACGCCCATCATCACGATGGACAAGATCAATACGAAGCGCCGGCCGATCCGGTCGCCGAAATGGCCGAGCACGGCGCCGCCGATCGGGCGCATGATGAAGCCGATGGCAAAGCCGCCATAAACGCTCATCAGCGCCGCGAGCCGGTCGGTGGCCGGAAAAAACAATTCGGCCAGCACCGGCGCAAAGAGACCGTAGAGACCGAAGTCATACCATTCGAGAATATTGCCGATGGCGCCCGCGCTCAGCACTCTGGCCGACAGATGGCCGGGCTCGCTATCAGGCTTGGCGGTCACGTCCCCGTCCACTGCGGTTTCTGCTTCGCCAGAAAAGCTTCGATGCCGATCTTGAAGTCGTGACTGCCGTAGCAATCGCGGACGAGATCTTTCACATCCGGCTGATTGGCCACCAGCAGGCGGCGCGCCATCTCCTTCGTCGCCAAAAGCGTTTTCGGCGCATGCGCAGCCAGCGCCGCGCAAAGCGCTGCGGCCCGCGCTTCGATTGCATCTGGCTCGACGATATCGAGCAGATAGCCGCAGTCGAGCGCCTCCTGCGCCGCGACGGCCTCGGCGAGCATCAGCATGCGCTTGGCGCGCGGCAGGCCGAAACCAACGATCATCCGCGCCAGATTAGCGGAGGAGAGGCAATTGCCGAGCGTGCGGGCGACTGGCACGGCGAACTTTGCTGAAGACGTGGCGATCCGCAGATCGCAGGCCGATGCGATGATGAGACCTCCGCCGACCGCCCAGCCGTCGATGATGGCGAGCGTCGGAACTGGCAGTCTTTCGAGCGCTTCGATGCGCGCATCGATTGTCTCTTCATAGGCGACGCCATCGTCCGGGCTCGAAAAAGCGCGGAACTGTTCGATGTCGGTGCCGGCAATGAAGGCGGCGCCGCCGGCGCCGCGCAGCGTCACGACGCGGATGCTCTTGTCGCCTGCGATCTTCTCGCAGATCGCGGCGAGCGCGTCATACATCGCCCAGGTCATCGCATTGCGCGCCTCAGGGCGGTCGAAAACGATGGCACCGATGCCGTCTTTGACGGTGAAATGAACTTGCCCCGCCGATCCGCTCATGCGTTGAAGGCTCCGCGCGCTTCGAGATTTTGCATCGTCGTTTCGTCGAAGCCAAGTTCGGCGAGAACGTCGTCCGTATGTTCGCCGAGCAGCGGCGGCGACAGGCGCACCTGCTGCGGCGTGCCGTTGAGTTTCACTGGGAAACCGATGTTGGGGACTTTGCCTTCGATCGGATGATCGACCTCGATCTGCACCTCGCGCGCCTTGCCGTGATCGCTTTCGAAAGCTTGCGGATATGTGTAGATCGGCGCGGCGGGAACGCCCGCGGCGAGAAGCAACTCGACCCATTCCGCAGCGGGCCGTGTCATAAGCGTGCGCTCAAGCTCTTTGATGAGTACTTCGCGATTGGCGAGGCGAGCCGCAACATCCTTGAAGCGCGGATCGCTCGGCAGCTCCTTACGATCGATGGCCGCGCAGAGAAGAGGCCAGAGCTTTGGGTTGGTGGCGCCGATGACGAAATAGCCGTCTTGCGCGCGCACCGCCTGATAGGGCGCGCCCATGCGATTCGCGGTGCCAATGGGTGTCGGCACAACGCCCGTGCCCCAATAGTCCGCCGCATCCCAGATCGAAAAAGCGAGCGCCGCCTCGAACAGCGAGGCATCGATATATTGGCCTTCGCCGGTCTTTTGCTGTCCGATGTAAGCGGCGAGCACGGCGTAGACGGTGAAGAGGCCGCAGCCGATGTCGGCGACGGGAACGCCCTTCGCGGGCGGACCGCCGGGCTGGCCTGTGACGCTCAATATGCCGGACATCGCCTGCGCCATCAGATCGAAGCCCGGGCGCTCGGCCCAGGGGCCCGTCTGGCCGAAGCCGGAAATGCTCGCGTAAATGAGCCGCGGATTGATCTTGCGCAGCGTCTCGTAATCGCAGCCGAGCCGCTTCATCACGCCGGGGCGATAGTTCTCGATGACGATGTCGGCGGTTTCGGCAAGCTTGTAGAGAATCTCGCGGCCAGCTTCGCTTTTCAGATTGAGCGCGATGCTGCGTTTGTTGCGGTTGAGATTGAGGAAGCCCATGCTGTCGCTTCCCTTCATCTTGAATCCCATGGAGCCACGCGTCTGATCGCCGCCGCCCGGCGGTTCGATCTTGATGATGTCGGCGCCGAGATCGCCGAGCAGCATGGTCGCAAAAGGCCCGGCCATGACCTGGCTCAGATCGAGCACGCGCACGCCGGCAAGCGGCAGGGCTTTCGTGTTCGATGCGGCATCCACGCCGGACTCAAACGGCGCGTTCATCGGGTCGGTCCTTCATCCTCGGTCTTTCTCGCCTTCGATTTTGGTTTCGCCGACCGTCTTGTGGACTCGGCTGGCGCCGTCTCTTTGCGCGCGACAACGGTGCGCGCGATGGCGACGGCCGTCTCGGTCACATGTTTTTCCAAGATGTAGGCAAGACGCGGACCATCGCGCGCTTCCAGCGCCTTGATGATCGCCTCATGCTCTTTCGTCGCGCGCTCCCAATGCGCGGCGCTTTTGCGCATGCTGAAGCGGCAGGCGTTGATGCGGGTGAGAATCTGCTGGAACAAAGCAGAAAGCGTTTCGTTGGCCGCGACCTCGAAGATGGCCTCGTGGATCAGGCGGTTGTGTTCGAGATAGGCAGCTTCATTGCCGGCGCGGTAATGCGCCATCATCGCATTATGCAGCTTGCGGATGCGGGCGATGTCGCGGTCGCTGGCATTGGCGCAGGCGAGACTTCCGGCAAGCCGCTCCAGCGCCGCCATGACGGGAAAGAGTTCGGCGATCTGCGCCTCGGTGATTTCGGCGACGATCGCGCCGCGATGCGGCAGGATTTGCAGCACGCCTTCCGCCGCGAGCACTTTCAGCGCCTCGCGGATCGGCGTGCGCGACACGCCAAAGCGCAGGCACAACTCCTCTTCCGGCACTTTTTCGCCGGGACGCAGTTCGCCCTTTACGATCATCTCGCGCAAAGGCGCGACGAGCGTCTCATGCAGGCTCTGGCGCAGTAGCGGCTGCGAGACAGCGGACACTTTGCTCTCCTCGAAGGTCCCGTGGAATTAATAATTTATAATTAAGACGTCAAGACCATCCGATGGATGGAGGCTGCGGCGCGTTGTCTTGCGCTGTTTTGGAAGCGTGCGTTTCAAGTTTGAAACCGTGCGCTTGGAGATGCCCCATCGCAAGATATGCCCAATCGCAAGTTCGCAATAGCGATAGCGGAACCATTGGGCCGGGAATCAACTTATTGAAATGCGCGATGTTGAGACGCGTCGCGTCAAGGATGCAAACAGCCGCGTAGAAGCTTCTCATCTTCTGCCGCATTTTAGACCCTCTTTGGCCGAGCCCGCGCATCAATCTCAACAACGATTGATTGCGCATGCTGGCTATTGTTCGTGTGGTTCAGGACACAGCTACGGATGACGCTTTCACAGAAATGGATGGTTGACGAATTGCACGCAAAGAGGAGGTGTTTCTTTCGCGAGAACAGCGGGAGTTCGACACGATTGGCGTGCCATCAGCCCAATTTCGCGACATAGTCGGATGCTTGAGAGGCCGCATCATGATGTTCGGGGACGCCGCCAACCTTCAGACGCCTGAACTTCATCGGCCCATGCCGTGTCCCGGCCCGATGGGCTCGCACCGAGAGCTGCGCCGCTGTGATTCACCGAGCGACGGCGCGAACTTCCACGACGCTTTAATCGAAGCGTATCGACAAGCTTCCGCGCAGAAAGAGCAAATGAGCATACCGAGCGCATCCATGCGCCTGCAGTTTCATGAGGGATTCACATTCGACGATGCGATCTCTCTCATTCCCTATCTCGCAAATCTTGGCATCAGCCATCTCAACGTCTCGCCGATTCTGACGGCGCGCGCCGGTTCGCGCTCTGGCGACGATGTTATCGACCCGGCTGCGGTCAATCCTGAGCTTGGCGGTGAAGAGGGCTTTCGCCGGTTGGTTGCAGCGCTACGCAACACCGGGCTGAGCGTGATCGTCGATGTCACGCCGGGTCACATGGCTGCCGGCAACGGCAATCTCTGGTGGCAGGATGTGCTGCAGCATGGGCGCAAAAGCACTTATGCACATTATTTCGACATCGATTGGGAGCCGGACGATCCGGCGCTGAAGGATAAGATCCTGCTGCCGATCCTGGCGCGGCCTTATGGCGAAGCTTTGCGCGAAGGCGATATCACTGTCGTCTTCAACGAGGCGCAGGATCGCTACGAGATTCACTATCTCGGACATATCTGTCCTGTCGATCCGGCGCAGCGTCCGCATATCGAGCGCAATACGCTCAATGGTTTCGATGCCAGGAGCTTCGGCGGCCGCGTTCGTCTGCAGGCCTTGCTGGAACAGCAGCACTTCCGTCTTGCCACAGCGCGCAGCGCGGACGATGCGATCAACTGGCGGCGGCCAGTTCGACCTCGGAATTGTGACGGCAATGATCTCGTGGCCCTGCGGGTCGAGGAAGAAGATGTCTTCGATGCGACCCATGCGACGATCCTGCGGCTCTTCACCGATGGGCTGATCGACGGCGTACGCATCCGCCATATCGACAGTCTCGCCGATCCGAAAGCCTATTGCCAACGCCTGCGTGCGCTACTCGGAATGCTGGGAAACGGCTCAGGCCAGCGCACCTATATTCTCGTCGATAAAGTTCTCAGTCCCGGCGAAGAGCTGCCGAGCGATTGGGACTGCGACGGCGTCAGCGGCGATGATTTTGCCGAACAGCTCGCGCGCCTTCTGCATGATCGCAGCGGTGCGGAGCCGCTCGCCCAATGGCGGGCAGCGCTCGGCGAACGTCCTGCGACTTTCGCCGCGGAAATGGAAGCAAGCCGCCGCGAAACACTCGAGGCCGACTTGGCTGCGCCGCTCGAAGGCGCCGTGACGGCGCTGCATCGGCTGGCGCAGCAAGATCCGATGGCGCGCGATCTGGCGCGGCCCGCATTGCGGCGTGGCCTCATTGAAATTCTTGCCCATCTGCGCGTCTATCGGACCTATGCTGTTCTTCGTGGCGGCGCCGCGTCCGATAAGAAGCTGCTGAGCGATGCGGCGGCCAAGGCGATGACGACATGTCGGCCGCGCGACCGCGAGGCGATCCTGCGGATCGCCGGCTGGCTTGGCGGCGAGGCGCGGGCGGTGGGCGATGCCGCGCTCCATCGCGATACGATCCGCAGATTTCAGCTATTGAGCGCCGCCCTGGCCGCAAAGGCCGCGGACATGGCCCTTTATCGTCACGCGCCGTTGTCTTATCGCGACGCAGGCGAAGCCGGCAATGCCGTCGAAGCATTTCATCGACAAGTCATGGGCCGCGCGACACGTTTTCCGCATGCGATGCTGGCGAGCGCGCCGGAACATGAGTGCGGCGAAGATGTATGCGCCCGTCTCGCCGTCTTGAGCGAGATTTCGCAGGACTGGGCGGAAACCCTGTCCGATTGGCTCAATGACGCCGAACTCTTCTTCGCCAATCTCGACGGCGTGCGCGCGCCGCGCTTTGCCGATGCCGCCACGCTGTTTCAGATTTTGGTCGGTGCCTGGCCGCTGGGACTTAAGCCCGCGGATGCGGACGGTCTGCGGCAATTCGCAATCCGCGTAGCGGAATGGCACGTGACGGCCTTACGTGCGGCGAAACTCGCGACCGACGCGACCGTACCGAACGAAGCCTATGAGGCGGCGGCGCAGAGTTTCCTTTTGCGTCTCTTCGAACAGGACTGGCCGGCACGGATCGCCGCTTTTGCAGAGCGCATTGCGCCGGCCGGTGCCGTCAATGGGCTGACTCAGACGCTGCTGAAACTCACCGTTCCCGGCGTGCCGAACCTCGGCCGGGGGGGCGATCTCTGGGATCAAAATCTCGGGGAGCCCGACGAATCCATCGATTTCGATGCGCGGATGAAAAATCTATCAGCGCGGAAAACCGTGGTATCGCTGGCGCCGGACTGGCGCGACGGTGAAGTGAAACAAGCCCTGATCCAGGAAGTCTTGGCGGTGCGCCGTGCGCATTTCGATCTCTTTGCGCAAGGCACCTATGCGCCGCTGCAGGCCGAAGGTACGCAGGCGGATCATCTCATCGCCTTTGCGCGCCGGCGCGGCGACGAGGCGGCGATCGTCATCGCGAGCCGGCTGACGGCGCAATGGCTGAGCGGCGGAGTTCTCATTCCGGCATCGAGCTGGGACGACACACAGCTGCATCTTCCGGCCGGATTTGCGCAGTTGAAGTGGCGTAGCCTTTTCGGCAATAAATCCGTCGCGCTGCGCGGCAATAGCATGCCGGTCGGCGAATTGCTCGACGGTTTTCCGGTTGCTCTGCTGATGACCGCGAAGTAGCCGTCAGCGGTCGGATCAGACGTGGACCAGTCAAACATGACTCACGGCCCATTTGACCGCGCCTGCAGCGCTAAGAAAATCTTCATAGGCGCGGGCTGGATGAAAAGACCTCTTCGTAAGACGCGTGAGCGTGCCGAGGACGGAATGATCGGTGCCGTTGATGGCCGCGATCTCGACGCCTTGCGCCGCGGCCATGCTGCGCAGATTCGCCTCGGACTCTCGGGCGGCGCTGAGTGGTGGCAGAGCGGGCGAGCCAGACTAAGCCGGCGGGTCGTCGGACAGATATGTCATGGCCGACGACCGACGCTATCGGCCACGCAGCTCATAGAGAATCATCGACTCGATGTAGAACGAGCGCTCGTAGACAAGGCGCGCGCGGAAGCCGGCCTCATCGATCAGCCGCCCAAACAGGTCGAGATCGGAGTCCGACGAGACCATGACGTAGAGAAGGCCGTCGGGCTTCAACCTCTCTTTGGCCTGCGCGAACAAAGCCGCCACGTTCCGATATTGCGGGCCGGCGTGCCAACCTTGATCCGCGAGATCGCGCGGCTCGCCGGCATGCTTGGGTGGGCTCGATAGGATCACATCGAAAAGCGGGCGCGCCGGAAGCGCCACGAGAAGATCCATACAAGCGGCGCGCACGCGGTGGCCAAACCCATTCGCATGCGCATTCTCCTGCGCCGAGAGAGCCGCATGGGGATTGATGTCGAGCGCCAAAACCTCCGCCGCACCGGCACGCGCGGCGGCCAAAGCCAAAATGCCGGTCCCGGTGCCGATATCGGCTACGGACTTGCCGCTCAGGTCGAGCCCGTCGAGAAACGTCGCGAAATACTCGCTGCTCAGAAAGAAGCGGGGGTGGAACACCGTCGGCCGTACGCGTAGGCGGAAGCCCGCCGCTTGGGTCGTTCGGATGTTCTGGCGGTTGAGGATGAGGTGATACGAGAAGAAATGAATAAAGCGGCGTAAAAAACGGCGGAACGGCCCGTGCGGCGTTCCGCGCCGATCGAGACCGGTGAAATCACTTTCAACAGACATCGGCTTCCCCTTTCGAAGACGCTCCGGGCGCGCATGCTCGCAGCCCGTGGCGAACAGTGTGTCTGTTCATTCGAAAATAGGGAACTTCTTTCGCGAGATCCCGGCACGCCAAATGCGAATGGTGGCCCTCAGAAAACCTGAGCTTCGGATCGAGCTTCTTTTTCAGAAGAGCGGGGGGATTTGCGGCCCAATTTCGTGGAGTGGCGCGCCCGAAGAGATTCGAACTCCTGACCCCTAGATTCGTAGTCTAGTGCTCTATCCAGCTGAGCTACGGGCGCATGCCATGCCGGTCTAAGGAAGCACGGGCTGCTTCACCGGCAAAGATCATCGAGCAAATCGATGAACCTTCCCTTTAGCGACTCGCCATCGTCATGGCAACACGGATTCAGACGTTTCCAATGGGCCTTTGCGGCAGGATCACGCGAAATGTCGCACCGGTGTTTTCCGCCTCGGCGTCGACGAGGGTGATGCTGCCGCCATGCGCGCTGACGAGGTCGGAGGCGATGGCGAGGCCAAGGCCGGAGCCGCCGGGGCGCGAACTGCTTGAAAACGGCGTGAAAAGTTGCGCCCGAACGGAGGGTGGAACGCCGGGCCCGGTATCGGAAATTTCGATAATCGCCATTTTGCCTTCGTGATAAGCGCGGGCGCGGACCTCCGCCGGCTGTCCGCGGGCGGGACCGGCGCGGACCAGGGCCTCGAAACTGTTGCGGATCAGATTGGTCAGCACACGGAACATCTGCTCGGGATCGGCATGAATCTCGAACCCCTCGCCGACATTGTTGACGAAGGCGACGTGATCCGTCCCGCCGATGGAGGCAGTTTCCGCCGCCTCGGTGAGAAGGCCACGCAAATCGATCTTCTGCGGCTTCGGCGCTTCATCGGCCGCGCGGCCATAGGTGAGCGTCGCCTGACAGAAGCGAATGGCCCGGCCGAGAGTCGCGACGATCTTCGGCGCAATGCGCTGCGCCAAGGGGTCGGTTACATTGGTGAGGCGGTCGGAGAGCAGCTGCGCCGAGGCGAGCATATTGCGCATGTCGTGATTGATTTTCGCGACAGCGAGGCCGAGCGCGGCCAAATGTTTCTTCTGATTGAGTTCGCGGACCAGCGCTTCCTGCATCGTCGCCAGCGCTTCCTCGGCGCGGCCGATCTCATGGCCATGCCCAGAGGGCACGATGATGCGGGCGGCGTTCTCGGGATCGGCCCCGAATTCAACCAGATTGGTGGTGAGCCGGCGCACCGGCCGCAGCACCATCAGATGGATGGAGAACACCGCGAGCGAGGCGACGATCACCGCGATCGTCAGCGAGATCTGCAGGATGCGCCAGGCGAAGAAATGCAACTGCTTCGTCAGCGGCGCTTCGTCCATCGTGACTTCGATAGCATCGCCCGGCGTCGGCGCATCGCCGAGCACGGTGATCACCCGGTCGGATGTCGCCGTATAAGTGCGGAAGGTCGAGGCGAGCGCCTGCAGGAACGTCGAATGCCGCAGATCGTAGAATTCATCGACCTCATGCGGCAAGTCGGCGGCAGCGAGGATGCGCCGTGTGCCATGCGCTTTCAGGACAATGATTCGGACGCCGACATTTTCGAGCAACTGCCGTGACAGGCCAGCGGGTACCATCGCTTTCGGCGCAGCCTCGAGCACGAGCGTTGCCGTATAAGCCATGCTTAGCCGATTGCGCAGCCAGTTGTCACGATAGTTGGCAACGATCGGAATATAGACGCAGGCTTCGCTCAGCATCACAAAGGCGACGACGAGAAGCAGGGCCCGCGTCGCCAGGCCGAACCGCACAGCAGCCTTCCGGCGCGTCTGCGTCCGGTCGCTGCCGCGCTCACCGGCGGCTGCCTTCTGTCCGACTGTCACCCAATCCCGCATTGCGGAATCCTAATGTGAAAAACGTCTAAGCGAAAATTTTCCCACGGCAACCTTGCCCTTTTGTGGCATTGGCGCAAGCGCTGCGGTGCGGCAGACCTCCATCAGCGTGGGCTCGTCCGCCGCAAGACCGTCCAGATCGCCGACGCTCAGGCCCTTGGCCAAAGCGAGGCCAAAGACGCCGATCAGCTCACGCGCCTGCGGCCCGACAATGCCTGCACCGATAAGATGGCCGCTCGAATCCGTGATGATTTTGACATGGCCCATAGCATGCCGCTGCCCGGCAGCACCGCCGCTCATCGCCCGTAGATTATCGCAAAATCCGGCTCGCAGCACATGGACTTTGCGTCGTTGGGCACGGGCTTCGCTTTCACCGAGCCCGATGAAGGCAAGTTCGGGGTCGGTGCCGATGATACGGGCGAGTGGCGGGGGCGGCGCGGCGCGGCCGAACAGCGCATCGGCGATGCGCGTGCCTTCCAGTCGGGCCAGCCGCATGCTGCGCAGATCGTCGAAACTGTCGCGCATGGCATAGATCTTGGGATTGCTGCTGCGGCCGCCGTTTTTGATTTGAATGGCCGTTTTATTGTAGGCGACGCGCGCCGCCTTGAGCCCCAGGCCTTCGGTCAGCGGCAGGCGTTCGGGGGCATAAAGCAGATGGGTCGCTTCGACGAAATCGGCATCGCCAAGCATAAGCTTGAGGCTCGCGCCGGGCCCCGAGCCGGCGAGTTCGATTTTGCGGATCGCCGCGGAATCGAGGATCTCGATGCCGTCCTGCCGCAGCGCGTCGCCGAGCACAGCGGCAAGCTCCGGCTCCTCATCCGCGAGGAAGGTCTTGTCCTGAACGAGCACGACTTTTGCGCCCAGCCGGGCAAAGGCCTGGGCGAGCGGCAGATGATCCTTATTGCCGCCGATGACGGCGAGGCGCCGGGGGATGGTCGTTAGGTCGAGGAGGCGATCCGGTGTCAGGGGACGCGCCAGTTCGAGACCGGGAATGGCTGGCGCTGCCGCAAATGATCCGATCGCCAGGAGAAAATGCCGCGCTTCGACCGTCGTTTCGCCGGTCTGGAAACGGGAAGGGCCCGTGAAAGAGCCGGCTGCTTGGATCAATTTTATATTGAGTCCCGCGAGCCGCGTCGGCGCGTCTTCGCTGGCAAAGCGTCGGCTGGCAGCATCCGATTCGCGGCGTAGCCGTTTGAAATCGATGCGCGCTGGTTCAGACTCGGACTGGCCGAAGCGGGCTGCATTGCGTATTGGGTTGCGCAGGCCCGTGGCGATAAGACTTTGCGCATACCATGCGGCTTGCAGATGGTCGTGGCCATTCAAGGGACGTTTTTCGACCAGAACGACCTTGGCGCCGGTTTCGGCCGCCCGCCGTGCTGCGGCAATTCCGCCTGGGCCGCCGCCGATCACGCAAAGATCAGGACGCAATATTTCTGTCATCAAACAGTCCCAAGCCAATCGTCACCCAAAGACGCGTCAATAAAAGCACGTGTCCGGTAGATCTTGTAAATGTTGACTCAACGGTGAGCAAAGTTTCAACAAGGATGATGCCCGCATCGGTCGTGGGCACAGGAGTTCAAGATGCAGATTGCGATGGTAGGTTCCGGCTATGTTGGTCTCGTATCCGGGGCCTGTTTTGCGGATTTCGGCCATAAGGTCTGTTGCATCGATACCGACGTCGGCCGCATCGCGGCTTTGAACAACGGCAAGATGCCGATTTATGAGCCGGGCCTGGCCGAATTGGTCATGAACAATGTCCGCCAGAACCGCCTCTCCTTTGCCACCGATCTGACGGCCGCTGTCGGCGAGGCCGATGCGGTCTTCATTGCGGTCGGCACCCCGTCGCGGCGCGGCGACGGCCATGCGGATCTTTCCTACGTCTATCAGGCGGCACGCGAAATCGCTGCGGCAATCAAGGGTTTCACCGTCATCGTGACGAAATCGACGGTGCCGGTCGGCACCGGCGACGAGGTGGAGCGGATCATCCGCGAGGCGCGCCCCGACGCCGATTTCGCGGTCGTCTCAAATCCGGAGTTTCTGCGCGAAGGCGCCGCCATCTCCGATTTCAAGCGCCCCGACCGCATCGTCATCGGCCTTGAGGACAAGCGTGCCGAATCGGTCATGCGCGAGGTGTATCGGCCGCTCTATCTCAACCAGGCGCCGATCCTCGTCACCAATCGTCGCACCTCCGAACTCACCAAATATGCGGCCAACGCGTTCCTTGCGACAAAGATCACCTTCATCAACGAGATCGCCAATCTCTGCGAAGAAGTCGGCGCCAATGTTCAGGACGTCGCCCGCGGCATCGGCCTCGACAACCGGATCGGCTCGAAGTTCCTGCACGCGGGGCCGGGCTATGGCGGTTCCTGCTTCCCCAAGGACACGCAGGCGCTGATCAAGACGGCGCAGGATCACGGCGCGCCGATGCGCATTGTCGAGACGGTCGCGGCGGTCAATGATCAGCGCAAACGCGCCATGGCGCGCAAAGTGCTCGCCGCCTGCGGGGGGTCGGTGCGCGGCAAGACGATTGCGCTCCTTGGCTTAACCTTCAAGCCCAATACCGATGACATGCGCGATTCGCCGGCCATCGCGCTCGTCACCGCGCTGCAGGATCAAGGCGCCAAACTGAATGTCTTCGACCCCGAAGGCATGGAGCAGGCGCGCCTCTATCTCGAGAAGCTGAATTATTGCAGCGATCCCTATGCCTGCTGCGAGGGCGCGGAGGCGTTGATCATCGTCACGGAATGGGACGCCTTCCGGGCGCTCGACATCGGCCGCGTCAAGAGCCTGCTCGCCGCCCCGATCCTCGTCGATCTGCGCAATATCTACGACCCGAGCGAGATGAGCCGGCAAGGCTTCACCTATGTCAGCGTCGGAAGAGGGAAGGCATAGGGGATTTGGTGGAGCTGAGGGGATTCGAACCCCTGACCTCTGCAGTGCGATTGCAGCGCTCTCCCATCTGAGCTACAGCCCCGGCCGTGCGGCTGTTTACGTCCGCCTCAGTCAGCCTGTCAACGTTCGATAGGCTTTCTTTGTGGCGGCGTCCTCCGTCATCCCCTTTTTCGGTTGGGGACGGGGACCGGAAAACCCGGTGCCCGCCGCCAGATCGGAGCATCTATGCGCGCGCTACTCGACGTTCTGCTGATCATTCTGCACCTCTATACCTATGTCATCATCATCGTCGCCATCCTGTCGTGGCTCGTCGCATTCAATGTCATCAATATTTACAATGACTTCGTCCGGGCGATCTGGAACACGCTCAACGCGCTGACCGAACCGCTGCTGCGACCGATTCGCCGTATCCTGCCCAATATGGGGGGCATCGATATCTCGCCGATCATCCTGATTTTGCTTATCATTTTGATCGAAGACATCATCGGCCGCTACATCTACCCATATGTCTATTAATGCCGGCGGCAGGCCTCGTTCCGCCGCTGCCCTTCGCGCGCCGTAGCGAGGGGCTCGCCGTCACGGTCCGGCTGACGCCGGGGGCGGACGGGACGCCATCGACGGGGTCGATCAGCTCGCCGACGGACGATCGCTGTTGAAGATCCGGGTGCGCGCGGTGCCGGAAAACAGCGCCGCCAATGCGGCGCTGGTCCGCCTGCTCGCCGAAGAGCTCGATGTGCCGGCGAGCGCCGTCCGCCTCGAATCGGGTGCGACAGCCCAATCAAAATCCTGCTCGTAAAGGGCGATCCCGCGCTGCTGGCGGCGCGGATCGAAGCCGTTCTCAGAATTGTGGGCTCGGCTTGACTCCATCCCTGCGGCTAAAGGCCTTGTGAACCCGCACCATGAAGGCGGCGCCGAAGAGCGGCGTCAGCAGATTGGCGACAGGAATCGCGGCGAGCGCCGCAATGAATAGGCCGGCGATGAAAATATCGAAATTATGGGCGCGGCGCATGGCCGCGACATCTTCGAACGCACGATAGCGCAGCGCCGCGAATTCGAAATAGCCGCGGCCGAGTAGATAGGCGTTGGCGACGAAGAACGCGATCGCGTTGACCACCGGCACGAGCAGCAGGAGCAGCGCGATGATATTGACCAGCACCGCGACGCCGGCGAATTTCAATGCGACGAGAAGGACATCGTGGAGGCCAGGAGTCGTTCCCGGCATAGCGGGATCGATCTCGTCTTCGACGATTGCCGCCAATTCGTCGAAGAAGAAACCCGCGACGAGAAACGAGACGGGCGTGATGGCGAAGGCGAGCCCTACGACAAGGCCGATCCCTGCAATCACCGTGATCAGCGTCGTCAGCCAGGAATAGGGCAGGACCAGCCAGGCAGCGAACAGCTTTTCGACCCCGACAAAAAACACGATTAGGAGGAGAAAAGTCAGGCCGAGCGTCTTGATCAGCACGCGGCGGAAGGGCGGCGTGAAAATCTGCAGGAAAGCGTCATAGGCGGCATCGATCATCATCAGGGTATTTTCGGCTCGGCAGAGTGGTCGCGAAGGCATTATATAGGCGCCGTCGCCGAATTGTGGCCGTCAGGCCGGAGGGTGCGACCGAGGAGCAGGACCAAAGCATGCAGCCATCCGTTGCCACAGGCGAAAGCCGGACCGAGGCCGATCGCGCCGCCATCCGCCATAATTGGGCGGTCGCCGAGATCATGGCCATTCATGACCGGCCGCTGCTCGAATTGATCGCCGATGCGGCACGGCTCCATGCGACTTTTCATCCCGTCGGTGCCGTGCAGAAGGCGAGCCTGCTGAGCGTCAAGACCGGCGGCTGTCCGGAGGATTGCGCCTATTGTCCGCAATCGGCGCATCATCGCGAGGTCGATCTGACGAAAGCGAGGCTGATGCCCGTTGCTGAGGTTCTCACCCTCGCGGAGCGGGCAAAAGCCGCAGGTGCCGATCGCTTCTGCATGGGCGCTGCCTGGCGCGAGGTCCGCGACGGCGCGGAATTCGATGCGTTGCTCGACATGGTGCGTGGCGTCCGTGCGCTCGACATGGAAGCCTGCGTCACCCTCGGCATGCTGAACGAGAACCAGGCGCAGCGGCTCGCCGAAGCCGGGCTCACCGCTTACAACCACAACCTCGATTCAGGACCGGATTTCTATCCGCAGATCATTTCGACGCGCAGCTACGATGATCGCCTCGCGACCTTGAACGCCGTGCGCGCCGCCGGTCTGCAAATGTGCTGCGGCGGCATCATTGGTATGGGCGAAACGATCGAAGATCGCGCTGCTATGCTGGCTGTGCTTGCGGGCTTCGATCCGCATCCCGAAAGCGTGCCGATCAATGCGCTTGTCGCCGTCGCGGGCACGCCGCTCGAAGGCCGCGCGCGCGTCGATTCGCTCGACTTCATCCGCATGATCGCGACGACGCGCATCGTGCTGCCGACGTCGATCGTCAGACTCTCCGCGGGACGCTCGGGCCTCAGCCGCGAGGCGCAGATTCTGGCGATGGTCGCCGGCGCCAATTCGCTCTTCTATGGCGAGACGTTGCTGACGACGCCAAATGCTGCGCCGGACGACGACACCGCGCTCTTTGCCGCGCTGGCGCCGATCAACCGTCTCGCAGCGGCGGCCGAATAGGCCGCAGCGGTTCGATTGCGGCCGCTATTTGAGGGTCTCTGAGGGAGATGGTGGAGCCAGGCGGAATCGAACCGCCGACCTCTTCAATGCCATTGAAGCGCTCTCCCAACTGAGCTATGACCCCATCCCTTTTGTGCCAGCGTTTATAACGGCTTGGCACCAAACCGGCCTTTTGGGGAGGCCAGTGTTTCCGTCGGCTTGCCAAAGAGGCATCAGCGCGGAGCGGCAGTGTATAGCCGCATTGGCTGGCCGCGACAAGCAGGCTTGCTGCTTGCCCGCAACACTTAGCCGCGCCACGTCAGCGCCCCTCGTCGTCAGCGCTCCTCGTCGCCGGCAAGATCGCCGTCGATAAGGCCGGACACGTCGTCGCTGTCCTCCTCTTCCTCTTCGAGGAAGGTATCGTCGTCGCCGGTATCGTCCTCGATCTCAACGTCATCATCGCCGACGACGTCGACGCTCTCTTCGGCAGCCTCGGCTTCGTCGAGGGAGACCAGTTCGGCGCCCGTTTCGGTTTCTGCCTCGTCGTCGTCATCCGGCACGGCGGCTCTCGCCATCCGCGTGGTTGACGCGACCTGCTGAACCGTGCCGCACTTCGGGCAGACGACAGGAGTCTTGTTAAGATCGAAAAATTTCGTGCCGCAGTGCTGGCATTGATGCTTATTGCCGAGCTCGGGTTTCGCCACGTTTGCCCTCTAAAGAGATCACTTGTGCCGGGATTGACCGGCCCTGTCCAAAGCCTGCCGCCTCATATGCGCTCAGAACCGTGGCGCGCAAGGGCTCGGCACGCTGAGGTGACAGTGCGAGCGCCGCCGGCCCGATTTCCAGAGGCCCTCGGTTAGTTAGCCTACGCTTGCCTGTCAATTGGAAGTTGCGGCTAATCCCAGCTCTGGCGTCCGAGAGCGGCTTCGTGTTGCAGCATGACAGCCGGACCGGGATAGTGCTACGAGCTTTTGGCATCCCTTACCGTCATCTCGCAGTGCCATCACGCGACCCGCCATGCCGTCTTTCCATACCGCCACACAGTCTTCGTCGTCGCCGAGGCACGCCTTGCGTGGTCAGCCGTCCGGGCCGCTGCGCGGCCGGTTGCGGCCGCCAGGCGATAAGTCGATCTCGCATCGTGCCTTTATTTTAGGCCTTCTGACCGTCGGGCGGACGGAAGTGGCGGGGCTGCTCGAAGGCGAGGACGTGCTTCACACAGGCCGCGCCTGTGCCGCGCTCGGCGCCCGGATCGAACGTCAGGGCGAGGGCCGCTGGAGCATCCATGGCATGGGGATCGGCAGCCTGTTGCCGCCCAATCAGCCGCTCGACTTCGGCAATGCCGGTACCGGCTCGCGGCTGATGATGGGTGTCGTCGGCGGCCATGGGATCACGGCGGAATTCGACGGCGACGCTTCGCTGCGCAAACGGCCGATGCGCCGCATTCTCGACCCTCTGGTCGATATGGGTGCTGAAGTCCTTGCCCAGGCGGACGGCGGCCGCTGCCCAATCCGGCTCAAAGGGACGCAGGAACCGCTGCCGATCGAATATCGGACAAAAGTCGCCTCGGCCCAGGTCAAATCGGCGGTTCTGCTCGCCGGGCTTAATTCACCGGGCCGGACTGTATTGATTGAGCCGCAGGCGAGCCGTGATCACACGGAAAAAATGTTTAAATTTTTCGGCGCCGCGATCGAAAGTGAAATCTATGAGACGCATGGCCGCAAGATCACGCTCGACGGCCGCCCCGAGCTGCGCCCGGAGCGCATCGTCGTTCCGGCGGATCCGTCCTCGGCGGCCTTTCCGATCATCGCGGCGCTGATCGTTCCGGGCTCCGAGATCGTCATCGAAGGCATGATGTTGAATCCGTTGCGCACCGGGCTGTTGACGACGCTGCGGGAAATGGGCGCCGATATCGCGATTTTGGACCGCCGCGTTGAGGGCGGCGAGGACGTCGGCGATCTGCGCATCCGTGCCTCGACATTACGCGGCGTTGACGTGCCGGAAGAGCGAGCACCGTCGATGATCGACGAATATCCGATCCTCGCCGTCGCGGCGGCTTTTGCCTCCGGCGAAACGCGGATGCGCGGCTTGAGCGAACTTCGCGTGAAGGAGTCCGACCGCCTTGTCGCCGTTGCCGACGGTCTGCGCGCCGCGAGCGTCGACTGCGCGATCGAAGGCGACGATCTGATCGTCTCCGGCCGCAATGGAAATGTACCCGGCGGCGGCGTGGCGCTGACCCATCTCGATCATCGCATCGCGATGAGCTTTCTCTGCCTCGGACTCGCATCACAGCAGCCGATGGCGATCGACGACGAGCGCATGATCGCGACGAGCTTTCCGACTTTCAAAGCGCAGATGGCGCAATTGGGCGCGGTCTTTTCATGATCATCGCGATTGACGGGCCGGCCGCGTCCGGCAAAGGCACTTTGGCGCGCCGGCTCGCCGAACACTTCGGCCTGCCGCATCTCGACACCGGTCTTCTTTATCGGGCGACCGCGCGGGCGGTTCTCGACGAGGGCCGCGATCTCTCGAACGTCAAGGCCGCGGTCGCGGCAGCACGCGGCCTTGCACTGCTCGATTTCGATGAGGAAAGGCTGCGCGGCCGCGAGATGGGCGAGGCGGCTTCGATCGTCGCCGCTATGCCGGACGTGCGGCAGGCGCTTGTCGAAATGCAGCGCAGTTTTGCCCGCCGGCCCGGCGGCGCCGTGCTCGACGGCCGCGACATCGGCACCGTCATTTGCCCGGAAGCGCAGGTAAAGATTTTCGTCACCGCGACGGCCGAAACGCGCGCGACGCGCCGCGCGCTTGAACTGAAGAGCCGCGGCGAAAAGGTCGATTACGCGGAGGTGCTGGAAGATATCCGCAAGCGCGACGAACGCGATGCCAACCGCAGCTTCGCGCCGCTTCGCCCCGCCGATGATGCCGCGGTTCTCGACACAACAAAACTCGACGTCGAGGCCGCCTTCCAGGCGGCGCTGGAGATGGCCGAGCGGCAATATGCGGCTGCAAGTCAGTCCTGAGAAGCCAGTTCTGGACTGTCAGTACTTGAGCAGCTGTCCGGAATAGACGACGGGACCCGTCGGGCCGTTGCTGCGCGAGCCGCCGAGCGGCTCAACGCTCACCGCGAAAGTTGCCTTATCGATATGTGCGCCCGACGGCAGCGGCACATTGCGCGTGTCCTTATCTACAAGGCCCATGGATTTCGGCTTTTTGTTCTCGCCGATCCACCAGAGCTCCAGACTATGGCCCTCCGGCACTTGCGTCGCGACCGGCCGCACGAAGACGCTGCGCGTCGCAAGATCGACGCGGATGATGAGCGCAGGAAGATCGCCGCCGCGATCGAGGACGGCGAGATAGGCAGTATCCGCTTGCCGGTGCTCGATCACGAGGCGATCCGCCGCAAAGAAGGCGAAGGCTGCGGCGATCGCCGTGGCGAGGTAAGCGCCAAAACGCCAGCGGTTGCGGGAGGCATGCAGCGACGCCACGGTTTCGAGCAGCGCGGCGGATTCCGCCGATGGGCCGGCAGGCGGCACATCGTCGAGGCGGCGCGCAACCATATGCCAAATCTCGGGCGGCGGCGGGACGTCGGCGATCCGTGCCGCGAGCGGTGACAAGCGCCGCTGCCAGGCCGCGACGGAGTTGCGTGCCTGCGCATTCGTCGCGAGCAAAGTCTCAAATGCGCCGCGCTCCTCGGCACTGAGCGTTCCAAGCACATATTCGGCGGCCTGAAACTCGATTTCTTCCATCATGACGAGCTGTCCAGACAGGATTTGAGCAAGGCCAGACTGCGGAACAGCCAGGTCTTGATCGTGTTCACCGGCTTGTCGAAACGCTGCGACAACTCCTCGCGCGAATAGCCTTCGTAATAAGCGAGCAGAACGCAGGACCGCGCCGGCTCTTCGATCGCGCCGAGACAGCGTTGCAGGGTGACGAGATTGAGCTGCGCCGCTTCGCCGCCATCGATCGCGGCAATATTTTCCCAGAGATCCGTCGTTTCATTCGCAAGCGGCATCATCCGCCGCGCCCGCAGCAAATCGATGGCGCGATTGCGGGCGATGGCGATGAGCCAGCCCAGCGCCGAACCCGAGTCGGGCGCAAAGCTGCCGGCATTCTGCCAGATCCTGAGGAAGGCCTCCTGAAGCGCATCCTCGGCTGCACCTTTGTCGCGCAGGATATGCAAGGTTATGGCGAAAAGTTTCGGCGCGACGCGATCGTAAAGCGCCTTGAACGCGGCGCGATCCCGCCGGCCGACCGCTTCGAGAAGGGCCGCAAGCTCCGTATTGTCCTTCGAAGTCAGCATCGCTTCCGTCGTCGCGTCGAAATCGGCGCCTCTGCCGATCCAAAAAAGGCTCTGATTGCGCGCCTTCGTCAAGGCCGCAATTTTCTGGAAAAGCTGAAACTTTCCCGGAAGTCCTCTCGTAATTGCGAGTCGAAAGGCGCGAAGGCTCTTGCTCCGCTTTAGGGCGGTGATCCAGGCGATCACCAAGATGCTCTGATCGACAAGATGCCATTGCCGAACTGACGGGACGGTTCGGCGGGCCGTGCCAAAAACGGCTCGCCCATATGTTTGAGCCCATATGGGTTTGAGCGGGCACGGGGCGGCGGGACCGAGCGGTCTACGGTCCCGCCGCTGTCTTTTGGAGCTCCGCTTCGCGGATTCATCAAAACGTCACGCCCGCCGTGCGGGGAATGGCCATCCGAGACGAGATTCGCACGATTCTACAGGGTCTTCCCCTTGCCGCGGGGGCGCGCAATTGCTAGATACGCTCCCTGAACCCAGCTCAATTCTGCCGTTCCGCGCCGGCCCGCCACATTTCGGTGGGGTCTCGTCGCAAGCCGACGGACGTCGGCGGACCTGAGCTTTTTGAAACTCGAACCGCCGGCGCCGCCCGACCAGGGCATTTCAGGAGAAAAGATGTCGTCCACTCAAACCTACGCGCCGTCGCGCGAGGATTTTGCTGCACTTCTTGACGAGAGCTATGGCCAGAACGATGCCCTCGAAGGCTCCGTCATCAAAGGGATCGTTGTTGCCATCGAAAAAGACGTCGCTGTCATCGACGTCGGTCTGAAGACCGAAGGCCGCGTTGCCCTCAAGGAATTCCAAGGACCCGGTCGCGACGGCACGCTGCATGTCGGCGACGAGGTCGAGGTCTATCTCGAGCGAATCGAAAATGCGCTCGGCGAAGCCGTCATCTCGCGCGAAAAGGCGCGCCGCGAGGAAAGCTGGGTCCGCCTGGAAAAGGCGTTCGAGGCCCAGGAGAAGGTCGACGGCGTCATCTTCAATCAGGTCAAGGGCGGCTTCACTGTCGACCTCGACGGCGCCGTGGCCTTCCTGCCGCGCAGCCAGGTCGATATCCGGCCGATCCGCGATGTCACCCCGCTGATGGGCGTGCC